>JAUWWQ010000035.1 GCA_030616775.1 Planctomycetota bacterium
GCTCGCCGATGAGGTCATCGCCTCCCTCGATCAGATCAGCACAGACCAGCAGATGTTGCGCTCGTTCTTCCACCATGCCGGACTCAGACTATGAAGTGTTTATTTATCTACTCAAAGATCAATAGGATTGCGACAGGTTCTAACTCCTCGTGAGGCGGGAGGAGAAAAGGTGTCAGGATGAATTTCTAGACACAGAGCTAGTCGCGTTTTTTCGTTTTTCTCGCTCAGGGTTTCGTGGGACGTTTCCCTGCCCTTGGTTCGCCCGATTGGACCTCGGAAAGGACTTCGACGGCCTCATCGGTGACTATGGCGCGGAACCCAGGGCGAAGAGGCTGATTCGTTTGGTGCCGATGGTGTTTGTGACGAACAGGAAGTAGGCGGGCTGAAAGTTGGCGGGGACTAAGGAACCCAGGCGGTCCGGCAACTTTGAGGTGATGGCCACGCCGACGGGCATGGGTGTACTGCCGGGCTGATCCTCGCGGCCGCCGCCGGACACCAGCCGAGTTCTCTTGCCGTTTAGATCCAACTCCGCAAGCCCGATCGAGCACATGATCATCTACGAAAAACACGGACGCTGCCCTCTTCGTGACGGTGATGGGGCCCTTTCTACTACGGCAAGACGGCGGGGCAGCCAATAACGTCGAGCTTAGCCCGACGTGCCCTGCTCGACAGAATAAGATTAGTCGCTATTAGACTGTTGCATCGCGCTTATTCCTGAAGATGGACACCTAAACCGGATTGCTCAGTGGGACGCATGAACCCGTCTTCCAGAATAAAGCCGCCCTCAACGACATCCCGCCCCAGATCGAAGCTCCCATCAAGATCCAGATAGCGCGTCGCCGGACACGAAAGTGCTGCGTGAAGGGCGGCAGCAATGCTAATCCGGCTCTCGTCCATACAGCCCCACATGAGCTCCACATCAGCGAGCTCGGCCACCGTCGCAATGCGTAGGGCAGAGTGGATACCACCACACTTCATCAGTTTGATGTTGAAGACGCCGCAGGCCTTTGGAGGTGAGACAAGCGATAAAGCGTCGCGGTCGGTAAGGAGACTCTCATCCGCAACCAACAACCGTCTCACCTTCTCCGGCAGGTTTCTCATGCCCTGCACATCTTCCGCCTTCATTGGCTGCTCGAGAAGTTCTATATCCACATGCTGAGTCGCCTCGACAAATTCGGATACCTCTTGTCGAGAGTAACCCTGATTAGGATCGACCCGAATCCTTATTTCTTTCCCAACCTTCTCCCGCAGCTTATGCAACCGTTCTAAGTCCTCCTCCAAAGACTGGCCTAGTTTCACCTTGAGAATTCTGAATCCCCGGCCAAGGTACTCTTCCGCTTCCGCTAGAGTCTCAGGTAGTGACTTGATGCCGATGGTGATGGACGTCGGCAGTGTCTGGTGCACTCGACCCAGCATGTCCACAAGAGAAACACCTAATCCTTGGGCCGACAAATCGTGAAGGGCCATGTCTACCGCGGCGCCCGCTGCAGGTGTCGCCGCATTCCGCCTGCGATTCTCACGACAGAGGGCGGGCAGTTCCCGAATATCTTTGCCAATCAGCCAGTCGAGTTGCCCGTCAATCAGGCAGCGTTTACAGGTCTGGAATGTCTCTCCGGTGACATCAGCTACCGGAGCCGCCGCGCCCACACCGATCATGCCGCGGTCAGTTTGGATTTTCACAATAACGTTCTGAACCGAGTCGAACGTCTTATAGGCGATCGTATAAGGACGGGTAAGCTCGAATGATTCGACCCAAGCGTCAGTTGACGTAACCTTCATGCGGCAGTCTCCTCATCGATATACTGTTTGATCACCGGGATCAAAGCTTCCACGCCCTCCTTCAATGGGATCACCACCGGCAGGCCGAGAGTCTTGCAAAGACGGTCGCGCTCCGCGCGAAGCTCATTCGGTGCCAGGCCGTCGTCATTAAGCGTAAGAGCCAAAGTTCGGGCCCCAAGCAATCGGATCAATTCGATATCCTCAGATACGGGAGGAATTCTACAGTCCAGGTTCTCAAAACCCGAGAAACAGCGGCGCCCCGGCGCGTGTTGCAGCACAACGCCGTGGGCTCCGCCGGAGAGGATGAATTCCGAGCCGCACGGTCCCGAGGGGCTCCGCAGCGCAGATTGGCCTTCCAGAAATATCACATCCGGCGAGCACTCCCGATTGGCTGATACGATCGCATGCTCGAGTTCGCCGCCCACAAAATCGTTGGGAATCGCATCGAAGATAAACCCGTGCGGCATTCCCTGCATCCAACCGGTCTGCCCGGTGTAGATCATCTCAGCCTTAATGCCAAGGCTAAGGCACGCTTCCCTCAAAAGCTGCATGGTTGTGCGCTTGCCCACCGCACAATCAGTGCCCAATACGGCGATGCGCGGCGCTTCAACCGATAGAATCTCTCCCGTCCAGAAGTGCAGTGGTTTGCGAGGTTTGCGCACGTCAACGATGGATACACCAGCTTGATCCGCCAGCGCCGCAAGCGCGGGATCGTCACTCAGAAACTCATGCAGCCCGTTGACGATCGACAAGCCCGCCTTGACGGCATCTTCCAGAATAACGCGAAGCACCGGTGGGATCACTCCGCCGTGCGTGGCGCAGCCGATGATGCAAAACTCGGGCTTCCTCTCGATCGTAGCGAACATATCTGCCAGAGAAGCGAAAACCGGAATACCCCGAGATCGGCCGTCAAGGACTTCACCGGCATCACGGCCGGCGTGTCGAGCATCGATCACCGCCACAACCTTGAAACGCTCGGAACCGCGGATCAGCCCGTGGGCGGTTTTCCCATAAATGTCGGCCAGATGACCGTCTGTCACGACGACGGCAGTGCCGTCCATACCAGGCCTCCGTTAGCTATGCTCGTGGGCAGAGTTGCATTCCTCCAGGTCAGTCCGGAGGGTACCTGCCACATGCCAACCTACCACTCGCCGCTCTGACGCTCCATACCCCGATCCTTGCCCTCGGATTTGTCCTCACGGGTGATCGACAAGCTGTCGGCAATGCTGAGGAATCGATCAGGCCCAAGGGTGTCAGCAATTGGACGATAGCCCACGTGGGCGACCGCGTGGCTCGTGACATAGCAGGTTCGATCGGCCTTTGAGGGCCGTTCAAACGTGTGTCGAACCCGTGTTTTTTAGAGAAACCAAGCCCATCTTGGCCGGGGGATGTATGTGCTGACCCCTGGCCATATTTTATTGAGCGTAACGCCAGACGGGTATCGCACCGATAACGTGGGCCGTTGCTCTGCCATTCTGGCAGCGGCAGCGACGATGTGGCATTTCACGGGCAGAATCGTTGTGTAACCTATTGTCATTACGGTGGTTACGCTTTTGACGCTCCTGGTACACAGTGTGCTATCCGGTGTCTCGGCAGGCGGGATTATGCGATCCCGCCGTGAAGGGGTACACACATGATGATGGACCGTTTAACCATCAAGGCGGCCGAGGCCATGCAGGCCGCCGAACAGCATGCAGTCTCCATCGGGCACGGCGAGTTGTCCCCAGCGCACCTGCTGGCAGCTCTGGTGTCGCCGGCTGGTGGGGGCAACGGTGGCGACAACGGCGGGATCGTCGTTCCGTTGTTGGAGAAGGCCGGGGCCCATGTCGGGCAGATCAGGTCGATCCTCGAGTCCGAGCTGGGGCGTCTGCCGAAGGTGTCGGGCGGATCGCTCACGGCCGCCCGATCGCTCCATGACGTACTGCAGGCTGCGCAGAAGCAAGCCGACCGGATGAAGGATCAGTACGTCTCCACCGAGCACCTCCTGATAGCACTCTGTGATATCAAGAGCGAGGCCAAGGAGATTCTCACGGTAAGCGGAGTAACCAAGGACGCCATTCTGGCCGCACTCAAGGAGCTACGCGGCAGTGCCACGGTCACGTCTCAAAACCCGGAAGACACCTATCAGGCGTTGGAGCGTTACGGTCGTGACTTGGTGGCCATGGCACGTCAGGGCAAGCTCGACCCGGTCATCGGGCGTGACGAGGAAATCCGCCGATGCATGCAGGTTCTGGCACGGCGGACCAAGAACAATCCAGTTCTTATCGGCGATCCGGGTGTGGGCAAGACGGCGATCGTCGAAGGCCTCGCTCAGCGGATACTGGAAGGCGACGTACCCGAGACGCTCAAGGACAAGCGGGTCGTAGCCCTGGACATGGGGGCGCTGATCGCCGGCGCCAAATACCGGGGCGAGTTCGAGGAACGTCTAAAAGCGGTTATCCGCGAGGTGACCGAATCTGCGGGCCGAGTGATCCTGTTCATCGATGAACTGCACACTGTGGTCGGCGCGGGTAGAGCGGAAGGCGCCGTCGATGCGGGTAACCTGCTCAAGCCGGCGCTGGCCCGTGGTGAGCTGCGCTGCATCGGGGCAACAACCGTAGACGAATACCGCCAGCATGTCGAAAAGGACAAGGCCCTCGAGCGCCGGTTCCAGACCCTGTACGTCCGCGAGCCGACGGTGGAGGACACCATCGCAATCTTGCGGGGATTGAAACCCAAATATGACGCCCACCACGGCGTGCGGATTCAGGATGCCGCGCTAGTGACAGCGGCCACGCTCTCGCATCGCTACATCACCGATCGGAAACTGCCCGACAAGGCCATCGACCTGATCGACGAGGCCGCGGCGCGGCTCAGGATTGAAAACGACTCCCTGCCCGGTGAGCTGGACGAGCTGCGCCGGCGGATCATGCAGCTCGAGATCGAGCGTGAAGCTCTCAAGAAGGAAACCGACGAGGGCAGCAAGAAGCAGCTTGAGACGATCGAGAAGACGCTGGCCGGACTCCAGGAAAATAACCGCAGCCTCACCGCCCAGTGGGAAAACGAAAAGGGTGAGCTGGAGGCGATCAAGGGCGTGAAGCAACAGATCGCCGCCAAGCAGACCGAACTAGACGACGCCCAGCGACAGGGCGATCTCGAACGGGCGGCCCGAATTCGCTATGGCGAGCTGCGCGAACTCGAGGATGCACTCCAGACCCGCGAACAGAAGCTGGCCGAGCTGCACGAAGACGGCGGTCTGCTCCGCGAAGAGGTCACCACCGAGGAGATCGCCGAGGTGGTCAGCAAATGGACTGGTATCCCGGTGTCTCGGATGCTCGAAGGCGAAAGGGAAAAGCTCATCAAAATGGAGGAGCGGTTGCACGACCGGGTAGTGGGTCAGGACGAGGCTGTTCGGGCCGTCTCAGACGCGGTTCGACGTTCCCGTGCCGGGCTGGGTGATCCGAACCGGCCGGTCGGGTCGTTTATGTTCCTCGGGCCGACCGGGGTCGGAAAGACGGAGCTGTGCAAGGCGTTGGCCGAGTTTCTGTTCGATGAAGAGGCCGCCTTCGTCCGCATCGATATGAGTGAATTTATGGAGCAGCACAGTGTCGCCAGGCTCATCGGCGCTCCACCGGGCTATATCGGGTATGAAGAGGGCGGGCGTCTTACGGAGGCCGTCCACCGAAAGCCCTACAGTGTGATCCTTCTCGATGAGATAGAAAAGGCCCATCAGGACGTCTTCAACGTGCTGCTGCAAGTGCTCGACGACGGGCGGTTGACCGACGGCCACGGGCGGACCGTTGATTTTAGAAACACCATCGTCGTTATGACCAGCAACGTGGGCAGCGAACACATTCAGCAGCTTATCGACAGCGGATCGGAAGACGCCTTCGCCGCCGACATCGAGATCGAGATGAAGGTCAAGGAGGTGCTCAAGGCGGCCTTCCGGCCGGAGTTCCTCAACCGCATCGACGAGACCATCATCTTCCACCAGCTCACCCGCGACGATCTGGCCCAGATCGCCGAGATTCAGGTGCAGTACCTGCGCAATCGGCTTGCGGACCGTGACATGACCTTGACGCTAACCGACTCTGCCAAAGAGAAGCTCGCCAAGGACGGCTTCGACGCCGTCTATGGAGCCAGACCGCTCAAGCGCCTGATCCAACACGAGATCGAAAACCCCCTGGCCAAGCGCATCGTCACCGGCCAGTTTGTGAGCGGCGACCACATCACGGTCAACGTCTCCGGCGAAGTCTTCAGCTTCGAAAAAGCATCCGAACCGGTAAACGTGTAGCTACGCATGTTGGATTGACCTGCCGGTCCCGGCGTAGCGTCACCCCTCGAGGATGACACAATTGCCCCGAGCCGCGGGCTTCAGCCCGCGCGGCGTGTGAAGTAGCCAACAACTCCGCATCGACGTTGAGCATGGGAAGATCCGGCTTCTAGCTGCGCAGAGACCGAGGGCGCCATGTCCTATCTTCCCCGAGGATGCCCAATGTCAATCAACACACAGTGATCCAACAATCCGAGTCAGCAATCCGTGACTCAGTAGCGTGAAACTGTCGGCGGGCATTATGGCGACTACGCAAAAGGACCGATTATCCTTTATGGTCGTCACTCGATAGCGGACCACACCCACGCCTATTTCCACGCCGTAGGATATCCGCAGAGCCCCAGGATCTCCATTGGATAACGTGATTGACTCTCTGCTAAGAAGCTTGTATCCTTTCAGGACGCTCGTTATATCAGCATACAGCGACAGCGATTCTACTTTCACGTGTTGCTGGTCGCCCACGTTAGTTCCCACCAAGACAACTTCAGGTCCGAGGTTCTTGAATATCCAACCGGCATCGAACAGCTCCAACTCCTGATCGCCGGGCGTAGGGTCCGTTACGGGATCGCCTCCGGTCGGAAGATCGAACCCATACCCGAATCTCGCATTGTAGTACCGAACATTACACTTCGCCTGTGACTTACCCGCTCTGTCTTTCTGCCATTGCGCTGCTATGTATCTTTTTTCATCTTCCTCGCACTGAAGATGGTACTCGATGAACTCAAAGCGAAATCTGGGACTCAGTCTGTTCTTAAAGTCGGTCAGACTACTCCTGTCACCAGCGTCTGCTTGGCCGATTACATCCAAATAGATCATCGCCCGCGCGCACTGTGTACGAATCTTTTCGATTGTCGATAGCTCTCCCTCATCACGAATGAACGGCCAGTCGGGCCTGTCCTCGGCTCTCGGGCGTGGGTCTACGCTCTCCTTTATGCTATAATGTGGAGCCTTGGTGTTTTCCTGTACGGTGCGACAATTGCCGATGGAGGGGTCGGCAATATCGGGCTGAGTATTGCGTTTAGACGCCCCATCGAGCATTACTGCCGGAGTTAGTATTGCCGGGACTGAACAAACACCAACCACTACCGCGACGAGTTGACGTAAGCCTGTCATCTGGGTGCCTCCTGATGCTGCTGCTTCCCGGCAGCGTGCTGCGTTATGAGTTCCCTCCGAACATGGTGGTCGTCCTGCCGCAAATCATTCACTTCTCTTTCGATGTCGGCAATCTTTGTTTGCATGACCTCGACGAATCGGTCCATTCTCTCAATTGACTGTCTCTGGAGCTTCGCACGCATCCGTGCAAGCTTCAGGAAGGTCAGCGAGACGATGCCTATGCAGATGATGGCGGCTACGGGCCAGCCGCCGACCGCCTCGGCTGTCTCGTTTATGAAAGCCTGGAACTCCGATTCCGGCTCCGGCTCCGGTTCCGGGTCGGGGCCTAAGTCATACTCCATGTCAACCGGCGGCAGAACATCTCCCCTGACCATACCGAGAAGCCCACGGAGCACGTCAATGCGGACGGCGAACCCATTCTGGCCCAACTCGTCGTGTGTCTCGGCTGAGACGACTGCAATAACCTCGCCGCTTCCGTTGAGGATCGGGCTTCCACTCATGCCGTGCGTCACCGGGATGTCGTGCTGAATCAGGAGAGTATTGACCGGGGAAGCGTCCTGCGACGTGTTAAACGGGCGAAGGGACGTGATGCGTCCGGTCAGGCATGTTGCACGCGGTCGTAGACCGCCGTGAAGCAGTTGCTCGAAGTCGATCGCACGTGCCACGTCTCCGGGGAAGCCGTACAGGCGTACCTCGTCCAACACGGCGAGGCCGTGCAGCGTGGCGTCGGAAGCGAGTGCCAGGAACGACGGCAGCGGCTCGGAAACCTCGATCACGCCAACGTCGGGGCCCAGGGCTGGTTCTTCGTCATAGCCGGGGTGCAGCCACATCCGCGAGATGTAGCGTTCCATCCCCGTCTCGTTCTGTACGGCGTGTATAACACCGCCCTTGCGTAGTGCTTCGGCGGCTGGCTCGACGACGTGCGCGTTTGTGGCGAGCAGGTTGTCACTGATCGCAAAGGCACTTGCAATGAACAGCGGATCGTGGTCACTGTCGTATGCAACAATCTGCCAGCAAGCCGCGACAGGATTCGCATCGGTGGACGTGGCCGCTTCTAAACCGGATTTGGATGTTTCGTTACTCGACGACGCGAAGTCCGTGGGTTGACTCGCTGCGAATTCGGAGATCGGCGGCGTGGGCTCCGTCAAGAACGCACAGACAGCCAGGATGATTGTCAGCGGAGTTGCGTTCACTCTGCACCATTTCCGATGCGGACGGGCTGCCCATCCACTCCTTACGAACCAAAGCGAGTGTCCAAACCCTCCAAGGAGACTTTACAATACCTGTGGCCGGTCCTGACGCTGGGTTTACATGGGCGAACCGTCCGCCGTGCAGCCCGATAATGCCGAGTCACCGTACCGTTCGTGCGTCGTGAGCCGATGGGCTCAATCACTCCCACCCGATCGACCACTCGCAGCCGTCCGGGAACGATTCCCGGCATAGATCAAGGATTCAGCCGTGGGGATCGCCGATCTCGTCGAGGTGTCATGGGTTGTGTTGGCGTCGCCTTGATCCCATATGGTGCGGCCTATAACATTGCCCGTGGACTTACACCCAAGGTGGCCGGTGCAATCCGTGTCATGGTCCGGCGATTTCGGCGGGGCGCCGTTTCCTTGGGTGAGTGATGACTATTAGTCGTCACCAAGATCGAACCTTTAATGAACAGTCCACATGCTGCTCGCTCCCCGCAATGACTGAAAACGACCTCGAGCTGTCACCGCTGGACGCCTACCAGGGTAGGTGGTGGGTCCTGCATACCAAACCTCGTAACGAGAAGGCCGTGGCCGCCGATCTTACCAGACTGCAGATCAATCATTTTCTCCCACTTACAAAGCACAGAAGGACCTACGGCAGGCGAGTGCACGAGGTGGAGATCCCGCTGTTTCCGGGGTATGTCTTTTTGTGCGGAGAGGAGAATGACAGACTGGCGGCGTTGCGCACGAACCGCCTGGCCAACGTTCTGCACGTGGGGGACCAGGAGCGGCTTTGGGCCGATCTGCGCCAGATCTACCGGGTGATAAAGAGCGGTGAGCCTGTGGATCTTTACCCGCGACTACGCGAAGGGTGCCGTTGCCGGGTCACTCGTGGTCCGCTCGCCGGGCTTGAGGGCGTAGTGCTCAGGCGGCGCGGGCCCTGGCGAGTATACGTCGGGGTGCAGTTCATTGGACAATCGGCCGAGCTTGAAATCGACTCTGCGCTTCTCGAGGTGATCGACTAGTGCTTTGTCGCCGCTCAATTGAGGGACGGAGCGTCTCGCTGGGCCGAGAATCCCTTCTCGGCCCATTCGTGCGAGAAAGGATTCTCGCACGAGCGTTGTTTCGCAAGTAATACGACTATACGCTGTGCCGAGAATCCTTTCTCGGCACCTGCCAGAGGACCGAGAAGGGATTCTCGGTCAAGCGATGCTCTGCGCTTCTCGAGGTGATCGACTAGCCGGCCGTCGCGGGCTTCGCCCAGGCCATCCGACCATCATCAGTTGAGACGTTTGCCAGCCTGATCCGCGGCGAAGATGTGTATCTGCGAGATGTCCAAAAAAGGCCTCACGCGGTGTCCCGGTGACACGGTCACGTTCGGAGACACCCGTGCCACGAAGGATTCACCGCCAGGCGCAACCAGGTGAACGTTGATGCTATCGCCCAGGGGCTCCACGATGCGAACCGACATTTCGGCAATCGGAGTATACCCTCGCGGCAGGTCACCGAGGCCGGCAACTGCGAGCCCCGCATCCGTCCCACTCAATCGTAGGTGCTCCGGGCGAATACCCAACACGACGACTTGACCGCGATGCGCTCTTAAGCCGGTTGCAGCCTCAGGTGAGACTTCCAGCCGGCCTACCGAACCGGCGAAGCAGACCGACTCGCCCTCACCCTCCAGCCGCCCTTCCAGCAAGTTCATCGGGGGTGTTCCGATGAAGCCGGCTACAAATCGATTGGCCGGACGATTATAGACCTCGAGCGGGGCCCCGCATTGCTGGATGACACCGTCTTTTAAGATCACAATCCGGTCGCCCAGCGTCATGGCCTCCTCCTGATCGTGCGTCACGTAAATGATGGTGGTCCCAAGATCGCGGTGCAGGCTCTTGATCTCGGTTCGCATCTGCACTCGAAGTCTGGCATCCAGGTTCGAGAGCGGCTCATCGAACAGAAATACCTGCGGTGTGCGTACGATCGCCCGACCCAGGGCGACGCGCTGACGCTCCCCGCCGGACAGCGCCGCCGGTTTTCGATCCAGAAGGTGTTCCAAATGGAGCGTGCAAGCTACTTCGCCGACCTTCCGTTTGATATCATTTTTGGGAACGCGGCGCATCTTCAGCCCGAACGCCATGTTCTTGAAAACCGTCATGTGCGGATAGAGAGCGTAGTTCTGGAACACCATAGCGATGTTGCGATCTCGAGGAGCCACGTCGTTGACCACTCGTTCTCCGATCCGGATGGTCCCCGTGGTCAGCTCCTCCAATCCGGCAATCAGGCGAAGCGTGGTGGTCTTACCGCATCCGGACGGGCCCACCAGGACTGCGAACTCCTGGTTGGCTACGGCAAGGTTGAGGTCGTCGACGGCGCGCACCTCGCCCCGTTTGCTGCCGAAAGTCTTCGTGACGTGTTCGAGCGTCACCTCGGCCATTTGGAGCCTCTCGCGTTGTCCTTTGTCGTGAGTGGATCAGCTTACCGGCGCCGATCACCCTTGTCGTAAACCGGCCTTTTATAGCATAGACAGCCGGCGTTCAACTCCGCGCCGATTATCACCCGAGCGGCCAGACCCAACCGCCGCGCCGCGGGGGCGGTTGTACGTTTTTCTCTACGGGAGGCGTGAGAGGTACTTGCGTGGTCCGTCGGTGGGCGTGTACTGTCTACGTTTCCTGACCGGCGGTATGATCCCAGGCTCGAAACAGCGCACCACAGGCGAGAAATGAGCGATGAGCGACGACCTGTATGACGTGGCGATTGTTGGAGCCGGGCCGGCGGGAGCGACGGCTGCTATCGTTCTGGCCCAAAAGGGCCGCAAAGTAGTCCTGGTGGACCGTGCAACGTTCCCGCGCCAGACCACATGCGCCAGTTGGCTTAACGCCCGTTGTGCTCCGTTGCTTACCGACTTAGGCGTTAAGGACAAATCGCTGCTGAAATGCCAGTTCTCGGATGTCACCTTGTACCGCCCGGATTTCTCGCAATCGGCCAAACCAACCTTTGAGCACACCCCGGGGTATCTGATCGATCGGGCACGGTTTGACAACGCACTGGTCACCACCGCGGCCGATCAAGGAGTCAACTTCGTCCAGGGGTGTGCAGCTACGGACCTCCAGTTGAAGGAATCCTCTGCCGTCATTGAGCTTGCTGACGGGCGGCATCTGGACGGCAGGCTTCTCTTACTTGCCTCCGGTCGTCGGGCGGAGCTGTTCGAACGCCTTGGGCTTGCCGCTAGTAAGGGTGAGGCGCCAATTTGGGCGGCTCAGGTGGATGCGCCGCTCACTGGAAAGGCCGCCCCGAGAAAGGCCCAGATCGGCGTCATCCTCGGCTTGGATAATGCCGGCAGCTTAGGAATCTGCTTACTCTCGACGGATCGGGTGTCCATGGGGATCAATTGGGCTGGCGAAGGCACCGAAGCCGTTCCCGCGCTGGTCCAGCTTTGCCGCCAGGCATTCCAGCACCAGGTTGTGCCTGTCGACTTGTCGGATGAAGCAGGTTCGGTGACGCTGAGCCACAGCCCCGCCTCAGCCGCTCTGGATATGGAATCACACGTGGGAAAGCACACTCTGGTGATCGGTGACGCCGGTGGATTCATATCAGCGGCGAGTAACGAGGGCATCTATCCTGCCATGTGGTCGGCACAGATCGCCGGGGAAGTGATTGACAGGGCCCTGCACAGTGTGCACTCCCAGGACGAGCTGATGACCTTCGACTCGACCTGGCGGATGCAAATGGCCGACTATCTTCGCTCACCGCACACCGATATCCAATTCCTCTTGCCGCTGATCTTCACCAACCAATCCATGGCTGACCGGATGGGCGCGGCGTTCTTCTCGGGTGAGAACATCTGACGAGACGCTGTCTCGCCGCCGGGTATTTTGGGCCACGCACCTTGCCACGGCACGACTACTGTGGTATTCTTGACGGGCCTGCGGAGGTTACCGCCTCCGCCAAATCACAGCGGCATTTGAAAGGGTGGAGGTATGTGGCTGAGCACGTTTCGGACCAGCGTTCTCACGTTGGCAATTGGGGTGTTTCTGCAGGCAAGTGGGCGGTCGGCCCAGGCCCAATGCGAAGTCGCCAAGCCCACCTCGTCAGGCGTGCGCGTCGAGGACGATGGTTCGGGCGGCGGTATGGATGAGGAGCTTTGCACTGAGTTAGGCGGGACCTTCACGAGCGGTGTGGACTGTAGCTTGGTGACAGAGTCCTGCTCGGCCTGCGTGATCGAGGGTGAAGCCAACTGCCAGCTTGCTGATCCGAATCACCTTAACCTCGGGATCATGAGCGATCTGAATGTCCCGCCGACCGGGGCTGTCACGGCCGACGATTTCCTGCCGGCGGGCGACGCCCTCACGCAAGTTTGCGTGTGGGGTACGTACATCGATGCCAGTGCTCCGGGTGAGACGGGTCCGCAGGGCTACGAAGAGTACAATTGCACACCATTTGTTGCCGACGAAAACGAAAGCTTCCGCATCCGTGTCTATAGCGACAGCAACGGGCAGCCGGGATCGCTGGTCGGCGAGTCCACCTCAACCGGGCCCAACATCTACCGCGTTCCCGTACCGAGCCCCGCGTTTGAGGAGGACTACGGATGGCGGCTTCATGGCTACATGTTGCTCCTCGACACGCCGATTAGTGGCATGGCGCCGGGCGACACGTATTGGCTGGAGGTCGTTAGCGACAGGAACGTCTGTCCCGACGGAAGTTGTGATCGCTTCGGCCTGTGCGATGGCGGTTACCGCGACGGGGAGCCGTGCGACGAGCACGATACATGTTACTGGCACTGGCTGCAATCGTACCTGGAGAACGAGGGCAACGACTACCACGTGGTCGGCACCGATGATCGTCCGGAGCGGGGCGGTCTCCCCGGCACCGGTTACGTCCATGTCAGCGGCCGGCATTCGGATCTGGCGTTCTGTCTGGGCAGTTCGTCTGGTCCGCTCGACTTCACTCCTCCGGGAGCTCCGACAGGCTCGTGTTGCGACTGCCAGGACGTTTGCACCGACGATGTGACGCTCGTAGATTGCCACGAGGTTTTCGGAGGCGTATGGCTTCGTGGATGGGACTGTGCCACCTCTCTGAACTGTGACGAGTTTCTCGACAACTGCAACGACTACCCTGCCATTGTTGTCCCTGAGAGTTTGTTGTTCTTCGACACCACTTGTTACACCACGGATGGTCCGCCGGCTACAACAGAATTCAACGGGCTGGAAAAGGACATCTGGTTTCGTTATACTGCGACCTGCACGGGCACCCTGGTTGCCAGTATGTGCATGAGCGGTCACATCCAAGGCGCCTACGACAGCTTGATCGCCGTTTTCCATGACGACGACCACCCGTACGAGTGTCTGTGCCCCGACGACATGCGGTGGCGAGTCGCCTACAACGACGAGAACTGCAGCGGGATCAGTGACGGCGGTGGCGGAATCATTGAGGTGGATGTCAAGCCTGGCGAGTGCTGGTTGATTCAGGTCGGCGGATGGGGCTTCAGTGAGGCCGACGCCGCCGCCGGCATAGGACTGCTGGATCTCAAGTGCGTAGAATCGGCCTGCATCCAGCTAAGTCCGCCGGAGCCGGACGTGCTCCCACTTGCGGGAGAACCTGTCAACCAGAAAGTACGTTACCTCTCGTTCCAGGTAGGCGAGGCTGATGCCGGTCGCGAGCAGGCCATGCGAGTGACATTCGTGGACCTGCCGGCGCCATTCGATAGTTGGAACGGCACGAAGATGTTTGTCGGCCCGCCAGAGATGTACTGTGAGAACGCAGGTAAAAGGAGACCTCCATGTCCTCCTGCTGAGCCCGCGGCCGAGTTTAGGGCCGCCACGCTGCAGTCATCTGCCGGGTTTAGGGACTGGAGTACTGAGGGTGTCGTCCACGTGTTCCACGAGGGGATCGTTCCGGGTGGGGTGTATCACGTACAGGCGGTTGACAAGACCTGCGAGCTGGATCTGGACAGCAGCTACTCGGATCCGCTCATTGTCCAGATGAGCCCGTGGGGTGACTTGGTGAAGGACTGCTCGACGTGTCCGTGCGGCCCGCCTGACGGAGTCGTAGGCATACCCACTGACGTCACCGCCTTGCTTGATAAGTTCAGGAACCTGGCACCGCCGAGCGTCCCATGTCCGGCGGTGAGCAAAGTCCGGGCCGACCTCGACTGGGCAACCCCCAACCAGCGGGTCGATATCTCGGACGTCACGTTCTGCCTCGATGCTTTCCGGGGATTCGACTATCCCTTCCCCGCCCCTCCTACCCCACCGTGTCCGTGATTGTCGATTGGGGATTGTCGATTGTTGATTGGGGATTGCCGATTGCGGATTGCCGACGGCTGATCGCTGATCGCTGATGTCCGCTCTCTAGTCTCAATGATTCTGCCTTGGTGTCGATCTTGATATCCGGCCAGCACCCCCGGGTGCCGCCTACATACGCCGCGTTTACAGGTCGTGCCATTGGCGTATAATGCAAGGGGTTTCTACGATACCTTCTGCAAAGGGTGTGTGATGGCGCTGCTGGGAGTCAACATCGACCACGTAGCGACGGTCCGTCAGGCCCGTCGCACGGACGAACCCGATCCGGTGTGGTCGGCCGTGGAGGCGGAACTCGGTGGGGCGGACGGTATCACCTTCCACCTCCGGGAAGACCGAAGGCACATCAACGATCGTGACGCTCGCCTGCTTCGCGAGACGGTCGCGGTCAAGCTGAACATGGAAATGGCCATCGCGGATGATATCGTTGACATCGCCGTGGGTCTTACGCCTCATCAGTGCACGCTCGTGCCGGAACGGCGCGAGGAGCTGACCACCGAGGGCGGGCTGGACGTGTTGCGCCACAGGGCGAGGATCGCAAAGGCCGTTACCCGCCTCCGCGACGCGGGTATCACCCTAAGCGCTTTCATCGAACCGATACGGGAGCAGATCGAGGCTTCGGCGGAGGTCGGGTTCCACGCCGTCGAGCTGTGGACCGGCGCGTATGCCCACGCCAAGACGCCTCCGGACCGGAACGCCGCTCTCGACGATTTGCGCAAGGGAATCGAGACCGGACACCACGCCGGGCTGGAGGTTCACGGCGGGCACGGGCTGACGTACCGCAACATCGCGCCGGTAGCGGCCCTGCCGGGTTTCGGCGAGTTCAACATCGGGCATTCGATCGTCTCGCGAGCGATCTTTGTCGGCATTCGCGAGGCCGTGCGTGAGATGAAGCGCTTACTGACGGTTCACGCGCCACCGGCCGAACCGGAATAGAAGGCACAGCACGGTATGACCATACAAGGAGGGAGACTTCGGTCGTGAAGGAACACTCCGACAAAACCACGGACATGCGCGGTTCCATGACCGCGCTGGTAACACCGTTTCGGGACGGCGAGATCGATTGGCCGTGCCTGGATAAGCTGGTCGATCGACAGATCACCGGCGGTACGGATTGGCTGGTGCCCTTGGGCACCACCGGTGAATCGCCGACGCTTACACGCGGTGAGCGCGACAAGCTGTTGGATGCCGTAATCGCCCGCTCCGCGGGTCGTTGTCCGGTCATGGCCGGTACGGGTTCAAACAATACTGCCGAGGCGGTCAACCGGACCAAACACGCGGCCTCCGCCGGTGCCAACGCTGCCTTGGTCGTTGCCCCGTCCTACAACCGTCCTACGCCGGAAGGTTTGTTTCGCCACTTCGCCAAAGTGGCCGAGTCGGTGGAATTACCGATCGTGCTCTATAACGTCCCCGTTCGTACCGGTGTCAACATCGATAACGATGTGGTCGTTCGACTGCGTGAGGACTTCACGAACATCATCGCGATCAAGGATGCCACTGGAAACGTGGATAACGTGACCGATTTGCTCAGCCGCTGTGACATTGCAGTATTAAGCGGCGACGATTCGCTTACCTGGCCTTTCATGGCTCTTGGTGCGGTCGGGGTCATAAGCGTGATTGCCAATCTGGCCCCGTCACTGATGAAATCGCTGGTAACAGCGGCGCTCGAGGGGAATGCTTCAAGTGCGTTGCAGATTCACAGGAAGGTCTATGATCTGGCCGTGGGCATCGGCCGCTACGGTCCGAACCCGCTGCCCATCAAGACCGCCTTGGCGATAAACGGGCTGATTGAGGAGGAGTTTCGCCTTCCCCTCTGCCCGCTTGATGCCGACAGCCGCGCCGGGATCGAGCGTGTCCTGCGCCGGCACGAGATGGTGGAAACAAGTGCCACATGAGTGACGCCCCGAGCACTATCATGGTCGAGCGACCGCAGCCTGGCTTGCTGGACAGGGCCGCCACCACGGTCTCCTGGGTGCTGGGCGGGGCGCTGTTTCTGACGGTCGGCTGGTTCGCCATGGAGCCTGATGATCCACTCGGACCGGTCAGCGCCTACGCCCGACAGGGCGGATTGATGATGCTGATACAAGCGGCTGCGCTCTCCGGTGTGGCTGCCGGGCTGGCAACCCTGATTGCAGGACGGCGTGTGGCCGACATAGGAACGTTCGCCGCTTCGTTGGGACTGGCCGCGGTCTCCCTGCGCGGTGCCACGGCGGAGTATCTGCTGCTGCAGGGCGCGGACCATTCCGAGACGTTCGAGCACTCTCTCGCCTGGAGCTTCGCTATCGAAGCGGTGGGTTGGCTTCTCGTTGTGCTCGTCGCTGTCGCCGTTTCGGCGCTGGTGATGCGCTGGTGCTTCGGCTCTACGGAGACCCCGGACCCCAAGCGGGCGGATGCGTCGCCAGACGTTGTGCACATGCTCGCCGGCTTCGATGTCCCCCGGATGTCGGCGCGTTGTTTCGGGGTAGCCAGCCGGCGGCAGACTGTGAGCACCGATGGTGTTCGCCACACGCTTGTCACCGCCGGAGTGGGACTTGCGGCGATGGCAGTCCTTTCTGCCGGGCTCAGGTGGCGATCGATCCAACATGGGCAGGTCTGCTTCGTGGTCGCCGCGGCGGTGTTCATCGGCACCTACGCCGCCTGCCGAATGGTGCCCGTGCGTTCGGCGTTGTGGTCGATCCTCGCGGTCGGACTAATAGCGCTGGTGGGGTATTTGTGGGCTGCTTTGCGCCCGGAGGTTGCTGGACTCCCGCCTAACATCCCGTCAAGTCACTTTCTGCGGATTCTGCCGATTCAGCTTATCGCCGTCGGGACAACGGCGGCCCTGCTGGCCTTCTGGTACGTATTTGTTCCGCACTCCGAGGCGAATTCCGGGCCCGGGGACGGTGGGCGAGCCCCTGAGCGAAAGGGCGGTGCCTGATGCAGTTGCGTCGGTTCAGGGTGGGCTCGTTCGATGCGTTGCGAAAGCGCATGATCGCGGAGACCGAGCTGGCCCTGTTGATCGGCCTGCGGTTCCCCGATCGCATGCCGCGCATCCCTACAATGGAAGTCGGCCCGGGCAGGTTCCATCCGGACTTCGCCGCGCGGTACTGGTCCCGGACGTTGGGTGTGGATCTGGTCGAGCTGGCGGTCCTGGAGGAAGCCTGCGGCACCCCTCGATTGGTCCTGTAGATAACCTTGCCGAAAGGGTCTTGCGACTCAACCGAACCGCGTTATTCTGCGGTACCGGTGCGGCGTGTCGGCGGGCCCGCCCATGCTCGTTTGGCAAACTAAGTGACTCCCCGTGCACGGAGGCGAAACCGTGGCGAGATACCCAACATACCCACGAAGACGACGGCGCAGGCGGGTTCGTACGAGCTTGCTGCTTGTGGCCGTTATGGGTCTGGCGGCTGGCATCTGGTGGATCTTCATCCGTGACGAATCGTCTACTTCCGTGGACGGCAACCTGGCGTTGGGGCCTCAGCCAACCCTGACCACGGATCGCCCCGAGATCCTCCCGGAATCGCAGCCACGACCGGGAATCTCGGAAAAAGGCGATTTTCCGGTGCTTGGGACGCCGGTCGACCCCACGGACTCCCCAGGGCAGCGGGCGGAATCGCTCCTGGCTGCAGGACAACGGGCATTGGAAAGCGGCGAGCTGGTCACTGCCCGGGCATATCTGAGTGAGGCATTACAGCTCGGGCTCCGGGAATCGGAGCTGTCCCCGGTTCGTGCCGAGCTGACCCGGATTGGCAATGAGACGGTCTTCTCGCCCAGCCTCTTCGAAGGCGACCCGCTTGTATCCCGCTACGTAGTCAAGCCCGGTGAAACGCTGGGGAAGATCGCCAAAGCGAACAAGGTCTCGGCGGACCTGTTGGCAGCGATCAACCACATCGCCGACAAGAATCGCATTCGCGCCGGCCAGACCATCAAGATCATTGCCGGCCCGTTCCGCGCGGTCATTCACAAGCGGTCCTATTCGCTGGACATGTATCTGGGTAACACGTTCATGAAGCATTTCAAGGTCGGCCTTGGTGCGGAAGGCAGCACGCCCAGCGGCCAGTGGCAGGTGGGGACGAAGCTTACCAATCCGACCTACTACCCGCCGCGCGGCGGGCGGATCGTAGCCGCTGACGACCCTGAAAATCCCCTTGGGGAGCGGTGGATCGGTCTGGTTGGTGTGGGTGGAGAGGCCGCCGGCCAGGAACGCTATGGAATACACGGAACCATCGACCCGGAGACCGTCGGACAAAACGTCTCCTTGGGCTGCATCCGCATGTACAACGAGGATGTCGAAGCGCTGTATACTTATCTGATTCCCAAGCATTCCACCGTGACAGTGCGCGACTGATGGCCTGGATTATCGGTTGTGGGACCGACTATCCAGTCGGTCAACAGATCCCGGTGTGCCGGGAGAAAGCCTGTCCCACATTGGCTCCGAGGGATAGCTGATGGCCTGGATCAAACTCATTGACGAAGACGAAGCTTCCGGGCTGCTGGGCCGTATCTACGAGGAGGTCCGCAAGCGCGCCGGCCGGGTCTACAACATCATCAAGATCCAAAGCAATAACCCACCCGCACTTCAGTCGATGCTCGAGCTCTACCGGGCGGCGATGCATGGTGACTCGCCTTTGACACGGGCTCAGCGGGAGATGCTGGCCGTCGTGGTGTCCAAGACCAACGGCTGCCGGTACTGAGTTGAGGCCCATGCTTATGACCTCCGGGCTGAGGTCAAGGATGCCGCCTGGGTCGGGCAGATCAAGACGGACTATACCAAGGCCGAGCTCACTAAGGTCGATCGGGCCCTGTGCGATCACGCCGTCAAGCTGACGAAAACACCGGCCGAGGTGACCGAGGCTGACATTGATCGTTTGCGGAAGCTGGGCCTTTCCGACCAGGCCATCAACGACGCCACCCAGGTGATCTCGTTCTTCAACTACGTCAACCGCATCGCCGACGGCCTGGGCATCGACCTCGAACAAGGTATGGCCACTCGATGAGGCGCCACCCGTAGGGACTTCTCCGAGCCGCGGGCTTCAGCCGGCGCGGACGTCAGAGTACCATCAAGGCTGTCGAAGGGTTCCGAGGCTCTATCCGGACTGATGTTTCGCGCATCAATTGCTGCCCAGCCGAGAAGACTCGAGAGGTAGATCCACAGTGCCACAATATAAGCACGAACCGGAGTACCTGCACGGTGCGGAGGCGTCGGAGCAGGCGCGCCTCGAGGCTATGGTGAAGATCCTCGGCGGGGCGGAGTTTCTGCCACCGCTGCGACCGGGCATGCGCATTCTCGAGGTCGGTTGCGGTACGGGGACAATCGCTCGCGAGGTGGCTGAGAGGATCGCTCCCGGCCAGATCATCGGCGTCGACCAGCAGGAGGCCCAATTGCAGACCGCTGGGCGCATCGCGGCCCGGCGTGGGATCGGTAACGTCTCCTTCCGTCGGGGCGACGCGGCCGGTCTGGAGTTTCCCGATGCCGAATTCGACGGGGCCTATTGTCGATTCCTGCTCGAACACGTCGCCGACCCGGTCGGTATTGTGCGCGAGATGGCCCGCGTGGTCAGGCCCGGGGGATGGGTGTGCGCCTTCGAATGGGAAAACGGCTGCTCCGTCATCTACCCCGATTCGCCCGCTGTGGCCAAGGTTTGGCAGGCCTTGTACGACTTGCAGGTGGCGATGGGAGGAGACGCCGTGATCGCGCGGAAGCTCTACGGAATACTAACGCAGGCGGGCCTCAGGCAGGTCCAGGCCGAGGGACGGGCCTGGAGCATAACGGCCAACGACAAGGAGAAGCTCCGCGTCTACGTCGATGGCGCCCGGGAGATTATCCGCCAGGGTCGCGACCGTCTGCTGTCCGAAAGGCGCGTGACTGAGGAACTCCTGAAGCAGGCCGATGATGAGTACCAGCAGCTCCTGGAAAGCCCCGTAACCTTCGTGATGGAAGGACACGCATGCGCGACCGGAATCAAGGTCGTGTGAAATCACCGCCCACGGCGTCGCCTGCGCCTGCTTGGGCCGCCGCACGGCTGCCGGTGAGCACCGCGGTCTTGTCACATAGCGTTCAGCTTGCGAGCAGGATTACCTCTCGTGCAACGCCGATGACGTGACACTCGTCCGCCTCGATCACGATGTTCTCGATCGTGGCCGGCTCTAATCCTTCAGCTTCGACCCCAACTTCCTCGAGGCTTCTTACGGTCTGGACGATAATTCAGCCCTCGGCAGTTCGCTTCCGATAATCAAATGGCACCGATTGGGCCGGAATTCGCCTTCAGACGATCCACGGTCGCTGGGCCGTGGCCGCTCTCTGGAGCACCAACCGTGAAGGTCGCGCTGAACGTCCTCGACAACTTGCCCGCCTCGTCAGAGCCGGAGTATGATGGCCGGCCCATCAAGCCGTTCAAGATCGTGCTGGCCGACCCGCCGGCTAAGGATGACGACTACGACAAAGCCTATCCGAACCTGGGGATATTGCAGCTAATCTCGTACCTGCGTCAGCACACGCCGCTGAGCGACGATGACATCATCTTCCTGGATCAGTTTCACTCGCTCAAGGATCATATCCGGGCCATCGAACAGCATCGGCCTCAGCTTTACGGGCTGAGCTTCGCGTTTCTGACGCAGCGTGTGGCCTACCGGACAATCAACGAGCTCAAGCGCCGTTTCCCCGAGTTGCTGATCATCGCGGGCGGGCCGCATCCGACGGCCGCGCCGGAAGAGGTGATGACCGAGGCACTTGTCGATCTCGTGTGCATTGGTGAAGGAGAGTCAACACTCGCCGACATCGTCAACGAAATGCGTCGCCCGCCCGGCCATAATCCCCAATCCCCAATCCCCAATCTCCAATCTCCCATCCGCTTCGCCAACATCCCCGGTTTGCTCATCCGTACGCCGGATGGGCCGCTTAAGACGGCTAACCCTCGTGTGATCCCGAACCTGGATGACCTGCCGCTACTTGCCTGGGAGCGCATCGATTTTGGCAAGTTTGTCGGACAGCACTACTCGAGATCGCACCGTCAAAGCTGCATCGTTATCAGCCGCGGCTGCCCACACAAATGTACGTTCTGCTCATTGCCGGTGTGGCGGGCGGCCAAGCCGTTCGTCCGGCTGCGCTCGCCGGAGAGTATTGCCAAGGAAGTCGATTGGCTCTACAGGCTTGGCGTACGCGAGATCAAGATAGTATCCGACGAGATCAACGTCGCACTGCCGTGGGCGAAGCGTGTATGCCGGGCCATCGCTGATCTAGGCCACAAGGACCTGTTCTTCCAGTCCAACCTGCGGGCCGACAAGATCGACGACGAGCTGGCGAGTCTGTTCAAACGCATGAACATGTGGCTGGTGCACCTGGGCGTTGAGAGCGCCAACGATCGAGTGCTGCGCGGCATCGACAAGAAGATCACTGTCGAGCAGGGCGAACACTGTCTGAAGGTGCTTAAAAGGCACAAGATCCGCGTGCTCTTGTTCATGATGGCGTTCCAGCTATGGGAGGAGGACGGGAAGCTGCAATTTGAAATGCCCAGCGAGATTCGTCATTCGCTGTGGTGGGCGTGGAAGCAGTTTTTGCGTCGTCGGATCAGCTACATGACCTGGTCGATCACCACGCCGATGCCCGGTGCCCCACTTTACGAGATCGTCGATCGCCACGGCCTCAAGTCCGCCGAGCAGGTGCTCGACAACTGGCAGCTCAACAAGGACTATCTCGGGATTGATCTGACCTCATTGGGGATCACTGAAAAAGCCAAGTTGCGGCTGCTCCGTGCGGGTATTCTTTCGAAGGGCATTTTCGTGATGCTCAGCGGGCACTTTGATTGGCGCCGCCACTTCTACCGCGTTGGTATTCTCATGCGCAGCTTCCTCGGCAAGTGGAACACCCGGGCTGACGCCGCCCCGCCGATTATGAATGCACCGTTGCGAACAAACGCTGGGGGATAAACATCGAAATGCGCCAACACCGCCCGGTGTGGATGAAGGTATGCCACACATCCTCCCGAACCGCGGAGTTCAGCCCGCGCGGATTGCCCTACGGCACGTCAACGTCACCATCGTCTGGAAGGTCCGCGCAAGCTAAAGCATGCGGCTCGGAAGACTCTGCGTCATTCCCGCGTCACCGTCGTCCGGATGCCCGCGCAAGCTAAAGCATGCGGCTCGGAAGGACATTCTGTTGTGGCATTCACGGCAGAGCTGCTTGGACGCGGTCGTAGATCCTTTCAGCGGCGGCGACGGCGTCGCGGCCCTCCTGCTCCGACGGCTCGCCTGTCACACCGGGGTACCTCAGCATGATTGCGTAGGGGGTCAGCAGGCGGCAATCCGCTTCAAGCGCCTCGAGCGGTGCACCGGCCGCAACGGCCTCGGCCAGCAGGGCCACCAGGTCGTGCGTCCGAGACACGGTCTGACCACGTGAGGCTAAAACCGCTTTCAGCATCTTCTCGGCCGCTTGCTGAGCGTGAAAGCAGACCGTATCCCATGGGACGTGCTCGGCGCTGAGGTTGTTGCGAATGTTGAGCAGGTCGCTTTCGGCTTTGGCGATCCAGCTCTGCGGATCATCGGGGTTGCTCATACAGCACCTTGCCTTCGGACTCGATTCCCCGAATCAACGAGTTGCGGTATTGCCGTTGCTGCTGGACCTCTTGAGGGGTGTACACAATCAGGTCCATGGCCCAGCGATGTAGACCGAACAGGGCGTCAATCGCCCGGATACGCTCCGCGGGCGGGTCGGAGGTTTCCATTTCCACCATTAGGTCCAGGTCGCTGTCCGGTCGGGCGTCGCCCCGCGCCCGGCTGCCGAACACAACGATCCGGCGTGGTTGGAACGCCTCGGCGATCCTTCGAACGATTTCCTGAATCGGTGGCTCGATCATAAGACCTGTACGCAATTTACCCTGTCTCGCCGGGCGGTTCAACAAGTCGGCGAGCATCGTTCAGCAGGAGTTGCTGCACGAAACGGTCGAAAGGGACTCTCGTGTAGTGGCTTTAGCACATATTCAGTACTCATAACGCCTCATGGCAGATGATATCCTCTCCGGTTCGATACGGCGAAGGAAAGGCCTGTTAACGTGCCGCCTTCCAGGCCGTCTTACGGAGTGGAAACAGCGTCGGATTCCTGCGGAGGCGACTGGTTATGACCGATATCCGCCGACAGATCCTCGACATACTACTTGTAGGCTTAGCAGGACAAATCGGCGCGTTGGGGCCCGTCGTGCGGGCTGACTCACCCGATGGGCCATCCGGGACTCGACCGGCATCACAGACCGTCCTGAAAGTGGCCCGCTCGGATGACGGGCTGACATTCAATGATACTGGAGAGGTTTTTCTCCAACACGCCGCCGCACCGGATCTCGTGGCCCTCCCGGATGGCCGCCTGCTGGCCGTATTCGACTATGCGGGCAGCGGCGACGCGGGAGAGCCTACCGTGATGGCCGTCTCGCGATCGAGGGATGGAGGTCGCTCCTGGTCTCCGGCTAGAGCAGTCCGCTTCAAAGGACGCAGCGCTCGAAGAGTCAGGGGCTACCACGGAGACCTGGTGCGAATGCCCAATGGGCGGCTCCGCCTGTATTTCCTGGCTGAGGCCGGCTACCGAAGCGCCAAACACCGCGCCAAGTCGAACGGCCCGGCCATGATACGTTCGGCCGTGACGAACGACGGTCTGAACTATCACCTTGACAGCCGCACCCGCATCCGTCCTGGGCGAGCGCAGGACTTACATCTGATGACCGCTTGGATGGGCAAGGTGTTGCACCTTTACGCCGCCGGTTTGGACAACCGGGCCGCCGGGTCCGACAAAAGTATGTCAATTACACGACACTACGTCTCCCCCGATGGGCGCCGCTTCGTTAAGCTCCGTTCAATCCAGGTGTCCGACGCGGACTTTGTCGGCAGCATTGTGTCAACCGACGATGGCCTGCGGGCCTATGTGTCAACTGATGGCGGCATCAGTTCCCTCGTGTCTCACAACGGTGGTGACTGGAGGCTCGAACCCGAACCTCGTTTGTCGGTTGGGTGGGATCCGGCCGTGGTCCGGCTCGATAACAGCTCGTATCTGATGTTGTACTGCGCCACGGCGGACAAAGAGTCGCTAGCGTCGTCGCAACTTGTCGACGCGTCGGAGTTTTTTGCTGACGGTGACGACGGGGAGATGACACCCGATTCAGAGTGGGCCGAGGATTTCGCTGAGGATCTGGCGGAGCAAACAGCGGAGGATGGAGCGTACGCGGATGCGGATGACGCGACGAGCGATCCTACGTATGGCGATGCGGGCGATGCGGGCGATGCGACACACGACGCCACCTACGCCGATGCGGGGGATATGGCGGAGGCCGCCCCTGCGGATGGTGGTCAAATCGGATCAACCGACGCCGGCGGGAACAGCGCCGCCTCGGCCGACGCGAAACAGGCCGGCGCACAGGCAGGTAACCTCACCCCGCCGGACTTAGAACAAACCGCGGGACTCGAACCGGGTGCGTCAGCCGACGGCTCGTACGATACAGAGTACGAACAGAATCTCACCGGCCTTGAGGAGTGGGACCCAATCGCCACCGACGGATTCGCCCCGCTCCCTAACTTCAAGAACAGGATCGACTACTTCGAATGGTACCGTGAATATGCCCTCGGTCACCCCGAGGACAATGCATACTGGGCGTATGCGTCCTTTATGCCCGACCCACCCGGCCCACCCGGCGATCCAGCAACCAAACCCGAGTGGCCTGAGCTGAACGACATGTTCAACAGCGACTACGACGGTCCGCCGGGACCCTGGGACCCGGCCGAGCATCCCGATTGGGAGACCTCGTACCAGGCTTCCCAAGAGGTACTCGAGCTATTCCGCGAGGCGACGACGCACGAGGGATACGCCTCACCACCCGACGTCAAGTTCGAGGGCCGCATCGGCCCGGTTGAAGATGCCAATCTGCTGCTCGGCATCCTTCTGCCGTCGCTCAGTAATCACCGGGCCATGGTGAAGGCAACGCTGGCGGCTGCTTGGCGGATAGAGGGCGGCAAAGTGTCGTCCGGGCGTATGGTGCAGGCGTGGGAGACGTCGTTGCGCGGTGCGAATCACATTGGCAGCGGGGCTACGCTCATCGAGGATCTGGTGGGAATCGCGGATCGAGCGATGGTTCAGAAGACGGCGCGTTGGGCACTGAAGCACGACGTCTTCTCCGGCGACGAACTCGAAACCGCGCTGGATATCCTGAGGGAGTACGATCGCGACGATCGAGACCCGGTTGAGATGCTGCGAGGCGAGCACGCTATGTGCATGGACCTGACGCAGTACTTGTATATGCCGCCCGGGGCAAACGGCACGCCGAAATCTTATAAGCCGGAACGTCTGAACGGCGTGTTCGATTTCTCGCCCGAGATGATCGACCGGATAGCGCGCATGGAACCGGATGAGGTGCACGCCTCGATCAACGCTTTCGATAACCACTACCGGAAGCTGGTCGAACAGTTCCGTATCGGCTATCCGGAGGTGCGTACGGCCGACATCTCGGCCATCACGGAGGAGCACCTCCGTACGACTCCGTTGACCGAGTTCCTCATGCCCAACTTGAGCCGCTACTACCAGTTGAAGGCTCGGTCGAAGGCCTCGCGCCGCGCGACGCAGCTTGCCTATGCGACGCGTCTTTTCAAGGAGCGGAACGGGCGCTGGCCGGAATCGCTCGATGAGTTGCCGCCTGAGCATGGCCAGAATATGCGCATCGATCCGTACTCCGGAGATTACTTCGGATATCAGCTCACCGACGACGGCCCGAAGATCTACTCGGCCTCCGAAAACGGCGTCGACGACGGCGGTGTCCACTCACCGCGCTGGGCCGACGAAATCGAAAACGACGCCGGCTCCGACGACCACGTCTTCTGGCCGCCGCAACCCAGACGCAAACGTTAGCACCACCGATCCAACATCCGCCGCCCGGCCACAAACCGCCCGCGGCCCACAACAGCGACCCCATCCGTCTCCGACCCGGCCCAAGCCCGTGCGGGGACTGCGTAGCCCGCTGCGTCCACGGAGCAACTGTCTACCACGTTTCTGATAGAGCGGCTCACGAGATTCCTGGACAGGGACCGATTCCAGTAGTAGGATGATTCGGATGGGTTTTGTTAGGTAGGTGTGGGAAGTCTGACGATGGCTGACGGTTCGCGCATCGAGTGGACGGAGGCTACCTGGAACCCCGTGACCGGGTGTACGAAAATCAGCTCCGGATGCAAGCACTGCTATGCGGACCGTATGGCGTGCAGGCTGAAGGCAATGGGGGTGCCCCAGTACCGAAACGGGTTTGCATTGACGCTGCACTCCGACATGTTGCAGGTCCCGCTGCGCTGGAGGAAGCCAAGACTCGTTTTCGTCAATTCTATGAGCGACTTGTTTCATGAGGCTGTGCCACTCGGCTTTATCGAACGGGTGTTTGCGGTCATGGAAGGCGCTCGGCAACACACCTTTCAGGTCTTAACAAAGCGACCAGAAACGGCGCTCAGATTTGCAGGGAGTGTCCCTTGGCCACCGAATGTGTGGCTGGGAACGAGCGTCGAGAATGCGTTCTACGTTTACCGTGTTGCGGCCCTGCGCAGAATCCCAGCCAAGGTCCGGTTTCTCTCTCTGGAACCGCTACTCGGCCCGATCCCAAGGCTTGGCCTACGTGACATACATTGGGTCATAGTGGGTGGGGAATCGGGTCCGGGAGCCCGCCCTATGGACCCAGACTGGGCCAGACAAATCCGCGATCGCTGTCGTGCTAGCGGTGTTCCCTTTTTCTTCAAGCAATGGGGTGGCATAAACAAACTGCGCGCCGGGCGGATACTGGACGGGTGCACGTGGGACGAGATGCCGCTTCTCAGGGCGGAAAGGGAGAGCACTAATGTTCGAGTTACGACCTCCCGAAGATGACGGGTTGTACATTCCGGAACCAGTGGGTGAGTGGGCCCGGGACAAACACTATTTCCTGCGCCGTTATATCGACGCGTTTACAACCTCCATGAAGAGCAAGCCATGGTCCAGCCTACACTATATCGATCTTTTTGCGGGGGCCGGAATCGTCAGACTTCAAGATTCTGGCGACCTGGACTGGGGTTCTCCGCTGATTGCTGCACAAACTCCGAATCCGTTCGATGGATTGCACTTCTGTGAGCTGGAACCGCACAGCTACGAGGCGCTTCGTCAACGTGTAGCTCGGATTCGTTCGGGTAGAGAGCCTCAGATACTCCACGGTGACGCGAACGAGAAAGTCGGCGACGTCGCTGCTAAGATTCCTACAGGGAGTCTTTCCCTGGCGTTTCTCGACCCGACCGGGCTACACTTAGACTTTGAAACGCTCAAGGTCCTCGCAGCGAACCGGGTCGACCTGATCATCTTCTTTCCTGACCACCTCGACGCTTTACGAAACTGCCAATACGTTTATCGTGATAATCCCAGTTCCAACTTGGACCGCGTTCTGGGGCCCGGCGCCGACTGGCGCGCAGCGCTTGACGAAGCTTCCAAGCGCCAATGGGCTCAGGTCTTGCGTAAGCTTTACTGTCAGCAAATTCAGCAGCTCGGTTACACTCATTTCGAGTTTGAACGCATATATGCAAAACGGCATCCGCTGTACCTTCTGATCTTCTGTTCGCGCCACGAGCTCGCCGCCGGACTGTGGCGTCGAGTCTCATCGACGAAACCTGACGACCAACGCACGTTTGATTTCAATGCACGGGGCTGACCAGCGCCGGGAGTGTTGGGTCGGCTGCCGTGGGGCTGTCCGGAATCTTCGTGTTGGGCGTGGTGGGTCAGAGAATCCAAGAAGTTCCACCTCTAAGGGGTAAAGGTGCGAATGGTGCTCTGGAGGCGTTGCCGACCGAGCGCCGCCGGGAATTGCAAGCGGCCAGGGAGCTGCGAAAGCAGGAGAACATCAAGCTGCGGCAACGCCTGATCCCCTGGACGCAAGCCCACACCGTGTCTTATTCGGAGGCAGCGATTGTCTCGCTTTGATTGAAACAAATCAGGGATTCCTCACTCCGGGCCGCAACGCCCGGCCCAGTCCCATGCTCTGGTCCTGGCCGCGCGCCCGGGCACGCCCCGGAATGCCGGACGCACTCGGCGTCCAACTCTGAGGTGCCTGAGAGTGCCTCTCGACGAGGACTTCGAGCAAGGTTTGGAGGCCGCCACCCGGGCTCGGTGCGGTAAGGGTCCGTGACAGAATCGGCGGGGGCACGAATCACATACTGGAATCGCCGATCCGGATCGGAAACGCGCACGGCGCGACGGGCTCGCCCGCTCCCTCACGGTCGCGGCTCTGATCGGGCGTACACATCCCGCCGGAAGTGTCACGGACCCGGTGCGGTGAGGGGACGGACGGCGCTCGTTGACGCACCGGATCACATTCGATAACATGCGGTTCCTTCGGAGTTTGGAGAGTAACGTAGCTGGATGAAGGGCTCTCCCTCATGTGGTCTCTGCGTGCTCGACCGCGCGGCACGCCGAAGTGAATGAGGAATCGAGGCTAGTACATAATGATGTTCGAAAATCTTGTCCCACCGACGGAAGGTTCCCCGATCACCAAGACTCCCCAGGGGCTCAAGGTCCCTGATCAGCCGATCATCCCGTTCATTGAGGGTGACGGGACCGGCCCCGATATCTGGCGGGCGGCAGTGAGGGTCCTCAGCGCCGCCGTCGAAAAGGCGTACCGCGGTAAGCGGAAGATCATCTGGTTCGAGGTGTTTGCCGGGCAGAAGTCCTATGACAAGTACGGCACCTGGCTGCCGGAAGACACCGTCAACGCGTTCAGGAACTACCTGGTCGGGATCAAAGGTCCGCTTACGACGCCGATCGGCGGCGGGTACCGTTCGCTGAACGTGACATTGCGGCAGACGTTGGATCTATACGTCTGCCTGCGACCGGTGCGATATTTCAACGGGGTGCCCTCACCGGTGAAGCGTCCTGAACTCGTGGATATGGTCATCTTCCGCGAGAACACCGAGGACATCTATGCCGGCGTCGAGTGGGAGGCGGGAACGCCGGAGGTCAAGAAGGTCATCGCCTTCCTTCAGGATGCGATGGGCGTCAAGAATATCCGGTTCCCGGAGACGAGCGGTATCGGCATAAAGCCGGTCAGCAGCGAGGGCAGCAAGCGACTGATCCGTGCGGCCATCAACTACGCCATCGAGAACGGGCGCAAGAGTGTCACCATGGTGCACAAAGGTAACATTATGAAGTATACCGAGGGTGGGTTCCGAGATTGGGGCTACGAGCTGGCCGATGAGGAATTCGCCGACAAGACCTATACCTGGTCGCGCTGGGGTCGGACGAAGAAGGAGAAGGGTGAAGAGGCTGCCAACGCCGAACAGGAGAAAGCACTGGTGTCCGGCAAGATCCTGTTCAAGGATGCCATTGCCGACATCACCTTGCAGCAGGTGCTGACCAGGCCGAAGGAGTTCGACGTCATCGCCACGATGAACCTCAACGGCGATTACATTTCCGACGCCCTGGCCGCTCAGGTCGGCGGCATCGGCATCGCCCCGGGCGGGAACATCAACTATGACACCGGGCACGCCATCTTCGAGGCCACCCACGGGACAGCCCCCAAGTACGCCAATCTGGACAAGGTAAATCCCGGGAGCGTGACCCTCTCCGGTGAGATGATGCTGCGGTATATGGGCTGGACAGAAGCGGCCGACCTGGTAATAAAGGGCGTGGGTAACGCCATAGGTGCAAGAGAGGTCACCTATGACTTCGAGCGACTCATGCGGGCCGAAGGCATCGACGCCAAACTGCTAAAATGCAGCGAATTCGGCCAGGCGCTGATCAAGCATATGGGATAGACACTCGTGGAGAATGCAGAACCCGGGATGTAGTCACGTCAGGAGCTAAGCCATGAAGGCCGGTTTGATCTTTTCCGGTAGCGGACCCATCGTTATCTTGACCAGTCACGAGGGGCTCGAAGATCCCGCGCTGCTGAAGCGACTGGCCGTCAAGGGGATCACCAAGTTCATCGCCTTTCCGATCCCGATTGACGTGGCCAAGGCCAAGTACGGGGTCCACTTCGACATCGTGTGTCACGATTTGCATGAGACGGACGACCTGCGGGTGTTAGACTTTGATGGTCGACGAGCGATGGAGCTGCTGCCCTTCGACGTGCTCGGCGAGCCGATCTACCACGAAAAACCGGCGGATTCTGCCACGGGCGGCACGCCATAGAAGCGGTCCACGAGCGTCGCTGATGCCTCTGGGCAACGTTTTTGTCGTCTGCTTCATCGTAGCCCGGGCCGTGCGACTGCTGCCGGCGTGCGGCAGGACCCATGTGGGACAGGCTTTCTCCCGGCGCGCCGGGATATCTTGACCGGCTGGAAAGTCGGTCCCACAGCTTTTATTACACATTTCTCGCTGAACCGACGCGCCCAGTCCGTGGTGTTAGCAGGCTGACCACGATGTTGACGATCAAAGCGGCGATGAAGGCCAGAGGCAGGTTGTACACTTCGATTTCGCGCTCGGCGGCCCCGTAGGTCTGTTGCCAGATGAGCGCCGTCGCAAAGCCGGTGAGCATCCCCGCCAGACATCCCGCGTATGATGCCCGTCGCCACAGGAGAACCAGGATCATCTGCGGGCCGAAGGAAGCGCCAAGAATCGCCCAGCCATAGGTCAGCACGAACTTGTAGACCTCCTTGGGGTCGAAGAGGACAAGCATGACTGCCCCAACGCCCAGGGCAAGAACCACAAGCCGGTTAACGACCATGTGCGACTTTTCCTTGCTCTTGGCGAACAGGCGCGCATACAGGTCGTTGGCGGCGGAGCTGGCGGCCACGACAAGCTGGCTGTCGGCCGTAGAACATATGGCGGCCAGGACCGCGGCAAGCACCACCCCGGCTAGAACACCCGGCAACAGGTGCATGGCTGACAGGACCAGCCCAAGTTCCTTGTAGACCTCCGCGGTCTCTTCGGCCAGCATTCTCTGACCCCACGGCGCTCCCCCGGCCGTCATGGCCCGGGCCATCAGCCCCACGGTCACCGCGCCCCAATACACCAGTAGACCCCATACAAACGAAATGACCCCACCGAGCATGGCCTCGCTTCGACTCTTTAGGGCCATGAAACGGATAAGGACGTGCGGTTGGCCGGGGTAGCCAAAATTGATCCCTAAAGCACCGTGACCAAGCAGGAAACCCAGCAGCGCCGCCCCGGCTTTGTCGGGCGTGAACCTAAGCAGCGACTCATCCGCGCCCCCTAGCTGCTCAGCGATGAAGCCGTACCCTCCCTGCGTGGCAAGCAGGTAGATCGGAAACACAACCAGCGTACCGACCATAAGCAGTGCCTGAATGAAGTCAGTCCAACAGACCGCGCGGAAACCGCCAAGCACGGTGTAGATCAACACCACACCCGCACCGATCAGCACGCCAATGGTATAGTCGATACTAAAGCTCACCGCGAAGGCTTTGCCGGCCGCTGCCAACTGGGCTGCGACGTACAGCAGCATGGCCACCAGAATGACGATGACGCTGAGCGTGCGCAGAAGCGGCACACGCTCGCGAAAACTGAAAGCGAAGAAGTCGGGAATGGTCAGGGCGGACAGCTCATACGATCGGTCGCGCAGCCGCCCCGCGACCACAAACCAGTTGAACAGAAATCCCAGAAGGCAACCGGGGATGATCCAGTAGGCGGACACACCGGAGGTGAATGCCAAGCCGACCAGACCCAGCGTGACCCAGCCCGATTCGCTGGAAGCAGACGCCGACAATGCGGCAAGCCAGCTACCCAGGGATCGACCCGCGAGAAAATAATCCTCGTCGCTGCGGCGGGCGAAGCGGGCCGAGTAGAGCCCGACCGCGACGATCCCAAGCGTGTAAATGGCGAAAGAGACGAAGAAAACCGTCGTGTTTACGCTGCTTGCTTCGGGCATGTGCTGCTCGCTAGGGGTGTCAACACATTATCCGTTACAACACCGGAGCCGCAGGCTTGAAGCCTGCGCTGGGCAGCGCGCGGCCTCGGGGCCGTGGCTCAGTTCAGGGTTGCGGGACGCCGTCGACGTATTCAGCCTGCCCCAGAACGTTACCCTCTTCGTCCCAGTACGTCTCGAGTCCCTGCTTCTTACCCTTAACGAACTCGACCTCCCTCCTCTTCTGGCCGTTGACGTGCCATTCGGTATACGTTCCCTGATATGCCCCGTGTTGGAAGTTTATCTCTCGGGCCTTGCGGCCGTCGGGATACCACTCGCTCCAGGTTCCGTCAGCCGCTCCGTCAACATTCCGGCCCAGGGACCAGATCTGCCCGCTCTCGTACCAGGCGGTGCGAGGTCCGTGCATAAACCCCTGCACGTAACTCACCTTCGACTTTTTCTGGCCGTTCTCCCAATAGTTGGTGAGCATGCCGTGAAGAACAAACTCGCCGTCGTCATCGAGCCGGCCTTCCGCGCGAACTCTTGCAGTTCCGTCCGGGAAGTACTCTTCGCGTATTTCAACCTGGCCGGTATCGCCAGGCTGCTGATCGCCGACCCCGACATGCTGCTCCTTCTTGGCGGTGACACACCCTCCAATACAAAAGCACGCCAACATGACAGCCGTGCCGACACGTCGGTTCCTCATGAATTTCGTTCTTAGTGGTGCGTTATGGTGCACGCGAGATCCTCCAACATCGTTATCTAGTTGACATAATTCGAGCCAGGTATGCCCGGTTTCGCCGGGCCGGGCCTACCCGCCCCACGGACAGGTCATCATATCGTCTTTCCAGGACGCTGCGTCAAGCGCCCCGCCGGGTAGGCGGTCGGGTGGCATGGGCAAACTTGTTTGCCCGTGCTGGGGCGTCAAGACACGGGTAAGCTGGCGCTTACCCATGCCACTGAGCTTTCTGCCACCTTTTTCGGGATGCACTGCCGGGTAGGCGGGCTGGGGATCCGGCTGTTGGTGCACCAGCCGCGATTCGGTTACAATCATTGCTCATGGTAGGCGAGGGATGGGAAGTGTCTTCCCCACCCAGTTTGGCTGACGAAGGCGGCCCAACGTGCGCTTCTGGGGACGAACGAGGGGCAGCCTGGGAGTGAAGGATTCTTCGTTTTCCTCAGAGGAGGATACGGCGATGAACAGCGTGGCAAGATTCGCGGCAGTGGCAGCAATGGTGTTGGCCTGCGTATCGGTAGCGCAGGCGGTGGACATCGACACTGTGACCGTCGGCAGCCCGGGAAACGTAGCGGACACTCGCTACGAAACACCCGGTTACGGCGGTGTGGACTACGTGTATAACATCGGCAAGTTCGAGGTCACCGCCGGGCAGTACACGGAGTTCCTCAACGCCGTGGCGATGACTGACACCTACGGGTTGTACAACCCGAAGATGGACAGCGAACCCAAAGGCTGCCAGATCACGCAGAACGGCAGCAGCCCGAATTTCACGTACGACTTCAGCGGGCGTCCAAGCGGAACGGAAGCCGACTGGGCCGACCGCCCCGTGAACTACATTTCCTGGGGCGACGCGGCTCGGTTCGCCAATTGGCTGCACAACGGCCAACCGACGGGTGCCCAGGACCTCAGCACGACGGAGGACGGGTCGTACTACCTCAACGGTGCAACGAGCGACGTCGAGCTAATGGCCGTGGTCCGTAAGGTGAACGCCACTTGGGTGATTCCGTCGGAGGATGAATGGTACAAGGCGGCGTACCACTACAACGACGGCGTAACTGGCAACTACTACGATTACCCGACATGCAGCGACAGCCGACCGGTGTCTGAACCATGCCCCGGCGGAAGTAATTCAGCGAACTACCATGACAACGGTGTCTTCGCAGTCGGGTCACCGTTTTACAGAAACGAGGTGGGCTGCTACGTCGCCTCTGACAGCTGCTACGGCACATTCGACATGGGCGGAAACGTCTCGGAATGGACTGAGGCAATACTCTTCGGGGTCTCCAGAGGAGCTCGGGGAGGGTCGTTCGAAGCGCACGGAGAGGACACGTTGCACGCAGCCTACCGGGCAAGCGGCAACCCGACGGTTGCGTTCAGCGTTTCCGGTTTTCGCGTCGCCGAAGTATCTGAGCAAGCTCCGGTGCCCGCTGTTTCCGAATGGGGTGTCGTCACGATGGCGTTGCTCGTGCTGACGGCGGGGACCGTGCTGCTCGCCCGGCGTCGCGCTGTGACTGCTACTTGACACTCATGCCCGGGTGGCATGGGTCCCGACGTACGTCGGGATTTGCCCGTGCTGGGTGGTATCAAGACACGGGTAAGCTGGCGCTTACCCATGCCACCCACCGCCGGGTAGGGGGATTAGAGTCTTACGGTGAAACATGTGCGCCTTTTGCGCGCATCGCTTGGCGGCGGCGTAGGCGCACCTTGGGTAGCGGCCGGCGTCTCGCCGGCCGAGGGTCTCGTCGGCCTGCGGGGACGCAGGCCGCTACTTGGGTTGCGGGACCGCCCACATTAAGATTTGTGAATTGCCCATGCCTGGAGAGGCACCCCGATTCACGGCCAGGTATGCCGCCGGGAGTAACCCAGGAAATTCAGAAAAACCTCTTGGGTCAAGACCGGAACCGCGAGTGTCTTCGCTGCTGCAAGCGTTTCGAGGTATCGATCATACACCCGCTTCTGGGCAGCAGCCCGCCGGGCCTGTTCGGACGATCCTTCCGCCGTGGACCTGGGCCGACGCGGAGCCCCGCCGAGCACGACAAAATCGGTCAGGGCGGTAAGCTCGGACGACAGGGTCCCACCCCAATCGGTGATCATCGCTTCGATTGTGGCGGCGCCGTACGGGTCAGTTGCCCCGTCATGATTGAGATCGAATTCCCCCACCACCACAAAACTGACCGCACGGTCGCGATCGTAGATGGGATTGGCGATCAGATCGCCTTCCAGAATGACTTCGTCGGGCGCAATGCCGACAATCTTGCACTCTGCAGATATGTTGTCGATCGAGACCACCTCGATCTGGGCCTTGGCTCGACCATCCGGTGGAATCCCCGAGCGGGGTGAATACACCGCGAATGTCAATCCGAGAACCAGCCGGTTCTTCCGCCCGAGGTCGATAAACACGACCTCGTCGCCGGGAGCGGCCCTTAAGATCGTCCCGTCCGGCTGCCGCGCGGTTGACAGCTCCTGTGGACCGATCATCTGACCCCCGAACTTGTCCTGTAGCGCGGTGACGCGTTCCTGGAGTTGGGCGACCCGGTCTTCAAAGGCGGCGCTCCGCTGCCGCTCCTTTGTCAGATCGGCGTCGCTTTGCTTGTCACGCTCGGCAAACCTGCGCTCCAGGTTGGCCACCTCATCATCACGTTCCTTGCGGTACCGATTACGATCCTTTTCCACGTCTGCGAGTTGATCACCCAGCTCTTTTGCACGCTTGTCGAAGTTGCTGCTTTGCTGCGTATTGGCCACCAGAAGCTCGTCAGTATTGGCCTCAAGCTCGGCTACACGCTGTTCCGCATCGCCCCGTAGAGCGTGATCGGCGCTGAACGCTTCGTAGAGCATTGTTAACGCCTCGTGGTAGGAAATGTCCTGGTAACTTTCGGGTTCGGGTACCAGGCGATCACCGCGGATGGTTCGCAAAATGCCCTCGAGCTCGTCCCGGACCGCGGAGGCATCGCCAATCGACTCCCCCGTAGCCAATCGGGCGGTCTCGCTTCGAGCCTCCTCCAACAAACCGACCACGGTCGGTCCTCCCTTGCTGGCATTTTTGAAAAGTGGTACGGAGTTGCGCTCGGCCGGGCTGATCAGCCGCAGGTTGTCTTCCGTTAGACGCGCGTTCTCACTACGCAACTCATCTTGACCCGTCCAGAAGTAGAACAGAAACACCGTCGACGTCGCCCCCCAAGCGGCGAACACAATCAACCATACCGTCACGGAACCGATGCCTTGCAGTTGCCCTCTGGCCATAGTGAGCGATCTCCAAGAGACTCTGCACGGTGTAAGCTTACGCGTGGCATGCCTCTCCGCGCTTGGCGGAGATAGGCATGAGAGAACACGAGCATGCTTATCTGCTTCGCGCGAAAGCATGCCGCCCGCCGGACCGGGATTCTGACGCGGATTGCCGGGGCAAGTCCGGTCCTGCTCGAGGCCACGCGCGGGCCAGCCTGCCCGCTCTTCCACATTCGCACCGGGCAAGGTGCAGGGCGCTACCGCCACTGCCGTACCGAATTGTTGTTGACCAGAGTCGGTCTGTCAAGAACGACAGTAGTCCCGGGAATGCTCGACACGGGGCCCACCCGCCGGGCACCCATTTGTCGCCACCAAGGGACTCATTTGCACAGGCTACGGCCCGCCGGTGTTTCCCTGAAGCGCCTTAATGTCGTCCAGGTCGATGTCGTCGTCCTCGTCGAAGTCGAAATACAGGGTGCATTCGGCGGAGGGGCTGACGTAGCCAGTGGCGCCGAACGGACCGGTGTAGCAGCACTGGACGCCCGCCCAGTCGCGCAAATCGCGGTCGCCGTCGCTATCGTAGTCGCCAATCAAACAACCGTCCCGACAGGGCGACTCGATACAGTCGGGCATCCCTCCGCTCGGGATGCAGGCATAGCAGAGGTAGAAATCGTAGCAGAACCCCGAGGGCCAACAACATCGGCACTGATCCGGGCACCGGCAGGCACCCTCCGGCGAGGTCAGCGGGCACAGGTCGAAGCAATCAAAGATGCCGTCATTATCGGCGTCCTCGAAGGTATCGCATTCATCGGGGATGCCGTCATGGTCACAGTCCGGCTCGCATTCATCGGGGATGGTGTTCTCATTGCAGTCGTTGCTCATAGCGCTGGCAATGTCATACGAGTCCGCGACGCCGTTGGCGTTGCAGTCCGGCTCGCACTCATCGGGGATGTCATTTTGGTTGCAGTCCACACTTTCGCCACAGGGCGGCTGGCAACCTTCACCGCAACTTATGTCACAAAGATCCGCGATGTCGTTGTTGTTGCAGTCCAGGAAATCGAGCGAGGGGCCGGTGATTCTGGCCGCCACTTCGTCCGGCTCGCCCGGCTTGAACAGACCAATGATCACCACAGTCGAGCCGGGACCTACGTTGGCGTCGAACCAGAAGTTGTAGATCGTGTCGAATCGCAAGGCGTTGGCGTTGGGATTGACGTCGTTACTCTCCGTCGACCAGGTGATGGTCCCGCCTTCGACGGTCGCCGGCCAATCGGTCAAGTCATATATCTCACCGCTATGATAATCCACGTCGTGGAACCCGATGTTCTGAACCACAGCACCGCGTGGCAGGGGCACGCTTAATGAACCGGCGGAACGGTCGGAGTTGAGATTTTGGAGGGCATATTCGTAGTGCCAAAAGCCGTTATCAAGGTCCGTTGCCTTGGCCGCCAAGATGAACAAGCCCTCCCCCGGTACCTGGATGTCGGTTTCCATGACCGAGGAGTCGGTATCCTGCCACGCACGGACAGCCGGCTGCTGGCGCTGGGTCACCCCGGTGACGAAGACGTTGTAGGTATTGGGCGGCCAGGGCGGCTGGTCAGGCGGCGCTTCCGTTACCACCGCCACCGGCCGATATGAGGCGCTGTTGTTCTGAGTTCCTGCAGCGCAATCGTCCGGGTGGACGTAGTGGCCCTCGACGAAGTAACGCGCCCCCTGGTTCAAGGTGGGGTCGATGTCAACATCGTGCACCTGCAACCGCTTCCCGATCACCGGCTTCGGTTCCGGTGCGGTCCACGGATAGGGGAAATAGCCGGTATGGGCGTTGGCATCGGATCGCAGACTCATGTTGTCCTGGACACCATTCAGGTAAGCAGAATACGGATCGGAGCAACCCACGCCGAGGCTCGTTCCAAAGGGGACCGGGTCCAGGCACGGGCCGCAAAGGCTTTGCGAAACGGCGTAGAAGCCGTGCTTCACCCAACTCATCCCAATCTGCTCGAATCGGCCGTCCTTGAGCCGATACATGTTGCTAATGATGAGCGGGTGATCGTTGGTGTGGGCAATCCAGCTTGCCCTTTCATCACCAATGTTGCACGCGTTAGTTCCAACCGAATAGGCGGTAATGTCACCCACCCGGCCGAAGCGAATAACGCTCTGCAAGTTCCCGATGATGACATCGGAGCCAATAACCCCAGCCACAGTGCCCTCGTCGCTGGAAGGCGCACCTGTCCGGTCTGCCTCCGTGGATCGGACACTCTTGGCATCCTCGATTGGGGCGGCGGTGCCACTCGGACGAAGGCTCGCATCGACGGTCATCACTCCAATGACGATCCCAGCCGTTCCCGGGAAGCCTAGCTCGTTGGCCCATGATTCGGCCACCGACAGCTCACCGACCAACCGTAGGTTCTGCTGAGCAGCGGAGAAATCGGTCATTACCGACGGCAATTCGAACACCACACGCCGATCATCCTGCCCGCCCAGGTTGCTAGTTACCGTCCAAACACCGCTCGCACCCACTCCAATGGCTAGATTTCCGATAACCACACGATCGCCGAGTCCGGTGAGCAGGAGCGCTCCGGTAGTTCGTGCGGTTCCGCTAACAGTCCCTTCATGTACACCCTTGACCGTTTCGACCTGCAAAGTCGATGAAGGTTGGACAGTGAACGTCAACTCGTCGCCGACATGGTCCTGATACTTTTTGCCCACGGTCGTGACGTTCCATCCAAGCTCCTTGAGGGTCCACTGGTCAAACACGATCCAGGCCGTCCCGCCATGGGCCGTGTAGATATGCCTTTGGTCTGCAGCTAATCCTGCAGACCCTGCACCAGCCCGCATCGTAACCACGGCCACTCCAACGACGGTCAGTGCAAATGCCACCAGGTTTCTTACTGTTCTCACCTGCTTCACCATCACCGCCTCCTCGTGACCCGGGAATATAGGAATGTATGATCGGATTGGCTTTTGAGAGCACCTGGCTCCGGTACGCTCCCTTTGCCCCAGCTCCCGGGTGTCGCACCACGATCCCGCAAGACGGATGCCGCGCGCAAATGTAAGGACACTTCGCCCCACAGGGGCATCAACGCCCACAACGGATCAAACACCCCTAAGGCCCCCAAATCAGGCCATTGCGGTTTACGACCTTGAACTTTATGGTACCCTCATATCGCCGAAATGTCAATCGAAACGATCTCGTCGCCAGGGACGTCAATCGGGCAAGTACCGGACCCGCGGCCGCATGAGTGGCGGGTAGCCGGTCGGACGCGGGGCGCGCGGAAACACTACAGTAATCTCGAAGTGCGCCTGGTACTGCTTGGCTGCGTGCATTTCAGGACGTCCACCGGGACAGGCCCATAGATTGTATAGCGCGCTGTAAACGGCGCAAGGACTGGTATGTACCGCGAAGCCTACACCCTATTCTTCACCAGGTTGTTGTGCGGGTAGGCTGCCGAAGCGTTGGTCCCAGAAGACTCGAAACTGCCGACGGGACCGCTCGAACATTTCAAAGACTAGCCCCTGACCCCTGTCGTAATATCTCTTTGGTCGTGCTCCAAGGGTAACTTCCACATCGAACTGATCCGACCCGCGGAGCACAGTCAGCACCACGGGCGTACCAGGTCCGCGAACCCGAATCAGTTCTCCAAATGCCTGGGCCACCTGCACGTCGACTGCGCTTATCGGTTCTTCGTCCAGGGCGATTATCACATCCATCGCCTGGAGCTCCACCTTTTCCGCAGCAGTTCCTTCAATCACTCGTCCCACCTGAATCCCAACGTGGCCTTTCTGAATTCGGGCGTCGTCATCGTGAGTGATCGGGAAACGACGTTGCTGGATCCCAAGAAACGCGTTGCGGTCGTACACGTGATGGTTTAGGTAGGACTCGTGCACGATTCTCTCTATCAGCAACCGGGCTTCGAGTTGTTCGGTTCCGTGATAGGCAGTCCGAAGCTGGGCGGAAGCTGGAGGGCCGATCTTGATCAAACGCGAGGTTGCGGTTTCCCGCTCAGTAAAATGCGGGGAACCAAGCTGTGATATCAGGGTGGCGATCTCGGACGCCAGCTTCTCGTCATGGGGCCGTTGGAAATCCTCGCCCGACTCCAATTCGACGTCCGGTGCGGCCTTTGGCTCCGGCGCGGTTTGGCCTAGGACCGCCTCGGGTGAAAGCGCCAGCAAAAGCACTGTACCCAACAATAGACCCCGCATGGCTGTCACTCCGTGTTAAAGCCGTTTGCGCAACTCGCCGCAGACTCTGTCCACATCCTCCTCGGTCAGCTCATGGTGAAAAGGCAGGGCGATCGTCCTTGCCGCAAGGGCCTCGCAGACCGGGAAATCACCAGGTTTGTATCCGAACCGCTCAACGTAAAACGGCTGAAGGTGAATCGGTGCGAAATAGTTGCTGCACCCGATGCCGTGAGCATCCAACTCTCCAAGAATCCGATCGCGGTCTGCTTGATCATATTCGTCGGACAGGCGAACGACAAAGACGAACCAGCTCATCTCCACCTCGGGGTGAACCTTCTGGAGTTGCACCCGTGGCTCATTGGCCAGCCGTTGCTGATAGAGAGATTGCACGCGGCGCCGCGCGGCAATGATCTCATCAATTCGATTGAGCTGGGCGATCCCCAAGGCACAGTTAATGTCGCTTATCCGGTAATTGTAGCCCAGTCGCAGGTGGGCAAGCCATCCGCCGTTGGCCTCACGTCCCTGATTGCGGATCGATCGGCACAAGCGGGCTAGATCTGCATCATCGGTGACAATCATGCCGCCCTCGCCGGTGGTGATCTGCTTGTTCGGGTAGAATCCGAAGACCCCGGCATCTCCGAGCGATCCGGCGGGCTTACCCCGATACCGGCTGCCGAGGGCCTCGCAGGAGTCTTCGATCACACGAAGGTCATGGCGCCGGGCAACCGCAAGGATCGGATCCATGTCGGCCACCTGGCCGAAAACGTCCACCGGAACGATCGCCTTCGTCTGTGCGGTGACAGCCGGTTCGATGAGGCCGGGGTCGATGTTCCACGTCTTAGGGTCAATGTCCACGAAAACCGGCTTGGCACCCTCCATCAGTGGGCAACTGGCCGACGCCACGAACGAAAAGGGCGACGTGATGACCTCGTCGCCAGGTCCGATCTCGATGGCCCGGATCAACAGATGCAGCCCGGCGGTACCGCTGGAGCAGGCGACGGCCTCTTTCGTCCCGCAGTACCGCGTGAAGGCCGCTTCAAACTCCGCCAGTTTTGGCCCCAGGCTCAGATGCGGCGTGCGGAGGACGGCCACAACCGCATCAATCTCGGCTTGGGTGATGTTCGGACGGGCCAGAGGTATCGACTGGGACATTTTCGTGCGTCGCGCTGTCAGCGAGATTCCATGAACTTACCAGGGCAACCCGAGCCCCACGCGAGCTTTAGGTTTCAGCACCCGAGACTTATTTCAGCGTCGCGCTTTGCGAACGCCTGTCGAAACACATTATAGTATCGGTTTGTCGTCACCGATATGCCTTCGGCCTAGTTAGGTGGACGTTATGACCCAGGTGTGCTGCCGGGCTCCAACCGGCGCAATGCAGGCGATGATCTTGTGTCGACGTACTGAATCGCGGCGTCCTACGCCTGACCCCAACAAGGAGGCCCGAATATGCCCTACTCACCCGAGATACTCATCATGAAGCCCAAACCAGCCGCCGATATGACCCGCCGACCCGTCCGCCCTCTGCTTTCGGAAGACTCCTGGCACGACGCCGTCAAGCGCCGCACAGTTCGCGTCGGCATCGTCGGCATGGGATACGTGGGCCTTCCACTGATGCGCACCTTCTGCGGTGCAGGCTTTTCCTGTCTGGGTTTCGATGTCGATTCAGTCAAGGTCGATCGACTCAATGCCGGCAAGAGTTACATCAACCACATCCCCTCATCGCTCATCAAGCGGGTTGTCTCGGAGGGGCGGTTCCGCGCTAGTGACGACCCTAGGTCACTCCGACAATGCAACGCCATCCTCATCTGCGTCCCCACGCCGCTGACCAAGACGCGCGAACCGGACATGAGCTTCGTAGAGAGCACTGCCCATTTGATCGCCGATCATTTGCGGCGCGGTCAACTTATCGTCCTGGAAAGCACCACCTACCCGGGTACCACTCGCGAGCTGATCAAACCCATCCTGGAAGCAAGCGGTCTTAAGGCCGAGAGAGACTTCTTCCTGGCCTATTCCCCGGAGCGCGAGGATCCCGGCCGCACCGATCACACCACGGAGACGATCCCCAAGGTCGTCGGCGGCTTGGGCCCGCAAAGCCGCAGGATTGCCCTGGCCCTGTACGGTGCAGCCGTCAAACAGACGGTACCGGCCTCGAGCTGTGAAGTCGCGGAAGCGTCCAAGATCCTCGAGAATGTCTACCGCTGCGTCAACATCGCCATGATCAACGAGCTGAAAATGCTGTTCGATCGGATGGGCATCGATGTGTGGGAGGTCATACAGGCCGCCTCGAGCAAACCCTTCGGCTTTCAGCCCTTCTACCCGGGTCCCGGCCTGGGCGGCCACTGCATTCCCATTGATCCTTTCTATCTGACCTGGAAGGCCCGACAATATGACATGACCACCCGATTCATCGAGCTAGCCGGCCAGATCAACACCTCCATGCCGGAGTACGTTATTGCCCGCCTGAGCGAGGCCCTCAACACAAAGAAGAAGGCGATCAACGGATCGAAGATTCTCGTGCTGGGACTGGCCTACAAGAAGGATGTCGATGACATACGTGAGTCACCGTCGATAGAGCTGATTGAGATGCTCAGGAGTCTCGGCGCCAAGGTCGACTACAACGATCCGCACGTTCCGCGCACGCCCAAGCAACGTGAACACGACTTACGCATGACCAGCAAGAAACTTACGGAGACAACGCTCAAGTCCTATGACTGCGTTCTGATCGCCACTGACCATTCCGCCTACGACTACGACTGGATCGTCAAGCACGCAAGGCTCGTCGTCGATACCCGCAACGCCACGGTCAACGTCAAAACCAGCCGAAAAAAGATCGTCAAAGCGTGAGGTCCGCTGTACAGACCACAGAAAGTCGCAGGGTTTCTCATGCGGACGGAGTGCACCTGAACAGAACCGCGACTATCAGGGAGCGGCCTGGTGGGTGGCCTATGTTCTTTCGAACGGGGTCACGACCTCTTGGCTAGCGTGATGGATTATGTCAGGTAACTATCCCGATTGACATTCCAACCCACGAGCAGGTATGCTACAGAGTAACAACTGTGATACCGGAGTCTTGCGTCAGACGGAGACCGACATGTCCGCACATAGCTTGGCGCCGCGCGTTCTTGGGTTGGCGGTTGGGATTGCTACTGCCGCCTGTCCGACCGCAGCCCTGGCCCAAACTGGGGCGTGCTGCTTCCCCGACGACATCTGCTTCGACGGCGTCGACGGTACCGATTGCCTCCTCGTTGACGGCAGGTTCCTCGGCGACGGCTTAACCTGTAACGGCGACCCGGATGGCGACAGCGTTTTCGGTTGTTATGATGGGTGTCCGCTGGATCGCGAAAAGGATGATCCAGGCGTTTGCGGCTGCGGCGTACCCGACGACGACTCTGACGCGGATGGAGTTTTTGACTGCGTCGACTTATGCCCGGGAACACCGCCCGGCATGCCGGTGGACGAGAGCGGCTGCCCACCTCTCGGTGCGTGTTGTTTCCTGGTCGGTGTGTGCATTGACGACACCCTTCCTTACGATTGCTTCGCCGTTGGTGGGGTACACCAAGGTGCCGGGTCAACCTGCGGTCAAGAGTGCCGGTTCCCAGGTGACGGCGATGTTGACGGCAGCGGTCTCGTCGACCTTGGCGACTTCTGGTACTGGGATCCCTGCGCCACGGGCCCGCTTCCTGGTCCTTTAACAGAAGGCTGCCGTCCCCTGGATCTCAACGGGGATCGGGACGTAGACCTGGCGGACTTCGCTCAATTTCAGCGAATATCCTTCACATGCACACATGACGGCGGTTGCGGCGACGGAGATCTGTGCACCGATGACCAGTGTATCGGCAATCAGTGCAACCACACTGATGTTGATTGTCCGGAGGGTTGGATCTGCGATCCGGGCACCGGTAACTGCGTCGAGTTCATCCGCCCCGCCAATGACGATTGCGACGATCCCATCTCCGTCGGTGATGGCAGTGAGTCCTTCAGCAACGAAAGGGCCAGCACCGATGGACCGAACGATGGCGGCGAATGCGCAGGCCTGGAAGGCGACGTCTGGTTCTGCTACACGGCTTCGTGTAACGGCACGGCCACCGTGGACCTCTGCACCAGCGACTTTGACACAGTGGTAGCCGTGTATGCCGGGTGCGCGTGCCCCACGACGAATCCGGTTATGTGCGATGACGATGGCTGCGGCACCCAGGGTGGCGGTTCCGAGGTGACTTTCACCGTTTCAGACGATGCATTGTACCTGATCC
>JAUWWQ010000069.1 GCA_030616775.1 Planctomycetota bacterium
AATGCCCATCCGTCGGCTCTCCTAGATCAACCGGATCGCGATCTGATACGTGGCCAGGGCCCCGAAATACACCGGTATGGTCATGTACCCAAACGTAAACAGAGGCCACCGCCACGAGTGCGTTTCACGCTTGATCATCGCGTGGGTCCCGCCGCACTGACAGCAAAGGGCAAAGTACACCATGATCGACAAGGCCACGGCGATGTTGAAAACCGGCCGTGCGTCGGGCCAAATCGCCCCATAGAGCTTCCCACGAAGTCCTGATGCCGTGGCATCCTGCTCATTACCGAGATTATAGATCGTCCCCATCGTGGTGACGACAATCTCCTGAGCCGGAAACGAAGCGATTACGGCAGTACCGATCCGCCGGTCCCAGCCGAGGGGGCTGACGATCCGTTCGATGCGCTGCCCCATTTGACCGAGGAAATCCTCTCGCAGGTAGGTGCCCGCTTCATTCCGATCGATTCCCGACAGGCGGTCGTTGAGCGCCCGGTTCGCCAGGACTGCACGGATGCTGGACGAAGGTCAACGGTTACAGGCGAATCAGCGTAAGGACATCGTAGAACGTGTCCTGAGATTCATCGCTGCGCAGGGCATAACGCAGGCTGCGGTTGCCCGCGAAGTGGGCCTCAGCAGCACGACGATTCCCGAGGTGCTTCGCTTGCGGTACGTGGGCAAGACCTGCGATCAGCAATTGGTGAAGCTTCATGACTGGCTTGAGCTGGCCGTCAGGCGCGAAAACATCGTCCGCAATCGCAAATGGGTGGAGACCAGCGTAACGACTGAGTTGCTGCAAGTAGCTGGTCTGGTGGCTGAGAGGTGCCGAATTGGAGTGGTCCACGGACCCGCCCACATCGGGAAAACGTTTACCCTCAAGGCTATTGAAGGGGATCAGCGTTTTGGCGACCCCGTGCTGATTACCGTGGATGAATCCACGGTCCGGCCATTCGCGCTGTGCCGTGCTATCTGTGAGCGTTTCGAGCTGCCCAGGTGCTACACGTTCGACCGCGTGTTCCGGCGACTGGTGAAACGGGGCACTAGGCTCGTCTGCGTCTTGCGGTGGCGGTCTTGGGAGCGGGGGCAGCCGGCGTGACTCGCGGTTTGTCGGAGGCTGCATCGTGCGACGGCTTCTCACCTTGCGGCAGTCTCTTGGCGATCAGAGCTGCTCTGAGTTCCTCGAAAAGATCGGGATTATCGCGCAAGAATTGCTTGACGTTCTCGCGTCCTTGTCCTAAGCGCACGTCCTTGTAGCTAAACCATGCACCACTTTTTAAGATGATCCCGTCTGTGATTGCAAGATCCAGAAGGTCGCCTTCGATGCTGATACCGCTGTCGAACATGATGTCCAGCTCGGACTCGCGGAAGGGGGCGGCCACCTTGTTCTTCACCACCTTGACGCGGACGCGACTGCCCGAGACCATATCGCCCTCCTTGATGGAAGCGATGCGACGGACATCCAGGCGGATCGAGGAGTAGAATTTCAGCGCCCGGCCGCCCGGTGTGGTCTCCGGGTTGCCGAACATCACGCCGATTCTCATGCGTATCTGGTTGATGAAAATGACCACCGTCTTGGTCTTGCCTATGGCTGCGGTTAGCTTGCGGAGGGCCTGGCTCATCAGGCGGGCCTGTAGGGCCACGTGTGTGTCACCCATCGCACCTTCAATTTCGGCCCGGGGAATGAGCGCCGCTACCGAGTCAATGAAGATGACGTCGACGGAGCCGCTGCGAACCAGCATCTCGGTGATTTCCAGGGCCTCCTCCCCCGATTCCGGTTGACTAACCAGCAGCTTCTCCAGGTTGACCCCGCACTTTTTTGCCCATGTAGGGTTGAGGGCATGCTCGGCGTCCACAACAGCCGCAATGCCCCCCTCACGCTGTGCGGCTGCGGCCACATGAAGTGCGAGAGTGGTTTTGCCCGAGGCTTCTGGACCGAACAGCTCAACGACCCGGCCACGGGGCAGCCCTTTGCCACCGAGGGCAAGGTCCAATGAGAGCGCACCGGTGGAGATTCCCTCGATGTCGGCGTCCATTTTGTCGAGCTGCATGATAGCGCCTTTGCCGAAAGCCTTTTCGATCTGTTGCAGCGCCCGCCCGAGTGCTTCTTCACGCTTGGCTTGATAGTCGTTCATGATCACTTTCATCCTGGATCTGCCTTTCCTTCGCCGTCGCCTGAGGCTCAGCCGAGTTTCGTTCTGCTTACCGGTGTATAGGTCGGCCCCTTCGGCGAAAGGACCGATGACATCACGGTTATTGACGAGATTGCCTCCTCCACGGAAGGGAATGTATGGTCCTCTACCGCACTGCGAAGCCGCCCGCCGGAGCGGTCCTCCTTAACCCGGCCAATCGTAATATGCGGCGAGAAGGGTCTCCGCTCTTTGGGGTATCCTAACTGGGCCAGCTCGGTCTCCACACACTCGACGCATTGTAACAGAGCACCGGTGTCCTCGCTCCCACCAGCCCATACGATCCGCACCGGACCGCGCGGTGGGAAACAGCCGCAACCGGCGATCGCCAGGTCACAAGGCGTCGCTGTGGCCGCCGCACGCGCGACGGCCTCTGCGACCTTGTTCACATCCCGATCCGGCACTTCACCGAGGAACTTGACCGTCAGATGCACCTGCTCTGCGGGAATCCAGCGCACGCCCTCGCATTTCGGCGCCAGGCCCGCCTGCACTTCACTCAAGGTCGACCGCACCTCGTCGCTGAATTCAATGGCTATGAACAGTCGCATCGCCTTGCCTGCACATTTTGCCTACGTGGCTTAACTTTCCTTCTTTCGCTTCAGGCGATTCTCAGCACACTCTTAGATCAATTAGTCGAATCGCAGCATGCTGATAAACTGACTCACGCGCTGATTGACCTCGGCCCGGGTCAGATCTTGCACCTTTCTAAGCGAAAAATCCTCAATCGTAAACGACGCCGCCACCGTGCCGTGCACCATCGCCCGACGCAGCGTCTCCGTATCGTGCTTGCCCTCCCGGGCCAGATAACCCAAGACACCGCCGCCGAAGCTGTCACCGGCACCAGTCGGATCACGAACGGCCTTCATCGGATAAGCCGGGACGGCTGCCGGGCCGTTTTGTGTCACCAAAAGCGCTCCGTGCTCACCCTTCTTGATGATGACAAACTCCAGCCCCATATCGAGGATCGCTTCGCCAGCCTCGATCAGATTCAGCCGCTCGGTGAGCAGCCTGGCCTCGCCGTCGTTGATGATGGCACCTGTCACCATCCGAAGCGTCTTAAGGAGCGAGTCCCGCTGGTGAACAATCCAGTGGTCCTTCGTGTCACATACGACAAGCTTGGGTGACCTCAGGCGTCCGAGGAGCTCGCGCTGAAGTGCCGGATCGGTACCGCCCAGGAAGATCGTATCGCTATCAGCAAAGGCAGCCGGAACACTCGGCGGCTGCTCAGCAAGAACGTTGAGCTGAAGATCGACCGTCTCGGCTACGTTCATGTCGCCGACGAAGCGGCCGGTCCAGCGGAACGTCTTGCTGCCCGACCGCACCTCGAGGCCGGTCAGGTCGATGTCGCGGGATTCCAGCACCCGGCGGAAGCCTCCCGGAAAATCGTCACCCGCGACCGCCACCAGGCGCACGGGGACATATTGACAAGCCGCAAAGGCGAAGTACACGGCCGTCCCGCCGAGCACGTCTTCCACGTGCCCGTACGGTGTGGTGACCGTGTCGATCCCGACGGTACCGGTTACTAGCAAGGACATTCCGCGCCTCCCAGAGCGGCACTGTAACCGATATTTGGACCGAGGGCAAGAAAAATGTTAGAGAAATGTTAGGGTCCCCGGGCCTTCCCGGTCCTCTTGGTGCCCTGACGTCGCCCGGTGGGCGCCGGCGACCTGCCCAAGCGGCCCTACGTGCGGGCGCTGGCCGGGCTATGGGCCGGTGAGGGTGAGCTGGAAACCGGCGAAGTCTTTGAGGTCGATGTCACCGATAGAGCTCGCGTCGAAGTCGAAGGCTTCGCAACATGCGTCGAAGGGGCCGTTGTCGGGGCCGGTCATGCAAGTGTGCCAGGCGGCAAAGTCGACAAGCTCGACAACGCGGTTGCAGTTATGGTCGCCAATGCCGAATTCGTAGGCACCGATGTCTACCCGACCACAGAGGATGCGTTCGTGCCCGTCGGCATCCAGGTAGGGCACAAGGGGCGGGTCCGGGTCGCCCGCGTTTATCAGGGGCGAGTCGGCCGAAAGACGCAGGTTGTCATCTTCCGTGCCCACCGTGTCGTCCGCACCGTCCGCGTCTACGAAGAGCGGGTCGGCGCCCCCGATCCAACTGTGCTCAATGAAATACGCGGGCCCAAAGACCTGTGCCCCACCGCAATTCCATTGGGTGCAGGTATTTTCCCAAAATACGCACTGCGCTATGTCTGCACGCCCGGCGCCTGTCATGGCGCCGGCGTATCCGGCGGAGTTCCCAACAAATGTGCAGCCGAGGGCCAAGACGCTGCCCAACCCTTGCTCGACTGCACCGCCCCACCCGGGCTGCGGTAAAGCACCAGGATACGCCACGAAACCTCCCGCCCTGTTCCCGCTGAAGACACAATTGATCAGGATCACTGAACCAGCCGTGTCCAGACCCCCCCCAAAAATCGACGCGGAATTGCCGTAGAAGGCGCAGTTAACGAGTTGCGGGAAGCCCGAGCTGTTCAACATGCCGCCCCCGTACTTACCCTCATTGCCAATGAAAGTGCAATCAGAAATGGTGGGCGCGCCCCGCCCCAGGTAAAGACCACCGTAGCCGGTATTCTGAACGAATGTGCAACCGACGATGGGTTTGCTTCCTTCTGTCGCCAAGGCACCGCCCCGATTCCGAATGAAGCGACAATTCCTGATTTCTACTTCATTCATGAGGTTGTAGAGAGCCCGGCCGCTGCCGAGTCCGTACCAGCCGTTGTCGATGAAATCACAGTTCGTGATTCTTGGCTCCCCTCGGAATGTGAACATCGCGTCGGGTGCGTTCTCCACAAATCGGCAGTTCGTGATGGTCGGGCTACCTCCTTGGCTGGACAGTCCCCCTCCTCTGTAAGCCGACGCACCGTGGCGCTCGCCGCCGGTGACGGTGAAGCCGTCAAGCACGGTTGTGGGCTCCACGTCGATCGCGGTAACCACATGCAGGCTGTTCTCGCACCGGGTAGGTCTGCACAACTCGCAGCAGACATTCTCCGCCCAGTTCCCGCAGCTACGACGCCAATAGTCCTCGCAGCACCCTTCGATACCCAAACACACCTGTTCCTGGCAAACGGGATCGTCGCAGCCCGGCGTATCGCGCATCTCCGCGTAGCAGCAATTGCTGTCACCGCGTAGGGTGGTGTCGTCGTCGCCGGCAAGGTCGCCGCTGAGGATGGTCTCGTAAACTAGACGATCACGAGCCTCGGGGTCGGGCGCCGGGCAACCGGCGTAACCGCCTCTAACGGCTACTCCGCTGATCAGCTCGAAGGTGGCCCATTGGTCGCCGGGGATCTGGGCTGCGCCCCGGTCGGGCGTGTACGTGCCTTGGGCCACGCGGATTTCAGCGACCGACCCGCCCGAGTTACGGGCGGCATCCAGCGCATCCTGAAGGTACACGTACGCGTCGCACCAGCTTGAGCCATCGTTAGCGCCGCCCGCATCGTCGTCGACGTACCACACTTCGCCAAACGCTGGAGGCGATCCGGGGACCAGATGCAACAGAATTAGCGGCGAAGAACTTAGAAGAGCCCACACAAGTGCACCTCGCATCGCCGTCCCTGCCTTCCAAGCGACCGCGCACCAATTCCGCCCTCTACTGGATGGCGCTCGGTCCCACGCACAATCATACGCATCGTGTGTAGAGATTTCTCTCAACTCCTGGGCGTTCACTCATGTTGCAGCGTCTCCGTGGAGTCGTGTTTTTGCCACGTGGGGAGTACAGGTGGCGTATCCCGGAGGGTGCGGAATGGCCGCTTCCAATCGGGTGGTCGATACTCGGGCGTCGCCTGGTGCTTGACACGTTAGGCGGGGCGGGCGACCATCATTTCGTCCGGCGGTGATGGTGAGGTGCATGCCCGGCGTAGGAGCATCCTATTGGCAACCGGGCACACCAGGCGTCATGCCGGCCCGCGTGGTTTTCCAAGGAATGGTTCGAGCATACATAGCGATATTGGTGTGGGGTCTGATGCTGATCGTGCTGGGGATCCCCGTGCTGCTCGTGGGATTCATATATCCCTCGCGCCGGCTGATGGCCTGGTCGGCTGCGTTGTGGGCCCGGACCATGCTGACGATTTGTGGTATGCGTCTGACCATTGAGGGGACCGAGCACATCCAGGATGCCGGTGCCAGGTTCTTTTTGGGTAATCATCAAAGCGCGCTGGACATCCCGATCGTTGTTTTGGCGCTTAAGGGTGATGTGCGATTCATCGCCAAGAGCACACTTTTTCGCTTCCCCGTCTTCGGCTGGATCCTGTTGCGTTACGGGTATGTGCCGGTAGATCGGACGCGGGCTCGCGTGGCCCTGAGAAGCCTGGACCGCATGTTGCAGCGGATTCAGCTTAATCCGATTTCGTTGGCTGTCTTTCCGGAAGGCACTCGAAGCTACGATGGCCGGTTGCTGCCGTTTCGCAAGGGCACCATGAAGATATGCCGGCGCGCCGGATTACCGGTCGTGCCGTTTGCGATCGACGGTTCATACATGGTCAATCCTCGGGACCGCTTGCGAGCCTATTCCGGTCCGGTTCGGCTGTCGTTTGGCAGGCCCATTCCGGCTGACGAAGTGGCGGCTATGACGCCGAGCGAGCTTCACGACCGCGTTCGTGAGGCGGTGGCGCAATTGTTGGGGCAGTCGAGTGACCCCGTTCCCGAGGTGGAGGCTTTGATGGCACCGGAAGGCATCTGAGGTGACAAGCGGGACGACACTGCAACCGCAGCGCATTCGTGATCGCCTGGCCGGGCATCACATTATGGTGACCGGTTCCACGGGATTTCTAGCCAAAGCCTTTGTAGAAAAGCTCCTGCGTGCGGTGGACACGATCGGCGGTATTCATCTGCTGGTCCGGGCCCGGTCTGACGGGACGTCGCCCCGGCAGCGGGTGATGCGCGAGGTGCTCGGCTCGCGGGCCTACGACCGTCTGCGCGCCTCGCTGGGCGAGGGTTTCGCGCAACTTTGCGATGAAAAGATCCACGTCATCGGCGGCGATCTCACGAAGGACCGCCTGGGTTTAGGTCGTGAGGTCTACGAGGAGCTCACCAAACGGATCACCCTGATTGTCAATAGTGCCGCAACGGTGACGTTCGACGAGCGGATCGACCTGGCGGTGGAGCTCAACGCCCTGGGGCCCAAGCGGTTACTGCGTTTGGCAGCAGATTGCGGAAACATCCCGTTTATGCACGTGTCCACGTGCTACGTCTGCGGCGGGCGCAGCGGTACGGTGGTCGAGGACTTCAGCGCCCCGGAGTCGGCTGGAGAATCGCTGCCGCGCTGTTCCGACGATGGGACGTTTGACCTGGACGGTTTGATCGAGTCAATCCAGGCCGAGGCTGCCGAGATTCGGCATCGTTTCGGCGCCGACACCGAGGCGTGTCTCGGACAACTCATCGATGCTGGAATGCGCCGGGCCCGGTCTCACGGCTGGAACGATACTTATACGTTCACCAAATGGATCGGCGAACAGCTTCTGGTCCGCGACCGCGGCGATGTTCCACTGGTTATCTTTCGTCCAGCGATCATCGAGGGCAGCTTCGAGGAGCCCGCGCCGGGATGGATCGACGGCCTGCGGATGGCCGACCCGATTATCGTCGCCTACGGCCGAGGAAGACTCGACGAGTTTCCTGGCATGCATGACCTGGCCATCGACCTGATCCCTGTGGACTTCGTCGCCAACGGGATGATCGCGACACTTCCGGTGGGCGACGACTGGGGTGACGGCGTGGCCGTGTATCACTGTGCTTCAAGCAATCGCAATCCGCTGCATCTTCGGGATATGCGCGTGGCACTTGAACTGGCATTCCGCCGGCGACCCATGAGTGACGACGATGGTCAGCCGATTCGTCCGCGCCCGTTGCGTCTGGTGGATCGCGAGTCCTTCGTGAACCACTGGCAAGCGAGGCGGCGGAGGATCGTCCGTTTGCAGCGAATCTACGCAGCCATCGGGATCCGAGGCCGACGTTTCCGCAAGTTGTCAGCGGGTTTGCGACAGGTCGAACAGGTCATCTACTTCGCCAAGATCTACTCGCCGTATACGCACCTTCACTGCCGGTTTGCGGACGACGCCCTGCGGGAGGTCGCAGAGAAGCTGCACCCGGATGATCAGGCAACGTTTTCCTTTGCGGTCGAACGAATCGATTGGGAGGATTATCTGGTCAACCGGCACATACCGGGACTGCGGTCGTTCGTGTTGGGTTCCGGGGCTGAGCCGACGCCGCGCATCCTGGCTGCCAGGGAATGGGACGAAGGTGGTCCGATCGCGGCGGCGGAGGCTTTGACGGGGGCGAATCTCTTCGATGCGTTCAGTCGCGTTGCCAAGCGCTTCGGCGAGAAACCGGCCTTGCAGATCCGCCGCAATGGGCGCTGGATCCGATATACGTACGAGGAAGTGCCCCGAGCCGCGGGCATGATCATGCGGCGCTTCATGGAGCGCGGACTGCAGCCCGGCGATCGGGTGGCGATCTGCGGTGAAAGCGGGCCGGAGTGGGGCCTGACCTATCTGGCAGCCATGCGGGCCGGTTTGACCGTGGTTCCACTCGATCCCCAGCTTCCCACAACCGATGCCTGGGAGGCCGCACGCTTCGCCGAGGCCCGGCTGATGTGTGCGACGCCGGGCACGTTCCCGGGGCTCGTAAAGCATCGCACCGATGATGATCCCGACGTTGTAATGATGCGGGAGCCTTTCATTCCCCAGCCCGGCGCGTCGCGCGACGTGGTACCTGACCCGGTGCCCATTGATGACAGCACGGTGGCATCGGTCCTGTTTACTTCCGGGACAACCATCTCACCCAAGGCGGTACAACTTACGCATCGCAACCTGATTGCCAACGCCGCGGCACTGGTGAAGGTGCATTCCGTCGGGGCGACGGATGAGATGGTGTCGGTTCTGCCGATGTACCACGTGTTCGAGTTTACGGGTGGTTTTCTGGTGCCTCTTCTTTCGGGTGCGACGATCACCTACGTCGAACAGCTCAAGGGTCCCGAAATCCTGTCGGCCATGCAGGCGACGGGGACGACGGCCATGCTGGTGGTGCCGAGACTGCTGCGCATGTTCCACGACTCCATCGAGGGCAACGTGTCGGCGTCCGGGGTGTTCAAGCGGGCCTCGTTCCGCTTCCTGGGTTCCATTTCCGATCTCACAGGGCACCGTATTGGGAGACAGCTCTTTGGCACTGTCCACAAACGTTTCGGTGGGCGTCTGCGCATGTTCGTCTCCGGCGGATCGCGCCTGGATCCCGAGCTGTTTACGGCGTTTCGGCGCCTGGGGTTCGCGATATACGAAGGATACGGTCTGACCGAGACGTCACCGGTGCTGACGGTCAACCCGCCGGGTGTGGCACGGGCCGGCTCGGTGGGGCCCGCTTTGCCCGGCGTCGAGACCCAGATCCGCAACCAGAATCTCGAGGGTGTGGGCGAGGTCTGGGCCCGCGGTCGGAGCGTGATGCCGGGGTACCTCAAGAACGAGGAAGCGACCAAGGCTGTGCTGGTCGATGGATGGTTCCGCACGGGCGATTTGGGCCGGCATGACGCAGACGGTTACTTGTACCTGACAGGCCGATCCACCGACCTCATCGTGACCGACGCCGGCAAGAACGTCTACCCCGACGAAGTGGAGGCGCGCTATCGGGAGCTGCCCTACGCGAAGGAGCTGTGTGTTTTTGGTATGCCCTCCGAGGAGGGGCCTGGTGATACCGTCCATGCGGTTGTGGTCCTCGGTCAGGAGGGGGCACCGCCGGGACTGGACCGATCGTCGATCGAGCGAGAAATCCGCATGGCGATTACCTCGATCAGCGAGTCGCTTCCGTCGCATCAGCGGATTGCCACGCTTCACTTCTGGGACCGCGAGTTGCCGAAGACTTCCACCCTCAAGGCCAAACGCGGCCAGATTCGTGAGACAGTGCTTGCTGAGCGGACTGCAACCGCCGTAAGCGTTGGTGGTGACACGTCGGCGGCACTCGATGTGAAGGAATACGGTGGGGTCGGCGACACGAGGGATGATGCCCGTCGGTTCGCGGCCATCCGTCGGGTTCTGTCGCAGCAGTCCAGGCAGCCCGAGCATTCCATCACCCGGGACATGCATTTGCACCTCGATCTGGGGATCGACAGTATTGGAAAGATGGATGTGATTGCAGCCGTCGAGACGCAGTTCGGGTTGCAGATCGACGGGGAGACGGCGGCCAAGGTCGCCCGGGTGTCGGATTTGCTGAAGGTGGTCGGGGATCGTCGACCCAAGACTGATGTCTCCCGGCGTGCCGCCTCGTGGCAGCGGCGGGTCTGCGAACAGGGCGCGCCCGCGTGGACTGACGGCCCGATCCCAGCCCCTCTGGTGCCGGTCCGGTGGTTCGTTCGTGGCAGCCTGGCCACACTTATGAACACCTATGTACGCGTCAGAGCGGCGGGACGCGAGAACCTTCCCGCCGTCGGCCCCTTCATTCTGGCTCCGAACCACTCCTCACACCTCGATTCGCCATCGGTTTTGGCGGCCGTTGGCAATAGGCGCCGCGTCTGGGTGGCCGGCGCGGAAGATTATTTCTTCAACACCAGACTCAAGCGGCTTGTCTTCGGGCGGCTGCTGGACACAATTCCGTTCGACCGTCAGGCTGACGGCGTCTTGGGATTGCGACGGTGCGGCGAGGCCCTACGTCGTGGTGACGGATTGTTGATGTTCCCTGAGGGAACGCGATCGACCACGGGTGTTTTGCAGCCCTTCAAGGTCGGCGTGGCTGTGCTCGCCATGGAGCGACAGGTTCCTATCATCCCCGTATACATTGATCGGGCGCACCAGTTGCTTCCCAAAGGTCGGCGTTTCGTCAAGCCCGGTACGGTTTGGGTGACATTCGGACGGCCGATCCACCCACCCGACCCCCAAGACAGTCCCGATCGGCCGGCTATGATTCGAACTCTTGCGAAGCAGATTGAGGAGGCCGTGGTCGCTCTAGCGGGCGGAGTGTCTGCATAATGCCAGGGGCTGCCACTGCCGGCGCCAAAGCGGCGGTCTTTTTTGACGTAGATGGTACGCTCGTTCAGACCACGATCGTCCACTACTATGTCTATTTCCGCCGCAAGCGGATGTCACCGTTGCGGGGCAAGCTCTGGTACTCTGCGTTTCTCGTCAAGTGTGGATACTACCTGCTGCTCGACAAGATCGACCGGAGCCGGCTGAACGTCGTGTTCTACCGCAACTATGCCGGCTTGCCCGCCGCCCGGATAAAGGCCCAGGCGGCAGACTGCTACCGCGACGTGATCAAGCCGCGACAATTCGATCAGGCAGCCGCCTGTGTAGCCGAGCATCGTGCCGCCGGTCGTGAGGTCGTGCTCGTTACCGGATCGATTGACTTCATTGTCGGGCCACTTGCAGAGGATCTCGCGGCGAGTGGTGTCGTAGCTCCGTCACTGGTCGAGCTGAACGGCCGGTTCAGCGGTGAGCTGGACGGCGCACCGATCAGCGAGAAGGAGAAGGCCCGACGGACTCGAAGGTTCGCAGACGAACATGGTATCGATTTGTCACTTTCGCACGCATATGGGGACAGTATTGCGGACCTCCCGATGTTGGAGCTGGTGGGCAATCCCCACGTGGTCAATCCTGACCGGGCGCTGGCGGCAGTTGCCAAGGCGCGAGGCTGGCCAACGCATCGCTGGACGATCACCTCGCCGCGCGAGGAAAGTGGGCGATGAAGGCTCTACAATACCGCAAGAGCATTCCGCGCTACCTGCTGCTGAAGCTTGCAGGGTCGCGCTTCCGGCGCCTTTACACCGGCCGGATGGCGCCGCTGGCGCTGCGCGACATACCTGAGCCGAAGTTGCCCACACAACAGTGGATCCGCATCAGGCCGCGGCTTGCCGGTATTTGCGGCTCGGACCTTGCAACCATCTGTGCCAAAGGAACGCCGTACCTGGCCCCGGTCACGTCTATGCCGTTTGTTATGGGCCACGAACTGGTGGGTATCGTGACCGAGATCGGCCGCGACATACAAGCACTTACCGTCGGCGATCGAGTTGTGCTGCATCCGGCCCTGGGTTGCAGAGTCCGGGGCATCGAGCCGCCCTGTGATTCCTGCCAACACGGCCGCGATGCCCTCTGCCGAAATGTGACACGCGGTGACATCGCCAGAGGCATCCAGACCGGTTTCTGCCGTGACACCGGCGGCGGATTCAGCGAGAGCCTGGTGGCCCATCAGTCACAGGTCTATCGAGTCCCCGACGAATTGGAAGACCGGGTGGCCGTGCTGATTGAGCCATTCGCCTGCGCATTGCACGGGGCGCTTCGGGTGTCGACAGGCGAAGGGGACACCGTGTTGGTGATCGGGTGCGGTGCGATCGGTCTTTTGACCATCGCAGCCCTGCGCGCGGTGGGATGCCGTGCCCGGATCGTCGCGGTTGCCAGATACGACCATCAAAGGCAACATGCTTTAAGCCTCGGTGCCGACGAACTGATCGAGGCAAGGGGATCGACGAGGGAGCGGTATGCGGCCTGGGCGAGGACAGTGAATGCGGAGGTCCTCGACCCGGAGTTTGGCAAACCGACGGTGATTGGTGGGGCGGATGTGACGTTTGATTGTGTTGCCTCATCACAGACAATCGACGACAGCCTGCGTTTCACGAAATCCGCCGGTACTATTGTTCTGGTGGGTATGCCGGGCATTCCGCTGGGTGTTGACTGGACGCCGCTATGGTTTAAGGAGTTGACGATCCACGCGGCCTATGCCTACGGCCCGGAAAGATATGCCGGTGGGACGCGGGAGACGTTTGACCTGGGGATCGATCTGATGCGGACGTGGGGACCGAAGCTCGCACCGCTTGTAGGTCCGCCGTACGAACTGACCGACTACCGTGCCGCCCTCGCTTCAGCCATTAACACCGGGCAGAGTCGGATCGTGAAAACCGTTTTTGCCATTGATAGCCCAGGTGCGACTTAGTGTGACAGAGACACGATGTCGGTCAACCGCGCTATTGCAATTGTCGTAAACCCCACGTCAGGTCGTGGCCGTGGGTTTCGGACTGCCAACTTGGTGGCAGCCAGTCTTCGTGACCGTGGCTTCCAAGTTGCCGTCAAGTGCACCAGATCCAGTGGTGACGCGGAACACATTGCCCGTGAGGTGAGCCTGGATGAACACCACCGACCCGGCTGCGTGGTCGCCTGTGGAGGCGACGGCACCACCCAGGAGGTGGCCAACGCCCTGGCTTCGCTCAAACCCTCGCTGGGTGAGGCATGCCCGGTAATGGGTCTTGCTCCGGCCGGTCGGTGCAACGATTTCGCCCGCGCACTGGGGATATCGCCCGAGCCCAAGGCCATCGCTGATGTGCTCGCTGGCGGAGAGGCCCTCCCGATCGATCTGGGCAGGGTCAATGACCGCTTTTTCTGCACAGTGGCGACCCTCGGCGTGGACGCGGAGATCTCCAGCTACGTCGATTCGATGAAGGTGCCATTGACCGGCACGGTCGCCTACCTCTATGGTGCGTTGCGCGTACTCAGTCGGTACCGCCCCTGCGCTTTGCGTATCGCCGGGGACTTCGGCGTGATCGAGCGCCCCATTTTCCTTGCCTCGAGCGCTAATACTTCGTCATACGGCGGCGCGATCGAGATCGCGCCACACGCGGTTCCCACGGACGGTCAGCTCGATCTCTGCGTTATTGACCAGGTATCGCGATGGCGGGCACTGCGGCTACTGCCCACCCTGCTGTCCGGCAGGCATGGTTCGCTGCCTGAGGTGAGATTCATCCAAACCAGACGATTTCGCATTGAGACCGAGAAACCTCTCGAACTCTGGGCGGACGGTGAACGCATTGGGCGCACGCCGGTGACGATCGAAGCCATGCCCGGGGCAATTCGCGTGGTACTGCCAGATGTCTCCCGCAGACCCTAGACCTCCCAGAGATACCGGGCTCTAGCGAATGTATCGGATTGGGGGTTGAATGAGACAGTGTCGGGTTCCTGCGTTAGCTACCAGGAGCGCGCTTGATCCCGACTATGACATCCGGGATTCAGGGCAATAGAGCTTGGAGGACTAAATAATGAATGATGAGCAAAGAGCCGAACTGTTATCAAAAGAATGGGAGGTATTATTCGAGAGTGGGGTGCGGGATTTTGACAAGCTCCACAAGTACAACTTGTACTTCGTAGTGCTTATTATCGCCGTGTTTGGCTTCACCATAAACGGAGGTAAAGTTGCTCAAGAACTTGCTCCGTTCGCGCCCTTTCTGCTTCTGATTGTTCTCTTTCGTATGTTTGCAGAGATCGAGTACATATACCTGAAAGCATGGCGTGTTGTCGAAATCGAGAAGCTAATGGCTAAGCTAGCGCCTAAGGGCGCGCCGTTTCAGTTTGGCTGCAGTGTTCCGACATACCTGGAGCCGTTCAAAGGATGGCGGCAGCCGAACCTCCAGATGTTTATTCTGATGCTCGCCGTCGGCATAGGCGGCGTAATTGCAACTGAGGCCTATGCATTACTATGGTTGCCCCAACTACTAGAGACACTATTCGGAATCGAGGAATCGGTCCTCCTCCTGCGGTCCGGGAACATACTACATGGTCTCGTCGTTCTGATTTGTCTTGTCTTTTGGGTGCACCAAGGGTATGTTCTCGCACGTGAGGTTCTTCGCCGCATCAAGTAGGCGCGCAAAGCCAAGCATCCTATCACCGTGTAGTCTAGTGGAACCCCGTAGCGCTGGCCAGTAAAAACAACCCGGGGAGTAGAATCAGCAACACCGGGATGATCAGATACTGAAACACGCCGGTGTAGATGGCACCCAGGAAAATGAGGAACCCGAAGGGTCTGATCCTCGCATAAAACCGGCCGACGGTCAGCGGGAAGAGGTGTTCAAGAACCCATGATCCGTCCAGCGGCGGGATTGGGATAAGATTGAACATCGCCAGGAAGGTGTTGACGATGAAGCTCAGTTTCAGGATCGTGCAGAGCGGGCCGAACGCCGGAGCGAGTACGAATCCTGAAGCCTTCACGGCCTGCGTAAAGTCCAACGCCGCGAGGTTCGTAACCGCCGCCTGCGGGACTATCAGCCGAAGCATGCAGCCCACGGCGATCAGCACCATGAAAGAGACCGCCGCAAGCAGCAGGTTAGAGCCCGGACCGGCTATCGATACGAGAATATGAGCCCGATGGTGCCGCGGCAGTGACTCTATGCGGACCGGCACAGGGCGGGCGTAACCGAAAATCGGACCCTTGGCTAATGCCAGGATCAGCGGTAACAAAACCGTGCCGAACAGGTCAATGTGTGCAAGTGGGTTGAGGGTGACGCGGCCCAACGACTTGGCCAGCCCGTCACCCAACCACCAGGCGGTGATGGCGTGGGCTGCCTCGTGAACGCTGAGCGAAAGCAGAACCACCAAGATGCCGGCGGCAATGACACCCCAATTCCGCCCGGTCTGCTCAGACGGCGCAAATGCAGTCTGTTCGGTTAGAGTCCCCGCGTTTTGCAACAATCCCCACGTTGACAGGACCGAGACCAGCAATCCCGCTATCAACAACACGAACGCGGCTGTGCATAACGCCCGAGAGTGACGCCACGCCGCGGCACGACGAACCTTGAGACGATGCACAACAAGAAGAATTACCGTCACCACTGCCGGTAGCAGACCCAGCACCGGAACAAAAACCAGCGCCGACGAAATCACCGCCCATACCGCCAGCGGTGAGACCTTGGGCCACAGCAGCGGGGCAGCGCTTTCGGTTGGCTGCTCGACCTCAGCCGGGGTGGTCTGTTTGGTGAGCGGTATGGCCAGATGCGTCAACAGCGGATTGGCCGCTTCCCGGGAAACGAGAAAGCGAATCGCATGCTCGAAGGTCTCGAACCGGATGATGAAACCGTCGCCGTGCTGAGCCACGTAAACATCGGTTGTCCACGAACTTGTCGGTAGATCGACCGTGTCGTGGCCGCTGCGCAGGACGATCCGCTCGGGCGAGAACTCGATATTCCAACTGCGCCGATCGACGTCGAGCCACTCCAGCGAGTTGCGTTGTCCCACAGCGCCGTTACCGATCGGTGCGCTCGCAGCAGGAGGATTTGGACCTGTGTCTTCCGTCATACGCGCCCTTCGTGGTTCGTGCGGGCGGCAGACGCGTGGAGGTCGCTCGGTGCTCGCCCAGCACAGATGCTCCTACAGTCGCCGCCTTACGCCTTCATGTGGGGTGGTCGAACTCGTCTCCGCGGAAACTGCTGCCAAGGTATGTCTTGCGAACCAGCGGGTTGCGCACGATCTGGCGCGGTGCGCCCTCGGCCAGCTTCTCCCCATCGTGGATTATGCAGCTTCGATCGGTCACTCGCAGCGTTTCTCGAACGTTGTGATCGGTCAGCAGAATGGCGATTCCGCGCTCACGTTTGAGGTGAAGGATCTCCCTCTGAAGGTCCTCGACGGACTTGGGGTCGACGCCGCTGAAAGGCTCGTCGAGCATGATGAGCTTCGGTTCAGTCACCAGGGCACGGGCGATTTCGAGTTTCCGCCGCTCGCCGCCTGACAGCGTCCGAGCGAGCTGCTTTTTCTGCTCGATAAGCCCGAACTGTTCGATGAGTTGACCTGCCCTTGCGATTCGCTCTTTGCGCGAAAGACTCCTCATCGTTTCGAGAATGGCGAGCAGATTGTCCTCCACGGACAGCCGCTGGAAGACACTCGGTTCCTGTGAGAGATACCCCATGCCGAGCTGCGTGCGCTTGTACATGGCCAACCGGGTCACGTCCCGGCCGTCGAAGGTAACCGAGCCCTCATCGGCGTCGATCATGCCCACGGTCATTCGGAAGGTAGTGGTCTTACCGGCCCCGTTTCGACCCAACAGCCCGACGATCTCTCCCGGCTGTACGAAGAAACTGAGACGGTTTACAACGGCCCGGCCGTTGTACCGTTTCACAAGGTCATGCACTTCCAGCAGGGGTTCGTCGCCGTGTCGCATAGGGATAGCGTTAAGTACCATGTTTTTGGGTACGAAGAAAGGCCGCGAGGCTAAGTGCCCGGCGTCTTGCCGGTTTTACGTTGATAACCATCTCACAGCAGCGCAGAGGCGTTTACCCTTATGAAGCCGTTGGCTCACCCTGCCGTGCCCAAATCCCCCATGGGACCATCTGTAACCATATGTCCAGCAAAAAGTTACGACAGCAAGATTGTCAGACGGCGGTCGGACGGCAACAACCCGCCAGATTACTTATTATTGAATACGTTCAGTTCTACTGGCTATTACCGCTTCATGTCGCATGGTTGATACGCTGTGGATAAGCCAACCCCCGGCTAGGCCAATCGGGCGCGCTGCTTCCCGCTTTGCGGATTGGTCAGCGAATCCAGCGCATCCGCCCGACGTCGGGGATGATAGACCAGTTCCAGGTTCCAATGCTGGGCAACCAGCTAATCCTGTGACCGCTGGGCCAGTACACGAAGAACGCCTTCCCAACTAACTGGTCCCTGGGAACCGTACCGAGCTGGAATGCTTCCCCGCGATTGACCAGATGAGGGCCAACCTGGTCCCACAGCCGTGAGTCTTTGCTGGCGGCGGTATTGTCGCCAAGCATGAAGTACTCGTGCTCGCGCAGGAGGATCGGGCTTTCCGGGCTGGCCCATCCCCGTTGTGGCGCCCACCTCATCGCAAGGGCCTGGGGCTTCGGGTCGTGGTAGTAGTACTCGTCGCGCTCAACAACCAGATGTGACAGCTCGAACGCTCCGCCCTCGCCATAGATGCGCGGCGGCGCAGGCGTCTTTCGGGCCATCCGCCGCAATGATTTCAAGTCGGGGCCGTAGTAGGCAGGTGATTCGCGGTCGCCGGACGATGTGAGCACCTCCTCCCCTCCAACCTTCAACGCAAGGCGGTAATCAAGGTTCTCGAAGCTGATTTCCACGGACTTGCCTTGTGCAAATGGCGCAAGTTGTTTGAAGGCCATCGCCAAGGCTGTGGATCCAGGCACGTCGGTCGACTCGGTAAGAGTCACCAGCCCGTCCATCCGGACTGTGGCCCAAAAGGTTCTTCTCGACTTTTCGAGCCTGATTCTCAACGCCCCTTCGCCGTTTTGCGGTGTCCAGACGAAACGCACCCGGACGTCCGAAACGGTGGGTACGTCGCCACCGTGAATGTTGTACGCACGTACCGCGAGGATCCTTTTGCCCGCCAGCTCGATATAGTCGGGCCGGGTACCGCGATCTTCAAAACGCACACGGCGGTTGGAGGCGTCCCACCCGGAGGAGTCGCCGCGAGCCGAAGCCCAGCGAGGCTGATTCCGGTCGAGCTTTTGTGGCGGGTAGTCGTGGTCGTAGACTCGAGACCACAGCGCTTGTTGCGCTGCGGGCGTCTTGCGCACGATGGTCATTTTCTCATCGAGTTCGTCAAGGATCTTCCTCGGGACCCGCGTGAGCTGCCCGCCGTGCCGGATCTTCGCCCGTTGCTCATATTTCTCATGGCGGATTCGGTCGAGTTGTTCTCGCGCGTCGGCGGAGAGCTTCTCGGTGGTGACGGTATACACATCGCCGTCGACGATCATCAGTACCTCGTTGGGTAAACCAGCCAACCGTTTGATGAAATTGGTCACACCGTCTGCCGGATCCTTGAACACGATCACGTCCCACCGGGCAGGTCCCAGGGATCGACCCCCGATGTCGAAAGGCCATTTCAGCACAAGAATCCGATCGCCCTTCTCGCGGTTGCGTCGCTCGTCGCTGACTCTCAGGTTGGTGTTGACGTGATTGCAGTTAGGGCAAACGGCCCTGGAACTGGCCAAAACCTGAACGACTTTGCGCTTATCAGCCAGATCTTTCACACCATAGGCGAATTCCACGCCGCAGTCTTGGCAGACGATCGTGCCGTGGGCGCCGTAGAGGGTGGGAGCCATCGAGCCGGTCGGAATCACAAAGGCTTCGACGATAAATGCGCGGAATACAAACGCCAGAATCAGGGCAATCACGATCGACTCGAGGGTGTCCTTGATCCCCTCATGCTCGGGCATCTCGAGGCTACGGGCTGTGCTTGATGTCGGCATATTTTCGGCTTATCGGTACCTGTGGGGATTCCGCAGTGGCGCTCGCTCCAGCGGCGTGAACACGCACGTTGCATGCTCGAGCGTGTGCTGCACCCGACCGTGCCACACAGATTGTTATCCAGAACTCCTCATGTGGCAAGATGTGGCAAGGATTACCCCCCTGTTCGCGTAGTCAACCGAGGGAAATACGTCGGTCCACGCGAAAAATATCGTCCGGCGGCTGGTTTCGCCAGATCAGACTTACATACTGCACAGGAAACGATAGCGGTTGCCAATCGGCCTGGAGGTCGACCTCAAGTGTCGCCATTTCGTCGTGTCCTCGTACCTGTCCGACGCTCAAGTGCGGAGTGAAGCCGCCAGGGTACCCGGAGGTCTCGTTGCAGTCCGGCACTGCCATCTCCAAGGCCGCCTGCAATTGGACCACCGTTTCGCCCGGCTGCGGCGCAAGCCACAACGTGTACCGGGCTCGTCCGTGGTGGAAATGACGAAGCTCAGACAGCCGGAGTTTGAACGGCTCAATCGCCCGGCACGCATTCCGCAGCCCATTCTCAACCGCGTCGAACTGGTCTCGCGGGCGGAAGGGGTATAGCAGTGTTACGTGCGGCATCCATCGTCGAATCTGTCGATCATGCTGCCGTCGGATGGCCTGTATGGGCTCCCAGTAGTGTTCCGGCGGTATAAGGACTACGGCTGTCTGATGAGTCTTTGCAGCCATTAGCGGCGGTCATTGTGGAATGGTACCATAGCACAGATCCGAGGATGTGTGGGTATGCAGGTGGTTTGGGCGCCGCACGTCCTATAACCTGCCAACCCTGCGGAATAATCAGTGTCAGCGCACGGACGTAACACATCAGCGTCCATCGGACCGATATAATAGCGACGTCTCCGCGCACGGATAGCGGAAGTCCGCGACTGAGGACAACATGAACGAAAAGGCCTGCAACCTGTGGCTCGAACCGGCTGACTACCGCTGCATTCCGACGACCGGCGCCCTGACGAGCGACGGTGCAGCCGTGATGGACTCTGGACCGGCCTTTGAGGCCAAGCAGCGTTTCCATGACCTCGATGTGGACCTTGGACGGTTGGTGGCCGCTCGTGGAAACCACGTCCACTTGGTCAGACCCGGCTTGGTGTCGTTTCCCACCAGGCAGTATCAGTGGTCCGGGACAAGTTTGGACATCGTGCAGCGCAGTGCTCGTGAGCTGTGCACCCTGGTTGGCGACGCCAAAACGCTGCTACCCAGGCCCACTTCCGGAGAGGATGACGTACCGTGGGAAGAGGTGGCCAAGGTGTTGTCTTTCCTGCCCGACAACATTCTGGTCATTCAACACACATGAAGCTAAGCGCTGAACGTCTTGCCGTTGGAGAGCGACGGTACTGCAAAGGTGCCACTGTGCGAGCCACGGTATCGCTCGTTGCTTTGTTAGCGTTATCCACGGTGAGTTGCAGGGTGCATGCTCCGCGGCCGATCCAAGCGCCAACCGACCGGACAGGACCACCGACTTTGAGTTCGCTGCAAGCGGACGGGTTGATTGACGCGGAGCGCGCTTCTATGGCAGTCGAGGATCAGAAACGCGCCGAGACTGCGTTGCGTCGCGACGAGGCAACAGGTGTTGACCGCCGTGAGAGCCCGTTACGCCCGCCAGTGCGACAGCGCCCCTAACTCAGGGTGCATACCGCAACCGCACATATGCGGCTGCTGCTAACGACGCCGCCACCACATGGGCAGCAGAAGGGCCAATCCGATCACCCCGAGCATTCCGATGCCCAACGCCCCGCAACCTAAGTTGCCAAGCGCACGGCGAAGGTTTCCAATCTCGATGATGCCATTGAGGCTGGGAACCTCAGGCTCGGGCTCACCGATAGGGATGCGGTCATCGAACGGTCGATCCCCGGATTCAGGATCCAGGAGCGGCACCTGATCAGTAAGCAGGAGTCGTCCGGTACTTGAATCCGGCCGCAGGGCGACCATGGCCATGTCCACTTCATCCTCCGCCGTCGTCGCCGGAGCCGATGTTGTTGCCGTGAGGTTGGGGACACCTACAAATCCGTCGCCGTCAATGTCGAACCCGGGCATTCGCCATGCGTACAGAATGGCCCAGATGCGTTTATCGGGGATGAACTGATCAGTCGAGGAGGGTATCAGTACTTGTTGCCAGGCAAGTCCGACACCACGGTCGCCGTAGCGGTCGAAGTCAGGGTCGTTGTAGATCGCCGTTAGGCTCTGCCGCCCGGCATCTTGTTCCGCCTCTGTGAGGTCCTCATCGTTAAGCTTCTGGGCGCTGTAGAGCAGTGTGCCGTCGTCGAGGCGGAAGAAGTCGTCCGGCGGCCGGGTTGCCTCATCCGCGGGATCAATGATCAGCGACCAGTTCCGTACGTCCGTCGTGCGCCATAGGCCGTTTCCGTCCCAATCCGCCCCGACCAGGTCCTCGATCGCCGATTCGGGGACAACGCCTTCCTTCAGGAGGTCCTCCCGAAACAGATCCAACAGCTCGCGCAGATTTTGGGGATTGTCGATGACCTGGAAGCTGGGGAGATCGGGTGCCTCGCTGGGCAGCAAGTCATTGCCCATATCCATGCCATTGCCCAGCCCGTCCTGGTCGATGTCGGGATTATCCTGGGCCTGGAACCGAACGATAATCCGGTTGGCTATACCGAACGCTCGGGGATTGATCAGCGGGTCGCGGTCTTCGCCGTCGAGAATCCCATCCCCGTCGGTGTCGGGATTGGTGGGATCGGTGAAGACGAAGCCGTCGAAGTCGTGGCGCAATTGGAATCCGTCAACGTCGGTAATTTCACCCGATTGGTCTACCGGGTACTCGCCCGGGCTGGGGAGCCCGTCGCCGTTAAAGTCCATCCAGTCCGCAGGGCTATCGAGAATCCCGTTCCGGTTGTCGTCGATAAACATCAGCCCGAAGACCTCGATAAAGTCGCTCAAACCGTCGCCATCGGTGTCAGCCAGTAGGGCGCTGGTTGCGACGGCGCGTCGCGTGAAGACCGGTGTTGGCGGTGTCCCGGGCACTATCGCCGACGGTGCGGGGAAGAAAACGACACGATCTTCCATCAACGCACTGGTCTCGATCCCACCCAGCTCCCAGTTGTCCGGCAGCCCGTCACCGTCCGTATCCGGCGAGCTGTCAGGGACGTCATCACCGTCGATGTCGAGGCGGCTGAGAATGCTGGCCGCACGGAGGTTGGGCGAATCAAGCCTACAGCCGGTGGTCACGTCCACCTCGAAGTCAAGCAGCCCATCCAAACCACTCAGTTCCTCGTTGGAGATCGTGCTCAGCGTGAGGCCCGGGACAGGCGGCGTGCATTCATCGGATTCGTCCTGAGCGGCCGTGCCCGTCGCCATCAAAGCAATGACTGCGCACACGCCCACCACCAAAGGTCTTTTAGAGCATCGGTTCATGGCATGGGTCCTTTCTTATAACCTCAATGTGGCTCCCGGCTTCAGGGAGACTCGCACCGAATTGTCCTCGTCTTGATCTCCCTGGCCGGGCCGGCACACAGCCTGATCGTCTCAGCCTACAGCGCAAACGTCAAGTCGGCGTGTCGTCCTGAACAACGGTCCACCGGGCTTACGGCCCCAGCTTGGGCATATCGCCCATTGGGGACGCGCCGACTTCGCGGTCGGCGCAGAATGCGCCTTATTGTCTCCAAAAGAGAGAACGCGGCGGTGCTGACACGCCGCGTCGACGTTCGAGTCAGCACCGCCACGGCGATGTATCAGTTTGCAAGAGCCGGAGCCCTCAAGGTCACTCCAACTTGAACCTCTCTACGGGATGTTGACGCACGCGCCAGCCCCGTCACACATACAATCCGGCGTGTTGGGACAGGTAGTACACGGGTCTCCCTGGTCCGCGAAGCCGTCAGTTGGGCAATCGGCGGAGCCGACAGTGGCTCTGGACGGGCAACTGCAATCGCCATCTCAGTGAGCCGGCCGAGTCTGCCACCGGCTGCGCCTAACGGAGCAGAGCCAACAGGTCGTGTTCCTGCGTGGAGTCGGACTGGTTGCATCGCCCCGAATCTGCGTCCGTCTACGGCTGGCAGACCCCAGCGATACACGTGCCTGCACAGCAGACCCCGGCACAACATGTTCCGGCACACCCAGGGTCGCCGGGGCAATCATCGCACGCTCCTCCATCCAGAGGATTGTGATCCACCGAGCCGTCTGCGTTGCACACATCATCCGTGCACGCGTTGCCGTCGTCGATTACCGTCAGCGTGCCGTCGGTCGGATTGCAGCACTGGCCGGCCGGTGTGGTGTCGTTGTGATCCACCGAGCCGTCTGCGTTGCACACGTCATCCGTGCACGCGTTGCCGTCGTCGATTACCGTCAGCGTGCCGTCGGTCGGATTGCAGCACTGCCCAACCGGTGTGGTGTCGTTGTGATCCACCGAGCCGTCTGCGTTGCACACG
>JAUWWQ010000061.1 GCA_030616775.1 Planctomycetota bacterium
ACATGCTCAGAATTATCGTAATTCGACTTCTTGCCGCATCGTCGGATATCGTGAGCCCCATGGGCGACGAGATGCTACAGCGCGTTCGACGGACATCCGGTCCGAACACTAGACCGTGCGGATTGGCAAAATCACCAGAGTCTCGAAAGAAACTCCCATCATTAGTATCAGTATCACACGGAAATGAGGTAAACAGCGCGCCCGTTTCGTCGAAACATAGCACTTTGTCATTGTGGGCACTGCTGACCACCATGTAGAGGGAGGCTCCACTCGTCTCGCTTGCCGCGAAGCCACACATCAGCACCAGAGTCACCAGCTTTCTTGTAGCGCACATCATGCTTGCCTCCTCATAGAGTTGACCAGACGGTTCTCAGCCGTGTGACCGGAAATACCACCAACCTCCTGCTGGTCTGAATGGACTAAACGTTGCCTAACGTGCCAAGCGCGCTATGTCAAGCTGCTCTCAAAATGCCACGCAATGCCGCGGTGCCTTGGAGTCGGGTGAACATCCGACGCGCAGCCGCTTCGTGCGATAGGTGGCGTGAAGCAGCCCCTGACGGCGGAGTGGGGACATGGAGGGCCGGTTGGCGTGCAACATTGCCCGGTTCTGGGACAGGCCGATAATCGAAGGCGCACGATCTCGATACCTCGGGGCCGGGCAGGCAATCGATTCCCACGGACCGACTCTACTGGCTGATAGTGGCTCGCAGCACCCATAGTGGTGAGCTCAAGTACTTCGTCAGTAACGCTCCGGGCAATGTGAGCCTCCAGGTGATGATGAAGGTTGGGTTTGCCCGCTGGCACGTGGAGAAGTGGTTTGAGCGAGCCAAACAGGAGGCGGGCTTCGGGGCCTTCGAAGTGCGCACGTATACGAGTCTGATCCGCCATTGGCTCTGTTCGCGCATAGCCATGTACTTCCTGGCCGCCCAAACCGAGCGGCTTCGGGGGGAAAAACCCGAGGATCACCCTGGAGCAGGTCGCGGACGTGGTCAACGCGCTGGCCTGGAAGATATGGAGCCGCTGGCCGCATTCGTGGCCTAACTTGATCGAGACATGCGAGTACTATCAGGAGCGCATTGAAGCATCTTACGAAAGCCGACGAAGAACCGCGACGCGAGCGGATACTTCATAGCGCTGTCATGCTAACAACCGGCGGAGGCAAGCCGACGACGGTAGGTTCTTATGAGCATCCAGAATGGCCGACGATCCTCCATCGTGCCAATCTGCGTGGTGCCTATTTGCGTAATGCGTCCCTTGTACAGGCTGATCTTCGCGGTGCTGACTTGCGCGGTGCACATGTTTTCGGCGTGTCGGCAAGGAACGTCCGACTTGAGGGAGCAATACAGGAAGACTTGATCGTCACGCACCCGAAGGAGCCGGCGTTGGTGGTGGAGGGTGTTGAGCTTGCTCAGTTCATGCACTTGATGCTCAACAACGAGCGGCTCCGTCAGGTTATTGACACGATCACATCCAAAGTCGTTCTGATCCTTGGCAACTTCTCGCCTGAACGGAAGGCCATCCTCGATCGGATGCGCGAACAACTTCGGAATCGTGGATATGTTCCGGTTCTGTTCGATTTCGAGAAGCCGCAGGCGAGGAACCGCACTGAGACGGTGGATTTGCTGGCCAGAATAGCTCGGTTCGTTTTGGCCGATGTGAGTGCACCGCGTTCTGTGCCCCACGAGTTGGGAGTACTCGCCCCACACGTCCGGTCCGTTCCGATACTGCCGCTCTGTAGACGCGACGAACAGCCATACGTCATGCTAGATGATCTATGTAAGTACCCTCATGTATTGCCCACGGTGAAGTATGCTGACTGCGATGATCTGATGAACAGGTTCGACGACGATGTGATCGCGGCTGCTGAGGACCGGCTTGCGAAACTCCGGTTGCATTAGCTTGCCCGTAGTGAAACATCGGAATCCAGTCGGATGGCAGTACAAGAGTCGGGCGGTTGGCTCAACCGTGTCAGCCTTTCTCTTTGCTCACCCCGACCATCGCAGCACGGGAGCGGTTGACGCTGACGGAAAGAAGCTGCCGAGCCACTGCTCGATCGGACCGGCGGACATCTTGTTGAGCTTGGAGAAGCGGCAATCACGAGCCAACCGCTCGAGTCGACGGCGAAGCATCGCAATGCGGCGTGGATCGCCGCCCTTGGCATGGAGATGTAGCTCGTACGCGTCCAGGTGCCGAGAAAGTGGCACTCCGGCATAGTCGGCCGCGTCACCTTCGGCCACGGTGATCACGCCGGCCCGGATCAGTTCAGCGCGGCGTTCGAGCTGCGTAAGAACCGCCCGCGCCGCCACCTCATCTTTGCATCCCGTCGCAACCTCGACGATCTCACCGCTTCCATCGCGATAGCGGGCCATGTAGAACCGAGACCGACCGCGAACGCGGAGCTTGCCGTCTCTGCCGTCGATTACCTCCCCCGACCGAAGCTGCCTGTTCCGTAGCCTCCAGTACGCGACGCGCTGTCCGCCGCGCTCGGTGATTTTCGCACCGGGCGGAATCGGCATCGTGTACTGCTTGCGGAGGATCATACCCATGCGTCAAATCCCGCCCCGGGCCCATCCCGGGTCACCCACACTGAGGCTCAAGCCGCCGCGGATAGCAAGGCGATCTTGCCTCCTGTTTTCCGGCTTTTTTCGCGGCGAACGACGCCCCGCGTGGTCGCCACGGCGTGTGGATTTCGCGGCTGCTCCCGCAGTGGCCAAGCCTATCCAAACGTTCGTGCCGACGGTCATAACACGCCCTCGTCTTCCGCCACATCGACCTCAAAGCCCGGGCCTTGACCGTCGCGCTCAGATTCGGGGGGAACTGCTGTCATCGCTGTCATTTGTCCGCTTTTCGAGCCTTCCTGGGCGGCCACGTCGGTGTCATCGGAGACCCTTTCGCCGTAACAGAATGGCAACTCGCTGTCATCACTAGGACCCACTGAGCCCCGGCCATCGGCTTCGCGGGCCGCTTCCTGTACCGCAGGTGACAGCGGTGACGGCGATGACGGCAAATCCGGGGATTCCTCAGTCCGGCGGATGGTGATCGTGCGACTCCTCCCGTTGCGATGGGACTGCACCTCAATGCCGAGTCGACGAAGGTTCGGTGCGACTTCTCGGAGCTTTGTTCCGAAGGTCGGCGCCCGTCTGGGCCAGTCGGGGTGGTTCAGGACCTTCGAATCCTTGTCAGCCGAAAGAAGTTCGAGGATCTCTGTGGCGGTACCTTCGATTTCGCCATTCCGTTCGACCCGGTCCCTGACGGCATGCGCGAGTGGGCTCGCCTCGATGATGGATTCGTCGGCCTTCCGCCGCTGGTCATCCAACGCCGCGATCAGTTCCTTCACCTCGCCCGCCCACCCACGGCACACCAGCCGTTCGTACAGACGCCAGGCCGCCCGCTCATGCTCGATCTTCCCCCGACGGGTCTTGAGCCCGCGAATCTCCAGCTCAGCCTGCTGTGGTGAATCGTAACGCACCAGTCCACCGCAGATCGGGCAGTCCACCTGTACGCCGGGATCGGCCTCCTCGTCCAAGCTCAAATGCTCTTCCAGCAGCCAACGTGCCAGGGCGTCGGTCACTTCGCAGGCTCGATCTTCCCGCTCGGTGAATGTCGCCAAACCCGTTCTTCCCGTCCTGGCCAAATCCCGGCGCGCCGGGAGTCAAACGTAGCGTTCGCCCTGACCAAAAACTCCTCCCGCAAAACCCGCAACTCTTCCGCCGACCGTTGCCGCGCCAAGATCGATCCTCCCTGATCTGCTGTCCTGGTTCATCCGTCATTCCGGCCGCCCGCCTCCTGCGAACGACTCGTCCTATCCCTCCTATCGGCCCCCGGGGGAGCCTGCAATTACGGTCATGCACCCCTATTGGGGAGAGACGTTGACTCAGGAACCATGGTCTTGCTAGAATCCCATTTAGGCGCCCCGCGTCGTTCGACTGGGGGCCAAACAGGGAATCTGGCCTCAACCGAGTTTTCCAGCGGCGAAGCCATGCAACGTCAGGATCACGGGAATGCCATCGACGACCCCGTACCGCTCCAACGAACCAGGGACGCCGTCCTCGGTTCGTTCAACAAGGGCGTAGCATGGCTGGCCCGGCACCGAGCCAATACTGGCGGATGGGGGGATGAAAGCACCAACCCCCGTCCGGGCGTGACTGGTCACGTTCTTATTTGCCTCTCAGATCTCGGCATCACAGATTCCCCAGCTTTCTCCATAGATTTCGAGTGGCTTGGTCGGCAAGTCCGAAGGCCGGACCCCAAGTTTGGCATGTACTGGACCGACAACCTGCTATTCTCTCACGAAGAGCCGGAACACACCATTCCCACCAGTATGTTGGCAGCTCTGCCCATCCTGACATTCAAGAACGGATTATCGGCAGCCGGCATTGGTCAGCAAGCCCTACACGATTCAATTCTTGGGTGGGTATCCGAGGTCGTAGACTCCCCTGAACCCTATTTCCGCAAACATGGCACGTGGATTCTGTTGATGGCGTCCCGCCTCTTGAACCAACTGTCTTATAGAGGCCCGCTATGGCACAAACTGCGTCAGGCAATCAGCGATCTGAGCGAAAGCAGCGCCATCACTTGGGCACCAAGGGAGGGACTGGAAAACGTTGCGACCGCCCATGCGCTACTTGCCCTACTTGGATTGCCTAGTCCTGATACTGAGTTAACCCGTGCGATTGCGTTAAACCTCGCAACCCGCGCCATCGAGAATCCGTCTTTCGCCTGTTGGCCCGGCAGCGCAAAGGATCCCATGCGTGGACCCGTGTTCGTCACGCGCTGGGTGTTATGGGCGCTTTCGAACTTCGCACGGTCTGCACAGACGCCCGCATCCTTACGTGCCAGACTCGGCAAAGGAGCCGCATGGCTCGCTCAGGTCCAACGCCCCGATGGCGCCTGGGCAGAGATCAAGGGCGACCCCTTCGCGCTGAACGAGCTGTGCCACAACACCGAAACTGGCCCTGGCATTGTCGCGAATGCCTTAGCGTCTCTGGCTTCGTGGCTTCTAATGACAGGTATGTCCAGGGATGAGCTCACGGCGTCCGCGCAAAGGCACTTGCTCCCTCCTCCCAAGGTGTTCATCTGCCACGCCAAGGACGACACAGCTAAGGCTCAGGAAATCGCCAGTTGCCTCAAGACGGCGGGCGTGGATCCGTGGATCGACACAGACAAACTCGTACACGGAGACTTATGGGAACAGGAAATCAGGAAAGCGGTGAAGGAAGCCGATGCTTTCGTCGTTTGCCTCCGTCCTGGCTTCGATCAAGTTGGATTCCGCCAGAAAGAAGTCCGCTGGGCCGTAGATGCTTTAGGCCTGCGCCCACCCGGTCGAAGCTTCATCATTCCATTTATCATCGAACCCTGCGAACTTCCGGACTGGTGCAAGCCTTTCCACGCAGGAGCCGACCTTTCAAAGCCTACAACTCTTGACGACCTCTTGGCTGCTATTCGTAAACACTGCCGCACACACTGACCGACAACCAGTATCACAGTACCACCGGCTATACTCCCCTCGGAGCGGAAGCCAAGGTGCCGGCGTGGCGTTGAGCTTGCCCTTCACGCAACGGCAATGCGATTCCTCGGTGAGGTAGATTCTTCCTAGGTGCCACCCATAAAGGGATGGTACGCTAAACTCAGGACGCTGCCGCAAGCTCGCTGCCTAAACGTAAAAGACCGCCTTCTTGGCCTGAGCCAGGCAATCAGGCAGCTTTCTCCGTTCTCCTTCGGACGGCACCTCGCTGGATTCCTTCGCTCGCCGACGTAGCCGCCTCGAAGGGCGACACCGTCTAGCAGTTGGAATGTCGCCTCCCGGCCATCTGTTCCATTTGGGTTAGCCGTGTCCCGGTCGGGTGTGTAGACGCCCTGGGCAACGCGGATTTCGACAGCCTTATCGCCCAAGCTTGCGGCCGTGGCCAGAGCGTCCTGAAGGTACAGAAACGCCTCGCACCAGTTTGACCCGTCATGCGTCGGCCCTGGGGCCTCGGCATCAACATACAGAATGTGTTGGGCGTGAGTTGGTGCCGCGATGAGGAAACACACCATAAGAACCGCCGCAGATATTTGATAACACGATCTGCCAGCCACCGCTGTCCTCTCCTAATGTCGTGGACCTGGGTTGACGTCCGGTTGACGCTTTCCGACGAATATTGTAGCGGAATCATGAACCGACTGCAACGGGCCGCCCGACCGACGCCAAGGCGCTCGACCTTGTAGCCAGGTCGGCAATGACGTAGCATTCGTGAGCGTGGGATGGCGCATGCCGGTCCGTAGCAGGTGGTACCAAGGATTGCGAGATTATCCCATGCTCACCCGATGCGTCCCCAGCGGATCGTGAGAGTATGCCACTCACGAAGTGGAGCTTCTAATGATTGTCCGAAGGTTATTCGTGAGACTGCCCTTTATGATCTTGCTCACTTGGATGGCTGGCTGGCTGGCGCTCGCCGGCGGTCCGCCCTCCGGCCTGGATGCATCGCAGAACCGGGTCGACGAGGTACTCACACAATTGGAGAAACGAAGCGATGGTCTAAAAGACATCCGCTGCAAGGTTCGTTTCGTCGAGGACGATCGGATCAATCTGTCGAAGCGCACCAAGCACGGCAGCATCCTTTTCATGATCACTGAGCCGAACCCGCACTTTCTGATCCACTTCGAGAAGACCGAGCAGGAAGGTGTGCGAGGCAAACAGGAATGGTATCTCTTCGACGGCCGATGGCTTTACGAGGTCCTCGAACGCATCAAGCAAGTCACCAAACGTGAGATTGTAAGGCCGGGCGAGAAGATCGATCTTTTCGATCTGGAGCGGGCTCCGTTCCCGCTACCGTTCGGCCAGAAGAAAGAGACCATCCTGCGCAACTTCGAAGTGACGCTGCTCCCTCCGGCCGAAGGCGACCCGCAAAACACCGATCATCTGGTGTGCGTGCCCAAGCCCGAAAGCACCATGTACGATAAGTACGACAAGCTGGAGTTCTTCGTGCTCACGGACCTTCACCTACCCGGTCGGATCATCGCCACGAAAAACGGCGGCCTCGAGATCAACACGGCCGACTTCCCCGATTTGTCAGTCAAGGCTATCAACACCGGCGTGAAGAGAAAAGCCTTTGCCAGACCGGCCGCGTGGAAGAAGTACAAGGAGGTCGTCGAGGAGCTTCCCCCGGAAGGCGATAGCGCGCCGTAGGGTGACACATTCGTGTCTCGCCTACATCTTGCGAAATCCACAGCGCCAGCCTCGGATACGTAAGTCGCGCGGCCACCCGAATCAGCCTGCGAACCCGTGCCTCATCATAAGGGCCGCCTGAGAGGTATTCGGCGCGGGCTCCCCGCGTCGCGGGCAGGTCCTCGGCCCATGGAGGACTGACCGGAGGGTCGGACCCACGGAACTCTCGCCCTCCCAACCAACCCGTTGCATAGGTCGGCAGAAGGCTGTACGCTGCTGCCCAAAAGGAACGCGCAAGGATACGGGGTATACGTCGCCTGAAACACGGCACCTGTGGTCGGGAGCCCCGTCGTCTGCGGAGGCGGCGGAAGCCATAGCACCGGCCTTCGCTGTCGCACCCGTTGTTGAATCTCACAAAATGGAGAATCCCCATGGATAGCATGAAGGCTGTCGTCAAGACCGGACCTCGGCTCGGGGCCGAACTGTTGGACAAGCCCGTTCCCAAGCCCGAACCCGACTGGGTGCTCGTGAAGGTGCGGGCAACAAGTATCTGCGGCACCGACGTGCACATATATAAGTGGGATCCGTGGTCGGCTCAGCGCATCGGGGCCAAGGCCCTGCCGCAGATTCTCGGACATGAGGTGGCCGGTGAGGTCGTCGAGGTCGGGGCGCACTGCAAACGCATCAAAGTCGGCGATTACATCTCTGCCGAGACCCATATTTACGATCCCGGCGATCTGACCAGTATGCTCGGATCCTTCCACGTAGGCATGAACATGAAAATCCTCGGCGTGGATTTCGATGGCTGCTTCGCCGAGTACTTTGCGCTTCCCGAGTCGATCTGCTGGCCCAACGATCCATCAATCCCGCCGTGGGTCGCTGCCATTCAGGAGCCGCTGGGTAACGCCGCGTATGCCGTCCTTGGTGAAGATGCCGACGTGGCCGGCAAAACCATGGTCATCACCGGTGACGGCCCGATCAGTCTGTTCGCCGTTGGGGTGGCCCGGGCGTGCGGGGTGGCCAGGATCATTCACCTGGGCAAATACGACTTCAACATGGAGATCGGCCGCAGGATGGGCGCCGACCTCCAGCTCAACACCAATCAGACGACTCCCAAGGAGCGTCTCGAGTTTGTCATGGATCACACCGGCGGCAACGGCGTGGACATTGCCCTGGAAATGGTGGGGTCACAGAACTCCATCGACGACTGTTTCGCCATGGTCCGCAAGGCCGGCCGGGTCACCGCCTTCGGCATCGCGGCCGAATCGCCGCTGCCGATCGACTACAACAACGGCATCGTGTTCAAGGGGTGCCAGATTCACGGCATCAACGGCCGCAAGATCTTCGACACCTGGTATCGAAACCGCAACCTGCTGGCAAACGGCCGGCTCGATCCGACGCCAGTCATCACGAACCTGTTCCCGTTGGCCGAGTTTGCCACGGGCTTCGACAAGATGATCGAGCGCCCCAGGAAAAGTGCCAAGGTAGTACTGTTTCCTGACAAGGAAGAATACGACGCAGCCGTCAAGCAAATGGGGAAGACGTAGGGTGGGTCATCAGACCCGGCTTGCCTGCCTTGCTCTGCGCATGCTTCCCATTCCATGGGGACAAGCCCCGTAGGGTGGATCATCAGAGCCACCTGTTCGCTCCCTCATAGAGGGTATTATCCGTATCTTTATCCCGGCGGATACCAGGCGCCCGCCATCTGAGGGTGTCGACGGCACATGGAGAAAGCTCCGGCGGCTGCTACGGACGCCACAGACGCCGGAGCATAACACCCGCGGAATTATTGCGAACCGCTGTCAGTCAAAGGCCGCCAGTTTACCGGTGGAAACCGTAATGGTCCCTCCGGTCATCTCAAGATTGCCAGAGGTGGAGAAGTTCTGGTTTACGTCAAGCATGGCGCTGGAGTGGCTGAGGTTGACATCTCCGGTCAATGCGGTGCAGGCGGCGTTGATGACGATCTTCGCGTTGCTCTCGATCTTCCAGGTCCCGCTTCCACTTACCGAACCTTCGATCTGGAGGACGGTGGGTCCGTACACGTAGGGTGTACTGTCGACCTCGGCAATCCAGAAGCCTGACCCAGTGTTGCCATCCGCCGACACGATGAGGTTATTCTGGCACTCGTCGGCGATGACACTCGCGTTGTTGATCAGTGGGAGGCATGTTTCCCAGCGCCCTCGCAGTTCCAGGCTGGAACCCTGAAGCGTCAGCGTGGGGTAGGGAGAGGGAGGGACGCACGTGCCCCCACCAGCAACACAGGGATCGGTAGACAAACACGGCGCGCAAGGGTCACCGTCGTTGTCGCCACCAGAACATTCACCGGCACCGTCGATGATCGCCTGCAACAACGCACAGCTCCCCTCCTCGTAATAGGCCTCTATGCGCCCATCCCCGGTGATCGTCAGATTGCTGTCGCTGTCGATCAGCAGGGATCCCCTGCCCCAGCCTTCCAACTTCCCGTTTACTTCCGAGTCCTCGCTGATGGTGAGGGTTGTCCAGGGAATAAACGTCAGCGTGCCGTCTACACTAACCTGTCTAGCCTGCACGTGCCGGGCCGGTTCGCACTCGTTTGGACAAGGCGCTCCGTAGCATTGGTCTCCATTAGGACAAAAACCCCAATATATCGTGGCGGTATGGCCGCTGGGGATGCAGGCCACGTCGTTCGGACCGGGCTCGCCCTCAGGGTTCCAATTATCAAGTTTTTGCCACGCTCCCTCGGTCCCTTCCGGGTCGAATATCTTCACATTTGGGCCCGGCGTACAGTCGGGCGGATCAGCCCAGGCCGATGCGGCGGTTCCGGTGATCGTTAGCGCCGTGATCCATGCTGCCAAAAGTCGCTTATTCATCGCTGTATCCTTTGCGTACTAAAGTGTTCGTGGTTGTTCATGCGCTGCGTATCGCGCAGCGCTTGCGTTATGCGCCACAAGAGAAACTGTTCTGCAATCCGCATCAGTCCGTTGGATCCGTCTTGATCGTTGCGTCGTTGATTTTGAACGTCGCGGGGCCGTTCTCGGCGTGAATGACGAACGCACCCACTGTTAACGTCTTGACAACCCCGACGCACAACTGCATGAATGGGCAATCAAAACGACTCTCGCACGGTTCGTGACTACCGCTGCACCACCCGATGTTGTTGAACCAGACTTCGAGGCTGTCGTCTGAGGCGCTGCTATCTTTTGTTCGGATTAGCAAATAGGCGATTGTCTCGTTGGCGACGTCGACCTTCAGGTAGTCCTCATAGTTTTGGCAGGTGCCCACGTTCTCGCAGGTCCCCTTGTTTTGGCAGGTGCCCGCGCTCCCGCAGATCCCGGGGTAAATGCACACATACCTGCAGCATTCCCCATGCATGGGCCCATGGTGGCACGCCCCTAAGCAGTTCGAGTCGCTGTTGCAGGCCTGCCCGGCTCGACAGCCACGATCACACGTCCCAGGGCACTCCACATCATCGTTACACTCGTCGCCATGGTTTAGACCACCATCACACGTTCCGTGACACTCCAAGTTATCGTTGCACTCATCGCCGTCGTTAAAACCACCATTGCAATGCCCGGTGTTGCTGTGCTCGATCATGGCCGTGTCGCTGGGGTCGCTGGGGTAACCGTCAGGATTGCTAAGCCAATGATCCTGGTTGTCCCACTCGCCTTGGCACCAACAAGGGGGCTCATGCCAGTAGCAGTGAAGAGGCTGCTCGGGGCAGGGATGGTCCCATGTGTAGTCGTAGGGATCCCCGAAGGCTGGACAGGCAATAGCCCCCACACATAGGACTCCAAGCATGGTTGTTTTCAGGTTTCTGACTCTCATGACATCTTCTCCATTCTGAGCTGTATGTCGTTGCGGGCCGGCGCCGACACAGCGCGAGTCCCAACGACAGAATCATGCGTGACAGATGCGAGTCACAAAGCAGGATCATCACCTCCTACCTGTGACCGATAACCGTATTGTGAACATCCTTACCGGGGGAAGCAAGACTCACTTGGGTAATCTTTTTGGGTCGGGCGTTGTAAAGACAGGACAGTCGCAGCCATGCTTTACCTAGTTCGACAAACAATCGGTAGGATACGCAAGATGGCTAATCAAGCAGTCGCGCACGTGCAACGGTGACAAGACCGCCTGAATCAGACCGGTCTCTTCCGACTTGGCCAGCAACCACCGTGAATGAAGGAAACGCTTGGGCTACAGAGGCATCAATGCGTCGCTCAAGAAACGCTCCAGGCGGTCGGTGTATTCCCGGGAGTATGTGAAACCGGCGTCGTTGTGACCTCCGGGTGTTTCGACGAACTGCTTGGGTTCGGCGGCGGCTTCAAAGAGCTTCAAGCCGTTGTCAAACGGGATGAGAGTGTCGTCCCTGCCGTGCAGGAAGAGCTTCGGGCAGGTGATGTGCGGGACTTTGCTGATCGAGTCGTATCGGTAGGTGAGCAGGAGCCGGACCGGTAGCAGCGGGTAGTGCAGCCGCCCAACGTCGACAGCACTCGTAAACGTCGACTCGACCACCAGGGCACCCGAGGAATGCCGCTTGGCCAGGTCGATCGCCACCGCGCCGCCTAAAGATCGCCCGAACGGCACTACCCGCTGGGGCAATTCGCCGCGGGTATCTACGAGGTATCGCCAGGCGGCTTCCGCGTCTTTGTAGGTACCCTGCTCACTGGGCCGACCCTCGCTCCGGCCGTAACCGCGGTAGTCGAAGATAAGCACATTGACGCCCATGTTGTGCAGAAGCTTGACGCTGTCCAGGCGATCGGAGATGTTGCCGGCGTTTCCGTGACAAAAGATGACAGTGCCCTTGGGTTCAGCGTGCGGAACGAACCAGGCGGCGATTGACACGCCATCGCCGGTTTTCAGCGTAAGATCCTCGAAGTCCAGGCCGAGATCGGACGGCGTTGTCGGGTAGCCCCGCGTGGGGAAGTACATCAGCCAAGATTGCAGCAGACGAGCTAGCACGCAGACTCCCAGGTAAGCCAGCACGACTACGATCACGAGACGCCGGACGCGGGTGCCCCAGCCAAAGCGTCGCCGCGTGCTCCTCTGACTACAACCGTCGACTCCTGGGCCGGCCGGATCGCCGTCGTCACTGCTATTGCCCATGTTACACTCCTTCGGTGCCGGTGTGGGCGCCAGTAGAGTCTAGTTTATCCGGACGTAAGCACAAGCCGGGACGGGAATTGCCGGAATGATGTCGTCCAGGAGTGTGGCGGTCTCGTCCATACTGATGTAGACCGAACCTTACGCCAAGGAGGACAAGACCATGATTCCGAACCGTCTGATGAAGAATGCGACAATTGTGATGTCGAGCTTTCTGGTGTGTACCGGTTGTGTCGAGCGCGAGGAGACCATCACTATCGGCGTTGACGGAGCCGTCACCATCGAGCTGGAGTATGAAGGCTCGCAGGAGGAGATGTCGCAGGGCGACGCCATGCCATCGGCCGTAAGCGGCTGGGACGTGACCCGGACGACCAAGAAAGATGGCGACGACGTCAACGACATACTGACAAGCAGCCGGCGCTTTGCCGCGGGCGATGAACTGCCGTGGACGTTCGCGGCCGCGGACGATCCGGACGTCGACCTGTATCTCGACTTCCCCACGACCGTGCGAATCGAGCATCGCGCAGACGGGATCTACTACTACTTCCACCGGGCTTACGCCCCACGGCGCTGGGCCGACATTCAGCGCTGGGAGGACTTCTTTTTCGACGACGAACTCAAGAAGCTCAGTGAAAAGCCGGTCGAGGAGCTCACTGTCGAGGAGCGGGTAAAGATCGTGGAGGCCTTCGCCGGTATGGAGGCCATTAAGCAGCTCCAGTTCTGCAAGACAGCGATCACAGAAAGTCATCCGGACCTGCCCGTGGAGTATGGGTTGATGGCACGCCGGGCTTTGATCGACTTCTACACTCGACTTTCAGAGAAGGGAGACGGTAGTCTCGAGCGGCTCATCGAGCGTTGTGGAGCCCTTCCCGAAGATCAGCAAGGAGAGTGCTTCGACGAAGAGGCTGAACAGATCCTGGGTGAAGCATACAGTACCTATATTCAGTCTCTGCGTGAGGAGGCCGGGTTGACCCCGGGTCAGATTGCGGCGTTCGAGCTGGCGTACGAGCGGGCCGAGCGCTACCGCAAAATTACCGAGCAGCTCGGCGGCCACAACTTCGACGTTCGGGTCGAAATGCCCGGTACGATTATCGCTCACAACGCTCTGGACGACGACGTGGATGTGGATGAGGATGAGAACACCTCAACAGTCGAGTTCGAGTTTGACGGCAAGTGGTTTCGTGATAATCCTCACGAACTGATCGCCGTATCCCGTTTGGACCACAAGGCTGCCCGGGAGAAGAGGAATCGCCCCGATGACAGTGATCGGTGACCCGTCCGGCCGCGGATTCGAACAGTATACCGGCGAGGTGTACGGCTGGGCATACCGACTTCTGGGGCGTCACCATGACGCCCTGGATGTCGTCCAGGACGTATTCCTTCGCTGGGATGCACAGTGCGCCCGGCAGGCGCCGAAACAGCCGCGAGGTTGGCTCCGCCGTGTCACGCTCAATCGGGTCATCGACCTGCGTCGCCAACAACAGCGAATCGCCGAGCCGCAGGCTTCAGCCTGCGCGGAGTCCACAGTGGCCGAAACCCGCAGCCCACAGGACGTGGGGATGCGGATCGATCAGGAAGCATTGCGAGATGACATCACCACCGCACTCGACCGTCTGTCGGACGTTCAACGGAGTGTGATTGTGGCTAAGGTGTACGACGACATGACCTTCGCCCAAGTTGCAGAGGAGCTGGGTCTTGCGGTTTCGACGGTCAAAACGCACTACCTGCGGGCCGTTGGGACCGTCCGGGACCGGCTGAAACGGCGCTGGGCCAAGGAGGAATCATCATGAATTGCACCGATTTCGAAGTGCTGCTGGCGGATGCCTTGGGCGACGAGTTGTCTGTAGCCGACCGCCCGGCTTTTGAGGCCCACCTGGCCGAATGCGAAAAGTGTCGGCGAGAGTACGAAACGGCACTCAGGACCGTGACAACGATGCGCGCCTTGCCCGGTCCGGCCCGGGCGACTGTGCGGCGCGAAGGGAACCGTCTGGTGATCGATGACAGACCTCCGCACGCACTACGTGTACCGTGGTGGTTGAGAGGGGGCGTCTTTCGCTACGCAGCCAGCATTCTAATCGCCTTCGCAGCGGGGTATGCTGTGCATGCCGGGCTAATGATGACCGAGGTCGGCCGGCCAGTCGATCGTCTCGTTCAGAAGGACGATGGCATCGAGGCCCCGACGTCTCCGAACAGCCTGCAGCGGGCTCTGGTTCATACTCATGTCCGCAATCCGGCGCGCTCCGACCTTGCCAAGTGCCTGATTGCCATGGCAAAGCCAACTGGCTGAAGTGGGCTAAATATCGCCGTCGTCCGGCTGGAATAGTCGCAGGGTCAGCGGCTACACTTTGCGCAGGGCGTCGTGGGTCCGAAATGATGAAAGCCTGCTTTGCGGCCCGTCGATAGCCCTACGGGAACGTGACCCCGCCCGTCACTCAGGTCGGGTTGGACCAGTCGGGCGGGTACGTGTCCAAGGCGTAATCGAACCGCCGGACTGTTCCGACATGGAAGAGCTTGCGCACACCATTGTATCAGCCATACAAGGTATAATTCAAAGCCTGCGCAGAACTGCTTTCCTAACATTGCTCGACGAGCTCGGCAGGCCGAGTCGGCAGAAATACCTGCCGAGTACGGTGAGCAGGTTGAATGCGATGGTTCGTTTAACCTTAATCGTAGCCCTGATTCTTCTCACGTTGGATTCGGCAGCGGCCCGGGCGGCTGATCGCTTGATCTTTACGCAGGTACCCGTGCGAGCTGCCATCACATCGGCTAGAACGGAGGCTGACATCGGTGTAGGGTGGGACTTGTCTGTTGGCAGTCGAATTGTCGCGTTCGATCCGAACACATCAAGCAATAGCGTCACGGCTCTGACATCAGATTTTTCCGCGGCAGGCCGGCCGGACCCGTCGTTCGACGGCAAGCGGATTCTTTTTGTTGGCAAGTACAACGCGAATGACCCGTTCCAGGTATGGGAGATGAACGTGGAGGGCGGTGATCTCCGCCGTATTACGGACGGGCCGGGTAGTGTTCGCGAAGCAGTCTATCTTTCAACGCTCTACACTCTTAACGCCGACGCACCCTCTTATCGGATAGCCTTCAGCGGCTACGCTTGCGGGACGCCGGGCGGATGCCTGTACACTTGCCGGTTGGACGGCACGGGCATCAGGCAGATCACTTTTGATCCAAATGGGGCCAGCGATCCGTACTTGCTGAGTGACAGCCGCCTGCTGTTCAGTCGTTGGTCCGGCGCCGAGGCCGCAGGGTCTTCTCAGACCGGTACCGGAGGCACTGCCCTGTTAACCGTTCACATCGACGGGACGGGGGTGTTTCCTTTCGCCGCTATGCATGAACCGCCGGCTGTTCGTTCGATGCCCTGCGAGACGCTGGACGGATGGGTGATCTACGTAGAGTCTCCTGTGGACAGCCCGGATCGGGGCGGATCCCTGGTGGCCGTTGCCCGCAGCCGGAGCCTCCACACAAGACGTGTCCTGGCCAGTGACTCTGATGGGCTGTACTACTCGCCCTTCCCGATGGGGGACGGCAATCTACTGGTTTCGTATCGAAACACTACCACCACCAGCGGCGGCTCTTACGGGATTTACACGTTCAATCGATCGACTGGAACCAGAGCGGCCAGGGTGTTTGACGACCCGCGGTGGCATGACATTGACGCGGTGGTGGTGCAGCCGCGGCGCGTGCCCGCGGGGCGATCCAGTGTGGTGGACGAACGCTTGGACCACGGTTTCCTTTATTGCATGGATGCTTACCTCTCCGATCGTGACGAGGGAGAGGCCATCAGCCCCGGCCGGATTAAGCGGCTGCAGGTTGTGCGGGCCGTGAGCGGTGGACCGCCGGACCCGACGGCCATAGAGGCGCAGGCACAAGGCGGACCGGGCCGGCCCGACATCGGTGAAAAGCTTCTCGGAGAGGTTCCGGTCGAAGCGGACGGTTCATTTTTTCTGAAGGTCCCTGCGCGTACGCCACTGCGGCTACAGATAATCGGTCCCAACGGCGAGGTGCTGCAAGCGATGCGCAGCTACATTTGGGTGATGCCCAGGGAAAACCGCGGGTGCATCGGCTGCCATGAGGATCGGGAACTGACGCCGCCCAACCGACATGTGCTGGCCTTGCGGAAGGCACCGCACGCGGTCGGGATTGATGCTGAGCGCAGCCGCAGGTTGGGCCGAGAAGACGAGAAGAGCGGATCCAGGTGACTGCTTCGCGGTTAAAGGTATTGACAACGCTTTCAACGCTCGTTGTGCTGAGCACGCCGGGGCTTGTCCGAGCGCAGGCGGACGAGCTTCCCTCATACGTCGGGGAGGCCGTTTGTCAGGAATGCCACTCGCCGGGCCACGGTCGCCGTCCCTGCTTGCTGGGCACCATCGCCGAACACAACCGTGCTTATCAGACGCTTGGCAAACTCGAAGCGGGCCACATCGCCTCTGTCAGCGGTGTCACGGAGAAACCCAGAGAAAGCAGGATTTGCCTGGGATGCCACGCTACCGGTTCGGACGCCGGGCCGCGGTGGATGACCTCGACGTTCAACATTGCCGACGGCGTACAGTGCGAGACGTGCCACGGTGCCGGCAGTCTTCACGTTGCCGCCTACTCCTCCTCTGAAGACAACCGGAGTCTCGACCGGCAGCAGGGGATCGGCCGCGGTAACCGGGCGGAATGCGTTGCCTGCCACGTGGATAGGCCGTCTCACCAGCTTGTTCTCGAGCAAGGTTACCGCCTGCCGCCCGCGGACCGGTTGTACAAGACGCCCGTCAACCTGACGGTTTCACCTGACGGCGGCCTGTTATACGTGGTGTGTGAGCACGGCAACAGTCTAGTTGTTGTGGATCTCGAGACTGGTAGTCTGCTGGATGAAATCCCTGTGGGCAAGCGGCCGCACGACGTGGCTATCAGCCCTGACGGCCGAAGGCTCTACGTCACCAATCGTCAAAGCGACAGCCTTACTGTGATAGACGCTACTTCGCGTTCTGTTGTCACAGAAGTGCCTGTCGGCGACGAACCCCACGGCGTACTTACCGACGTGACGGGCAAACGTCTTTTTGTGCTCAACACTCAAGAGGACTCGATATCCGTACTCGACACCAAGACATTGACCGAAGTGACTCGCCTACCGGCCGGTTGTGGTCCTTGGTCACTGGCGCTTCGCCCGGATGGCAACTTTATTTACGTGACCAACGTTCGGCCGAGGCCGGGGCGGTTTCGAGAGCCTCCCCGCTCAGAGATAACGGTCATTAATGCCGATCAGGGGATCATAACCACGCGATTCATAGCCGTAGATGCGAACATGCTCGAGGGAATTGCATTCATCCCCGGCACAGATGTCGCCCTGATTACGCTGTTGCGCACCAAGAATCTGGTACCGATCACCCGGCTGGCGCAAGGTTGGACGATCACCAACGGGCTGGGGGTTGTATGGCCGGATGGTAGTGTCGACCAGGTCCTGCTCGACGCACCGGCCGACTACTTTCCCGACCCGATGGACATGGCGGTCAGTCCCGACGGGCAATATGCCCTGGTCACCAGCGGCGGATCGGATCAGGTCGCAGTTGTGGATGTCGGTAAGCTGCTGTCGATGATCACTACAGCCTCAGATCGTGATCGGGAGGCAGTATTACCGAATCATCTAGGCACAAGCACACAATTCGTCATTAAGCGGGTTGCAGTAGGCAGAAATCCGCGCGGGGTGGTGTTTTCGCGCGATGGCCGGTTCGCCTATGTAGCCAATGCCCTCGACGACTCCGTGACGGTTATCGAAACCACCGGCTATACGGTGGTTAATCAAATCGACCTCGGCGGGCCGTGCGAGATAACTGAAATCCGCCGGGGCGAGAGGTTGTTCCATAGTGCGGGAAGTGCGTTTGGGAGCCAGTTCTCCTGCCGTAGTTGCCACCCCGACGGGCATATAAACGGCTTGACGCATGATATCGAGGCGGACGGCGTCGGCCTTAGCCCGGTCGACAACCGTACCTTGCGAGGCATCGTGGACACGGGGCCCTTCAAGTGGGAAGGGACCAATCCGTCGCTTCGTAGGCAGTGCGGCCCGCGGCTGGCGGTGTTCTTCACCCGCCTCCACCCGCTTAGCCCCTCGGAACTCACCGCGTTGGTGCGGTATATTTCGACTATTGAAAGGCCGCCCAATCGCTATCGCCCTGCCGAAGGGTTGACCCTTGCTCAGTTTCGCGGCAAGGCCGTGTTCGAGCGTACGGTCGCCAACGACGGCACACTGCTCCGGCCCGAACAGCGCTGCGTGCATTGTCATCACGGCCCGTACCAGACATCCAGGGGGAAGACACCGATTCGCAACAAAATGTGGTTCGACGAGCTGGTCGACCTTGAATTCTTCGATCTGTTTGACAGGAGGAGTTTCGGCGAGCTGGGAATGTACTACTATCTCCAAACCGGCAGGCCACCTAATGTGCTCGACGTCCCGCACCTGACCAACGTCTACGACAGCCCCCCCTACCTACACAACGGCAGCGCTAATACCCTCGAAGAGATCTGGACCCTCTTTAACATCGTTGACGACCACGGCATGACGAAGGACCTGACTCGACAGCAGTTCAACGACCTGATCGCCTACCTGAAATCCTTGTGAAGTGCCACGCCATGTCCTTGAAGCATCATGTAACCAGCCCACCCGCCGTCGTAGGCGTGGTTATCTCCGCTGTCTCATCCTGGTGCTTGCCGGTAGTGGGGCAGACACCGGTCGAGTCACCGTTTGTGTATCACACCTGGCAGCGCTTCAGCACGCGCGATGGACTTCCGCACGACGGCATCCGTGCGGTTCGCATCTTGGCAGATAAGGTCTGGGTGGGTACGGATGATGGGCTTGCTCTCTATGAAGATGGTGATTGGAAGAATTGGACGAGCCGTGACGGCCTGCCCTGGGGTGTGATCTCCGCCATCGACATCGATTCCCGAAGCGGTAACGTGTGGCTGGGGACCTGGGGCGGCGGGATAATTCGCTTCACTGGTGGAAGGTTTGATCAGTTTACGCAGTTTAACAGTGGCTTATCAGGCAACTTGGTCTTTGCCCTCGTGGTCGAAGGCGATCGGGTCTGGGTCGCCACCAATGGAGGGATCAGCTCATTCGACACCCTCCGCGACACGTGGGAGCTGTACGCTGCGCGGCGAGCTGACGTGCGCGAAACAGCCGTTACCACCCTAAGTGTAAGTGCGGCCGGCGACTATCTATATGCCGCCGGCTGGGGCCTCGAGGTGCGAAAGTTCGACCTGGCGCAAGGCGAATGGACTGCCGCAGTCGAACCGAAGAGCGTAGAGCAAGGCGACTTTGCAGACCGCGGGTTGTTTGGTGGCGCTGTGATCGGAATCACTACCGTAGGGCGATCGTTCTGGCTGCTCACCCAAGACCAGTTGTTCAGGCGGTCCGAGACGAAAACCTGGCTGGCACGTGGATTTGGCACCCCTCTCGAGGGAGACAACTTCGTAAGCTGCTTGGCTGCACGCGACGAATCCGAAGCATGGGTGGGCACTAACGAAGGACTGTACGTGTTGACCGATTGGCCCACCGACACCTGGGTAACGTATCGGCGATGTGAGAACCGAGACGCGGTACTGATCACGGCGACCAGACAGGGCCGAACCGTCGGCGCAATCAGGACTAGCTCCCCGGTTCCCACTGATCGTATCCGGTGTATAGCGTTTGAGGGAGACGCAGTTTGGGTCGGCACGGCTAAGGGGTTGGGACGCGGATCCGGGCGGAAAAGTTGGAGTGAGCTAGCCCTTGACGGAAATGCATCGACTGCAGACAAACTGAGCCGTCCCCCACCGCAAGGCGAGGTTTCGGTCGCGCCCAGACGCGATCCCAAGGCCGCACTGCCTAAAGCTGTCACTATCGCCGCGCTGGGACCACGGACTACGCCCATCGCCCTACCAGGCGGTGATGCCCGTGACAAGAGCGAAGCGGGCCGGGCCGACTTACTGGCGGTCCAGCTCGCTGTCGAGGAGGCCAACTCCCGTGACGGGTATCGTGGAAGCATTCCGTTTGGCTTGGTTACGGGGACCGAGCACTACGTGCCTTATGGCTGGGCCACGGCCGAAGACGACTTCGCTACTTTTCTGTGCCTAGACGGGGCGTTGGGGGTTGTTGGGTATCTCGGGCCTGGCGAAGTGATCCGAAGCGTCACCGCATTTCGTAGCGAAATGCCATTGGTCAACGTCGCCGATTCCCGGGCGACAATCGATGAGCAAGTCAACCCTTGGATCTTTCGCTGCCCGGGGGATGATCCCCGTCAACACGAGCGACTGGTGGATTACGTCGTCGAACAGATGGGCTGTACACGTCTGGGCCTTATACGCACACCAGGTGTGGTCGCCCGGCGACACTTGGACTTGTGGGGCCGCTATGCTCGGGAGGGGCGAGAGAGGAGCCCTGGATTCGTGGCCGAGGTTGCCTACGACCCTAATGCCGGTGGCCTCGATGAGGCGTTGGGTGCCCTTGCCGGCTCTGGGGTCGAAGCGGTGTTTACGTGGTGTGACGCTGCTGTGTCAGCGCGCATACTGCAGCGGATGCGCAATTTGGGGATGAGCCAGTTATTCGTGGGCAGCGACCGGATCGTAAGCGATGAGTTTGTCGTCCTTACAGGTCCCAATCCCGGCCTCGCCGTCGCCCCATACCCCTGTCCGCACCGCAAGGACCGCAAGGCGCTCGGTCGCTTTGTGGAAAGATACACGGAGCAGAATTCCCCAACCGGGCTGCAACGCCCGCCCACGATCGACGCCTATCTTACCTACCATGCCACAAGTCACCTATTACAAGCTATCAATGTCGCCGGGTTGGACCGTGACGCCGTCCGCCGAGCGCTTGTCAAGATGGGTGACACCAGGCTGGCGACGTTGAACAAGGGCCACTGGGAGCCGGTCGTCTTGCCGCCCAGGTAAGGGGAGCTCTCCACAAGTTGTTGGCGGTCTGTGAGTGAAGTGTTCTCCCGGAAACTTGCCTCCTGCGGGCCAGTGCGAGCCTTCCGCACGGGCTACGGAGTAGTTAGACTACCGCGGTTGGCGGGACGGGGGCGTGACACAGTCCCCGGACGCTGGGTACAGACGCCGCGCGGAGTGGTTGTCTCTGCCGATACGCCTATTGTGCAGTGGTGGCCGTGTGGCTATAGTGGCGGACATTCACAGGCTCATCAGGCTGATCGGAGATAAAACATGGTCCCAAAGACACCGGCAGCCGTCAAGACAGTGGATGGGCTGCTCAAAGCATTGTTGGTCCTCTCTCGCACCGTGGACCACGTGTTGGAGACCCGGGCGGTCGAGGCCGCCGTAATACAGCCTCTCTCTGCGTCAAAGGTGCAAATCCTTCGCTTGCTGGGTGAGCGCGGCGGGCAGACCTCCACCCAGGTTGCTCGTTTCCTCGCTGTCACCAAGCCGGCGGTCACGCAAATGATGGATTCGATGATGCGCGCCAGGCTGGTAACGCGGCGGACTGCGAAGGCCGATCGGCGGGAAGTCAACCTCCAATTGAGCAAGAAGGGCCGAGACCTCTATCAGGCGGTGCACCAAGCCCAGCGGCACCACCTCCGCAATGCGTTGAGGCAGGCACCCAGGCACGATGCTGATCAGTGGATCGAGATGCTGCATGAGCTCGCCAGTGCTCTCGCACAGGCCGATCAGGCGTTTAAGCACTTCTGTGCGCAGTGTGGTGCCCATAAGGACGCGACCTGTGTGCTGGTTGGCGGTGACGCAGAGTGCCTTTATCTACAGCAGACTCCCAAACGTTCCCGACGTGGCCGGGCTCCGTCAGCCAGGCTGTGACCCAATAAAGGTGCACCCGCTTGTTAATGGGCGAACCGGGCGAGCACACCGCGGTGCCAACGGATTGTGAGGCGCCGCCAAGCCTCGTTCTTGCCGGGCTTGGCGGTCTTGGTATTCTGGCATACGGACTGGCCCTGCTTGCGGTTCAGCCGATTCAGTTCAATGTAGTCACTTACAGCACCATATCATTTGACCAGGTGCGGTACTGGCCCTCTCTGGCCATTCCTATTGTTGTGTTGGTTGCAATCATGGCACTGGCTGGCCGGGCCGCCCCCACCCCTCACTCAACGGGCCGCCGGTTTGCGGGTGCCTGGCTACTTTGGCCGCTGCTTTTGACTTCCCCGCTGGCATGCTATGCCTTCACTGACAGACTCCCTCCCTTTGCGCTCAGTTGGCTTATGATTCTCGCCGGCGGGTGGGCGGCGTTTCGTGTGGTGAGTTGTTCGGGGCCCTGGACAGCACATCGGCGGGCGCATCCGCTTGCGGTAAGCTCGATTGTTGTGTTGATTGGGGTGCTGACTGTCGTTCACACGCAACTTCAAATCAACTTCTTTGAACACTTCATGTTGGGGCACTCGGACTGTGGGCATTTTGCGGAGGAGCTTAAGAACGCCCTGGCCGGCCGCGGACTTCGCTCCGACAGTTTTGAGAATACCCGTCTCGGCTGGCATTTCACGCCGCTTCTCTACGTGCTGGTTCCGGGTTATGCCCTGTGGCCGTCACCGGTTTATCTGATGGTATGCGGGGCTCTACTGATCCACATCCCGGCATTGCCGGCTTACTTCCTGGCCAGGCGGCTTTCCGGTTCGGTGGCGGTTGCATGGATGTTTGCAGCGGCGTGGCTGCTGCTACCGTCGTCGAGCAGGCTTGTGTATGCCAACACTTACGGTTTCCAGTGGACCTACAGCATGATGCCCCTGTTAGCGCTGATGATTGCAGCCGGGGTGACCGGCCGCTGGCGGACTTGCCTGGTGATGGTCGTGCTCGTATTGCTGTGCAAGGAAACGGCGGCAGCCGCAACTCTGGGTTGGGGACTGTACGTCGCTTTGTTCACACCGCGTCGCAAGACTGGGATTGTAATCGCGCTAGGCTCGGTTGCGTACTTCATCCTGTGTGGGATGTTGCTGATCCCGTATTTTGCGGCAGCAGGCCGGTACGAACGGCTCGATATGTTCGGCGAGCTGGGAAACTCGATGGGCGATCTTCTGGTTGCAGTTCTCTATAAACCAGGCTTGGTTCTCGAGCGCCTGCTGCGTCGCGAGGTGGCTTGTTCTATCCTGGTACTCCTGGTGCCGATGGCGCTTCTCCCCTTGCGGGGTTGGCGCATCGCTGCAGCCGCATTACCGACGTTGCTACTAGTCGTTCTACTGCAGAACGAGGATTGGCTTAGCATCAAGTTCTGGCATCATGCCACGGTGCTGCCGGTGCTTTTCTTTGCCGGCATTGCAGCGATGCACAAAGGTGCAGGAGGGGATGAGAAACCGGGCAAGTGGGCGGCGTGGCTCAGTGGTGACAAGTTGGCATCGGCAAGCGTAGTCAACCGTGGGATGGCGGCGGGCTTGCTCGTGTGCGCTGCCTTGGGGCACTATTTTTACGGCTTTTCGCCGATCAGCAAATCGTACGAACCCTATACCGCCGCCACCTTCCTGCACCGCCCCGACCCGCGACTGGAAACGGTTAAGCGGCTACGTGCCGACATCGCCAAGGATCGGACCATCCTCGCCACGGAACGATTGGCCGCCCACTTCACCGACTATAAGCGCCTTTATACTGGCCGGCGCATTCGTTCGGCCGATTTCGTCGTTATCGACCGCGCTGACACGTGGGATACGTCCGGTTTACCGCAGAAGACGGTGCAGTTCGTCACCGATCCGGAATATATGCCCTACGGCGAGTTTGGCAGTATTATGGTCTTCGGGCGCCGGTCTGATGTTCCACAGGCGCCGCAGGACTGACGTGGAAGGCTCTTGACAGTAGCTGTGTACGCTCAGGGCGTTACGCTCATGAATTGTCTGTGGATGGCGGGACGATAGCAGATCGGTTCTTGCCCCGATGCCTCCGCCCTGCCGGCTGAGTGTCTCACGTGCCCGACAAACGAAGACACCGTGGAAAGCATCCCGATGACGATCGGCTCTTTGCCGAGTCGTATCATGAGACCTTGCGGACGGCTGTGGCGGAGTACTCGTGGCTGCTTTCCCGCAGATACGCGGTGGCCTCCGCGTTGAAGGTGGTCGGTGATCGACATAGCCTTACGGCTCGGCAGCGTATGGCAGTAAGGCGGTCGGCCTGTTCCGATTCATCATTGGAAAAACGGGCTGCAACGATGATCGCGCTGAATGAAGCGGCGGGGAGGTCGCTGGGCATCGACGGCTACAACCTGCTGATTACGATCGAGAGCGCCCTTTCCGACGGTCTGATCCTGATAGGACGCGACGGGTGCTATCGTGATCTGGCCAGCGTTCATGGAACTTACCGCAAGGTAGGGGAGACCGTGCCGGCCGTCGAAATGATCGTTGACTACCTCGCGGTGCTGAACGTGACACACATTGATTGGTATCTGGACCAGCCGGTTTCCAACAGTGGCCGCCTAAAGGTACTGATTGCTGAAGTGATCGAATCCCGGACGGACCGGACGACCCACCGCACCACCTGGAACATCGAACTGGTCCACAGCCCGGATGGCGTTCTAGCGGACTACCCAAACCCTGTTGTGAGCAGTGACTCTGTGGTTCTGGACGAGTGTGGGACCTGGGTGAACATAGCGGCCGGACTTGTTGACACCCGCTTGCCCGACGCATGGAAGGTTGATCTACGGTCGAATCCCACTGCCTGACGCTGCAACCGTACATAGTGTCTCTTGGGTAATTGTGGAAGTTGCGTGGTAGATGAATCGGGCAGTTGTCCCTCCTGAAAATGCCGTACTCCTTGTCAATAAAGGACTTACGTGTTGACGCTGTGAAGCCCTCCGGTACGCCTCCCGCAGCCTGTTCGAGCGTCCGGAGGGTGTAAAATGAGCGTATTGCGCGGTGTCGTTCTGTTCATCCGAGTGTTCTTGTGCGATCGGGCCAAGCTTGCTGGCGAGAATCTAATTCTTCGCCAGCAACTTGCGATTTTGCACGAGACCGCGAAGCGTCCTAAGCTGAGAAAGCGTGGTCGCAGTCTGCTCGAGAGCGATTCTCGAAATCGTATGCCGAGCCGCGGGCTTTAGCCCGCGCGGACGTCCGCGCAGGCTGAAGCCTGCGGCTCAGATAGTCGCGAGACTTGTGAAACAGGCTCCTATTGATCTTTGAGTAGATAAATAAACACTTCATAGTCTGAGTCCGGCATGGTGGAAGAACGAGCGCAACATCTGCTGGTCTGTGCTGATCTGATCGAGGGAGGCGATGACCTCATCGGCGAGC
>JAUWWQ010000106.1 GCA_030616775.1 Planctomycetota bacterium
ACCAAGTGTTGGGTCGGCGAGCCGCAGCAAGTCAGTGAGAACTCCGGCAAGATTGCCCACGAACCGGGCTGGCCGGACTTCATGAGCGCTCACCTGCAGGGTAGCCCGCTCTGTATGGACTGGAGCACGGTGGGGACTCTTCACGTGACCGATGATGATATCGTGCCAGCCGCTCAGCCTCCGGGAGGCGTGTTCGTCCCGGCGATCTATGATGTGCAGGCCATCGACTGCGAATGCGACTTCGCGAATCCGTTGAACTACTCGGCCCCACTGACGATAACCACGAGTAAGTGGGGCGATTCGGTGGGGACTTGCGCGGTCATTCCGTGCACGCCACCTGACGGAATCGTGAACATGGCCACGGATGTCACTGCGTGCTTTGACAAGTTCAGGAACTTGGTGGGCGCGGTGCTAAAGTCCAGGGCGGACATCGAGCCCAATTTCCCGGACGGGCTGGTGAACATTTCAGACTGTACGTTTGAGCTCGATGCGTTCCGCGGGTTCGCCTATCCGGCAGCACAAACGCCTCCGGCAACTGGCTGGCCCGGACCGGACGGATGCCCGTAGTGGTGTGTTGAGTTCAACGTGACCGGGCAGCCGTTCTTGAAAGTCAAACGGCTGTACGGGGCAAAGGTGTGACGATCAACGAGCCCACGGATTACGGTCCGTGGGCTTGCTGGTTTGCGCTGGCGTAAGGCCCTCTCGCTCCTCCTGCATGGGGCAAAGGTAAAATCTACCCTTGAACCATGCGACGGGTTCAGCTAAACTAACAGTGCTAACTTGGGGTGCCGATTGCAGGGGGGCGGTGAGTCATTGCATGACGCCAAGTGGCACGTTGTGGCCAGGAGCTGATCGTGGCGGCACGTGCCAATGTCACGGCGGCGCCGGCAAAGGTGGGCGGGCCGTTAACGGCGCCCGCTATCGGGGAAGAGGATTCCTAATGACACCCAGCCTGACCAACAGGTCTATAACAGGAGGGAATCGGTGTTTAATCGTCACCGTCGGTGCGTAATTGCCGGAGTCGAGCTGATCTGCGTAGCTGGATACCTGGGGTTCTCCCACCAGCTGTGGGCGTCGCCGCCTCGGCCGGGGGTAGATCGTGCTGACACGTCGCAGGCGGTGACGGATACGAACGTTCCTCCACCCGTTGTGGACAACCGGGCGGTCTCCAAGGTACACCCCACTTTGCTTCGCCGGTTGGAAGAGGCCGGCGAGGGCGAGCGGGTCAAGGCCTGGGTTTTGTTTGTGGACAAAGGCATCGCTTCACAGCAGGCGTTTCGCGCCTCGCTACGCGAGCTGTCCACAAGGTACAATGCTCGGGCAATCGAACGACGTCGCCAACGCCGAACGCTGCCCGGCTCGTTCGATGTTCACGACCTTCCCGTTCCCGATCGCTATGTCAATGCCGTTGCCGCCACGGGAGTCGACCTCCGCGTGATCAGCAGATGGGTCAACGGCGTTAGTGTCATGGGCACGACAGAGCAGTTCGAGCAGATCGCGGAGTTGCCCTTCGTCAAGGTCATCCAACCCGTCCGGCGGGGACACAAGATCTATCCGGAAAACCTCCCCGAAGAGCAGCCCGATCACGGTGCTTCAGATACCGGTCAGGCGGCCGGCGGGACTTTCTATGGTGAGTCCGAGGAGCAGCTCGCCCAGATGAACCTGATCGGGGTACACGATGCGGGCTTTACCGCGGCCGGCGTGATCATCGGCATCTTGGACACCGGTTTTCAACGAACCCACGAGGCCTTCAATGATCCAACACACCCCGTTGACGTGATCGCCGAGTACGATTTCGTCGACAACGACCCCGACACCAGCATCGAACCGGGCGATCCGTCCGGCCAGCATAGCCACGGGACCGCCATTTTGGGCACACTGGGTGCATATAAACCCGGCCAGTTGGTGGGCGCCGCTTACGATGCTTCGTTCATTCTGTGCAAGACCGAAGACATTACCGCTGAGTATCCCGCCGAAGAGGACAACTACGTAGCCGGGTTGGAGTTTATCGAGGCCAACGGCGGCGACGTAGTCACTTCCTCGCTGGGCTATATCAACTGGTATTCTCAGGATGATCTCGACGGCCTGACCGCTGTCACGACCATCGCGGTCAATATCGCCACTGGCAACGGCGTTCATTGCTGTAACGCGGCCGGCAACTCCGGGCACGACACCAACCCTACCACGTCCCGCCTGATCGCCCCCTCCGACGCGCTGGAGGTTATTGCCTGTGGGGCGGTTAGAAGCACAGGTGTTATAGCCTCGTTCAGCTCCGACGGTCCCAGCGCCGACGGCCGGGTCAAGCCTGAACTGCTCGCCCGGGGGGTCGACACGCGCACCGTGTCCTCTTACAACGATACCGGTTATACTGGTGCCAATGGAACGTCACTTTCGACGCCGCTGGTGGCCGGTGCCGTTGCGTGCCTGGCCCAGGCCCGCCCGGAATGGACCGTGGACCAGATGCGAAGCCACCTGTTTCAGGCAGCCGACTATTATGTGGCCAATGGGACTTTCGATCCGCTGTACATCCAGGGCTATGGCATTCTCAACGCCCTGACCACGCTGCCGCTTATCGACTGCAACAATAACGGCGTCCATGACTCCGTCGATATCAACATGGGTGCCAGCAGCGACTGCAACAATGACGGCACCCCCGATGAGTGCGAGATGGCCGATTGCCCGCCCGATGATCCGTCTTGTCAAGACTGCAACGGAAATGACAACCTCGACGAATGCGACCTGGCCGACAACGACTGCAACGAAAACGGCATTCCCGACGATTGCGAGGTACCTCCAATTGATCCGACCAGGCCGGACTGCAATGACAACGGGATCCCCGACGATTGTGATTTGGACTGTCAACCCGATGGCATCCCGGACGACTGCGAGTGCGTCCCGGTGGACGCACCCCAGTCAGAGTCGTGGGTCGCCGCCAAGAATCGCTATCTTTCATGCCAACCGGGCAGCAACGGATGCCGGATGGCCCTGCGGGTGACGTTCGCAGATCTCCCCGCGGAATTCGCAGAGTTTCAGGGCCAATCGCTGTGGGCCGGTCTGCCGGAGGAGTATTGTGAAAACTCGGGGCAGGACCTTCCGCCGCAGGAAGGCTGCGGGCCCGCGCCAGGGCTCGAGAGCCTTACAATGTGGGCCGCGAAGCTCCAATGCGAGCCGTATTACACCGATTGGGGCGCGCTGGGGACTGTCCACCTGTACCACGAGAGCATCATCCCCAGCGGCACCTACATCATCGAGGCGCTCGACGAAGGCTGTGACCGGACGATAGAGGAAAACTACTCGGCCCCGTTGACCATTTCTACCAGTAAGTGGGGCGATGTAGTTGGCGATTGCACGACGAATCCCTGCGGACCACCGGATGGGATAGTCAACGTGACGACCGATGTCACTGCAGTGCTGGATAAGTTCAGGAACTTAGAGGGGGCTCCGATCAAAGCTAGGAGCGACATCGATCCCAATCGTCCTGACCAGATAATCAACATGACCGACGTAACGCATGTCCTCGATGCCTTCCGCGGGTTTGACTATCCATTCGAGCCCGGCCCGCCGCCTCCGTGCCCTTGAATACCCAGTGGGGGTTGTGGCTGAGCATTGTCGATCGGCGGTCAGAAGGAAGGTGGTTCCCGGGCAAGGATGTTGGCTGGGAAGGAGTTATTGCCTGCTCCTGTGGCTGGGACCCAGATCCGTCGGCAAGAGGGAGGTGAAGCCGAAAGGGGCGTTACAAAGGCTTAGGAGCCGGGTGGCCGGGGGTTGATGGCCGTCCCAGGCCGCTTTTTGGCATCTTGCCGGTCGTTTCGACCGGGCTTCGAGGGGATCTGAAGTTCCCGATCCCGGAG
>JAUWWQ010000055.1 GCA_030616775.1 Planctomycetota bacterium
CGCCAGTGCCTGAATAGACGTCTGGAACGCGCCGAGCAGCTTCGCACCGAGGTAGCCGCGTGGGAGCACGATCGCAACCACCGCACGGTGAAGGTGAATTGGAGGTTCCGCACCGCCGACGCACGGACAAAGCTCAAACGGCTCTACCCATCAATTGAGTAGTGTCGGAGCACTAGGCGGCTTCATCGCCGTACGCTGTTACAGCCTGAAAGGCTGACCTACAGTAGCCGTGGGCAAGTCCGGCCGAGGCCGGACGCCGCCCACGGTGACTCCAACACCCGTCCCATTCGACCCTGTAGGGGTCGCATATACGGCTCGTCGCACACGCCGCAGAGAATAGACGACCCTTTCAGGGTCGGGCGGTTCGGTGGCGGCACCATCCGGGGGCGGCGCTGTGCTTGCCCCCGGCTATTACAGAGCAGGCCTTCAGCCTGCGACCCCGCCTGCCGATTCTGTCACGGATCCCGTGCCACCCGTGTCGGAGAGAGGCTGGCTGGAAAGCCGGTCCCACAGATGTTCAGCCGGCTGAGTACCCGATCCTGCGGTTCCCTCGGGGCAATTGACCGGCTCAGAAATCACAGGATTTGCCAGCCGGGGGTTGCAAGAATCGGGCGGTGGCGATATAGGTTTTAACTCGCCCTTATGGGCAAGGGTCCTGCGAGATGCCGGTGCGTTCGGTTTGGCGCGCCCTGGACGCCGCTGCCCAGGCCTTCGAGCGGCAGCATGAAGCGGCGGTCCCTCGGACGAAAGCCCGCATGCCGTGGGTCGTTTAGCCGGGTGACTATGTGCAGGCTTCAAGCGGCGGCTTATCGCCGACTTAGTTACTCCCAGTCGGCAAACCGCGTGAAGGTCGGTGTAAGCGAACCTAGTGTTGGGGAGACCTGCTTGTGAGCATTTTGACGAAAGTATTCGTCGTTCTTCTGGTCGTCTTTAGCATCGCATTTACATCGATGACCGTTGCGATCGTCGCCCAGACCACCAACTGGAGAGAGGCGGCTGAAAAGTATCGGGAGCACGCCCGGGTAGCAGACACGAATCTGCGCCATGCCCATGCCGCCAACGCGGCCCAGCTAGCGACCGCCCGCGACGAGGTGCGGAATCACTTGAACAAGATCACTGAGTTCGAGGGCCATTTGCAGGATTCTCGCAACGAGGTTGCTCAGCTTCGGGCGGAGGTCGCCAAGTCCGCATCGGAGAAGAGCAGCTCGGAGGCCATCAATCGTGGCTTGCTGTCCCAACTCCAGGTAGTGGAGGCGGCCCGAGCGGAGTATCGCACCCAGCGCGACGACCTCGAACTTAGGAACATCGAGCTGGAGCGGCGGAGCATCGACCTGAACGACCGTGTCAACGAGCTGACAGCGAGTACGACCGTTCTGCTCGAGCAGAAGAGGCAGTACGAGCAGCAGATCAACATCCTCCGCGCGCAGAATGAGAAGCTTGCCCAACAGGCGCGCCGGGGGCCCGGCGGCGCTGCCTTTGAGCACCCTGAGGGGGCGGCCATGCCCGACGTCGTGGCCTTAAGTCCGGTGGCCACGACGGCCATAAGAGGTAAAGTGCTTGAAGTGGCGGCCAACCTGGTGACAATCGGCGTGGGCAGCGCCGATGGGGTGAAGAAAGACATGGTCTTTGTGGTCCACCGGGAAGGGGAGTACGTGGGCGATCTGAAGATCACCCTGGTCGACCCCAATCAGTCGGCCGGCCAGATCGTCCGCTCAAGCGTCGCCCCCAAACCCGGTGATGATGTGACAGACGCGCTATGGCTCAGCGGGTCCCGCGGATAGACGATGACTGAGACTCACGGCCGGCAGCCGTGCGCCTTGGCCAGTCGGCTGAGGGTAACGGGTCACGAGCCGACGGCGAAACGGAGTGGAGTTTGAATGAGCGAACGTCCGGCTGAAGGGCAGCCTGAGAACAATGTGTACACCGTCCTTCTGATCCTGGCCACGGCTCTGGTGGCGGGGGCTACGGTGTTCCTGGCGTTGCGCAGCCTACAGCTTTTCGGCAGTTGGAATCCGTTTGGCGGGGCGTAAGCCCCCGCGGTTGACTGCGAGGTCTGCATCACAGAGGATCTGTTCACGGCTCTTGGATGGCCTCTGGAAGTCCGGTTTCAGTTGCGTGTCGATAGAGCGCCGGTCCGTCGTATCGAGGGATGGTCCGGTAAGCGTCATGCACAGCCGCCAGGTACGGGTGGTATGGTGTGTTTGGCTGGGCTCGGGCGGATGGTGGAAAGGGAATCTCCGTGATTTTTGATTCACTTCTTGGCATGTTCAGCGTCGACATGGGCATCGACCTGGGCACATGCAACACGCTGGTTTGTGTCAAGGGTGAAGGGGTGGTGCTGAATGAACCGTCGGTGGTGGCGGTTCGGCGGGGCACCAACCAGGTGCTGCGCAACGGCAACGCCGTGGGGCAAGTCGCCAAGGAGATGTTGGGCCGAACGCCGGGCTCAATTAGCGCCATAAGACCGCTGAAGGACGGCGTGATTGCCGACTTCGACATCACCGAGGCCATGTTGGGGTACTTCATCCGCAAGGTTCACGGGCGCAGCCGGTTTGTCAAACCTCGGGTGGTGATAGCCGTTCCCTCCGGCATTACCGCGGTTGAGAAGCGGGCGGTCTACAATTCCGCCGAGCGTGCCGGGGCCCGACGTGTATATCTGGTCGAGGAGCCGATGGCCGCCGGGATCGGAGCTGGTCTGCCAATCGGCGAGGCGACGGCGTCGATGATAGTCGACGTCGGTGGCGGTACGACCGAAGTGGCCATCATGACCCTGGCGGACATAGCCGTGGTGCAAAGTATCCGCGTGGCTGGTGACGAGATGGACGCGGCCATCATCGCCTATATGCGCCGCAAGCACGATCTGATGATCGGACAGCAGACGGCCGAGCGAATCAAAATCGAGATCGGCTCCGCCGTTGAGTTGGAGGAAGAACTCACTCGCGAGGTGCGCGGTCGGGATGTTGTCGGCGGCCTACCGCGGAAATGCGAGGTCACCAGCCAGGAGATTCGTGAGGCCCTCTCTGAGCCTGTCGGACAGGTCATTGAATGCGTGACCCGCACGCTGGAGAACGTGGAGCCGGAACTCGCTGCGGACCTGGTCGAAAACGGTCTTCACCTTGCAGGCGGTGGGGCGTTGTTGCGCGGCTTCGACAGGAAGCTTACCGAGGGCACCGGGCTTCTTAAGGTGACGCTAGTGGAAGACCCTCTCAGTTGCGTCGCCCGGGGCACCAGCGTGTATCTGGAAAACCTCGGCGTCTGGAAGGACACCATGGAGTCCGATGCGGACGAATACTAGGGAATTACAGATCACAAATCGCGGACTGCACATTACCGACTGCGAAGTGGCACCGCGATCATTCTCGTGATCTGTGATTCCTCGTGTAGTGGGTATGGGCAGACGCAGGCTACGCCAAGCCTCCCGGAAAACCTACTTAGCGATCCTCCCCGTGATTGCGATCACCGCTCTGCTCTTGCCGGCGGAGTGGACCGGAAAGCTCATCAGCCTGGCGCAGATCATCGTTCCCTTTCAACACGCTGCCGCGGTCACGGCCGATTCCGTTGGTCAGGCACTACGGCCGAACAACCCAACGGTGTCTCCAGAGGAACATGAAGCCCTCGAGCGAAAGAAGACCGCCCTCGAGCACCAGGTTGCAGCCCTGACAGTCCGTGTCGCAGAGCTTGAAAAAGAAGTGGACATCCTGACCGCCACGCGCCTGTGGGACGCTGGGGGTCAGCGGATCGGTGCTCGCGGGCGGCTGATCCCCGCTCGGGTGATCACCGATGACCTGCTGCCCTGGCGATCATCACAATTGATCAACGCCGGGACTTTGCAAGGCGTGCAACGTGGATCAGCCGTCACCTCACGACTGTTTACCGTCGACCAGGGCGACGCTGATGGTCTGGACAACGGCATGGCTGTCCTCCTTGGGGAAGTCTTTGTCGGGATAGTGGAGCAGGTGGGCACGCACACGGCCCGCGTCAAGCTGCTGAACGATGTCAGTGTGCAGATGAAGGTCCGGGTCGGGCGACTCACCGATGGCGGATTCGTGCCCCTGGAGAACTATTTCTGGCTCGTCGGCCGCGGCGATGGTGTGATGGAGATACGTGATGCCAAACGGCGGGATGTCGAGGCCGGTCTCATTCAGGTTGGTGACGTTGTTCTGTCAGACCCCACTAGCGGCATCTTGCCCTGCGCCATGACCATCGGCAGGATCACGTCCATTGGCCCGGACCGCGATAATCCGCTCCTTTCGATCCTCACCGTAGGAGCCGCCGTTGACGAAACGTCCCTCCGCCGTATCTATGTCTACGAACCGGAGATCGACACCGGCAAAGGGGCCGACGGCACACACCCTTGATCCCTGCCCCAATCCGGGGTGTTAACTGCCCTTGGCGGTTGACCGGGCATGACTGCCGACGGTATAATATACGGTACGGACATGCGTTACTCGATCCGTTCACACCCGTCTGACGATCTGCGGGCCTCGCATAGATCATCCCGACCATCGACAGAACCGTCGGGGGAGGGGGCTGCCGAGCGGCGCGAACGTGCCGTGCTGGTCAGCGTGCTCCTGCCGGATACCAAGGTGGACCTGAGCAATCCCCTTGGGGAACTCGCCGCGCTTGCGGAGGCAGCCGGTACGGAAGTGGTTGACTCGATGGTGCAGAAGCGAACGGGCCTGACCGCGGCATACGCTCTGGGAAAGGGCAAGCTCGCCGAACTCGTCGAACGGGCCCACGCCGCTACGAGTAACGTGATCATCTTCGACAACGATCTGACACCGCGCCAGATCCGCAGCCTGGAGAAGGCGGCGGAGCGCAAGGTGATCGACCGCAGTGAACTGATTCTCGATATATTCGCCTCGCGCGCAAAGACCCGCGAGGCTCAGTTGCAGGTCGAGCTCGCCCAACTCGAATACACCGCCCCGCGACTTCGCGGCATGTGGACTCACCTGGAACGAATCGCCGGCGCCGGCGGAGGAACCGCTGCCGGGGTGGTCGGCGGAGTGGGAACGCGCGGACCGGGCGAGCGCCAGATCGAGATCGACCGCCGGATCGTAAAAGACCGCATCGCCTACCTCAAGCGCGAGATACGCCGCATCGATCAACGTAAACAGCGTGAAGTCGAAACCCGCAGGGATCAGTTCACCGTGTCGCTGGTCGGTTACACCAACTCCGGCAAGAGCACGTTAATGAACAGACTGACCAGCGCCGATCGATTCGTGGCCGATCAGCTCTTTGCCACCCTGGACACCAAAACTGTCCGCTGGGATTTGGGTGACTGCCATTCGGCACTTCTGAGTGACACGGTGGGTTTCATCCGGGCCCTTCCACACCACCTGGTGGCGTCGTTCCGTGCCACCCTGGAAGAGGCGATTCACGCCAACCTGCTCTTGCACGTCGTCGACATCTCCTCGCCAACGGCGTGGCAGCAGATAGACGCGGTCGACGAAGTTCTGGCGAGCCTGGGGTGCGACAGCATTCCCCAGGTTGTTCTGCTCAACAAGGTTGACATCGCCAATGACACTTCGATGGCAGAGATGCTCGCTGTTCATCGACCCACTGCGTTGTGCGTCTCCGCCCTTACCGGGGAGGGTCTCGACCGACTGGTCCGGGAAGTGACCCACGAGATGCAGCGGGACAGCGCGGAGGTCACCGTGTTTGTCCCTCACGCCGAAGGGAAGCTCCTCAACGAGATCGGGCGATTGGCGGACGTGCGGGACAGGCGATACCTTTCGGGCGGTGTGGAGCTCGACATACGTGTGAATCGTGCCCAGCTCTCCCAGCTTCAGGGACGATACGGTGCCCTTTCCGTCGTGAAACGCGGTTCCGACCCGACGGACGACCTCGACCCCGACGAATCCACGTAAGGCCTCCTAAGGTATGCCCGTCCTGATTACCAGACGCCGAAACCATGCCCGAGCCGCAGGCTTCAGCCTGCGCGGAGCACCGAACCGTCCAAACGTTGCAGCTTGTTTGCTTGCGTCCACGCTCCCCATAATGTTCATGACTTCGGTCGCGCGCCCACAGACCGAGACGATCCGCGTCGATTTGAAGCTGCGCACGGGCGGGGCGATGAGCGGGCTTGTAGTCGATCATACCGAGCACGGCCTGGTCATCGTTAACCAGAATACCCCGCACGTATTTGCATGGGATGAGCTGAAAACCGGCAGTGCGTTTGCGGCGAAGCGGGCCCTTGCGGCCTTTGAACGCGGCGGCGTGGACCGGCTGTCGGCGGAGGATCATTTCCAGCTCGGGCTGTTTGCGTTACGGCGCGATCGCAAAGACCTTGCGGCCAACGAATTCCGCAGAGCCAAGAAGCTCGACCCCGACTACCAGGCCGTCATCAAGAAAGCGTACGACGAGTATCGTCGCCGCAAGGACGCTTCCAATGCCCAGACCGATTCACTGGTGGACGACAGGTCAGTCGGGACGACCAACACGGCGCACCAGGCCGGTCTGGCAGAGCGGGTCGAAGCGGAGCTTGACCGGGCGACCAAAGCGGTGGTGGCTCCCGTACCGTCCGCGGAGAGCCGCGCGAAGGTTCTCGAGGTATACAAGACCTTCGGCAAGAAGGTGCAGGAAGTGATCGGCGAAGCCGTCGTGCTTATCGAGTCGGATCATTTTCTGATCTGGACCGACTGGGAGGCGCGCTATCGGGATCGCCTCGTTGGATGGTGTGAATCCATGTACACGGCCCTGCGCGAGCAGTTTGATCTCGACCCGGCTGGTAACATCTTTCTGGCGAAGTGCCCGGTGTTCTGCTGGCGGTCCAAGGCGCGGTTTCTCAAGTTCGCCCGAGAGTTCGACGGATACGGCGGCACAGACGCGGTCGGGTATACCCGCTCGATCGAACGCAACGGGCATGTACACGTCGTGCTGCTGAGGCAGGGACGTTCGGAGGTAGACTTCGATCAGTTCGCGTGCACACTGGTCCACGAAGGCACCCACGCGTTCATACACCGGCTTTATACGTCGCGCCTCATCCCCCACTGGGTCAACGAAGGGTATGCAGATCTGGTAGCCGAGCGGGTCCTGAAGGATCGTTGCCCCGCGGGTGAGAATGCAGAGCTTCTGGCCAGGCAGTTTGTGCGCTACGACTGGCCGATCACGGAGCTGCTCCACGGCGCCGGGCCCATCCCCGTTCACCAATACCCGCTTGCCCACAGTGTCGTTGCCTATCTCGAAGGCTCCGGCCACAAGCGCTTCGCGGGATTCATCAAGGATTTGAAAGCCGGGGAGTCGGTGCCCGCAGCCCTGGCTGCAAACTACGACGGGCTGAACCTTGATCAGCTCGAAGCAGGTTGGCGATTGGCCGTCCGTGAGGTCGATCCGGCCGTAACGCCGCCTTCGGATGGTTCCAAACCGCTTCCGTGGTCCACCGACCGTTAGCTTTTCGGATGCCTTGTAGGGTTAGATTCATGGGTCCGAGGTGGATTGGCCGACCTACAATCCATAGATGCCGGGGACCGCTGGATGACTCCACGCGCCAAGAAAAGACTGTTTAACGCGTTACGAATCGCGATTTGCGCCGTGGCGTTGTGGTTCGTTATTCGCGGAGTCACATTTCGCGATCATGTGATACTCGAGGAGGGTTCCGAACTGGTTGGGGTGCTGATCAATGAGGGGGACCCGGTGGTTATCCGGTTGTCCGATGATCAGCAACGCGCAGTCCCGCGTGCGGATATCGCCGTGGATGAACGTGGAGAACCGCGGATTTCTTACGGTTTGAAGACCGCGTTGGCCAACAGCACCAAGACGCTTCTTCTTCTGGCAGTGCTGCTCCATTTCCCGGTGACCTTTTTCCAGGCGATCCGGCTGCGCTGGCTGCTTCGGGCACAGGATATCCATATCGGCTACTGGGAATGCCTGAAGTTTTCGTTTGCGGGGAACTTCCTGAACTTCGCCACGCCGCTGGGCTCCCACGCCGGTGACGTGTTCAAGGCCTACTTCGTCACCACCCATACCGAGCACAAGACCGAGGCGGTCACGACGATCGCCCTCGACCGGGCGATCGGGCTTGGAACGCTCGTGGTTTGCGTCGCGCTGATTACCACCATCAGCCCGAGCGACAGCCGCCTGGCAGTATTCCGTCCCTACATGCTCAGCTTGCTCGGCATCGGCGCCGTGTGCATGTACGTGTACCTGTCTCCGACGCTTCGGAGATACCTGATCCCCAAGCGGTGGCTTTCCTGGCTGCCGATGTTCGATCATATCCAGCGCATTGATCGCGCAGCCCGCTCGTTGGCAAGTGCCGGGCGCATCGTGGCGGCCTCCGTGCTGATCACCCTCCTGCTCCAGGTAATGGCCATCGGGGCCTACTTTACGGTCGCGGTGGCCCTGGCCCTGGACGCCCACGCCGGCAATGTGCTCGAGTACTACGCCTACTTCTACACCGGTGCGGTGATCCAGGCCCTCCCCGGCCCTCCACAGGGTCTTGGAACCGTCGAGCTTGCCTATCGTTTCTTCCTGGCACCGTTCGGAAGCCCGTCGCAGATCGTGTGTGTCGCGGTGTTGGCACGCATCGTGGTCCTGGTCTGCGCATTACCCGGCCTGCTCGTCACCATGACCGGCTCCTACAGACCACGCTCAGCCGCATTGCAGCACACCCACGACTCCCCACAACCCGCATCCCCCGACCCGAAGTGCGACCTTGCCGCAACCTAGAGCACCCGGCACGTTCGGTCCGCTAAATCATCTACGGATTGTGAGGGTGCTGGCTGAGTGATTATGGGGTCCACCTGACGATATTAAGTACAGTCTTTGCGAGTCCGAAATGACTACGTCGGTGTCTGTACCTTGGAGTCCGGGACTGGCCAGTATGCAACCAACCGATACGACATCGGAGACTGTTGACCGACTCATCCGCGCTGGGTGTGCGCGGAACGTCCCTGCTGAGATACACTATGAACACCGGAACGGTTCAATCATCACGGGGCGTGCCCGCCTGCTCGAACTGACGGAATGTCAAATCCTGGCTGACAGGCCGAAATACCTGGACCGTGGGGGGTCGATCCCCGCCGGAGCCTCGGTTACTGTTCACGTTTCCCTTGGTGGATCCCGTTACCAGTTTGACAGCGTGATCGAGGAGACTGACCGAAGCATCTCCCTCGGCGGCCGGAAGAAGGTGCGCGGCATCGCGTTGGGCAGGCCGTCCGAATTGAGCGATTCGCAGCGGCGTACTTGCCTGCGCATCTCAGTGGTGGGTTACGACCCGATTACCGTCGCTCTTGTGCGCCCGCACCCCAGACTGCCAAATGCGTGTCCGGTCGATGCAGAGATAATGAAAGGGCGGATGCACGACCTTTCGGTAGGCGGTCTCGCAGTCCTCGTGGATCACCGGCTGCCCGACACCATCCGCCGCGGCGATCACTTCTTCCTGACATTTGCCCTCCCCTTCGTCGAGGAAGAATTCTACATGCTGGGTTCGATGCGTCACAGTCGTGTCGTGGCGGGCAGCGGCTCATCGTGTATGGGGCTCAGCTTTCGTCCATGGTGTGGCCGACGCTTCGCCCATGATCAACGCCGCATGTCCCAGTTCGTAGTGGAGCACGAGCGCCGTCTGCTTCGTCGGAGAAAGTGAAAAATGCCTGAAGTGCTCACAAATCGGACTGATAAGATATGCCAGTTGGATGGGGAAACGACCAACCGGGTGCTCAGAACAGCAATCGAGGAGCGGGCCGCGGTACAGGTTCATGCAGATTGTGCGGGTTGGGAGCTTGCGGGCTGTGCTGCATGTATCGGTGAGGACGGCTCGCATCTGATACTCGAGTTGGAAAACGCCGATCCCCAGACCCAAGCCATCCTGGAGTCATCCCCGCTTCAACTCAGCATGGAGGTTGCCGGGGCCCAATACTGTTTTGAGACGCGGTTTGCGGATCAAACCGCTGAGGTGGAACCTGGAGTGGTCCTCGTGCTCAGGCCGGCGACGATCACATTGGCGGAGCGCCGACGCAGTCTGCGACGTCGGCTGCGCAAACCCACCGAAGTTACGCTGCAGGCAAGCGGACCCGATGACGGATGGCATTGCACGGCGGCGATGCTCAATCTCAGCTTGGATGGGATCGCCTGTCGCATACGTGCTCAGAACGCGGAGCTTGTGGACATCGGCCAGACCCTGCGAGTGGGCTTTCAGCTTGATGCTTCAGCCCCAGCGCTCGACCTGAACGGTCGCATCATCAGCATCACACAGGGCGGTACGCCCGAGCATCTGGTCGTTGGGCTGGAATTCATCGTGGACCGGAGGTTGGAAGCGAGCCGAGCCACACTTCGGAAGGCTCTGGAAACCACGTACTGAGGCGTCAAACGGTGTCAACAACATGAGCGCCACCCAACTGATCGTCAAAGGACGAGTCGACCAGATTCTGAATGATTCGATCAGCCAACAGCGCCGGCTAGTTCTTACCCATAACAGCCCGCTAGGCTGGCGTACATTCCCGTCCCGTTTCCTATCGGGATCAGCCTCATCACAAGCGTTGCAGGTCGCCGCGCCGATCTCATGCAACTCGTCCGCGCAGCTCCCCGCACCGGGAGAGACGCTTGGCGTCACCTTCCGGTTGGGCCATAAGAAGTGCATGTTCGGTACAACCGTCAAATCCGTTCATCAGGATGGAGGAGAAGGCGAGGTCACGCTATGCTGGCCGGACCACCTTCAACAGCTTCAGCGTCGTATGTACGAGCGAGCCAAGCCTCCCAAAGATGTGGTTATTGCAGTTCGGTTCTGGCGTGAAGAGGTAGCCTCCGGCACCGCTGCAGAAGCCCGTTGTGTGCGCCACGGCCAACTGGAAGATGTCTCAGCCGGCGGCATGCGCATCAAAGTAGCCCACCCCAATGAGATTGAACTTGGTGCCACATACAGGTGTGCTTTTGCGCCGCGTCCCGGGAAACCCTCGCTGGTTCTCGACGCCTTGGTCCGGCACCGTGAGGCTGCGGACTGCGGCCGAGCGTCTGTCGCCTTTCAGTTCGTCGGTTTGGAGACCACAGTCGAGGGGCGACAGCTCCTCGACCGACTTGCCCGGACAATCAGCCAGTTCCAACGCGCCAGGTCACGAACCCGGCGTTGACACGCGAATTGTGAACGGTCAGTTCAGGATTGGACCCGGGTGCAGCGAGACGTTGAACAGCGCACCGTGATTTGACGTTCCGACAAGACAATGCAGATAAATACGCTGTGCCGAGTCCCGATGTACATCGGGATTCTCGGCACCTGCCAGAGGACCGAGAAGGGATTCTCGGTCCAGCGATCGCAGCCGCACTTCGGAGTCAGGACTGTTGATCTAGCACAGCGCTGCGTAGATCGCCAGCGACAGGAAAGCGATCCTCGCCTTTCGTCGGAAAAACCCGTAGATGACCGACCAATACACGACGCTTCTCCTCCACTCCGAGGCGCAACAACCCACCCTCGCGCGGTTATCCGTGTAGCATGCCCAATGCCCGGTCAGCTCGCGTGATTGAGCGGCTCGACGGCCTCATAATATCGCGCCTTCCCAGCCCGCAAAGCGCGATCGGGGCAGAGGGTGAACTCTGGCGCGAAATGACGAATGTAGCGACGGGTCCATCCGATGCATCATCCCTGATGCCAAGGCAGCCCGTGATCAACAGGGCAAGGTTACCGGCCCGGTCACGGTGTGGGGACAATTAGCTGCTCGTTGGACGGTTGGCTAGCCCCGTCCATGGTGGTGGCCGTGCAGGTAAAGGCAAATGCCACGCCAATGTCAGCCTGCTCAACGATAAACGTAGCTGTTCCCATCGTGTGGTTGACGAATAGCCGGCCGTCTGTGGGCTGGAAGTCGAACGTTACGCCGCCGGTGTCACCGTTAACAACGGAGCAGGTCAAGAGGACCTCTTCGTTCACTTGCGGGGCGGGGTTCGAGATACTCAGCCTCACTACAGGAACTTCCGAGCCTGGTTGCTCATCGGGTTCGGTATCGTTTGTGGGCGTATGCGGGCCTTCGCCGCTTGAATCTCCAGAACCTCCTTGCAGCGCCTGCTGCAGCTCGATACAGCCAGCCACCGGGGCAAAAAGTGTCGGGAGGAGGAAAACCAGAAGGCGGCGCGCCAGCATGTCTACGCATCCTATGCTCAGCAAATTGCCAGAACTGGGGTCCAACCTGACACGATGCTACCGCATGAAGGGAAACGCGGATACAAGCAGACAACAAGCGTAAGGCGTAAGTTCGACAGGGGCTCACGCCAGTCCTGGGGCGATCCAGTATTTCCGCCTGGGATGGGGCTTCACGAGACTGGCGTGCTGAAAGGGCATTCTCGCCGGCCCGGGACGGCGTGTAAGCTTTTATTATGAAAAAGGTTATGGAAGGTCCGGGCGGGTCGGTCCTCTTGCTGGTGTTGGTGGAGCCGAATCCCGCTTCCTCCTGCCCAGTCAGAGCGTTTGGCTGATCCATAATCGACTCGTAAACGGAAGCACATCGCGGTAAGCTGCCTTCGAGCAACCTAAACCGGCTGTCTTGGGCGAGCCGATAACTTTTCGGCGGGCGCACGGAAGGTTGTTGTCTAGGCGGGCACTGTGTGGCCCGAACATGGCCTGGCGGAGGGGCGGCGTCTTCAGCGGGAGCTTGGCTTGGCAGAACGACTATGGCATCGCCGGACAAGGCTGGGGTCGCGAGTGTCCATGTGTGCGGCTGCGGTGCTGCTAGCATTCTTGGCGGGGTGCAATTCCATCCTAAATGCCTGGCTGGATCCGACCGTCTTGGGCAACTTCACCCGAACGGCCACGATGGAGATCCGCACGTCGCTGACGCTCGAGGATACGCCACCTGGTATTCCGGGGGCCGTGTACCCTTTACCAGAGGACTTGCTCATCCGGCCGGAGGAATACCCCATTTCACCCGGCGACACCCTGGCTATTGAGATATACGAGCTTCGCCAACGGCTGGTGCCGTACCAGGCCCAGGTTATGGTGTCCTCGACCGGCTACGTGAATCTCCCCGTCGTGGGACGTGTCGATGTCGCCGGATTGACCGTACCGGAGTTCGAACACTCTCTCAAAAGCGCGCTTCAAGAAGGGGATATTCTGCGTGAACCCGATGTGATCGTGAACCCGGTGTTTATGCAGAACGCCACCTACTCGATCTTCGGAATTGGGGTCAGCGCGGCCGACAATGCCCCGTTGCGAGCCGGAACGTTCCCCATCAGGCGTCCGGACCTGCGCATCCTGGAGGCAATCAACCAGGTCGGCGGGCTCAACGAGTTCATTACCGATGTCTATGTCTTTCGTTACGACACACCGCCCTGGGCGTCTCAGCGAAGGACTCCGTTGGCGCCGGGAGCCGACTCGCCGGAACCCTCGACAACCGAGCCGACTGGCCACGAGTACAACGATGCTTCAGGCACGGAACGCTCCCAGCCACTGGAGGGTCGCAACCAGGCGGATACCACCACACCCGAAAAGTACCTGATCGACGTGGTCGTCGGTGGCGACGATGTCGACCAACAGGAGAAGGAAAAACCACCGCCGGACGAACTCCCGAAATCGCTCGAGCCCGATCCGACGCAACCATATATCTGGATCAACAACGAATTCGTACCCAATCCAGCCTACAAGGCACCGACGCGCGACGCGGCTTCGTCGCCGCAGGGGCCGCCGGCGTTCGACACGGCCACTCCTGCGGTCAACTGGGCCCGCATTGCCGGAGACACGTCGTACCGGGTGATGCGTATCCCAGCCGAACAACTTCGCTCCGGCGATCCCGAGGTGAACATCATCATCCGGGCGGGCGATGTGATCCGAGTCGTAAGTGGTGAGATCGGCGTATATTATGTGATGGGCCAGGTAAACCGGGTGGGGGCGTTTGCGTTCAACGCCGAGCCGATCACACTCAAGGCGGCGATCGCGGCGGCCGGTGGGCTGTCGGATTTGGCCTGGCCGGACCGATGCACGGTGTATAGGCGGCTCGGACAGCGTGAACAGATGATACAGGTGGACCTCGATCGGGTCTTTGCAGGCAAGGACCCGGATTTCTACATCAAGCGGAGTGACATCATCAATGTCGGCACGCATCCATTCGCGCCGTTCCTGCAGCGTGTTCGGGCGCTGACACTGCCCAACCCGGTCTCGAACGTGGGCTACAGTTATACATATGTGCGGAACTTTGCGGATATCGATTCGTTTGCTGCACGGCGTAACCCGCACAATGAGCCGGACCAGTTCCCGGCTTTGTTCCCGTAGGAGAGTGCAGTGGACGCATCCGGGTCAAACGCCATAAGCGTACCGCGTAGATGGGGTGAGCTCGTATCACCGGCGGCGCGCATCCGGATTGTCATCATTGCGGCGCTGGTCGTGTTTATCTACTGGGGCACGATCCGCCACGCACTGATCTCCCGGTGGCTTCACGATGGCAACTGGTCTCATGGGTGGTTAATTCCGTTGTTCAGCCTGTACTTTCTAGGGACGCAGCGCGGGGCGCTTATGCGGTGTCGCCCACGGCCCGGCTATCTGGGGGCGGTGATTCTGGCGCTGTCACTTGCCGTCTATTTTGTAAGTGCGTGGCGGCTGCGGATGGCCTATCCACAGGGACTGTCGATCATTGGGGCCATCTTCGGAGTCACCCTTTTGATGGGCGGGTGGGGTGTGATTCGCGTGGCGTGGTTCCCGATCCTGTTCCTTCTGTTTGCCATTCCGCTTCCCCATTCGATCTACGTGGAGTTGACCATGCCGCTGCGCGAGCTGGCCTCGACTGTCGCGGCGGTGGTGATGCCGCTGTTCGCCCCGGGTCTGCACACGCAGGCCCAGGCGGTGGTAATCGACTATGTCATGCCCGGGATGCCGGCGGGCACGCTCAACGTTGAGGAAGCGTGCAGTGGTATGCGCTCGACCATGGCGTTTGTCACGCTTGGTGTTGCCATGGCCTATCTGGGCGAGCGACCCACCTGGCAACGGATCGTCATGGTTTTAACGTGTGTTCCCATCGCCGTATTCTGCAACACGATCCGGGTTGTGGTGACGGGATTGCTGCACGTAAACGGTCATGAGGATCTGGCCAGGGGAACCGCACACCAAGTGCTCGGAATCCTGATGTTTGCGGTTGCTCTGGGGCTTTTCGCGCTTATAGGTTACATCCTGAGTCATTTGTTGGTCGAGGTGCCGGATGAGAGTGCTGGTGAAGTTGGCGCGGCCTGAGCTTGGCGAGGTCGGTTCGCGGCAGACGATATGAAGGTAAACCCATGACCACGCTTCCCACCACGGTCCAGGAACGCATCACGTTGCCCGCCGCCTTTAGCGGTGGGGCCGGCGGAGGAGGTCCCACGACCGCAGCCGACCTTATCGCAATGCTGCGGCGTCGTCTTGTCCTGATCGTTGTGTTATTCGTGTTGTTTACGATGCTGGCGGTCGGCGGATTTGTGATCTGGTGGGTGTATTTCCCGGGATACCGAAGTGAGTCACTCATCGAATGCATCTCCGATATCCCGCACGCGGAGCTGACTCCGGAACAAGAGCGGCTCAGGCAGGACGAGCATGAGCGCTTCGTCTTAACCCAGGCGCGCTTGCTGAAGAGCCCGACGATCCTTGCCGAAGCCCTTAAGCTCACGGTTGTCAGGGAGACCGGTTGGTGGGAGTCGATCCAACAGCGACGGTGGAAAAAGCCGGATCAACACCTCATCAATCTTACCGAGGATCTGTTGGCTGCACCGATACGCGGGACCAACTTCCTGCGTGTCTTAATGGAGTCCCGGCGTCCTGAGGACTCGCGGGTCATTGTCAGCGCCGTGGTCAACCAGTGGTACGAGTCGGTCAAAAGGCGCGCGGCTGAGGAGTTCGTAGACACGGCCCTGGATGCCGCCCAACAGGAGCTGGAGCAGCTTGACCTGGAGATCGCCGAGGATCGCGACCGGCTCAGAGCCATCGCCCAGCGTCTACCGGCAGGCGCCCGGCAGGATCCAGCCGGTAACATCACTAACAAACAGGTCGCGCAGTTTGCCGAACAGGTAGGGCTCCTGCAGCTTGAACTGGCGCAACTCGAGCAGTACCGAAACATCTACAACGACCCCGAAGGTCTGGCGGTGACCGCGGAAGATCGGGCGATCGTGGAGCAGGATCCCGAGGTCGCTGAGTTCAGGCGGGCTCTGCTCCTTCTCGAGCAGCAGCGAGCCGCTGATGAGCAGACCTTTGGCAGCGGGCACCGCGTACTCAAGCAGGATGACGTGCAAATCAGGGCGATGGAGGCCAAGCTCACCCAACTGCGGACGGAGAGGCTGCGTGAGCGCCGCGCCGACATTCGTGAGGCGGCCAACACGGCCTTCGACAACACCCGGCACGCCCTGTTCCTGGCCCAGGAAAACCTGCTCAAGGCCGAGGCCGCCCTGCAGGATCAGGATCGTTTGCTGTTCGATTACACTAACCTGGAAGCCGAGATCCAGCAGAAAGTCGACTACCGGCTCCAGTTGACCGACTACACCAAGAATCTCGCCCGGGTCAGGACGCAGCGAACTGCGATCAACGTCAACATAGCCCAGGAGGCTACCGATCCGCTGGAGCGCAGCAGCCCGAACCTTCTTCTGCTGCCGACCGGGATATTCATCGCCCTTGTGCTTTCTGTGGGTATGGCGCTGAGCTTGGAGATGCTGAACACGTCGGTGAGGACCTCGCAGGATATCATGCGATACCTGGATGTCGCCATGCTCGGTCTGGTCCCCGATACCGACGACGAGGAGGTTCCGATCGAGCGCGTTGAGACGGCCGTGCGCGACGCCCCTCGGTCAATGGTAGCGGAAGCGTTTCGGCGCATCCGGACCAATCTGCAGTTCAGCGCATCTGCGGAGCGGCAGCGCGTAGTGCTTCTGACCAGTCCACGTCCGGATGACGGTAAAACGACGGTGGCGTGCAACCTGGCCATGGCCGTGGCTCAGGCGGGCCGTCATGTTCTGCTGGTGGATGCCAACTTCCGGCGTCCCGGTCTCCACCACGTTTTCGAAGGCATCAGGGCCGACGGCTTGAGCAATTTGCTGATCGGGAACGGATCTCTGTCGTCCTGCGTCGTCCAGACTGACCTTCCGTTGCTTGACGTGCTGGGCAGCGGTCCCACCCCGCCGAATCCGGCGGAGCTTCTGGGCAGTGAGCCGTGCCGGGCATTTTTGAAGGAGGCGAAGGACCGCTACGACCGGGTTATCATCGATACGGCGCCGGTGTTGCTGGCCAGCGACGGCCTGATCCTCGGGACAATGGCCGACGGTGTGATTCTCGTCATCCGGGCGAACCGGAACTCGCGCGGGGCCGCCAGACGGGCCTGCACACTTCTGACCGACGTCGGGGCTCACCTGTTCGGCGCGGTTCTGAACGCGGCTCAGATTACCCGCGGCGGTTACTTCCGCGAACAACTCCGGGCCTATTACGACTACCAGGCCGAGGCGGATGCCGCCGGACCACCACAACCCCTTATCCCCGAGCAACCCAATACGTAAGGTGTGAAATGCAGCAGGTAGGCATGCTTGATCTTGGCGGCGAGTATCAGCTCTTTGCGGATGAGATCCGCGCCGCGATCGATACTGTTTTGGAAAGCCGGCAGTTCATCGGCGGTCCGGCTGTTGCTGAGTTGGAAAAGGCGCTAAGCAGTCGGGTCGGTTCGGAGCACGCGGTTGCGGTCAGCAGCGGCACGGACGCTTTGCTCTGTACGATGATGGGGCTTGATATCGGCCACGGCGACGAGGTGATCCTGCCGGCATTTACCTTCTTCGCCACGGCGGGATCGGTAGCACGGCTTGGAGCCAAACCGGTTTTCGTCGATATCGATCCGCGCACGTTCAACGTGGATCCGGTCAAGATCGAGGCGGCGATTACGGACCGGACCAGAGCGATCATCGCCGTGCATCTTTTCGGCCAATGCGCCGAGATGGATGCGGTCAACGCCGTTGCCGCCCGGCATCACCTTACCGTTATCGAGGACGCGGCTCAAGCAATCGGTGCAACCTATCACGGTCGGCCCGCGGGGGCGCTTGCTGACGCGGCCTGCGTGTCGTTCTACCCCACAAAGAATCTCGGCGGCTTCGGCGAGGGCGGTATGATCTTCACCAACGACGAGCATCTCGCCGGGATCGCCCGACAATTGCGAAACCACGGAGAATCGCAGCGGTACGTACACGAGCGTGTGGGCGGTAACTTCCGGCTCGACACGATGAAGGCGGCGATCCTGCTGGTAAGGCTGCGCTACCTGGACGAATTCACAAAGCGGCGCCGGGACAACGCAGCCCGCTATAATGCTCTGCTCGATAAAATCCCCGTTACGACACCCTATGTGCCCGCTCACCAGAAAGCGGTTTATCACCAATACTCGATTCTGTGCGACAGGCGGGACGAGCTGAGGAGCTTCCTGCAAGAGCGCGGAGTGCACAGCGCGGTGTACTATCCTGTCCCGCTGCATTTACAAAAGTGTTTCGCCTCCGTTGGCTGCCGTCGAGGGTCGCTGCCCGTCACGGAACAGATTTGTGATAGAATACTGTCGCTTCCCTGTCACCCGATGCTTAGCGACAAGGATTTGCGATATGTCGCCTCGGGTATCCACGAGTTCTACGAGAGACTCGTCCCGACTTGCGCAGCGACCAGCGATACGCGCGGCGCCGCCCAGCCACGTTCAGTGAACCTTAGGCAGGATTAACGACAGGGGCTGACACTTTAGGGAGATTCCCAATGCGGGTGCTGGTAACCGGTGGAGCGGGCTTCCTGGGCAGCCATCTGTGCGATCGATTGCTCGCCGACAGGCACCAGGTCATCGCCCTGGACAACCTGTTTACCGGCTCGAAGCGCAACATCGTACATCTTTTGAGCCGTCCGGAATTCGAGTTCATCCGGCACGATCTGGTCAATCCCATCCTGTTGGAGGTGGATTGGATTTTCAATCTGGCCTGCCCCGCTTCGCCCATTCACTACCAATACAACCCCGTAAAAACGGTCAAGACCTCGGTCATGGGTGCTCTCAACATGCTGGGGTTGGCCAAACGGGTCAAAGCGCGGATTCTGCAGGCTTCGACCAGTGAAGTATATGGCGATCCACAGGAACACCCTCAGAAAGAGAGCTATTGGGGGCATGTCAATACGATCGGCTTGCGGAGCTGCTACGACGAGGGCAAGCGGGTCGCGGAAACGCTGATGATGGACTATCACCGTCAGAACAACGTGGACATCCGCATCGTCCGCATTTTCAACACCTACGGCCCGCGCATGGCCATCGGTGACGGGCGGGTCATCTCCAACTTCATCGTTCAGGCCTTGCGAGGCGAGAGGCTGACGGTCTATGGAGACGGTGCCCAGACGCGTTGCTTCTGCTACGTCGATGACATGATCCAGGGGCTGGTCGCCCTGATGCAGTACGAAGGTAAGGACGCAGCCGAACCGGTGAACGTGGGCAGTGCCGATGAACGTTCCATGAACGACATCGTCAACTGCCTTGGCGAGATTCTCGGACGCAAGCTCGAGGTGGAGCACCATCCGCTCCCGGAAAACGATCCCATCCGTCGCCGGCCCGATACTACCCGGGCAAAGAAGCGCCTTAGCTGGCAGCCGCGTGTCTCTCTGCTTGACGGCCTGCGCCAAACAGTCGATTATTTTCGTACGGCCCTGGCCGATATGTAGACGCCTTGATTATGTTCGGGGGCCCCATGGTCAGTTGCACCTGTTGGCAGTTGACTGCTCCTACCACATCGCTGGGTCCGACGCATGAATCACGCTAGCATTCTCGATGTTGCCAGACAGCGCGTGCTGGTTTTTGACGGGGCGATGGGTACGACCATCCACCGGCACGAGCTCCCCTTGTCTGACTACAACAATCTCGAGAACTGCACCGAGGTCCTGGTGCTCACCCGCCCGGACGTGATTCTTGACATCCACCGATCGTTTCTGGCCGTCGGGTGTGACGCGATCGAGACGAACACGTTCGGTGCCAACCGGGTGGTACTCGACGAGTTCGGGCTGGCTGATGAAACCTATCAGATTAACAAAAGGGCCGCTGAAATCGCCCGTGAGGCGTGCCGCGAGTTTGACAAGCCTGCCCACCCACGATTCGTAATCGGGTCGATCGGCCCCGGCACAAAGCTGCCCTCCTTGCAGCAGATAAGCTGGGATGATCTCGTGGACAGCTACCGCGAGCAAACCAGGGGTCTGCTTGACGGCGGGGTCGATGCCCTGGCGATCGAGACCTGCCAGGACATTTTGCAGGCCAAGGCGGCGATTGTGGCTGCGACCGATGCCATGATCGAAAAGAAGCGGCACGTCCCTATCTTTTGCACCGTCACGATTGAGACGACGGGCACGATGCTGGTGGGCACGGATATCGCCGCCGCGGTAGTGGCACTGGAGGCCTACGATCAGGTGGTCGGCATCGGCCTCAACTGTGCGACCGGCCCGCAAGAGATGAGTGAGCACGTACGCTACCTGAGTGCCAGTTGCGACCGGCTGCTCATCGTCCAACCCAACGCCGGCTTGCCGCAACTGGTTGACGGCAAGCCTCACTACGCACTGACGCCGGACGAATTGACCAGGTGGCTGGTCGAGTTCGTCGAAATGGACGGCGTTAACATCGTCGGCGGCTGCTGCGGTACGACGCCCGAGCATCTGGCCGCCGTCGTCGACGCCCTCTCCGGTCGAAAGCCGCAGCCGCGTTCGGTCAAATCCGAGCCATCGGTCAGCAGTCTTTACCAGGCCGTGACCATCAAGCAGGAAAACGCGGTCCTTGCGATCGGCGAGCGGACCAACGCCAACGGCTCGAAGAGATTCCGCGAGTTGCTCGCAGCCGGCGATCTCGACGGCATGGTGTCAATGGCCCGCGAGCAAGTGCACGACGGGAGCCACCTGCTCGACGTGTGCACTGCATACGTAGGGAGGGATGAAGCGGCGGACATATCGGGGTTGCTGAAACGATTTGTCACCGACGTTACCGCGCCGCTAGTGATCGACAGTGCGGAACCTGCGGTTATCGAGACGGCGTTGAAGCTGGCCGGCGGCAAGTGCATCATCAACTCGATTAATCTCGAAGACGGCGAGGAACGGCTGGATATGATCTGCCGCCTGGCAAAGCGTCATGGAGCGGCCGTGATCGCCCTGGCCATCGACGAGCAGGGGATGGCCAAAACATGTGATCGCAAGGTCGATCTGGCCAAACGCATCTATGACCTGGCCACCCGCCGCCACGGCATTAAACCTGCTGATCTGATCTTCGATCCGCTGACATTCACCATATGCACCGGTAGCGAGAGCGACCGGCGGCTGGCCGCAGAAACGCTCGAGGCGATCAAGCGGATCAAGGATCAGTGCCCCGGTTCGCACACCCTTTTGGGATTAAGCAACGTGAGTTTCGGTCTAAAGCCGCCGGCCCGCCGCGTGCTCAACGGCGTCTTTTTGCATCACGCCTGCGAGCATGGACTCGATGCGGCCATTCTGCATGCCAGTGGAATCCTCCCCCTGTACAAGATCGATGAGACGCATCGCCGAGTGGCGGAAGACCTGATCTATGACCGACGCCGCGAAGGGTACGATCCGCTACAAGAGTTCCTGAAAGCGTTCGAGGAGGTCGGCACTACCGCCGGCACCGAAGAGAAACGCCCCAAGAGTGTGGAAGAGCGGCTCAAGACACGGATCATCAACGGTGACCGCACCGGCCTGGATACCGATCTTGACGAGGCAATGCTCACTCATCCCCCGCTCGAAATCGTGAACGAGATACTCCTCGACGGAATGAAGACTGTAGGTGACCTCTTTGCAGCCGGGCAGATGCAGCTCCCGTTCGTACTCCAGTCGGCCGAGACCATGAAGGCGGCAGTGAGCTATCTAAGGCCACACATGGAGAAGGTTGGCGATCGCAGCAAGGGGACGATCGTGCTGGCGACGGTGCGGGGCGATGTGCACGACATCGGCAAGAACCTGGTTGACATCATACTGGCCAACAACGGCTACACGGTCCACAACCTCGGGATCAAACAGCCGATCAACAACATCATCGAAGCCTACGAGAAATACCACGCCGATGCCATTGGGATGTCCGGCCTGCTAGTCAAGTCGACTCTGGTAATGCGGGACGACCTGGCCGTTCTTACTGAGAGGGGCATCGACGTACCGGTCATTCTTGGTGGTGCGGCGTTGACGCGCAAGTATGTTGAGCGTGACCTTCGTGCGGAATATAAGGGCCCACTCTCTTATGCCAAAGATGCTTTCGCAGGACTGCATCTGATGGACGCGATCATGTCCGGTGAGGCCGGCATACCGCAGCCGGTCGTTGCCGACACGGCAGCCGCTGCGGTCGCCCGGGCGGTGGGTGACGATATACCCTCCACCGTATCACCGGTGGACGTGCATAAAAGTGCCTCGGCGCGATACGGATATGTGTCGCCGAGGTCGGACATCTCCCGCGACGAGCCGGTACCAAAGCCGCCGTTTTGGGGAGAGGGCATCGTAGAGCATATCGAGCCTCGCGCGGCCCTTGCATACCTCAACGAGAACATGCTCTTCCAGGTGCAATGGGGATACCGCAAGAACCGCCGCAGTCCGGAAGAGTTCAAACGGTACATCGACACCGAGGTCCGGCCGATCCTGGGCGAGCTGCTCGAACATTGTGAGCGTGAAAGCATACTGCAGCCCCAGGCCATCTACGGCTTCTGGCCGGCACAATCGGACGGTGATACGCTGATCGTCTACGACCCTGACGATCGCGACCAACAGATAGCCCGGTTTGAGTTTCCCCGACAAGGAAAGCCGCCATACTGGTGCCTGAGCGACTTCTTCAAACCGGTCGCCGACGGCGTCTACGATGTGGCTGGGTTCATGATCGTCACTGTCGGTCATCGCGTCAGCGAGGTGGAACGGGAGTGGTTCGAGGCCGACGACTATCTGGACTATGTACATCTTCACGGCCTGGGCGCCGAGCTGGCCGAAGCCCTGGCCGAGTACATCCACAAGCAGATCCGCGTGGAATGGGGCATTGCCGGCAGCGACGCGCACGACAAGCAGGACATCTTCAAACAGCGTTACCAGGGATCGCGCTACAGCTTCGGGTATCCGGCCTGCCCGCGTTTGGAGGATCAGGTCAAGCTCTGGCCGCTCCTGAACCCGGAGCGCATCGGCGTGACGCTAACCGAACAGTTCCAGCTCGAACCGGAACAGACCACCACCGCCCTGGTCGTCCACCACCGCCAGGCGAAATACTTCAACGTGCGGTAAAGCGAATGCTGTGACCTTTGCTGTGTCGCCCCAGTGAGGGCGGCATGTCGCGCCGGACGCGTGCCCCAGACAGAACAGTTGTCAACCAGGCCCATACCGGGTGATAATCGTGGCATGGCTGGCACGACTGCCCAACGGATTGAGAAACTGCGCGAGGAGATTCGGCGGCACGACCATGCCTACTACGTGCTCGGCAAGGAGATCATCCCCGATCGACAATATGACAAGCTCTTCGATGACCTGAAGAAGCTCGAACAGGAGGATCCCGGCCTGATCACGCCGGACTCACCGACCCAGCGGGTCGGCGAAGCGCCGATCGAGGGGTTCGAGCACGTCGCCCACGCCATCCCCATGCTCTCTGTCGACAACACCTACGACGAACAGCAGCTTCGGGAGTTTGACGAGCGGGTGGCCAAGGGGCTGGGCGGTGAATCCTACACCTACGTGGTCGACCCGAAGATCGACGGGGTGGCCGTCTCGCTGCTCTACGAGGGCGGCCTGCTGACCCTGGCGGCGACGCGCGGCGACGGCACCACCGGCGATGACATTACCCAGAACGTCCGTACCATCCGGTCGGTTCCGCTGAGACTCCTGGGAAAGAATCCGCCCGGACTCCTCGAAGTTCGCGGCGAGATCGTCTGGGAAGTGGAAGACTTCCGCAAGTTCAACGCCGAGCGGCACGCGGCCGGTGAACCGACCTTCGCCAATCCACGCAATGCCACCAGTGGGACACTCAAGCAGCTCGATCCCCGCAACGTTGCCGGCCGGGGGCTGACGTTCGTATCACACGGCTTCGGCCGAGTAGAACCGCTTACGGCCATGGCCGACGAGGGGCTGTTCAAGCAGCTCAAGCATTGGGGGATCCCCGTTAGCCCGTATCGTGCGGTGGTTGATTCGATCGAAAAGATCATCAGGAAGCTGCCAGCGTGGGACAAGCGGCGTCGCCGGCGGGACGTAAAGACCGGGCGGCTTTTGCTGGCGTACGAGACCGACGGCCTGGTCATCAAGGTCAATGCCCTCGACCAGCGCGACGCCCTGGGTGCGACCAGCCGCTATCCGCGCTGGTGCATCGCGTACAAGTTTGCAGCCGAGCGGGCGGAAACGCTCCTGCTCGACGTCGAGTATCAGGTTGGGAAGACGGGTGCGATCACGCCGGTGGCCAAGCTTGCCCCGGTTCTTCTCGCCGGTACGACTGTCAGCAACGCAAGCCTTCACAATCCGTTTCAAATCGCACGCCTCGATCTTCGCGATGGAGACACCGTGGTAATTGAGAAGGCTGGCGAGATTATTCCGCAAGTGATCGATACTGTCAGGAATAAGAGAAAGGCAAACGCACGGCGCATCAGAACCCCGGATCTCTGCCCATCCTGCGAACAACCTCTTTCTTTCGACAAACCGCTTGAAGGATTCATCGCGTTTCGATGCGAGAATCGAAGCTGTATCGAGGCGTACAAAGTAATCCAGCGCCGGAACCTTCGAGATAACTGTGTACGGTGCGGTAGGCGTGTAAGCCGGGTGTCTGAGCTTCCCACTCTTCGGTGCCGAAACCGTGCCTGTCCTGCGCAACTCAAAGAAAGGATCTCACATTTTGCATCCCGTGAGGCGATGGACATTGAGGGACTCGGCGCATCGACAGTAGAGGTGCTCGTGAAGAAGGAATTTGTAACGAGCTTGCCAGACCTCTACCGCTTCAAGGACTGGCAAGCCGACCTTATGAACGAAAAAGACTTTGGAAAGAAGAGCGTGTCACAGCTAATAAGAGGTATAGAAGAATCGAGAGGAAGGCCTCTTTCACGTGTGCTCACAGCCCTAAATATCCCGCATGTTGGCGTCGCTACCGCAGAGCTACTCGCGAATACTTTTGAAAAAATGGATAAGATCTTGGACGCTACCGAGTTAGATTTCCGTCGCGCATTATCTTCTCCGACACGACTGGAGGAATTTGACGGCGGTGCTAGGAAGCGAAGCTCTGAGGATAATATGGCAAGAGCGATATACGACTATTTTCGGTCCGACGCCGGAAAGCTGGCTCTAGGGTGCACTATCTGTTCGGAGACTCTGATCAAGCAGTTTCAGAAGTTGAAAATACCGGGGTTCTCGGCCGAATCTGCCCTTCGGAAGCGAGTCCCTCAACTCGAAGAGCACTTCGAATTACTTGAGCAAGTGGCCAAGGCAGATCTTGACGAGATTCGCGCGGCATTTTCCGGAGCGAACAAGATGGCGGCGGCAATTCATGCGTACTTCCAAGCACCGGAGAACCGTGAGTTAATCCGGGCGCTGCGCGATTCTAGCGTAACGATGCGCCATCCTGTCACGCGCGTTCTTGAAGGACCATTCGCGGGCAAGACCGTTGTCGTCACCGGCACGTTCGAGTCCATGAGTCGCAAGGAGGTGCAGGACCTGATCAGACAGCTTGGCGGTAAGGCGGCGGGCAGCGTCAGCAGCAAGACCAACCTGGTCGTCTACGGCGAATCGCCCGGCTCGAAGCTAGACAAAGCCAAAGAGCTGGGCGTCAAAACCATCGACGAAGCTGGATTCCGAAAGATAATCGAGCGCTGATAGTCGAGTGGTCTCGTACACCCCTACCCGCAAGGGCGTTCGACGACGTTGATTGGCAGTGGGATACCCGAGCCGTCGCTGGACGAGGGCGGCTGATCCTCCCACACGCCGGCAATCTTCTCCTTGCAGAATGGACAAGCACCGGCCTTCATGCGGTTCTCTTCCACCACGAACCCGCACCGGCGGATCAACAGCTTCTCGCATGAGGGACAATAGGTGCTCTCCCGCTTACCGACGCCGCCGGGAGTGTTGCCCGGATACACATGTTTCAAACCTGCGGCCTTGCCGATGTCGTACGCTCGGATCAACGTGGAAGCCGGCGTGCGCGGCGGACCGGACATCTTATAATCCGGATGGAACGCCGTGACGTGCCACGGTATGTCACTTGACACGCCGGCAAGGAACTCGGCGATCTGCTTCAGCTCCTCGTCGCCGTCGTTGAAATCGGGTACAACCAGAGTCACGACCTCGATCCAGAAATCCATCTTCTTGGCCAGCCGAATCGTATCCAGCACATTATCCAGTATCCCGCCGAGCTTCCGGTATGCCCGATCGTCGAAGCTCTTCAGGTCGATTTTATACAGAGGGACGTATGGCCGGATGAACTCCAGCACCTCCGGCGTGGCATTGCCGTTGCTGACAAACCCGCAGGCGATACCCTCGGCGTGAGCGAGTTTGAAAATCTCCACGGCCCAGTCCGCGGTGATCAGCGGCTCGTTATAGGTGCTGACCATCACCGGAACGCGATGTTGCACTGCCAGCTCGACTAGCCTCTCGGGCGTGCAGAAACTCGGCCGGGAAACCGCAGTGTCATCGCGCAGGGCCTGGCTGGTCACCCAGTTCTGGCAGTAGCTGCAATGCAGGTCGCATCCCAACATGCCGAATGAAAGGGCGTCGCGGGCCGGATAGGCGTGATAGAACGGTTTCTTCTCGATCGGGTCCACGGCCACGCCGGCCACATACCCCGCAGGGGCCCGCAGCTCGCCGTCGACATTGAACCGGACACGGCACACCCCGCTGCGTCCCGGGAGGATCGAGCAGCGGTGGGCACACGCCAGACAACGGACCCGCCCCTCTTTCTCCCGCACCACCAATTGAGGTGCGGAGAGCATGGTATTGTCATAAAGAAGTTCTTTCAGTCGAATCGATGCCGCCATGACAGCAAACTCCTACAGGCCCCGACACTTCACAACCTACGGCATTATACACCACCCGGGTCTCAGAAGCGCGAGCACGCCGGATCGTCAGCTTTATCGCAGCGGAATCACACGGCGTGCCGCCGCGGTGGCTGCATTTGCGTCGGATACCGGAATGGCAATAATCCCCCACGCTGGTGGTACGGACACCGGGGCTCCTTAATCGAACTCATTTGGACGCACGGCAATGCCCGACCAACACGACACGCAGGACCATGAGCCCGGTCAGCGGGATCATAGAGGCACCAGCGATATGCAACCGCTGGAGACAGGGTCATCGGCGATTCTAATCGAGCTCCGGGAGCACGTGCCGTTTTCGGTGGCAGCCGTTGCCATCGGGCTGATCGTCGCCGGTGCCATCTGCGTCCTCGGTTTTGGAAGGGAAGCCGCCGAAGCCGTCGCCGAACATGAGCACGAGCACGTGCCCGACCCTGCCAGGCTGTTCTTCCACCTGTTTCATCCTGCGCACATGCTGTTCTCCGCGGCTGCTACCACGGCCATGTTCTACCGGTATGAGAAGAAGACCGCCAAGGCAATCGTGATCGGCATGATCGGAGCCATCGGTGTATGCGGCATCAGCGATATCATTATGCCGCACGCCTCGCTGCTGCTTCTAGGTACCCCAACGCCGCTGCACATCTGTGTCTGGGAGCATCCCTCCTTGGTGCTGCCGTTTGCCGTGGCGGGTGTGTTCGTAGGGGTTGCGGCTGCGGAGAGCGTGGTCCGCAGCACGCTAATATCTCATTCGTTGCACGTTCTGGTCTCGACCATGGCCAGCATTTTCTACATGGTCGGACCTTTAGGGATCATCGCCTGGATCGACGACCTCGGCAAAGTGTTCGTATTCGTGGTCCTCGCCGTGATGGTCCCTTGTTGCGTAAGCGACATCGTGTTCCCGCTGCTCCTATCGAAGCGCGGCCGCGACAAGTACCACCAAGAGCCTTGCCCACACTGAGCCGGGCCCGGCTGCAAAACCTGCCTTAAACAGGTCCTGGCAGAAGCGCAAACCCCAAACCTAATCCGAGCTGCCGTCCGACGGGGTCCCCCGTTTCGGCGCAGCCCAAAGGCTCCGGCGGAGTGCCACGAGAAACCAGATGAACGTCGGCACCACAAAGGAAACGGTGGGATTATCGGAAAGGAGGCTTTCCGCCCGCGTCAACACTCCGGTCCAAAACGGACTCGGATGAAACAACGCGTACTTCTTATCAGCCGCGAACCCGCCGGCCGCCAGGGTCAGCGTAAGTCGTAAGATGATAAACCCATGGATCCAGACCATGCCCCACAGCAGCGCCCACCCCCGCCGCGACCAGGGTATCGGCGTAGCCAGCACAAGGGCGATCACGATGGCCGTCGGCCCGTAACCGACGTAGCGACTGCTGGTGCGTAAGTAGCCGACTCCGGCCGCCCCCCGGGATCGCAGCTCCATCACGGTGTCAAACGTTCCGACCGCTTCGATCTTCGGGGTACCCGGTGCCAGGTCACCAGGCTTGAGTGATTTGAGATTCAAAAATCGCACGCCGCCGTCCGGCCAAAACCAGAATCGTGCAAATACCACGTCGCCCGCGCTTCGGAACAGGTAGGCATAGCCGTGCTCCAGCCCGGGCCATGGTGCCATCAAGATGACATAGGCAGCCACCGCCACGATGATGAAACGTCCAAGCCGTTTAGGTGGAAGCATCCGGTTGTACAGCCCGCTTTCGGGTTACTCGCGAGGCCCATATCGCCCAGAGCAGGATCGCTATGAAGATGAACAGCGCCTGCCAAACGTCCAGGTGCATCGTCTCGAACGCCTGCGGGTAGTATACCCGCACCAAGAACAAGCTGATGATCCGAACGAAGTTCAACAACATCAGCACAATCGTGCCAACGACTGCGGCGGACAGCCTCGACACGAGAGACACCGGCGAGGCCAAGACCGCGGATACGAAAAGTGCCGACGGCTCAATGGCGTCACAGCCGCGCTCGATCTCGATGCTTGGGCCTTTCGCCGATATGAGCGACTGGTCCTGTACCGTGGTGTCCTCGCCGAATGAACGCAGCATCGCTCCGGAAATATGAGCATTCAGGCGCAGGTAAGCGGGGAAAAACCCTTGCTTGACCGGCGGGGTGAGCGTCAGGAGGTAATAGAACCCCAGGCACAGGCCGAAGACCACCAGAAACCGCAGGTCGGATCGGTTAGCCTCAAACCACAAACGCACCTTTCCCTTGGCGGCGGCGTCCCCACCGCCGGCAGAATGCTTCTGCCCTTCAAGCCGGCTTAGCGGCTCGCGTGACGCGGTTTTGCTGTCTGCCTTCTTGGTCTTCTTGCGTCGCTTGTCCACCTGGAGGCTTACCCGTGACCGATTAATACTCAGGTGCCCAACACCAACGGGTCGTCGGAAAGGCGAAGGCTACCGCGCACAAGAGGTAACGCCAACATCAGCCGCATAAAGGGAGTGTTATCAAGGCAGACTCGTGCGCACCGTCCGCGAAGTGACAAGGAATATGCCTTGCCGGGAATCGCTACCGCAAAGGCGCTGGCTGCCCCCCAATCCGAACCCAGCGGGCAGCGAGATCAATCGTCAAGAGCAGCAGCGCGACGGCCGAAGTAGATCACACCGGCAAGCAGCAACAGCGTCAAGATGATCGCGCCCCACGTGGACAGGGTTGGAACCTTCTCAGGGTAGCAGTTGACGTCGCTGCAGGGCATGCCCTTGTGCCAGTCCCGCTTGCCGCCCTGGCAATCCTGCGGGAAGACATCTTTGGTGCAAATGCCAGTTGCTCGATCGCAGCAGGCCCCGGTGTGCTGTGGGCAGGTGATCGCGCTGCACGGCGTATCCTTGAACCACTCGTCCTGGACGCCTACGCAATCGCCGGGCAGAACATCGTCCTCACAGACGCCGGTAGTCCCGTCGCAGCAGGCCCCGGTGTGCTGTGGGCAGGTGATCGCGCTGCACGGCGTATCCTTGAACCACTCGTCCTGGACGCCTACGCAATCGCCGGGCAGAACGTTGTCCGTGCAGATCCCCG
>JAUWWQ010000032.1 GCA_030616775.1 Planctomycetota bacterium
GCTGCTGGGTCTCGGTGACGGGACATTTGCCAACGCGGTGCATAACGATGCCGGCGACCACCCGTGGTCCGTAGCGATCGGCGACCTGGACGCCGACCACGTGCCCGACCTGGCCGTGGCGAACGACGTCAGCGACACCGTTTCGGTGCTGCTGGGGGTCGGCGACGGGACGTTTGGCGCCGCGGCGCACTACGGCGCCGGCGACGGGCCTATGTCCGTAGCGATCGGCGACCTGGACGGCGACGCGTGGCCCGACCTGGCCGTGGCGAACTACAACAGCGACAACGTCTCGGTGCTTCTGGGGATCGGCGACGGGACGTTTTCCGCCGCGGTGCACTACGCCGCCGGCGGCGGGCCTACCTCCGTAGCGATCGCCGACCTGGACGGCGACCAGGTGCCCGACCTGGCCGTGGCGAACTTTGGGACATACCCGCAATATGATGATGAGGGCGTCTCGGTCCTGCTGGGCGTCGGCGACGGGACGTTTGCCGCCGCGGTGTACTACGCCGCCGGCGACGGGCCTACCTCCGTAGCGATCGCCGACCTGGACGGCGACCAGGTGCCCGACCTGGCCGTGGCGAACATCTGGAGCGACAACGTCTCGGTGCTGCTGGGGGTCGGCGACGGGACGTTCGCCGCCGCGGTGAATTACGCCGTCGGCGAGAACCCTTCATCCGTAGCGATCGGCGACCTGGACGGCGACCTGGTACCCGACCTGGCCGTGGCGAACGGGCGCAGCGACAACGTCTCGGTGCGACTGGGCGTCGGCGACGGGACGTTTGGTGTCGCGATGCACTACGCCGCCGGCTACGGGGCTCACTCGGTAGCGATCGGCGACCTGGACGGCGACCAGGTGCCCGATCTGGCCGTGGCGAACCTCTGGAACCACGTCTCGGTGCTGCTGGGCGTCGGCGACGGGACGTTTGCCTGGCGGGTGAACTACGCCGCCGGCGACTGGCCTTCATCCGTAGCGATCGGCGACCTGGACGGCGACCAGGTGCCCGACCTGGCCTTGGTGGCGGACACCTTCAACGTCTCGGTGCTGCTGGGGCTCGGCGGCGGGACGTTTGCCGCCGCGCTGAACTACGCCGCCGGCTACGGGCCTATCTCCGTGGCGATCGGCGACCTGGACGGCGACCTGGCGCCCGACTTGGCCGTGGCGAACGACGGCCGCGACGACATCTCGGTGCTGCTGAACCAAAGTCCCACGCCCGGCCCATCGCCAATACCGGCGCTCACCGAATGGGGTCTCGTTGTGATGTCGCTGCTTATGCTGACCGCTGGCAAGCTCCTATGCGGACGACTCCGTTCGACTCACGGGTAGTCGCGGTCGCGGACCTGGATGACTTCGCGCTCTTCGCGGGCTGCATGGGTGAGCCGGGCGTCACGATTCCGCCACCCGGGTGCGAGACGGGCAATCGGGGGACACCATACGAATGGCACTGCCGTCGCCAACTGCTGTTTTGCCAAGCACTTACGTTTTTCCGAGCGCCTCGCGCAGCTCGTCCCGCGGGGCGTGCTGTGGGAATTTCGGAGACGTCGCCTGCGGCCCAATGGAGCCAAGACGTCTGCGAGGATAACGGAGGCGTCTACCTCGGCGACGGGACACTGTGCGACGGCGATGCCTGTCCCATCCCGGCCGTTTCCGAGTGGGGCTTGGTGGTAATAGTGCTGCTGGTCATGGCGGCGGGGACGGTGGTGCTCTTGCGGCGGCGGGTGGCCGTGACCGCTCGTTGACCGCCTGCGGCGGACGCTACGGATCAGAAACGCGACAGTCATGGAGCGGTCAGGCGCAGGGTACCAGGGAAGACGGGACCGCTCGTTAACACTCACGGTACTGATCGGCCCGCGGCTCGGTCTGTAGGTTTGGACTTCCACTCACCCTCTGCATAGAATCCCCTCTCGGCACGCGCGGGAGGACCGAGAAAGGATTCTCGGTCCAGCGAGATTCCCCGTCCAGCGAGCCAGACCTTTCATCCCTTGTGGACTCGAGACGTAAGCGATAACGACGATGGCCAAGACAACGAAACGGACGGTGAAAACGAGAACGACAGCGCGGAGTCGTGCCCGCAACGGCGGTCGCGAAACGAGGTCAGCCAAGAGAGGTAGGATTGGTGCCACCGTCCTGGGAGACAAAACGAAACCTGCGCGTCCCCGCAAAGATGGCAAGGCCGGGGTTAAGCTGGAGGGGCTGGCTTCGTCTGTGGCGGAGATGGCCCGGCGGCGGCAGGACCCGGCCATTGCCATACCTACGCGCGCGCTGAGCAACGTCACGTTCAACGAGAAGACCCGCCACGTCGAGATGGGTGACAGCAAGCAGTCACGCAATTTCTTCAACTACGGCCAGGCTAAACGGTTCATGCAGACTCTGCTGGTCGGGGCCAAGTGCAAAGAACTCATCGACATGGGCAAGACGGCCAGCATCCGTCAGATCTACTACCTCAGCAAGCACACCATCAAAGGCACCAGTGAAAAGACGTTCAACGAGCAGAGCGAGTCCGACCCGATCATCGAGGACCTCGAGGTGGCCATCGACGCCCTGCGCGAGGAGCTGCACGTCTTCGCCAGTAACCGGGGCAACCTGGCCGGGCTGGTCACACTTGTCGACGCCGGCAACACGCTGGACTGCACTGCCATGGGCAGCGCCGGGTACGCGGTGCCCAGCATATGCGAGCCGGACGTGATTCAGTTCAAGAAGTGCCGGGCCAAGTTCATCCTCCACGTCGAAAAAGACACCGTCTGGCGGCGCTTCCATGAGGATCGTTTCTGGGAAAAGCACAAATGCATCATATCGCACGGCGGCGGTCAGCCGGCCCGCGGCATGCGACGGCTGCTGCGGCGCATGCACCAGGAGCTGCATCTGCCCGTCTTCGTCCTGCTGGATAACGATCCGTGGGGGTACTACATCTACTCCGTCATCAAGCACGGTTCGATCAACCTGGCCTACGAGTCGCGCCGCATGGCCATCCCCGATGCTAAGTTCATTGGCGTCTCCAGCTTCGACTACGAGCGCTGCAACATGAGCGACGACGTCAAGATCGAACTCGACGCCAACGACATCAAACGCGCCAAGCAGATCGCCAACTATCCGTGGTTTGCCAGCAAACGACCCTGGCAGCGCGAAATCAAAAGGATGCTCCGAAACGGCTTCAAGATGGAAGTCGAAGCCATGATCTCCAAAGACCTGTCCTACCTCAGCGAACAATACGTCCCCATGAAGCTCAAAGACAAAAAGCAGTGGTTGGATTGAGACGGTCGGTGTGGCGTGGACGCCCGTGCCGTGAATGTTATTGTTTGTGGGACCGACTTTCCAGTCGGTCGACGAACGAAGCCGAGCGGCGACCGTAACAGGCTGCCGAAATACCTCACCGCCAGGACCTCCTTCCAATGCCTCGGCAAAATCCCGACGTTGACGGCCACACACACCAGCGTCCATTCACTCCTAACCGCCCTGAGCACGTGATGTAGGAAACGCCGAGCATCGCGAACCTGCTTGATCTCGCTGATCTGAGGCTCGACCGTCTGCTTACGCAGACGATAACGCTGCCGAGTCACTTCCCTCTTCGTCCACAAGCGCATCCGGCGGTGTGGCCCTTCATCTTTCAGGATCGTGAACCGGTCGAGTTCACCGCCCTTGAAGAAGATTTGGAGCCCGGATTTGTCCGCGAGGTGTTTCTGCACGGCGTACGCGCTCGGTTCCGCATCACGTACGGCTAGGCCTGTTCTGCTAACGTTACGCGGTGGTCAGTCGTTCGGCCGCTACCACTCTGGGGTTATCCGCGGCTTGCCAACCTCGAAGATGGATTGTGTTTTGAGAAGGGTCAGCTCCTCTGGAAACGCGTGGAAGGCATGCACATGGAACTCGTGGTCCCTGGCATCGTAGTCAATGAAGGTGAACGGGGCGAGCCCGTCGTGGGTCCAATCGTCAAACGAGACGAACAGCTCCCGGTTTTGCGCGTAGTGTACGTAGTCACGGTGGGTGGCCGGGAAAAGCTGTGGCGTCATACGTTCAACCTGAGTTGACAAGATATACTTCATCCCGTCATTGAACGATTGGGCGTGGTCTCGTTCGCCCCGGAAACGGAACGAGGTTGCCAGCCCAGCCTTGGGCAAAAGCTCGGTGTCCTCAGCGATCAGCTCGGTCAGGATCTGATCCCCGCACTGCACTGTGACGACATGGGCGAGACCAACCACCCATATCTCGGCGTGGTAGCGGGTCTGCTGGATCCGCTTGACTCGATCAATACGGAAAAGTTCCGGATGGATCGCCCGCTGGTAAAGGCAGAATTCAAGCTCTTCAACGCGTTGTTTCGTCTGTCCTCGCTCCACGGTATCCTCAAAGGCAGCTTCGACCGTTGACCGCTCGTGCCATCATTATACGTACAAATAATTGCGAATCTACGAAAATATCGCGCCGGGGCATTATTTCTGACAGAATTGTTGGGCGCGCCGTAACTTTCGCTGCTGGCGGACGATGCATCGGTTGCCAGTGCGCGGACGCCCTCTCCGCACGTCAAGCTTCTCCGAAGAATTCACAGGATGCTGACCTGCGAATTGGTATCATTGATGATTGTTCGTTGGCCACCTTGCGCTATAATGCCCGACGATAAGGAGCGGGCGTTACTCTACGCGCGTAGGTTTGCGTCTAGCTGGCATGGTCGCGCATATGTCGTTGAGGATTTATTTTTCTCATTCTCAACTGTATGCTTCGGGCTGAGCCTGAGGCGGCGCGGGCTCACGCGGCGCAGGGTATAAGCCGGGCCAACGACGGCCGAATGCAAGATTGGGATGGACGGCGGCTGAAACCACGGCAATGGCACGCCGCCCTATGGAGGAGATGATAGCTGGCTATGAGTGATCCCAACCGGCTTTTGAAATGGTTGTTTGTCATCGGGCTGGTCGCCATCGCGTTGCTGATCCTCTACCCGCCGAGGGAGAAGCTCAAAGGGGGCATCGACCTTGTCGGCGGGACGAGGCTGCTGTTTGAGATCGACACGACAGGGTTGAGCCCGAGCCAACAGCGCGGTTTGTCTACACGGGTGATGCGCATTCTCAGGGAGCGGGTCGATCCGAAGGGGCAAATGAACCTGGAGTGGCGCCCGGTAGGCGATAGGCGGCTCGAGATTCGCATGCCTCGTCCGCCGAGAGAGGCGCGGGACCGACGCAACGCGTATGACGAGGCGATTGATCGATTCAGCGCAAAGAACCTGAAACGCTTTGACGTGGAATCGGCGCTCGATGCTACGGGCGAGCATCGCGACGAGCTGCTCGCCGACCTGGAACGTGGGATCACTGAGCGCAAGTCACTTATCGAGGTGCTGATCACGGCGTACGACGAACGCCGCGTCGCCCAAGAGAGCGAGGATTCCGCAGCGATAGAGGCCTCGCGGGAAACTTACGAGAAGGCGATGGCCGACCTGCTGGCGACCAGTCTCCCGACCAGCCGGTTCGAAGACGTTGTTGCGCTTTCCCCCGGTGATAAGCGGGACGCCGAATTGAACAAGCTGCGGGTAGAGCATCCATCTTACGATGCGGGGAGTGAAAGGGACCCAGAGGGCAAGCTGTTGACAAAGGCCGTCGCCGCCTATGACGGGTGGGCCAAGCACAAGGCGGATTTGGAGGATCCATCCGACCTGAAGCGTCGGCTTAAAGGCGCCGGGGTACTGGAGTTCAGGATTCTGGCGGACCGGGACCCGAACTCACCGGAGAATACGCGGGATCCGAATCCGCAGCTTGCCCAGCCAATCAGCAGATACGCCGAGCAGCTTGCCAAGTATGGTCCCCGGCCAAAGGCAGGCGATCGTTTTCGATGGTTTCCGGTCGAGAACATCGTGAACTTCATGCATCTGCGCGACTTCAGCGAGTTCGAGTCGCAGAAGTCCAACCCGGCACAGCCAATCGTCGAGGAGTACGCGGGTAGCTACTACGCGCTGATGCACAATGATCCCGAGTACGGGCTGTTGCGCGGAACCGGGGGGCAGCGCTGGTCGTTGCAGCAAGCCAGCTCGAGCGTGGATCCGATGACGGGCAGGAACATCGTGTTGTTCCGGCTGGACCCGCGCGGCGGCCAGTTATTCGGAGAGCTCACGGAGAGAAATCTGAATCGCAGTCTGTGCATCATGCTCGATGACCTGGCCATGTCGCACGCGAACATACAGAGTCGCATCACACAGTCAGGCCAGATCAGCGGTGACTTCACGCTGGAAAAGGTCAACAACCTGGTTCGGATTCTGGAGGCCGGGTCGCTACCGGCGCGGCTGAAGGAAACGCCGCTGAGCGAAAACACCATCGGGCCGAGCCTTGGGGAGACAAATCGCACCAAGGGTTTGTGGGCTGCTGTATATGGCGCGTGCGCGGTGGCGGTGTTCGTGCTGCTCTACTATGGAATCGCCGCAGGAGGTATGGCCAACCTGGCATTGGCTTTGAACCTGCTGTTCGTGCTGAGCATCATGGCCCTGCTGCAGGCGACATTTACGCTGCCGGGTATCGCCGCTCTGATTCTGACGGTCGGTATGGCCATTGACGCCAACGTTCTGATCTTCGAGCGCATTCGCGAGGAGCGCGACCGGGGGGTCATATTCAAGAAGGCCTTGAACGCCGGTTACGACAAGGCCTTCTCCACGATCATGGATGCCAACTTGACGACACTAATTACCTGTGTGATTCTTGGTTTTGTCGGCAGCGAGGAGGTGAAGGGCTTTGCCATCATCCTGGGGATCGGAATATCGACCAGCATGTTCACCGCGCTGTTCGTGACGCGGTTGGTCTTCAACACACTGATTGCCAAGGGCATGCTCAAGGATCTGTCCATGCGTCGGATCATCGGCAGGCCGTCGGTCGAATGGCTGGGGCTGCGCCGCATCTTCTGGCCCATCTCGACCGCAGCGGTGGTTGCGGGCCTGACCGGATTCGTGTGGCTGAGCACCGCCAACCCCGAGGCGGTTTTTGATATCGAATTCCTCGGCGGAACAAGTCTGCAGATCGATCTGAAGCCCGGCGTTGCCATGACGGACGAAGAGGTGATCGAAGCGGTTACGAGCGATCAGGAAGGGACGCAGTCTGCCGTGCAATGGCTGCGCAGGGCCGCTGATCAACTGGTTGTGGCGGACGCATCCGACAGCGAAATCCCGGGGCAGTTTTTCCTTAGGTCAGCCGAACTGACAGGCAATCAGCTCGAAGTACTGATGCGTCCAGTAATCGAGGATAAGGTCCAGCGTGGAGGGATTCGGGCCGAAGGGCATACGGTCATCTTGGACGGCAAGCCCGGGCAACTTACCCTGGCGAGTCTCCAAGTGGCTGTCCAAGAGGCTGCGGAGGCTACGCGGGAGGCGGCCCGGGGCTTGCGAAGTGCCCGTGTTCAGAGCGTGGGCGAACTCGAGCCTGGGGAGGGCACCGGGCTGTCCTATGAGATCGTGACTATCGAAGCCAACCGCGAGCTGGTCCAGGCTGCGGTGGTGGCCACCATGGGCGACACGCTCTCCATCCAGCGGGCAATCACGTTCACCACGGTAGTAGACCAGGAGTTGGCCAAGGAGCCGTTCTTCGTAGTGGAGGCTGACGATCATTATTTGTCGGACGTTATTGGGGGTGACGCGGGCTTCGACGTGCGTCGTTTCCGGGGTGGTGTGGCCGTCCATGTAGTGTTGGATCAGGATGAACAGCCCCTGACGGTCGCCGAGTTTGACAAACGGCTTCGCGAGGTCGGACTTCTGCCCGAATTCGAGGAGTACCGGACGCGCGAGTCGGTGATCTTTCCGTTAGGGCCGGCGAGACCAATGCGCGAGGGCGATATCGGTCACAAGCAGTTCGCCGTGGTGGCGGTCGACGAGTCCCTGTTGTACGACGAGGATCCGGCCCAGTGGGCCGAGGCGCTGGCCCGGACGCTCCATGCCCAGGTGGAGGCGGCACTGGGGCAGGAAAAGTCGCTGTCGAGAGTCGTACAGTTTGCGGCTCCAATTGCGCGGCAGACTCAAAACCGGACCGTCTTTGCGATCGTCCTGGCGCTGGCTGCAATCGTAGCCTATCTGTGGTTGCGGTTCGGCACGAAGGAATACGGCCTGGCGGCCATCGTCGCCCTGGTGCACGACGTGTCCATCACGCTTGGTCTTGTGGGGCTCAGCCAGCTCGTATTCAACACTCTGGCAGGTAAAGCCCTGCTGATCGACGCTTTTCGCATAGACCTACCGATGATCGCTGCACTGCTGACGGTCATCGGGTACAGCTTGAACGATACGATCGTGGTGTTCGATCGGATCCGCGAGAATAAGGGTCGGGTGGAGTCGCTCAATCCAAGAATCATCAACATGAGCATCAACCAGACCCTGGCGCGAACGTTGCTGACCTCGTTCACGACCTTCCTGGTGGTGGGAGTCCTTTATGTGTTCGGCGGGAAGGGCGTGCACGGTTTCAGTTTTGCGCTGCTGATCGGCGTGATTGTGGGGACCTACAGCTCGATCGGCATCGCGACGCCACTTCTGTACCGGACCAAGCTCCTCCATGGCGTTGTGACGGTCATCGTGGCCCTTGCCGTGATCGGGATCGTTTTCGCGGCGTTTGAGCACCAAACCACGAGGTTGGTGCTCGTTGGGCTGTCGCTGGCGGCGTGTGTTGCGGCCCTTATGCGGCTGCAACGCGGGCCTGGGTACGTTCCAGCCGGTCGGCCGGTAGGCGCCTGACGGTACTCACAGTTAGCAGCCACAAGCACGCCGGGCGTCGGCTGACAAGCTTATTGTCGCCGTCAGGGCTCACGGGCCGTGGATCCGCCAACTTTATGTCGGTGGTGGGCGCGGCATACATTCTCTGGCCGGGCCGCTCTTTTGGCAATTAAGGCGGCCTTGACCCCGCCGTACTCCTGATTTACACTGGGTTGTTGAATTGGTGCGGCCTCTTTGTCATGAGCGGTTTTGCGCGGCGCTCAGAGGGAGTGGTCTCGTTCAGTTCCGGCGCGCGATCGCTCGCGTGGCCGTTCCTGTCTTTAGGCGGGTGTAGAGAAAGGAGTTCGCGATGCGCCCAGACGTCAAACTCGGGATCGTCATTTCCATGGTCGTTGTTCTGGTGGCGGGAACCTATTATCTCTATCGTGACAAGGGAGAGACACCGATCCGGTTCGCAGCAGGTCCGGAGTCTCCGTCCGATCCGGCAGCGGGGGCAGAGGGCGCCCAAGGTATGCGGCCGGACCCTGATAGGGCAGAGCCCCTGGGATCGGGGCAGGGCGTCACCGAGCCCGGTGGGCGAATGGCAGACCGGGGATCGACGCCACCGCGGACTCAGGCCGGGAGGCCGACCGGGGACTCGAAGGCCAAGCGAACCGCTACTTCCACCGATGTTCCCGGGACCACGGGTAAGGAGGAACCAGGTACGCGTCCCGCCCGCAGGCGGGAGACTTCCGCCCGCCAACCCCAACTGGCTGGTGGTACACCTGATCGGACTGGCAAAGGTAAGGGTGCGACGGGTGATCGTCCGGCGTCTTCCGTGGCGGTTGCCCGGCTGGATCGTGCCGTGCAGCGGAAGTCTGCCGGTCAAGCGCCACCTTCGGCAACGCGATCCAGGCGGCCGGTGCCCCTGGCCGCAGCAAGACACCAGGCCGGCGACGACATGGGGCATCGCCGGACGATCGAGCGCGAGGCTGCGGTTGAAACGCACCGCGTACAACCTGGTGACACGTTCTCGTCATTGGCCGAGCGATATTACGGCAGTGCGAAGCTCACTGGCTTTCTGATCGGCAGCAACCCACACATCAGTGATCCGAATCGGCTTCGTGTTGGCACTGTTGTGAAGATTCCACCGCGACCCTTTGGCAAAACGTTGCGGCAACCGGCGGCAACAGGACCGTCGGCAGTGACATCCGCAGGAGGCGAACGCCGAACTTATCGGGTGCAGTCCGGGGACAGTTTCTACGCCATCGCGCGGGACGTGCTGGGTGATCCAGCGCGATGGAAAGAACTGTACGATCTGAACAAGGAGCTTGTCCACGGCGATCCGACTCGTCTGCAGGTCGGTCAAGTTGTTGTCCTACCTAATCCGTAAGGGCGTCGGCGGTTCCTCGAGTTGCGACTCACGACAGAGCACCGTTGGCTGATCCAAAAGAGCAGTGTGTTTCTGCATTGTTCTGGCGAAAGTGCTGCTTAACGAGAGGCGTAGGTATAGGAGACGCTGGACGAGCTGTCAAAGTGACACTTGCCAGGCATTTCCTGGTGGAGTGGAAGATTTCGACATCCTAGTACCGTGTTTCATAAAAAACGCGACCATCATCGCTGGACCGAGAATCCCTTCTCGGTCCTCCGGCAGGTGCCGAGAATCCCGATGCATATCGGGACTCGGCACAGTGTATAATTGTATTACTTGTGAAACACGGTACTAGAATCTACCGCTCGACGGAGCGTGTGACTGCCAGAAGGTTGCCGGGTCGCACCGACTACTTCGTACATCTCCCCCTACCTGAACTTGGGAACAACCAGCCAATTTCTCAGGTTGGCTTATGGGGCTCAAGGTGAACGCTTGCCATAGGTAAGCACAGTAGGATTGACCGAGTGCCGATGAATCGACCGCAGATGTAGGCATCACTGTCGGGGGCGGACGGCTAGCGCGAACGACACCGGTACGTAAGTGCTATCGGACTGTCGGTTGATCTGAAGACCCATGCGATCGAACAAGACGAACAAGACCGTCCTGACGACGGGAGAGGTTGCGAAGATCTGCAATGTCGCTCCGCGCACCGTGTCAAAGTGGTTCGACGCGGGTCACTTGCGTGGTTACCGAATCCCGGGCAGCAAAGATCGCCGCATTCCGCTAGAGCATCTGGTGCGTTTCATGCGGGTGCATGGGATTCCGCTCAACGGTTTGGACAGCGGGGCCACGCGGGTTCTGGTGTTTGATGTCGACCAGGCCCTGTGTGGGGCCATTCATGCGGCTCTTACCGAGCACGGTGGGTACGAGGTGAGGACGGCAGGCTCGGCGCTGGAGGCCGGAGCAGCCGCCCAAGAGATCAAGCCGCACGTCGTCATCGTTGACGTCACGCTCTCCGAGATAATCCCCAAAGCGCTCAGTCGTTTCATACGTTCGCTGGCCGGTGCGGAGCCGACCTGCTTGCTGGGAGTGGCCCGCAAGCTGACGGATGCACAAGGCCAGGCGCTGCTGCAGGCGGGGTTTGACGGATATCTCAGCAAACCCTTCGAGGTACGCTCGCTCATTCAGTTGATCGTAGAAAAAACGCGGCTGGGCGCCGCCCAAGAACACGCATAGCGCCCCTCGCGCCGCTGCCCTGCATCCCCCCCTCTGCACACTCCGCGTGACACCCGGTGGCTTTTCAAATCCCTGCGTTAGGCTATCATCGGAATCAGCGCATGTGTGCCTGTGGAAAAGGGCAAGCTCACCGAAACACGGTTGCGGGCGAAATGGCAAGCGGCGGGTGTGAGGACTGGTACTGGCTGGTAAGACTGCGTTCGGGTATGTCGCGTCAAGCGCAATCAGCGGTGCAAGTCTTTTTGATGATGATCAAATGATAATCACTATCGATGGTCCAGCCGGTTCCGGAAAATCCACTGCGGCACGGAAGTTGGCCGCGCGTCTGGAGATTGCCTACCTGGACACCGGTGCCATGTACCGGGCTGTTGCCTATGCCGGGCTGCAGCGCGGTGTCGACTTCCAAGACGACGAAGCTCTGCTGCGACTAGCGAAGTCGATAAAGCTGGAGCTGGACTGCGGTCCCACGCATACCCGCGTCAGGGTCGATGGGCGCGACGTAAGCGAGGCCATCCGGACCATGGCGGTCAACGAGGTTACGCCGTACATCGCCCGGCACACCGCGATTCGCGAGCTGTTGGTCAAGCGGCAACGAGATATCGGTCGTGCGCTGGGCTCATTCGTAAGCGAGGGCCGGGATCAGGGGACTGTGGTGTTCCCGGGCGCGGATGTGAGATTCGTGCTCGAAGCGTCATTGGACAAGCGGGCTTGGCGCCGCGCCCAAGAGATGCTTGCAGACGGTGAAGATGTAGATATTACAGAAGTAGTGGACAATCTGCGGGCTCGCGACGAGGTCGATGCCAAGCAGTGGGAGCCACTCCTTGCCCTTGGAGAAGCCGTGATCATCGATACCACCGATTTGGCCATCGCCGAAGTCGTCGATCGGATGGTCGAGGCGGTGAGGGCGGTCAGGTCGAAGAAGGCGGACCCTGGCTAGAAACAAGCGGGGCTGCTGTCCGGGGCCGCATCTGTTGCGGACTGGTGACGATCGTGCCTCCATAGGATCCCCTTGTACCCCGTTCACCCCGTTCTACGGGGCATATCTCGCCCATTGCGGCGTGGTATCGTAGGTCTGCGGCACACGTCCGGTCATATGCGCACGCTGCAATCACGAAGGGGTCTGGGGTGTAAAAAACGACGTGTATGGGGTGTGGGTTTGCGCGCCGAGAACGCTGCTCACCACCGTGTATGGAGCGACGTGATTTGACGATGCTATTCGACCGGGCTACGGTAAGCCGCGGAAGAGTCATTCTTCGTCAAAGACATGGGAAGGTGCCTTCGGCCATGGATGGTCTGATCGTTTCGTCGCTTCTTCATCACAACGCTCGGTTGTTCTCACTGGATAGGCGCGCATGGTTTGGGAAGGCCATTGAACTCGGGGCTGGACCCTGGTTTTTGTGGACGTAGCTCATGCCGAGCTTTACCTACAGAGCGGTCAGTGAAGCGGGCAAGCCGGTCGCCGGCGTGTTGACGGCCGAGAATTACCAGGTTGCCCTGCGCCTGCTCGATGAACAAGCGCTTTATCCGATCAAGGTGACGGAAGGGATTGAAGAGAGCAGACTTCCGTTTTACGGCCGGCGCCGGGTCAGACCCCGGCACCTTACGACGTTCTACAGCCAGCTTGCCGATCTGCTTGAAGCCGGTGTCCCGATGCTGCGCTCGCTTGACGTGCTCTCGGGGAAGGGTTCGCAAGGCACACTTACTCAAGTGGTCAAGGACTTGCGCGAGAGCGTTGCCGGCGGTATGTCCTTGGGTGACGCGATGGGCAAGCACCCCCGTGTGTTCTCACCGCTACATGCGTCGATGGTTCGCGCGGGCGAGCAGGGTGGATTCTTGGAGGAGGTGCTGCAACGAATCGCGATCTTTTCAGAAAAGCAGGATGAGCTTCGCAACAAGGTTGTCGGAGCGATGATCTACCCGACGATTCTGGTTTTCGTCGGCAGCGCCGTGGTCGTCCTGCTCATGGTTGTTGTGGTTCCCAAGATCCGGCAGTATCTGCGTCCTGAGACGTTCAATGCTTTGACCGTTGCGGTCTTTGCGGTGTGTGATCTGCTCAAGGACCACTATATCGCCGTCATTCTGGCGCTTTTGGCTGTCATTCTCGCCGTCTCCTCGATCCTCAAGACCAAGTGGGGTCAGCGGGCCTTCGAGCTGTTCAAGCTGAAAGCGCCGGTGCTCGGCGGCGTGCTGACCATGGTGGCCATCTGCCGGTTCTGCCGGATTCTCGGCACCATGTTGCGCAACGGGGTGCCAATCCTCCAGGCGCTGAGGATATCCAAGGACTCAGCCGGGAATGCGATCCTGGCGGAGGTCATTGAAGACGCGGGTGACAGTGTCAGGAAGGGGGCTGCGCTGTCCACACCGTTGGGTGAATGCGGGCTGTTTCCGCCGGCAATCGTGGACATGATCGCGGTAGCGGAGGAGGCCAACAACTTAGAGACGGTGCTTGTGCAGATAGCGGATACCAACGAAGCCCGGACGGCGCGTTCCATTGATCTGGCGGTTCGGATTCTGGAGCCGATTCTGCTGGCAATGATGGCGGGAGTGGTCTTCTGTATAGCCGTTGCCCTGCTCCTGCCGATTCTGACGATGGGAACGGCGATCCAGTAAGAGCCGTGGGTAAGACCGGCGTTGCAGAAAGAGTTGTGTTGTCTAGACGTTCTCGAGAGGTCGAGACCTCCTTGCTTTGGAGAAGTGTGATGAGGCGGATGAATCAACGAAAAAGGTCAGCGTTCACGCTGATGGAAGTGCTGCTGGTCGCGGGGATTCTCGCCCTGCTGGCGGCGTTTGCGATCCCCAGATTGTTTCAGATGGCTGAGGATGCAAAGATCAATATCTGCAAAGCCGAGATCGGACGGAACGGGCCGATCGCCAAGGCGCTGAAGAGCTACAAGTGGGACATGGGCAAGTTCCCCGACACCGACGAGGGTTTGGCCGCCCTGTACCAATCCAAGAAAGAGGTGGATGATGAGCGCTACAAGGGCCCTTACCTGGAAGGTGCCTTCGAGGAGTTGAAGGATCCCTGGGCCAACGCCTATGAGTACCGGTCGCCGGGTGAGTTCAACGAGGAGGAGTACGACCTGTGGAGTTGGGGCCCGCTCATGGAGGACGACGGCGGGAAGGAAGGCAGCGACGACATCAAGAACTGGATCGAGAAGTAGACCGGCAGCACCAGCATCTGAGCCGGCTTTAGCCTGCGCGGCGCACCGCGCGGGTTAAAACCGTGGTTCGTAGAGTGGGTCGGCCGTGCGAGTTAAAACCCGCGGGTCACCGGTCTGTGGGGGCAAAGACGAGAACGTGCGATTCGTGATGAACCATGGCACCTGCTCCGTTACATAACCGGCGTGCGTTTACGCTGCTCGAGGTGTCTCTGGTGGTCGGCCTCCTGCTGCTCATTACCGCGATGGTGGTCCCGAACTTTATCCGCCAGATCAAAGCCGATGAGATCGCCCGATCGGCGAAACAGCTTCGATCGTTTATCACGCTGGTTCGGGCCAATGCGGCTTTTGACGGCAGGCGATACCGGATTCGGTTTCCTGATGAGGATGAGTTGGACCCGCTGGGCGGTGACCGTCAGCCTTTGATCGAGCGCGAAGACGATCCCATTGAAGAGCCCAACGAGTTCAACCTGATCACGCTCCCCTGGGCTGTGGGCAAGACACTACTGGGGGATGTGTGGTGTGCCGAGGTCCGTCTGGGGCGACCTACGATTGAAGAGATCAAGAAGCGACGTAAGCGTGTCGCCGAGCAAATCGATCGGGAGCTGGAGAAGGCCTTCAAGGACATCGATCCGCAGCGTCCGCCGCTGTATGTCGAGCCGGACGGGAGCAGCGAGTGGGCAGTGTTTATCCTCACCGATGCCCCGCGCGATATCGAGCTGGATGAGCTGGAGGATTATCCCCGGGTGGAGCTGATCGTTGACGGGGCCACGGGGCTGGCATGGTTGCAGCGGCCTTTCTACGAGGAGGAGTTGGATCTTTTCGAGGAGAAAGGCTGGCCGGCGGTGTTGCGGCAGGACCTCGTCGATCCGCGGGTGCTGACCGAGGACGATGTGCTGGAGATCCGCGAGATGCACGTGCAGGGACGTGAGGTCGAACTGAAGGGTCGCGAGCTCGAGGTGGAGCCATGAAGTCTTCGGGTCCCATTTCGGCATTTAGGCGCGGACGGCGTCGGCACGGTTATGTACTGCTGGAGACCGTGGTGGCCACCGGACTGCTGGTCATCGGGCTTGCAGTGATCGGAGCGCAGGTGCAGGACTCGCAGACCTGCGTGCGAAAGATGCAGCGGCGCGTCCGGGCGATGATGCTTGCGGAGCGGCATCTCGCCATGTTGGACCTGGGGCTGGTGGAACTCGACTCCGTCGACGAGCTCGAGGAGGGGGATTTCGGGCCCAGGCACCCTGACTACGGCTGGTGGCTCACCACCGAGGACACCGCCATCGAGAACATTTATCTCTTGAGATTGGACATCCTGCACCATCTGCGCGAGGACGAGTACCGCGAGGATGACTTCGACTTCGACAACGCGGATACCCTCTACACGGTCTACGGCATGCGGGCGGCGCCGCAGCCGGTGGATTTCGGTGAGGATTTCGGGCTCACCGAAGATGAAGTGGTTGAGCTCGGTGAAAAGCTGAGCGAGCTGGGGATCGAGGGGATGGATCCGGAGGAGTTCGATCTGCGGATACTCGGCAAGCTCGATTTCGAGGAGCTGCTGGAGGCGCTTCCCTTGATCATGGATGCGTTCGGGTTGGAGCTATCGGATATGGCCTCCACACTACCGCCGAATCTGCTCAGGCAGATCCAAGAGAGCGGTTTGCTCGATGAGGAGGCGGCGTCGGGGATGCTTGAAGGGCTTGGCGAGGATGAGGGGTCGTGATGCATTACCGCTCGTACAGTCACCGCCGATTGCGTTACGCACGTCCGGCAGTCACGTTGCTGGAGATTGTCTTGGCAATGGGCATTCTCGTCTTTGTCTCCTCTATGACCTACTGGTTTTACTCCTCCTCGTTGGAGACGAGTGAGGAGGGAACGGCAGCCGCGCAGAAGCTTCGGCTGATGCGAGTGGTGCTGGACCGGATGGCCACGGAGATTCGCCAGGCGGCGGTCATTACAGTGGACAACCGCGTGGGCGTCCGCGGGGAAGCGGAGCGCATCTGGCTGTCCACCTACCGGGTGCCAAGGCAAGAGCACAGTAGAACAAGGATGCTGCTGGAGATGTCATCGGTCACGGACGAGCCGCCACCTGCGGAGTATGACTTGATGAAGGTGGAATACAGGATCGTTCGACACCCGGAGGTTCTCCACCAGGACGGCTACGAGTTCCCGTTGGGGCTCGCACGAGTGGAAACTCTGATTCCACGACCCGACAGGGTGCAAACCGGCAAAGCCTTCGAGAAGGATGAACGAGATCTCGAAGAGGAGAATGAGGCCGAGGACGAGGGCGAAGACGAGCTTGAAAACGAGGTGGAAGAGCCGCTTCTTAACGGGGAACTCTCAGGAGACCAGGAAGAACGCGGCGACGTCAGCCTCGAGCCGGTGATTGAATGGGACGAGCTTTACGCGCCGGAAATCCGGTATCTGCGGCTGTGCTATTACGACGGCCACAGATGGTGGGACACTTGGGAGGTGGCCGGCGAAAGTCCGTTGCCGCAGCTTGTGATGGTGACGATCGGTTTCGAGCCGCGTCCACCGTTTGGCGAGGAGTTCGGACTCGGTGAGGTCGCCGAGATCAATGAAGAGTTCTGTGAGTGTCTCAACGAAGAGCCGGTGGATTGCGAGCCGCTGGCCCAGGACCAGTTTTCCACTGTGGTGCGCGTGCCGCAGTCCGACCCGCTGTTTCGTTCGCGCATCAGCCGCGAGACGCAGGCCCTGGTCCAGGAATTGAGCGGGGGGTTAGAAGAGTGACAACGTCTCGTCGTGCCGTCATCTTGCCCGTGGTGTTGATGATCCTGCTGTTGTTGGGGCTCTTGGTGGCCATGTTCTCGTTTCGGGTCAACGCTGATCTGGCGTCGACTCAAGCTGTGGCCTACCGGTTGCAGACTCGGCTGGCGGCGGAAGCCGGTATCGAGCGGGTGAAGCTGCTTCTTAGAGACGCGCGCTACGACATGGACCGGTGGTACCACAATCCCGATGAGCTGCACCGTATCATCGTGTGGACCGAGGGGGGCGATGAGAGCGTATGGGGGACGAACGAGGAGTTCGAGGACGAGGGAATGGCCTATCGCTTCAGTATCGTGGCCGACGACCCCACCGATGACGAGGATTACATTCGGTTGGGGATTACCGATGAGTCATCGAAGATCAATTTGAACACGGCCACGGAAGCGCAACTGCTCAGACTGGTTCGAGTGGCCGTTGCCGACAACGACGAGATCATTCCGCAAGACATTGTTAATGCGATCCTGGATTGGCGCGACGCGGATCAGATTCCTCGCGGTGAGGCCGGTGATACGGAGGGTGAGTACTACCGGAGGCTGCCCAAGCCATATCGGGTCAAGAACGGCCCGTTTGAGACGGTCGAGGAGTTGCTGCTGGTCAAGGGTGTGACCGACGAGATTCTTTACGGGGAGGACTTCGACCGGAACGGCCTGTTAACGCCCAACGAGGACGACGGTGATGAAACCTTCCCGCTCGATAATCAGGACGGCACGCTCAACCGCGGGCTATACCCATATCTGACAGTTCATTCCGTGGAGAATAACGTCAGCAACGACAATCGACCTCGTGTATATCTCCTTGGGCAGGAGGATGTCCTGCGCCAGGAATTGAGCGAGGCGTTTCCGGATGATCCAGGTATTGTCAACTATATAGTGGCGGCCACGCGTTCGCAGGCCGGCAGCGGTGGTGGCGGTACCAGTACTGGGAACAGGGACCGCGGCTCGGGCCCGTCTGGTTCAGGGCTGCGTGGCAATACTGGTAACCCGCCCCGTGGAGGAGGTGGACAAGATCCCGGTTTCGACGAGCTGAACGAAGACAACGAATCGGCAGGGACAAATACCGGTGGTGGCGCCGAAACGGTAGGTGGAGGAAATGGAGCCGGGACGATACGAAGTCCGGCGTCGCTCCTAACTGTACAAGTCGCCGGCGGGAGGTCGCCCCCCAAGACCCCGGTTACTCTGGAGGACCTGCCCGTATTGATGGATCGCACGACCACGGTTCCACCGGAGCAGAGGACGATCACCGGCCTTATCAATATTAATACCGCCCCTCGATTGGTGTTGCAGTGTCTTGAGGGTCTCACGGGCGAGCAAATTGAGGCGATTCTGGAAAGCCGGGATAGGGTGCCTCCGGAAACGAAAGCGACGACGGCGTGGCTGCTGACCGAAGAGGTGGTCGATTTGGAGACATTCGAGCAGATAGCGCCGTTGATTACGGCGCGCGGCCAGCAGTTTAGGATTGAGGCGCTGGGCTACGGAGACCATATCGGGATGGTGACCCGGCTCGAGGTAGTCGTTGACATGGTGGGTCCGATCTGGCAAACCATCTACTACCGTGATCTGACGTACCTGGGTGGTCACTACCCGATTCGTGAAGAAGACTTAGAGAAAATCCGTGTACAATAGAGTCCGTCAACAAAAGAAGATTCTTTCGATCGATTGGGATGCTCGCTCGCTGCGGGTGGTGCATGCGTACTTGGGCAAGCGGGGAGTGAAAATCGACAGGCTGTTGTCGATTGCGATTCCCTCCAATCTGGATCCCGCCAGTCCGGAGCAAATGGGACAGTACATCCGGCGCACGCTGGACCAGGAAGGTATTGCGACTAAGCATGTGATCGTCGACATCCCACGCGATCAGGCGATTCTCAACACGCTGACACTTCCCATCGCGCAGGCCGACGAGCTGCCGGGCATGGTGGAGATTCAGATCGCCAAGGAGCTCCCTTTCCCGGCAATGGACGCGGTGATCGATTTTGCGGTGGGGCCGGCTGCGGATGATGCCCCCACGGGGGAAGTGCTGGTCGGGGCGATCCGCCGCGAGCTTCTGGAGCAATACGAGGCGACCTTTGCGGTGGCTGGTCTGAAACTGGATCGGATCGGCCTGCGGCCATATGCCAATAAGGTGGCGGTTTGCCAACTACTGAGGCATGCAATCCCTGAGCGCGTGCTGTTCATCGATGTCAGACCGACGTTCATGGAAATCGACGTCCTGCGGCAGTCGGCGCTGTCGTTTTCGCGGTCCGCATCGGTGATGATTCCGAGTGGGATCGGTGAGTCCAGGGTGTTATCGATCGGGCCTCGAGAGGAGCCGGCGGGTGCGGAGAGAGGGGAGACCGGTGCGGATGACACGCAGGCGTCATCGGGTCTTGAAGGAATCGTTCACTCGCTGGTACTGGAGGTGACCCGCTCGATCGAGGCCTATCGCGTCGGCGATCACGGGGCAACGATCGACCATGTGGTTATCGGCGGCGACGTCGGGGTTGAGGAGGCCCTGGCGGAGGCGATCCAAAAACGATTGAACATAACGACGGAGATCTACAACCCGGCTTCGACGTTCGGTTGGACGCCGGACGAGGGGGCGGGCGCTTCAGCCTTTGCTGCATCGCTGGGGTTGGTGCTCGGTCACGCCCAGGACGGAAGCCTGCACTTCGATTTCCTGCATCCGAAAAGGACGGTATCAGCCACGCAAGAGCGGCTCAAGAAAGCGCCGATTGCGGCTGCAGTGGTGATCCTTTTTGCAGGGGCGGCGGCGGTCGGCTTTGCCGGCTACACGAAGGACGACCGCCAGAAGCTGGCTCAACTCGAGCAGGACATTCGTAAACTGGAAGACCGACGCAGTGACTACAAGTGGTTGAAGTTCCTTGATGTGGCCGAGCAGATCAGGGAGTTCGACGCGAACCAGCATGTCTGGATCGACGTGATGTACGACGTGTTCTCGCTGCTCCCCGATAATGAGGAGATGCTGGTCAATCGTGCGGAGATGAATCAGAAAGACGGCCGGATCACTTTGAAGACAAGGGTGAAGCATCGTGAGACCCCTACGGAGGTGATTCAAGCGCTCGAGAATTTCCGCCGCGAAGGGAGAGACAAGCCTCGATTCAAGGTCACCATGGGGCCGCAAACGGAAAAGAAACGCGAGAAGTACCGCTTCTCGCAGGATCTGCGCATTGAGATTCGCGACGACGAACCGGGCAAGAGATCCTCCGGGAAGTCCTCACGCGGATGACGGAGCAAAGCCGGGAGCCTGTGAAAGAGTTATGGATCGACGAACGAAAATCCTGGCCGGTCTATTTGGTGCCGTGCTTGCCTACGGGCTGATTTCGAGCGTGGTCTATCCACGGTGGATTGAGCCCATGCTTCAGATCGATCAGCGCATCGCCGGCCGCCAAAAAGAGTATGACAAGCTCAAGGCACTGCAGGACGAGGTCCGCGAGGCAAAGAAGGAATACAGGGAGTACGTCTCGCGGGTGGATTCGTTCGACATCGGCAAGGTCGCGACCGCCATCCGAGCCCAGCTAAACGAGCTGATCGAAGAGCATAAGTTGCAGGGCGCCAACGTGTCACCCAGCCGGCCGACGGAGGATCGTAAGACCGGCCTGAAGAAAATGTCCATCACGGTGACGGCGGTCGGCACGCTCAAGTCTGCCGTCGAGTTTTTGAAGGATGTCTCCGAGCTGCCGCAACTTCTGCGCGTGGGTAATGCAGCGATCTACCCGGCGAGCCGGTCTCGTAAGGAGCGCAGCCGCGATCGAATGAACATGCGTGTACCGATTGAGGTGCGGGTGCTGCCCAAGCAGAGAATCGTGGGACCCATAGATGAGGATGAGCTGGTTCAGCCGGAATCGTTCGTGCGCCACGCGGATCAGGATTACTCACTGATCTGGTCGATGAAGCCGTTTACGGAACCCATACCGCTTCGGGCCAACGCCGGTCGCGACGTGAACAGGAAGCAGGGTCAGTCGGCCCGGCTTAGCGCCACCGCCACCGGAGGTGACGGCGAGTATGACTACAAGTGGGACCCGGAGGAGGGACTGAGCGACGCGACGATCGCCAACCCGACGGTCGACACCTCAACGGCATTTACCCAAATCTATACAATCACCGTAGAAGATAGCAGCGGGGAGACCTCGACAGATACCGTGGCAGTCATCATCCGTGAGACGACCAGAAGGAAGCCTGCCGAGCCGGAGCCCGGGCCGGTCCAGACCACGAGCGTCGAACGCTGGAAGGATCGCAAGTACATGCAGCTTTGCATGACACTGCTGCACACCATGGAGGCTGGGCAGGTCAGCGAGCTGATGATCTCCAACAACCGCAAGAAGCAGACGGATTATTACACGGCCGGCGACCAGTTCGACGGCGGCGAGCTGGTTTTCGTGCACCCCAGAGGGGGGGTTGTCCGTAGAAATGATGAGTACTTTCTCTATCCGATCGGCACCTGGCTCGATCAGGACATTAACCTTAACGCCGCCGCTGCCGTGGATTACCCTGATTTGAAGAAAGCGGCCGAGTGGCACCGTGAGAGTGTCAAGGCTATGTCAGAGGCGCAACAGGATGTGGCCGCGCCGCCGGCTGATGAGACCGGGAAGACCGCAGATGCGGTGCCGGCAACGGAGGAAGATGAGAAGACAGGCGATGCAAAGCCTTCCCGGGTGGAGAAGCCCGAGGCCCGCGAGAGTGGACGGGTCGCTACCCCGGGTGCCAAGGAAGAGGAGTCTGACAAGACCGAGGCCCGGCAGAGCGTAAAGGAAACCCGGCCTAAGCCCAGACTTAAAGACAGGAGACGGAATCTGCCTCCGGAGCCCGACAGCAAGAAGAGACCACGGCAGGTTAGAAGGAAACGGTAGGACTCGTGAAGGGTCCGCGAGGGAAGCGGAGCGTAATCTCCCACTCGGCGCGACTTGTTAACAACGAGGCACGCCCATTGGTGTGAGGCGTACCAGGAGAACATATGATGAAACGACAACCCACCTCGAGAGGTAAGCTCGCCTGGGCAATCCTGGCCGGCTTGTTTGTGGTCGTGATCCTTGGCCCGGTGCCCACCGCGTTCGCCCAAGCCGATAAACCCAAGGAGGACGAGAAGAAACAGTCCGACGAGGAGAGCGACAAGGGGCAGGATAAGGACAAGGGCACGAGTGGAAAGATCAAGATAGATCCCGAGCTGCAGAAGAGGATCGATGAACTGCTCGAGGCACAGGAGAGTAAGAAGGCGTCAGCCAATAGGGTGAGGTCGAGTCGAAGACAGACATCACCGAAAGGGCAAAAGCCTCCCACTTCCGTCAGACAGTCAGCGCCGCGTACGAGAGAGCTGGAACGGGGCCCGAAGTCCGCTGGTAAACATGGTCAGACGCGCGGGCCAAGCAGTACCACCACCACGCTCGACATTCCCCCGACTGAGAGTGACATACCACCTGAAGAGAGGAAATACGTCTTCAGCATCAAGGAGGGCACACATGCGCAGTTGGTGGAGGGCTTTGCCCGGCAGACCGGACTCGGTGTCATCGGTGAGGCACCGAAGGACGGGAAGGTGACGTTTGTCAGTACCGAAGAACTGACATTCGCAGACGCCCTCCTTCGGGTACGAATGCTGCTTTTCAAGTACAAGCCCCATGACCCCTACTGGCTCGTTCGCCACGAAACGCACCTGGAGGTCATCCGGGTCACCGATTTCTACCGCATTCTCCCGCCCGAACGCATGTTCAAGACAGTCGAGGACCTGCGTGCGGCTGATCTACCTGGCGAGGAGCTGGCGTTGGTGGTGTATACGCCAAAATCGGGGTCCGTCGCCGACTTGAGAGAGGTGCGTGACTTCCTGCCGGACTACGTGAGGGTGACCCCGCGGCCGGGTAAGAACTCGGTGTTTATTTTCGCGCTGGTCAGGCACATTGAGAAGTATCTTGGCTTGATTGATTTCTTCCTCGAGGGAGGCAGTGTCGAACCGCGCACGCTGGAACCTATCAAGCTCGAGCATATCCTTCCCAGTGTGGCCGTTACCAAGCTCGAACAGCTTATGGACATGGGCGGCGGCGGTCGGCCCCGGTCCACGGGTAGGACCCGCGGCAAGGAGACCAGCCCCCTGGAGACCATGCCGGAACCCGCGGTGACCTTGATCCCCGAAGATGAGCAGGGGGTCCTTCTGGTGTTGGCCATGCAGGACAAGATCGAGCGAATCAAGTCTCTTCTCCCCTATATTGACGTGGACGCGCCACTGTCGGACGTCGAGCCGGTGATAATCCCTGTTAAACACGCCGACCCTGATGAACTGTTGGGCACCGTCCAGCAGATAATTGCGGCGTCTACGGGGCCGCAGCCGACCAGTACTCCGACGAAGACAACCACGAGAAGGAGGACGACCGTCCGGACACCGACCAGGCCCGTTTCAGCCGATGGCCTTACCCTGCTGGTGCACCCGTCGCAAAGCGCGATCATCGCGATTGGCCAGGAGGAGCAGATCAAGCGGGTCCGGGAGTTGGTTGCCCAGTTTGACGTGGGGCCTGTGGGGCCGATTCGCATCCCCCTGGAGCACATTGAGGCTACGGAACTCACCACTACATTGACCCTCATAGCAGGTGGCAGGGGCCGGAAAGGCAAGCCGACGGCTGAACGCTTCAAGATAGTGCCTGATCCCGGCAACGACGCCATCTGGTTTATGGGCAGCAAGAGGGACCTGGAGAGGGTCCGTGAGTTGGTGGTGTTGCTGGACGTACCCGGCCAGGATGTCTCGCTTCGCATAGTGCGTCTGCGCAACCGGCAACCGTCTTTTGTGGCGAAGATGCTGCAGGAGTTCGAGCGCACCCCGTCGACGCAGCAGACCCCCAAAACATCGAAGTCCAGACGGACCAGGACCTTGTCGGCTTCCAAGTTCACTCCCGACGACGAGAACAACCGCCTGTTTATCCTGTGTACCGATTCCGAGTGGGAACAGTACGACGTGTTCATCAAGCAATTGGAGGGCTCGATTGACGAGTCGTCGCTTTTTGTCCGTGTTGCGCTTGAACACCTCGACCCGGAGACGGCCATTGATCGGTTGACCTCCATTCTGGGAGGCGCCGGCGGGCGGGCAGCGGATGTGCGCTATGCTGCGGTTGAGAAGGATCTTATTGTAATGGGCGCAACCGAAGAGCAGCTCGAGGACATCAAGCTCGTTCTTGCCGAGATTGACCGGCCCGTCGAGATGGAGCGGCGTAGTTTCGAGATTGTCCATGCCGATCCTGGTGAGATCAGATCCGCGATTGAAGCGTTTGTGGATGGCGATGGGGGGGGGCAGCAACCGCGCCGGCGATCCCGGCCGGCTGCTAAAGGTGCGGCACCTACCCCGGCATCGGTCTCGGCGGCACTTACGGTCATGCAGATGGGTAGCCGCCTGATCGTCGACGCGACGCCGGAGAAGATGGAAGAGGTGGCCGCGTTGATCGCCGAACTCGACGTCGAAATGGTGACGACCGAGCTTAAGGTATATGAGGATTTTCCACCAAACACGGACATTGCGGCTGTCTCGGAAGCTCTTTCGTCGGTGTTTTCAAGCCGTGCTCCCGGAGCGAGGGCGAGAAAGCCCGGTCCGAGCGGTGCTCCAGGGGGGCCGCGGTTTATCCCTCAACCGCATCTGGGCAAACTGCTGGTCATCGCGGAGCTGACGATGTTCCCCGAGATCGAGCGGCTTCTCGACGTGTTGCGCAGCGATGGCGAGGCGGCTCCGCGAGAATTGGCGTTCATTGATGTCGAGTTCGCCGATCCGGCTGAGCTTGTGGAGCAAATAACAGCACCTTTGGATATGAGAATCACCGAGCTTGTCTCGGAAGGCGAGCTTCCCAGAAGAGGCGAGGCGGTCGGCGGGACTGCCAGGGGGCCAAAGAGAAGACCGGGCCAACCCGTCGACGCCAGCCGACAGTATCACATTGCGCCGGATGCGGGGCATAGCCGGATCGTCATGGTTGCACCCAAGATCGTCATCGAATATGCCCGGGAGATTGTAACTCAGTTCGATGTGCCCGCCGATGACGAGGAACTGATATTCAAGACCGTCAAACTGGATAACGCCAGTGCCGCGCAGATGGTTAAGGCCGTTCGGGAAGTGCTTGGCGCCCAGGGACGACCGGGAGGTCGCCCGGCGGGGAAGGGACGGCCTCAGAAGGTGGGCGCCGAGGGCAAACCTGCGCTGACTGTTGTGGAAGCTCCCGGCGGCGGAGCCGTGGTGTTGCACGGCCGTATTGAGGACATTGAGCAGGCCACCGAATGGATCGAACAGCTTGACGCAATTTCCATACCCGGTCGGATCATCCAGGTTTACGAGATTCAGCACGCGGACATCAAGACGCTGGCCGACTTGATCATGAACGTCGTTGACCGCCCGGTGGCCCAGTCGGCGCCCGGTAAGACACCGCGACGGCGCAGGCCTGTTGAGCCCATCGAAGAGGAAATAGAGTTCGATGTCACCAAGACCTGGATCGGGCGGGAGATCTATATCCGAGCCGATTTCATCGCCAGCACGATGATCGTCGTGGCCGGCCAGGCGAAAATCGCCCAGGTCGACGACATAGTGAAGCAGTTCGACACGGCAGAAGCGGCAACCCAAAAGTCGCCGGTGCCGACGTTCATGTATGAGCTTCAGTACGCCGACGATGCTTTCGACGCGGCACTTAATCTAGAGATGGTCCTGGAGTACATGTGGGATCCGCCCGACGAACTGCCCCAGGTCGAGTCGGCATTCTTCGGCAACTACCTGATTATCAAGTACCCGCATGAAGACCGCTTCCCCGAGATCGAAGAGCTGATCCGTAAGTACGTCGACAAACCCGACGAAGGCGAATGGGTATTGAAGCGAAAGGTCCTCACCGCGCTAAAGGACCTTACCCCCACCGAACAAGCCTTGTGGATGAAGATGAATCATCCCGAGCTGGACATCGAGATCGTCGATATTTCGCCGGCCAAAGACATAAACTACGGCGTGAAGGAGTTGAAGCCGCGCGGAGAGGCCAGACCCAATCCGTGCGTACTGCCGTTAGCCTTTCAGCGGATGGCCAGCCGTCTGGCTCTGACGGCTGTAGGACAACAGAAGTCCGAGGAGACGCAAGGCTCTACACCGGCCACTAGTCCTGAAGATGATCCACAGGCAAAGTCGTCTGACGATCTTATTAACGAGGCGGTGACATCTCTGCTTGAAAAGAGCGAAGAGGAGACAGCATCGACGGCCGAAAAACCAGAGCCGGGCGACACGGATGCGGTGGGTCGCGCCACGAAAGTGATAATCAAGGTCGATGATACCACAGGCACGCTGGTCATAGAGGGGCCGGCCGGGATTATCGAGGATGTGCCCGATTGGGTGAGTGAGTTGGAAGATGAGATCAAGGGTGCTCAACTTCCGCCGGACATGCGCATCTACCAGGTTCGCTACATTGATGTGTATACGGCTGCGGAAATCCTCGAGGAGATGTTCAACGCGACCAGACAGCAGCGCCAGATGTTCCAACAACAACAGAGAACGCAGCAGCAGCGCCTGCGGCAGCAGCAATTGCAACAGCAACGCCAGCAGCAAAGGGGTCAGCAGCCGGGACAGCAACCCGGACAACAGCCCGGGCAACCTCAAAGACCCGGGCAGCGAGGACAACAGCAACCCCAAGCAAGCATTCCACAACTTCCGCAGACGGCTGTGCGCGTCTTCCCTAATCCCCGCGACCGCAGCCTAATCCTGCGGGCGGATACCAATCAGTACCCGGCCATCCTGAAGCTCCTGGCTACAATAGACCAACCCAAGCCGATCGACAGCGAACTCAGGACCTTCAGGCTGGAAAAGCTGAACGCGGCACAGGTGGAGGAGTTCCTCAAGGAGTTTCTCAATCTCGACCAGAAGCCGCGGGCCAGCAGCGCGGGGACACCATCCAGTGGGCGGCGCACCTCCCGGACGCCGAGTCGTAGCGCCCCGAGCGGTTCCCTGCCAAAGGATATCATGGAGCAGATGGTCACTGGGCCCGACAAGCTCGGCGTGGACGCGAAGGATATCAAGCTGACCAGCAACGAGGAGGCCAACACGATCGTTGTGATGGCCCCCAAGGCGGCGCTGGACTTTATCGGTGATCTTATCAAACAGCTCGAAAGTGCGGAGATTCCCGAGCGAATCACAGAGTACTACGAATTGAAGCACGCTGATGCTGAAGAGGTCGCGGATTATCTAGAGACCCACTACGAGGAGGAAAGTGGTTTACGTACGGGGAAGGCCGGCAAAGGAGCCGGTGGGCGACCGGCGCGAACCTTAAACACACCCAGTTTCGTACCCTACCCGCGGCTCAACCTGCTGACTGTTCTGGCCACGGCTGAGCAAATAGAAGAGATCGGTGACCTAATCCAACGTCTCGACTTGGCTGGCGAAGAGGATCAATGGGAGCACGTGACGCTCAAGCACGCAGATGCCGGGAGCGTGGCAGCCACACTCTCGGAGATGTTCGGTGGGGCCGCCCCGCAGGGTCGCAGGCGGCAAAAGGGTGCACCGTCGGCTGCTGGTGCCGGCGCCAGGTTCATCGGCGAGGAGGGCGGGCGGATGGTGCTTTACAGCGCGCCGCAGGGTCTGCGCGAGACGATCCTCGATACGATTCAAAAGTTGGAGGTGGAAGCGGAAGACAGTTCCAATCTGCGTATCATCGAGCTGGAGCACGCCACACCGAGCAAAGTGGCTGACGCCGTCGAGGCCGCCTACGGCAGTGGGCGCGCCGGGAAAGGGCGTGGGCGAGGCGGTGCAACAGTAAGTGGTGCTCGATTCACGATCACTCCGGACGACGCCACGAAGCGTCTGTTTGTGGTGGCCGATGATGACATGTTCGCGGAGATCGAGTCGCTGGCCAAGTCGCTCGACATGCCCGGCACCATCGACGTCGAGTTCAAGATCTTTCCCCTCCAATACGCCGATGCGCGGCAGGTTTACACGACGATGACCGAGATGATGAACGCCTATATCAAGCGTCTCGGTCCGGCGGCCCGTGATATGGAGGCATTCAGCGTAGAGGTCAATGATAAGACAAACTCGCTGATCGTGCTGGGCACGCCGACCATCTTCGGATTCGTCGAGGACAGCCTGGCAAAGGTCGACACGCCCGCCAACGCGGCCAGTCCTCCGGGCTTCTTGATGGTCGTGTTGAAAAACGCCAACGCCCAGGAGGTGGCTCAGAGCGTCAACCGGCTCTGGGGCCAAAGAAAAGATGTTCAAACCGGTGTGACACCGCCGCTGGCGGAGGCAAATCGTTCGCTGAATATGTTGATCGTTCGCGGTACGCAGGACCAGCTCGATGAGATCAAGAGCGAATTCGTCGATCCGCTGGAAGAGCAGGCCCCGCGGACTCTGCTCACCGAGATTATCACACTGAAATACGCCGACGCCGAGACGGTAGCGGAATCCATCGACCGGATATTTCAAGCCAAAGCCGAGGCATCCCGGAAGCTGGGTCAGCAGGGCGTCGTCTCGCCGCTGGACTTCACTGTGGCCGTCACCGCGGATCCGAACACCGGGCAAATCATAGTCCAGGCCGGCAAGGACAACATGGCTCTGGTCAAAACCCGTGTGGCCGAGCTTGATACGGAAGATGTCGCTGCGAGAAGCGCAATCTCGATGAAGATTTACCCGCTCAACTTTGCCGATGCAGGTGCGGTTGCGAATATCATCAACAGTTGGGCCCGGTCGCGTACGGAGGGCGCCGGTCGCGGTCGCACGCCGGGCGCCAGCGATGCGGTCAATGCCACCGCCGAGAACGCCACGCAGACGGTGGTGGTGACGGCCAGCGAGGCCAATCATCTGATCATCCGGGAATTGATCGACGGGCTTGACGACGAGACGGTTGCGGCGCGGCAGGGTCAGCTCAAGACGTTCAATCTGAAGTTTGCCGATCCGGGTAGCGTCCAGGAGGCCATCACTCGCTTGTTCCAGAAAGGCCGCAGCCCGCGCGACCAGGTCATCGCCGTGGCGGACTATGGATCCAGCTCGGTTATCGTGTCGGCCTCGGATGGGAACCTCAAACGTGTCGAGGAACTCCTCGCCGCGCTGGATACTCAAGAGAGCGCCCAGCGCGAGGTCCACGTTGTCAGTCTCGCAAACGCCGATGCCGACGCGGTGACACGGGCGTTGACCGAGATCTTCATCCGCTCTGCACCCCGGCAGAAGGGGCCTCAGGCTCCGCCGATTTCCATCGCTGCCCTACAGGCCTCCAAGGCCGTTCTGGTGAAATGCAATGCGGAAGACTTCGCCGAAATCGAGACGGTCGTCGCTGAGCTCGACCGCGAGGAAGCCGTCCTCGGAGAAGAGGTCCGTGTAGTGCCGCTGCTGCACGCCGACGCAACCGAAGTGGAAGCGGCCATGCGGGCCTATCTGCAAAAGCCAGGTGGGCGCGGGGGCCGCGGTACGGAACTGGCGGGCGACATGCGGCTAAGCGTGTTGGCCCAGAGCAACATGTTGGTGATCAGTGGCGGCAAAGACGATGTGGACCGCATCGAGGCCAGAATACAAGAACTCGACGCGGTGAGTGAGGTAGGCAGCGTTCCGCAGATCATCAGGCTCAAACATGCCGATGTCGGACAGATCCTTCCAACCCTTCAAGAGATGTTCAGCGACAGCCCGCGCGGCGGGCGGCGCGGGCAGCCGCCGCCGGTAATCGTAGCCAGCGACGCGGGGAACTCCTTGATCGTGCGGGCCAGTCGCACCGATTTTGCCGCCATCGAATCGATCATCGAGCAGTTGGATACGGAAGAGACGGCTGGTGGCAGCAACTTCCGGCTCATTTCGGTGGCAACAGGAATCAACGTGACCGACCTGGCGGAGAAGGTCGAGGAGAGCATCAACGAGGGTGCTCGGGCGCGGGCCGGGAAGGGTCGCGGTCGGGAAGTCCCCAGTATCACCATCATGCCGGACACACGTACAAGCTCGCTCATCTTCTCGGGCGATTGGAGCCTGTTCGACCAGGCTGAAGAGTTGACGCAGGCCCTGGTGGCGATGGGACCGACCACTAAGGGTGTCAAGATCATCCCTCTCGGCAAGGTCCCTGCGGACGATATCGAGCGGCTCATCGCCCATTTGAAGGGCGAGGAGTCATCGAGCACAGGCCGCTCCAGGCGGGGCACCAGTAGCAGCCGCGACCGCGGGAGTTCGAGCCGGAGTAGTCGAAGACCGAGCCGCGGTCCTCGGTGAGGAGCGCTCGGGGCAAGTGGAAGCACGGGCATGAAGAGGCGTAAGACATGTGCATGAAGCGATGGATTGACGGGACATGGTTTGGCAGGATGCGCGCTACCCTTTGCTGCGGTTTGCTTGTTGTTAGTCTACTGGTAACAGACGTCTCCGTCTTTGCGCAAAGGGCCGATGACACAGCCACGGCGGCACAAGACGAGCAAGGTGAACCGGGCAACACCGCGGTGGAGCCATCGTTGCTCTCGGACCAGGATGAAGGCATTGTCGCACGTGAACCGGACCGCATACAGAAATTGCTCTCAAGCCTTGACCCGAGCCTGTTGAATCTGTCCGGCGCCGAGCTGGACGTGGAGATCGTAGGCGATCAGCTCATTCTTCGCGGTAACGAAGACGATCTCAAGGTCATCGAGCTTCTGGTTACGATTCTCGAACAGACCACCGAACAGAAAGAATTTCGCGTCGTAACCGTCACCGACAAAGATGCCAACGACATTGCCCGCACCATCGAACCGGCTCTTCAAAACGTGTTTTACGAACCCAACCAACGGCCCGAATATGAGCTCTCCGTTACTGCTCTGTCGTCGCGCATCCTGCTCGTATCGGCCCTCCCGAAACAGATCGACTTTATCGTCGACGTTATCAAGCAGGTGGACGAGACCGAGGATGTTGAGCTGCCGGAGCCCGAGCAGCTCGTGTTTCGGATCAAGCATCGCCGGGCCAATGATGTGGCCGAGCAGCTCAAGGAGATCATCGGCAAGATCCGCGAAAAGCAAGGGGCTACCGGGGCCAAGGGCGAACTGCAGATCATCGCCAATGACGCCAACAACAGCATCATGGTTCTGGCTCCGGAGTCGGAGCGCCAGAAGATCCAACGATTACTGGACGAAATCGACGTCGAGCCGGTCAAGGGTTGGGGCGAGGTCAAGCTCACATTGTTTCCGCTTCTGCATTCAAAGGCGAATGAACTGGCCAGTGTGATCAAGGACTTACTGACCACGAAGAAGGATCGCGAAGCGGCGGAGGAGATGATCTACCGTCTCCTGGTCAGCAAAGCACTTCCATCCGGCGAGATTGTCGATCTCGCGCCGATCGACCTGCAAAAGCCGACGCGTATCCTCCCCGACGAAGGCACCAACAGCCTGATTGTGGCTACGGTCGAGGAGAATATCGGTCCGCTGGGCGAGCTGATTCGCCTGCTCGATGGCGTGCCCATGGCCGAGGACGTCGGCGTCAGGCTCTTTCCGCTCCAATACGCGGACGTCGAGAAGGTCGCCAGTCTGCTAAAGGAGGTGTTTGACGCCGGCGAGAAGCTGACCCAGGACCCCGACGGGAGCGGACAGGGCGCCGTCCCGGATAGTGTCATCGGGCAGGCCCTGGTGTACCCCGTGCATATCTCCGCGGACGCCCGCAGCAACACGCTGGTCGTTTCAGGCCGACAGGAGCATCTGGTCCTTGTAGCACAGATGATCGGTGAGCTGGATCGACCGGCCGCGGCGCAGAAAGAGCTTCGCGTGGTCACCGTCACCCAGCGGGACGCCGGCGAGATTGCCAGCACCGTCGAGGAGGTGCTGAACAATGTCTACTTCGAACCCGAGCGGCGATCTGAGTACGAGGTCTCGGTAACCGCACTGTCGTCGAACATCGTGCTTGTCTCGGCCCTTCCCCGGCACATTGAAGTCGCGGCCGACTTGGTCAGACAGGTGGATTCGATTGAGGAAGCGCTGCCCCGGCCGGAACAGATCGTGTTTACGATCAAGTATCGCAAGGCCAGCAAGGTCGCCGAGCAGCTCGAGGAAATCGTCACCAAGTTGCGCGAGAAGCAGGGTGCCAAAGGCGATATTCAGATCATCCCCAACGACGCCAGCAACACCATCATGGTTCTCGCTCCCCCGTCCGACCGGGAGAAGGTTCAGGCCTTGTTGAACGGGCTCGATGTCGAGCCGGTCAAGGGTTGGGGCGAAGTGACGTTGACGCTGTTCCCGCTCATCCATTCCAAGGCCGGCGAGTTGGCGGACACCATCGAGGAGTTGCTGACCTCCGAGGAGGATGCTGACGCCGCTGAAGAGGTGATTTACCGGCTGCAGATCAGCCAGGCGCTGCCTACCGGCGAGCGAATCAAACTTCCGCCGATCGACCTTCAAAAACCGACCCGTATTCTCCCCGATGAGGGGACCAACAGCCTGATCGTGGCCACGGTGGAGGAGAACGTCGGCCCGATTGGTGAGCTGATCCGGCTGCTGGACGGAGTGCCGATGGCTGAAGAGGTTGGTGTCAAGTTCTTCCCGCTACGGTTCGCCGATGCGGAGTCGGTTTCGGATACGCTGCGAGAGATGTTCGATGAAGGGAAGAAACTGCCCGAGGACCCGGACGGAAGCGGGGCTGACGCCGTCCCGGAAGGAGTCATGGGCCGGGCCATAGTGTACAACATCGGCCTAACCACCGACGTGCGGACCAACACGTTGATCGTCACCGGCCGGGAGGAGCAGTTGGCGCTCATCGAGATGATCGTCAGTGAGCTGGACCGGCCGGCCACGGCGCTGAAATTCCCGCTTCGGCTTATCCAACTGGATCACACCGATGCTTCGCAGATCGGGAAGCTCATAACGGAACTGTTGGATCAGCGGTTCGAGGCCCTCGAGGCAACCGGTGCCGGAGGGGCGGCCATCGAGCGCGAACGGGTCTTTATGAGCGTGGACCTTCGCACCAATTCGTTGATCATCTCGGCCTCGGAAGAAAACTACGAAGAAGTCCTGAGTATTGCCCGGCAGCTCGACACTAAACCAGCCCGACTCTTCGACCAGATTCGGATCATCAACTGCCAACGTCTGTCAGCGGCGGACTTGAAGGAAAAGATTGACGAGCTGTGGCAGCGGAAGGCTGAGCTTCGCCGTGAGGAGGAGTTGCTCGAGGACCTTCCGGTCGTCGTTGTGGATGAGCGAAGCAACGCGCTGATCATTGCATCCAGCGTCGAGGACTACGAGGAGATCCAGCGTCTCATCGAGACGCTGGAGACCCAGCCGCTTATCGACGATACCAGGCTTTTCAAGCTCGAGTATGCGGATGCCGCCGTTTTGGCCAGTATGCTTGATGAGCTATTCCAGGGAATGGCCAGTCAGTCGGAGGCCTTCGAAGCCCCAACCATTATGCCCGACCCGCGCAGCAACGCGCTTATCATAGCCGCGACCCAGGACGGGATGGAACGGGCGGAAGAACTGATAAAACGGTTGGACGTAGAGGCGGGTCCGCTAACAGCCGTCTTCGAGGTTTACCTGCTTGCCCACGCCTCAGCCTCCCAGCTCGCCCCGCGCATACAGGAACTGTTCGACGCCCGGGGTGAAGGCCAGGAAATCTCGCGTACGCCGATCGTGATTCTCGCGGAAGAGACCTCCAACAGCCTGGTCTGCAGCGCATCGCGGGACGACCACGAGATCATCGTGGATCTGCTGGGTCTTTTGGACCGGCCTTCGAACATAGCCCGGCAGTTTGAGATATTCCCTCTGAAAAGCGCCAAGGCCCCGACCGTGGCGGATAAGCTTGAAAGCCTCTTTAAGTCCCAGGCGGACGGGGCGAGCGGGCGGGCCGACGCGATCGCAGCAGAGGCCGATGAGCGGACCAACTCGATCATCGTGTGGGCTTCGCCGTCTCAGATGATGAACATCGCGGAGGTCATCAGGCGCCTGGACACCTCGGCGCCCGCAGTGGAAATGATGGTCAAGGTGATCCAGTTAAGGCAGGCCCTGGCCCAGGACTTCGCCGATCTGCTCCAGCGTACCGTCGTCGGCGAGAACACCGGTGGCGACGATGAACGGGCGGTGATTGTGTCCTTCCTTGAAAAGCAGCCGGACGGTTCGGAAACACTGCGCAAGCTGCTGCGTCAGGACATCAAGATAGAGGCCGACCCGCGCACCAACTCTTTGATGGTCATGGCCCCTTCCGACAGCATCGACATGCTGGAGGCCATGATCCGCGATTTCGACACCATCCGCCCGATCCGGTCGGAGATTCGTATGTTCCCGCTGGTCAACAGCGACTCCGAAGCGATGGTCGATCAGCTCACGGAACTGTTCGAGGCTGAGGGTGGCGACGGCGAAACCCAAAGTCAGCTCGTCTTCGGCGATACTCTAGGCGAGTTCGATATTGCCAGTGTGGGGCAAGACCTCCGCTTCGCAGCCGATACCCGGACGAACACCCTGATTGCGGCCGGGGCGGAGGTGGACCTTCGCATGGTCGAGGAAATGGTTCGCTATCTAGACTCGCAGGAGGCCGAGAATCGTGTCACGGCGGTTTACCCGGCGAGTTACCGCTCCGCACAGGATCTGGCCAGCGCGATTCAGGGCTTCAACCAGCAAGAGCAGAATGTGCTGGGTGAGGTGGATGACGAGGAGGCCAGGACGCGGATTATGGAGCGACAGGTCTCGGTCGAGGCCGTCGGCGATGAGGACGAGGGCAGCAGCAGTCTGATCATCGGGACCAGCCGGCGCATGTATCAGGATACCATGGATATGGTCCGGGAGCTGGATCGCCCCGAGCCTCAGGTCATGATCTCGGTCCTGATCGCCGAGGTCACACTGACCGACAGCCTGGAGTTCGGTATCGAGTTCGCCGGCCAGAACCTGCATTTCTCGGAAGAGGCGATTGTGGGGCCCAACGGCATCATTCAGGGCAGCGACTTTGACTGGGTGGCGGGCACCCAGCTTGGTGCCGCCGGCAGCGGTCTCGGGTTTGGCTTCACGTTTAATGGGGAGGATTTCAGCTTCCTGCTCCACGCCCTCCAGCAGGACAGCCGGCTCGAGGTCCTATCGCGGCCGATCCTGATGGTTCGAAACGGTGAGGAGGGCAGTATCACGATTGCCGATAGGGTGCCTTTCGTCGCTATTGCCGGTTTGAGTGACACCGGTCAGACACAGTCACAGGTGAACTATGAGGATGTCGGCATCGTGCTCACTACCACACCGCACATCAGTCCCGACGGCTATGTGACCATCGAACTGACCCAGGAGATATCGAGCTTCAGCGGCGAGAATATTCAGCTTACCGAAGGCGTATCCTCGCCAATGTTCTCGACGCGGGAGGTTGACACGAACGTCACGGTGCGCGACGGTGAGACTGTGGTCATCGGCGGGTTGATCACTTCCCGGCGGTCGGAAGGTGAAAGTAAGGTTCCGATCTTGGGTGATCTTCCGCTGATCGGGGCATTGTTCCGGTCGATGAGCACATCGGAGCAGAAGACGGAGCTGCTCATTGCCATGACGGTCGACGTAGTGCGCACCCACGAGGACGTACGTCAAGTGTCGATCGAGCAGCGTGACAAGTACATCGAATCACGCAAGCTTTATCATCATCCATTGCTTGAGGGTCTGCGCATATTGCCGGATGAGTCCTTGCTGGGCCCGGCGGAAGGGCCTCCTGCGGAGCCCGGGCAAAAGCCCGAGTCGCCACCTGACGAACGTCGCTTGTACGGCCCGAAGCCCAAGACATATGGTCCTGCCATCCGCCGTCCGAGACCGACAAGTACGACCGAGCGAGCCGTGTACGGGCCAATAGTCGCGCGTAGCGAGGCCATGTCGGGCAGCGAATGAATATGAGGGCGAACCAGAGTATGCCACGCGCCTGGCGACACGTTGTGCTCGTGTGTGGACTGACTGTCGTGATGGTGATCGCCGGCTGTCAGGCCGGGCGCAGCGGGTCTGGTGTTCGAACGCAGAGCAGCACGGCCCGCCGCAGTCGGCAGAGTCCCATCGTAAAGGTCGTCTGCCTGTATGACCAAAAGCCGTGGCTTAATCTTGACGCAGCCGGCGACCGCGACCCGGAGGGAGTTCACTTTCGCGTCTTCCTCGACGCGGGGAGTGGCAAGGGAGTCTTCCGCGACGGCGTCTTCCACGTGGAGATGTACAGGATCGATCGAAAGTCGCCCGACGAGATTCAGCGGACACTGGTGAGCGATTGGGAGTATCCCACGAGCGCTTTCCAGCGTGTCCAATCCAAGTTGCTCGGTATGGGCTACCACCTGCGGTTGCGATGGGCCACAAAGGACATCGCCGGCTGCGAGATCGAAGTGATCACCCAGTTTCGCGATCTTGACGGGAGCGTCGTACGATCGGAGACCAAACGCGCGCGTGTCCCCAAGTATACTTCCTGAACCTGCACTAATGGGGATTCGAGGGAGCCGCAAGGTATAGGCCGAGTGGGTATCCGCGTCCCGGCGCGCCGGGAAAGCCTGCGGCTCGGTAAGATTGGAACCAAGGGATTGCACCGTTCGAGTCATGTCGCGTATCTGCGTGGTACGCCCGGGCTCCGGGGCTTCCGGCGTATCGGCGGTTCAGTTGCTCATAAGGCTGCGCTGTTCTGCGGCCTCGCAGTCTTGGTCCAACTCGGAACATCGTGTGATCGCGCGGAGAGTGGAACCGGCGATTTCGACAAATCGTTGCGCGGCCAAGCTGCCCCAGAGGCATCTTCTGACGAGCTCTTGTCACCGATCGAAACTGTCCGGCGCGTGCATCAATATCGTCTGGCCGGTCAGCTCGGGCGCATCAGGCCCTATCTTACGCCCGATCAGCGATTTGCGGTCGTTGAGCTGATCCAGGCGGTTGACCGGCTGGCGTGGGCAAACGAGGCTCTACAGGCGGCTGTCACCAAGCACATTGGCCGCGCCTCGGCCAGCGCCTTTGACCGGTCGCAGGTTGCCAACATCATCGGTGTGTTCTCCAAGGATGTGGAAGCCATCGCCGAACGGGTCGAGGGCGACAGAGCCGTAGTTACCATCCAGGTGGGCAGACGGGTACCGCTCGACGAAGTTGATCTGATTCGCCACGAAGGCCGTTGGTTGATTCAAACGGACACGCCGATTCCCGGCGTGGCAGCGGAGCTTCGAAAACTGGCGGATGTCTTCATTGACGCAACTCGTCGGCTCGAGAAAGAGCGGCTGACGGCAATCCAGCTTGCCCGAGAGATCGAGGCTCGGGAAGCCGCCATCGGGCGGCGCTTGGCAGCGCTCACGCAACAGGACAAAGGCCCGTGATCGTCTGATCCGAAATCTGTGGTCGGTTACTGGCCGTGTTCGCTCTGCCGCTCTTCCAACCAAGCCATTTGGATGCGTTCGAGCTTGCCCTCGGTGGAGGCTTTGGGATCGTCGTCGAAGTCTTCCAGTTCGCACACCCATTTCTGCAGGTCGGTGAAGCGGACAGTCAGCGGGTCCAGATCGGGAAACCGCTCGAAAAGCTGGATGCCGATGTCCTCATAGTCGTCCCAGTTCAGTCCGTTGCCCATGTCGTACTCCATGGCCGCTTCCTCATCCCGACGTACGTCGGGACGGCTCTGATTGTGGCTCGTTCGCCAATCGGCATGACATTGAACTACTGGCCCTCTTGCACGAGGTTGCGATTCCATTCGGGGATCTCGATGACAATGTCCGTTGTGCCGTCGGGGACACACTGGCACGCCAGTCGGCTCGTCGGCTTCAACCCCGGGGCTTCCTCGAGCTGGTCCTCTTCTTCCTCAGTAGGCTCGTTCAGCGTGTCGAAACCCTCCTTGACAACCACGTGGCAAGTGGAGCATGCGCAGACGCCGCCGCAGGCGTGATCCATTTCGATGCCGTTGCCCAACGCAATGTCGAGGATGCTGCCCGGCAGGCCGTTGTGCTCGTAGGGGAACTTCTCGGGGTCCACGTCGACGGTCACGTTCATGGGCATGAACGTGATCTTGTACTTGCCGGTCGGCATGGTCACGTCGGGTTGTTGGATATATGGGTTGACTCCGCCCATAGCGGTGCGTCTCCTTCAACTACGTTGTCGAGGGCGACGAGGCATCTTGGGGTGATGATTGCTTCGCCGCCGATTCCGGTTCATCGGTGTCGTCGACCTGCAACGTAGCGGTCATGGCCCGTTCGGCGAGCGAAGTGGTCGAGCGGTTGAAGACCTCGCGCCGTTCGTTAAGAGCCACCGGATCGTCGGTCTGCCTGGCGAAGGCTCGCAGATCGGCGATCGCGGCTGTCAGCGACCGGCGCTTGGCGTCGTCGATCAGATGGCCGTACCGCTCGATCATCTGCTCGGCCTTGTTTAGATCGAATTCCACAGCAGCGCGGACATCGATCAGATGATGCGCGGTCATATCCTCGCGGGCGTACTTGATCGCTTCCTCCTGCATGTGCCGGACCTCCTCACGGGTCAGCCCATGCGATGGAATGATCTGAACGCTGGCCGTTTTGCCGCTGCGCTGCTCGCGGGCGGACACATTGAGAATGCCGTTCTGATCGATTAAGAAAGTAACGTCGATCTTGGGGATGCCCGCGGGCATCGGGGGAATGTTCTGCAGCTCGAAAACCCCCAGAGAACGGCAGTCCCTGGCCAGCTCGCGCTCACCCTGCAGGACGTTGATCTTCACCGCAGTCTGACCATCCTGGAAGGTGGTGAACGTCTCGGTGGCCTGGCAGGGAATGCGGACGTTGGCGGACATCAGCTTGCCCATGGCACCGCCGAGTGTCTCGATGCCTAGTGACAGTGGTGTGACATCCAGGAGCAGCACATCGCGGTTGGCCCCGCCCAATATCGATGCCTGCACGGCCGCACCTATCGCCACAACCTGCTCGGGATCAAGAGCGGTATACGGCCGGCATCGAAAGACTTCGGCCACGCGCTGACGGACGTATGGCACACGGGTGGAGCCGCCGACCAGGACGACTTCGTTGATCTGTTCGGGTATCAGCTCGGCGGCCTTCATCGCCCGTGAGCAGGCCAGGATCGTCCGCCCCACCAGTGGCTCGATCATCTTCTCGAATTCCTCACGCGTGATCGTCCGCCGGTAGACCTTGTCCGGTCCGATGGCGATTTCCACCCGAGCGGTATCCTGGTCGCTCAAGCGCTTCTTTATGTTCTCAGAGAGCGTCCGTAACTGCTGCTTGATGGTGGGGGTCGCTATCTCGATGCCGAACTGTTCGCGGATTTCCCTGCTGTACAGATCGATCAGCGTATGATCGAAGTCGTCACCGCCCAGATGGGTGTCGCCGTTGGTGGCCAGCACTTCAAATACGCCCTCTTCCAGGCGCAGAATGGAGATGTCGAACGTTCCGCCTCCCAGGTCATATACGGCGATGGTGGCGTGCTCCGTGCGGTCCAGCCCGTAGGCCAGGGCGGCTACCGTCGGTTCGTTCACTATACGGGCAACGTCAAGACCGGCGATCTGACCCGCGTCTCGTGTCGCCTGCCGCTGGGCGTCATCGAAGTGGGCCGGGACGGTGATGACCGCCCGGGAAACCGATCGCCCGAAATGCCTCTCCGCACGGACCTTGAGTTCGCGCAGAATCATCGCACTGATTTCGGGCGGAGTATAGCACCTATCGTTCACCACCACCGCCGCGACGTCCCGTTGCTCGGTGTCATCGTCGGGTTGTGCCAGCCGGTAGGGCAGGCGGGCCGCGTCATCCTTCAGGTCAGCGATCCCTTTGCCCATCAAGCGCTTGATAGAGTAGATCGTTGTCAGAGGCCGCTCGACGGCATGCGCTCTAGCCTCGTGTCCGACCGTCACGCCGCCGTCTTCATGGAACGCGACGACGGACGGCAGGATAACGTCGTCATCGGCGGCCGGACCCGGGATCAAGCGTGGTCCGCTGTCATCACTATACCCTACGAGCGAATTGGTGGTTCCCAGGTCGATGCCGATGATGATGTCGCCGGCCTCAGCCATTATCAGCTCCTGATGCTCGGGCCAACGGATCGGCTGCCACTTGCTCCAGGAGGTTGTCGAAGTACTTGAGCGAGTTGAGCAGACGGCGGAACTCCTTTTTATCCTCGTCGCTGTGGGCTGCAAGCTGATCGGCCCGGCTTGCTATCTGCTCCAGTGCCTGAGCCCGGCGGGCCTGGATCGACGAACGCATTTGCTCCACGACCTGTGCGTCTTGCGACGATTGGGCCTCATCGATCTGCTCGCGAAGCACCATCACCTCGGCAAGCAGGTCGCCGGGAACGTCGCGCACTTCGGCTGCGCTGGGTCCCCCGGCCAGCTCCAGCATGTAGGCGGCCCGCTGAACGGGGTCCTTCAGAACCGTCATCGCTTGGTTGACCTCGGCGCTGAGCCGCGTAGCCAACTTCCGCATCTCCGGGGGCTGATCTGCAAAGCGATCCGGATGGATCTTGCGGCTGATTGCCCGAACGGCGGCGGTCAGTTGGCTCTCGTCGATTACATAGTTGCGTTGAAGTCCCAAAAGATCGAAATAGTCCGCGGATTGCGGGGGTGGATACAGCGTCCTGCACCCGGTGCAAACGATCGGTGAGGCCAGTTCAGCCTGGCATTTCAAGCACTTGACCGGGACTGTCGATTCTGTACAAGACATAAACCAAGGGCGGCTCGCGCTGAGGCCGATGGGACGTTTGGCCTGCCTTCTAGCGTGAAAAGGACGCTGCGCCGGCGGGATCGCTTGGCGGCAACAGTCGGTCGGGGCAACAATAATACTGCCACCACCGCGCGACGTAACCGCCGACGCAGCTGTCGCACTTACTGCTCAGGCCGAGAAGCTCGCGCCACAACCACAGGTACTCGTCGCGTTGGGATTGTTGAACACGAACCCGCGCCCCATCAATTCATCCTTGAAATCCACGGTGGTGCCCTCGAGATACAGCAGGCTCTTCGGATCACAGACGATCTGGATGCCGTGTTGCTCCCACTGCTCGTCGTGCTCACCGACCGTTTCAGTCAGATCCAGTGAGTAGCTGAAACCGCTACACCCGCCTCCCTTTACGCCGACCCGCAGAAAGCGAGGCTTGGGCTCCTGGTTATCCTTTCTGGCCGCCTCGGCCTGTTGCTCGATGATGTTCTTGACTTCCCTGGCGGCCGTTTCCGTGAGTGTCACCATGTCAGCTCCTCCATATCATCTCCAGTCGGTATACGGGACGGTCTGTCGTTCTATCGGAGCTTCTCTTGAGTGCCCCGTCAAGCGACCACTGTTGTCTACGACGGTCCCAGGCTGTTCGTTCGCCGCGTAACAGCCGGTCACTTCGTGCTCACCGTTTCCTTATCAGCCTCTGCCCGCTCCCGCTTTTTCTTGACATCGGCGATGGCGGCCCGGACGGCATCTTCCGCCAGCACACTGCAATGAATCTTCACCGGTGGCAGTGCCAGTTCTTTGACAATTTCGGTGTTTCTGATCTGCAGGGCTTGGTCAAGCGTCCGGCCTTTTACCCACTCGGTGGCCAGCGAACTGCTGGCGATCGCGCTGCCGCATCCAAAGGTCTTGAACTTGGCGTCGATTATGCGGTTGTCGTCGTCAACCTGGATCTGCAGCTTCATCACATCGCCGCACTCCGGAGCCCCGACGATGCCGGTCCCCACATCAGGGGCCGATTGATTCATGGAGCCCACGTTTCGTGGGTGCTGATAGTGGTCAACAACCTTGTCACTATACGCCATGTGGGCTTACTCCTTGTTTCACGACCCATGTTGTCGCCGTGAGTCCGGGCTGTCGTCTGTATCTATGCATTCGATGTCCTAATGACGTTGCCATTCCGCAGTCGACGGATCGACTCCCGCCTGGGCCATTTCATATAGCGGGCTCATCTCCCTCAAGTGATTGACCGCCTCGACAACCTGATCAATCGTGTAGTCGATGTCCTCTTGGGTAGTGAACCGGCCCAGGGAGAAGCGAATCGAGCTGTGGGCCAAATCCTCGCCGAGTCCAAGACCTTTAAGGACATAGCTGGGTTCCAGTGACGCGCTGGTGCAGGCACTGCCGCTGCTTACGGCGATGTCACTGATGCCCATCATCAGGCTTTCACCCTCGATGTACAGGAAGCTGACGTTGAGCGTATTGGGCAGCCGGTGCTCGGGGTGCCCGTTCATCGTTATGTCGCTTAGCTGCTCATTCAAACCCGCCCACAGGCGGTCGCGGAGTCTGGCGATGCGGACACTCTCGGTGGGCATCTCCTGCAAGGCGATTTCGGCTGCGGCCCCACATCCCACGACACCAGGGACGTTCAGCGTGCCGCTACGTATGCCACGTTCGTGACCGCCACCGTAAATGATCGGTTGCAGGCGGACACGCGGTTTCCTGCGGCGGACATACACCGCCCCGGCGCCCTTGGGTCCGTAGATCTTGTGGGCCGACATGGTCAGCAGGTCTATCCCCATTGCCTCGACATCAATGGGGATTTTCCCGAACGCCTGCGTCGCGTCGGTGTGGAACAGGACACCTTTCTCCTTGCACAAGCTGCCGATCTCGGGGATTGGATGGATCGTGCCGATCTCATTGTTGGCGAACATCAACGAGACCAGGATCGTGTCCTCACGGATCGCGTCTCTGACCTGGTCCACGCTGACGCAGCCGGTCTGATCGGGATCGAGCCATGTCACCTCGTATCCTTGCGTCTCCAGAAACTTGCAGGGATCGATGACCGCCTTGTGCTCGATCTTGCAAGTGACCATGTGCTTGCCTTTCTCGGCGTACATTCGGGCGACACCGAGGATGGCCGTGTTGTTGCCCTCGGTGGCACCGCTGGTCCAGATGATCTCCTTACTGCTGGCGCCGATCACCTTGGCCACCTGCTCACGAGCCTTATCGACGGCCTCTTCCGCGATCCAGCCATAGCGATGATTACGACTCGCGGCGTTGCCGAAGTGCTCCCGGTAATAGGGGAGCATTGCCTCCAGGACGCGCGGTTCAACCGGCGTCGTGGCGTTGTTGTCAAGATATACGGCCCTCATTCTGCGAACTCCATGACAACAGTCTGTCACAATGATACTCGTTCCGTTTATACGGGTTGCTCGGCGACTCCTTCGTCAGTTCCGTTGATGATCTCCGCCACCGAAACGCTCTCCAAAAAGTCTTTCAGTCGGGTGTAGATTCTGTGCGCCGGCTGTCGAATCGGACACGACGGCTCGAGGTCACAGGGTGTCTTGTCGGATACCGCCGAGGCCATCGTGCACTGCACGAGGTGAAATGGACCCTCGATGCTGGTGATTAGCTCGTGCAGACTGATCGCCTCCACTGACTTGGCCAGGCCGTAGCCGCCGGCGGCGCCGCGGGCGCTGAACACAATCCCGGCCCCGGTCAGCGTCTTGAGAATGTTGGTCAGGATCGGGAGCGGCACCCCGGAATCCTCGGCAATCTCTCGGGCGCTGACGACGCCGCCTGACCCGTGTGCCAGACGCGAGAGTGCAATCAGCGCGTAGTCCGTCTTTTTCGTTAGTGCCAGCATCCCATCTGCTCCTTTGGCCGGGACACGGACTGCGGCCCGGATCAATCTATCATATAGCACTAAATCGGTGCCATATCAATAGCTTTTCTGGACTAATTTGGTGCTATTTTTTCACGATGGCGTGGTCCAACCCACGCAATCAACGTAACTTCTTTTGTACCAATGGGTTACAGATGGCGGCTCCGTAGTGACCCGCAAGCTTTGGATAGCTCGGAGGGCGGACGAGCAGTTGATTGGAGCAAGGCCTGGACCTATCGTGCGAAAGGCTCGGGCGTGGCACGTATTATGATATTGTCTTGATTACGAGGCGCTCTTGTGGCTGAGTGGTCGTACTTTGTGCAGCAGCAGCTAAGCGGTGGGGCATGTGCCGCAGAAACCTCACACCAGCCGCTCGTGGGCTCCTACGGCAATTTGGACGCGGAGTACCGGGCTCTGGCTGACGGACCGGCGTTGGTGGACCGGTCGTATCGCGGCTTGCTCGAGATCACGGGAGCGGATCGAGCATCATGGCTGCACAACCTGACGACCAACGAGGTGAAGAACCTCTTACCCGGGCAAGGCAACTACGCGTTCGCGTGCAACGCCCAGGGACGAATCCTGTTCGATGTCAACATCGTCGTGCGGGCGGATTCGATCTGGGTCGACTTGGATCGGGCCTATTTGGATTTCGCCAGGGCCCATTTCGACAAGTACATCATCATCGAGGACGTCGTAGTGGGCGATCGAAGCGACGACTTTGTGCGCTTGGGCCTGGTTGGCGAGAGGGCGAAGGCGATACTGGCGGAGCTTGGTGTCGAGCAGGCCGAGTCCATGCCACGTCTTGGCACCGCTGAAATCACGTGGGAGGACTGTTCGATTCCCGTGATGCGTCACGATTTCTGTGGGCTCTTCGGCGTGGAGCTGTTCGTGCCGTCAGCAAGGGCGGTCGAGCTGTGGCGGGCGTTGGGTGATTCTTCTGGACATAAGTGCGCTGTTCCTGCCGGTTACGACGTGGTGCAGATTCACCGGATCGAAGCCGGTCTGCCCTGGCCCCTCCGCGAGATTACCGACGAGTACCTTCCGGCGGAGACTAAACAGTTCGATCGGGCGGTGAGCTTCACGAAGGGCTGTTATCTCGGACAGGAGGTGATCGAGCGGATGCGCACCCGGGGCGTAGAGGCCCGTCAGCTTGTGAGTCTACAAGTTGAGGGCGACATGATCCCGCCGGGTGGGGCAGTGCTGATTGCCGATGATGACAGGCCCGTCGGACAGGTGACAAGCGCTTGTCGCTCATTGGCCACTGGTGGCGTTATCGCGATGGGATATGTGAAGACGGCCTCCGCTGCAATCGAAACGTCTTTGCGGGTGGGTTGGGAAGATCGCTCCGCCGGCGCAGTCGTTATGCGACTGCCTCTCACTTCGGGATCAACGAACTGACCCGAATGCATAAGTAATACGACTATACGCTGTGCCGAGAGTCCTTTTTCGGCACCTGCCGGAGGACCGAGAAGGGATTCTCGGTCCAGCGAGAATCCTCGGTCCAGGGATGTCCATCGATGATAGCCGCGTTTTTTATGAAACACGGTATCGGCCCCCTTGAATCCAGGCGGGCCGTACCCGTACAAGCGTCGAAGCGCGCCGCCAGTGTTCAACCCACGGGCTCCGTTTGGGACTCGGGCGGAAGCAAGTCGAGCTCGGCAGCGATTCCCTGCAGGGCCTCGATGCAATTGGTGACATGATCGGCCAACGGCATCTCAAGCAACTCAGTCCCTTCATGGATATCTTCACGTGACACCGCCGCGGCGAACGCCTTTTGCTTCATCTTCTTGATAATACTCTTGGATTTGAGGCCGCCGAGACGCTCGGGTCGGACAAGAGCGGCTGCGTAGATCAGACCACACAGCTCATCGACGGCAAACAGGGTCTTGCGAATGGGGCGGTCGCGCGGGTATTCGTCTTGATTCCATGGAACGTGTGACAGCATGGCCCCGACGATTTCCTCATCGAAGCCCGCCTGGCGCAGGATCTTTGCCCCTTCGCGTGTATGCTCGGGCGGCCCGGGCCAGCGCTCATAGTCGAAGTCATGCAGCAGGCCGGCAATGCCCCACTGCTCCTGGTCTGTGCCATTGAGCTTGGCATAGTGGCGCATGACCGCTTCCACGCAGAGCCCATGGCGGATAAGGGCGGGATTTTTCGTGTATTCATTCAGGATTTCCCAGGCCTTCTCACGATTCATTGTCTAAGCTTCCCGATTAGCATCAACACCCTGTTTTGACCTCCGCACAGTGGACGCTATCATCGTAGCCAACCGGACCGTGTTGTCCACCCGGCTTGCAGAGGAATCCGATTTGCAGTCTCCACAGCGAGCAATGTTCGACGCCGCGGAACTGGCGGTGGTGTTAAGCCACTATGACCTCGGCGTCATCGAGTCAATAACCGACTATCCTCGCGGATCGCGTCGAAGTCCAAAGGTGGGCATCGTCTGCCAGCACGGAAAGTTCCTGCTCAAACGACGAGCGGTCGAACAGGCCCACCCGGATCGCCTCCGGTTTACACATCATGTCCAGAAGCATCTTGTAAGCGCGGGTTTTCCAGTGCCCAGGCTGATTCCAACGCGCGACCGCAGCCTGGAGTTGCTGCAAATCAGAGATTACATCTACGAGTTGTTCGAGTTTATTGCGGGACAGCCATACCGGCAGACGCCACCGGAGGCGCATGATGCCGGCGTAGTGCTGGCCCGCTTTCATCAGGCAACGGAGCATCTTGCGGCCACAACGACGATGCCGACCCCGCGCGGTGATTACCATGACGCGCCGGGGGTGCGGACCGGGTTGTGCACAATTGGTTCGACCCTGAGTTTGCATGACAGTTTCACGGGCGACGAGACCGAATTGGATGCACGCCTTCAGTTCCTTCTGGGGGCATATGACCGTGCGGTGGAATCGGTCAACCGCATCGGTTTGGAATCGTGGCCTGAGCGGATCACGCACTCGGATTGGCATCCCGGGAATCTTCTGTTCAGAAGCCAAAAGGTCGTCGCAGTAATCGATTATGACTCATGCAGGGTTTCGCGGCGGATCATCGACGTGGCCAATGGGGCAATGCAGTTCTCGATGATGGCCGGCGGCGATCCCGCGACATGGCCGGACCATCTGGATGAAACACGGTTCCAGGCATTCCTGTCGGGCTACGAATCGCTTAGCGCGTTATCGGAGCAGGAGCGGTCCTGTCTGCCGGCGCTGATGATCGAAACGCTGATCGCTGAATGCGTGCCCCCGATAACCAGGACCGGCTCGGTTGGACGGTGGTCGGGGTATCGCGTGCTTCAGATGGTCCGACGGAAGGTCGGCTGGCTCGAGTCCGAGGGCCGGCGGCTGCAACAGCCTACCGGACACTGAGAGAGATCCAGCCGCCCTGGTGGGCTGTCCACCTGAGTGCATGACCGTAATTGCAGCTTCCCCCGGGGGCCGATAGGAAGGATAGGACGAGTCGTTCGCAGGAGGTGGGCGGGCGGGATGACGGATGAACCAGGACGGCAGATCAGGGAGGATCGGTCATGGCGCGGCAACGGTCAGCGGAAGAGTTACGGGTTTTGCGGGAGGAGTTTTTGGTCAGGGCGAACGCTACGTTTGACTCCCGGCGCGCCGGGATTCGGCCAGGATAGTAAGATCGAGTATGAGCGGGCGGCCTTGCGTCTGTACGAACGGCTGGTGTGCCGTGCGTGGGCGGGCGAGGTGAAGGAACTCATCGCGGCGTTGGAAGAGGAGTCGGCGCGTCTGGGTCAACCGCCGCGCCCAAAGCCTCCAACGACGATCCGCGGCGCATCGTCTCGTTGACTCTGGAGTACATCAAGGCCAACGCCCATCGAATGGACTACGCTCGCTACCGACGTGAGGGGCTGCCCATCACCAGCGCGGTGGTGGAGTCGTTGATCAAGCAGTTCAATCAGCGGGTGAAGGGTACCGAGAAATTCTGGACCCGAGACGGCGCCGAGGCGGTCCTACAGATTCGCGCCGCCTACCTCAGCGAGGA
>JAUWWQ010000080.1 GCA_030616775.1 Planctomycetota bacterium
AACTGACATCCGGCGGCCCAAGGTTCCTGAACTTGTCGAGCACTGCGGTCACGTCGGTGGCGATGTCCACGCTGACGTCAGGCGGAGTGCACGGACACGGGGCGCAACTCCTCACCAGGTCGCCCCACTTGCTCATCGTGACGACGAGCGGATCCGACCAACTGGCGTCCACATCCAATACGCAGTCACTGGCAGCCGCCTGCACGTGATACACGCCGCCCGGAACGATCCCCTCGTGGAACACGTGGACTATACCCTCCGCACTCCAGTCTCTAACCTCGGCAGAGCACGCCAGCGTGGCGGCCTTGAACTCCCTGGTTGGCTGAGCTGGAGGACACGTAGGCGCAGGCTTCTTCACGCCCGAGTTCTCACAGTACATATCTGGCGGGCCGACATACATCATCGTACCGTTCCAGGTATCGTACGGCGACGGTAGATTCTCCATCGTCACCCGGATCGCCTGATCGAGCCCGGCATCGGCTTCGGCGACCTTGACCGACAGGTACCGTATCTTCTGATTCTCGACAACCACAGGCGGGTTGCCTGGGTAAACAATGGTATCCGGCTCGGGAATATTGGACGGTGTGCACGCCCCGGCCACGCAGTCGATGTCGACTATTCCAGCGCCCGCGTCGTCGCCCACCCACTGCTCGTAGCCGCCAACGCGGATTAGCCAGCACTCACCCGGGAACACGATGTTAGCATCATCGAATCCCGCACCTCCATCCAGGAGGCCGTTGCAGGACTCGTCCCTGGCTAGACCCTGTTGCCAGGCGCTGGTTGTCGGACACGCGCAGGTCTTCGTCCGGTTGCTGTACAGCGCCAAGAGCGAGTCGAACGCGCCGGAGCTGTTCCCCGTGGGACACATACTGACCACCAGCCGCCCCGTGCAGTTTGTGACGTACTCAAACCAGATGTCGCTCACGAACTCGGCGGCTTCGCCAGGCCACTTGACTTCCTGCGGCCCATCCGTGGGAACGCAACTGGTATCGAACGCGTAGAAACCGCCTTCACGCGGGACCTTTATGGCACCGCCTCCTGGGCCGGGGTCCTCAGAGCAGTCAAGCCCGCGGCCGGCCACCTCGCCAAAGACCACACCACCAGGCACGCAGGTCTCGCCGTCCTGCGGTACGCACAGCTCCCCGGAACAGCCGTCCTCCAGATACCAGGTGCCGATCAGGTCACTGTCGCAGTCATCCAGGCTCTGACCCGGTACGCACCCGGCATCACACGTGCAGCAGCTCCCCACGATATCCGCGACTGTAAAGTTCAGCGGGCCCGCCCCCGGGGCGCCCAGGCAAAACGCCAGGTCCTCTGACCGCGCCGAGGCCGCCGTGGGAAAGTAGCCGACGCCGCCGCCCTGGTCGTCCGGACGGTCACCCGTGCCCTGGACCGAGTAAACGTTGCCGTCGTCTTGGGTCAACCACTCCCAGTGGCACGTGTTTGGTGTCGGTTCCGTACCCCCGGTAAGAATATCCGTCTTGTTGGCCACCTCAAGCCAGTAGCTCACGCCCACGTCGGGCAACTCGATTGCCGGCTCGAAGAACAGCGTATAGGCGTTAATTGGGAGAACTGGCGGGTCGCCGTAATAGCGCATTCCCGTGTCCCCGCGCACCACGTCATCACCGCTGATCCATCGCTCGCCGCCGGGCACCACCGCACCAGGGAAGCCACCGGCATCGGAGTAGACCCTCACCCGGAAGTTGTCCTCCACCACACCATCGCAACCGTACGGTGGCGTCGCAGTGGGTGCCTTGGGGTCCGTATACACCCCCCAGGCGCAGACCGAGCTGATCTGGTTGCTTGAAGGGATGAAGTCATCCGCAGCGACTACCCCGAACGGCGCAATGGTCAGATCGCTCTGGTGCGAGGTCACGAAGTCGCCCAACTGGCAGTTGAGTTCACCCTCGATCACGCAGGCTGGGCATGGCGGAGCCGGCCAGTCGCACATCGCCCCGCCGGCATAGCTTCCGTCGATTACCTCGCACAACTCCCTGTCCATGCAAGTCGCGGGCTGGGCGGGGTTGCAGTCCGCGGTGCCGGATCGATCCTCGCATGCACCGGGGCCCGTGCAGCAGGAACCGATGTCGCAAACCCCCACTTCTGGAGTGCCACACGTGGCTACCGGATCTGTAGTACCCGGGATGTTGCCGAAGCCGAGCCAGTACCCATCCGCATCATCGCAGTTCGTCTGGTTCATAAGCTCGCAATCCGGTTTGCAGTCGCCGAACTCGGGCGCGGAATCGCATTCACTGTCCCGCTCACAGGGCTGGCCCTGGTTCTCAGTATCGGGTATGCACGTGGCCGTGGGCAAGCAGCAAGCCGCCTGTGGGCAGGCCCCGACCGTAATGTGCAACTGGTACTCACCAAAGTGCCCCCCCGTTGCGGTGAACACGTGGTGATAATACGTTCCAGCCTCCAGCGCCCGGAAGGTCCGCCACAGATCATCGCTCACGCAGAACGGGTAGCCACGGGCATACGAATCCGAGTCGATACCCACAGAGTGCGCGCCGACAATTGAAGTGCCGATGAAACCTCCGCAGGGATCGCAATCGCTGATAATGGCGTCCCACTGCGGCTGGTGGACCTCACCGGAGATCTCCTTCGTGCAGCACAAGTCGATGCGCACGTCCGCACAGGCATTGATGCTGAACGCCTCCCACCAACCGCGGTCAAGGTAGGCGCCCTCCGGATCGAACAGCCCGCTGTCGCAGGTAGCCCCGGCCGTGCACGTCCCCGGATCCGGATCGGTCAAGCAGTCCTCATTCACGCAGCACTGCTTGTTCGGGTCGCACGGGCTGTCCGGATTGGTGCCTTCGAGGCAAAAACCGTCAACGCCGCACCTTCCGCCACCCGTACAGTCGATGTCCGGATTGCAGGAGCCGGTGTCGTTGAAGCCACCCTCGCATTCATCGGGGTAGCTGTCGCCGAAGGTCGCAGCCTTGTTGTTGCCCGTGATGGTTATTGTGATCGCAGGATCGCCGGGCGTTGGCACCTCGATGATGTGCATATAGGCATTATCGCAGGTGTCGGCGCCCGTTTCGATCGGCTGAATGCAGCAGTTGTTCTTCGTGCACTCCGTACCGAAGCCCTGGCCGACGTACCCTACCGGACACGGAGGCTCGCAGGTCTCGTCTTGCGGGCAGTCTGCATCGCTGATGCACTCCGTGGCAGTTGTAATGCTGCAGAAGCCGCCGGTAACTTCGGTGCACGCGCCGCTGTTGGGGTCGCAGCAGGCCGTCCTCTGGCAGGCCGGCGGAACCACCTCACAGGTACCGGCGTCACAGTAGCTGTCGGGACAATCGCACGGCGCTCCGGCGTTATCACTGCTCCCGTCGCAAACGCCTTCGACACAGGTACCGCCGGGACAGGCATTGGGGTTGCCCAGGCACGGCTCTCCTATGCGGCCGCCTTCCCAGCACAGCAGACACTCGGCATGGCTGCTGCAGTCCACGTCCATGGGGAAGTTGCTGCAAACGTTGCACGAGGACCCGATCCCCTGGAAGAAGCCGCCCTCCTGCTCGCAGATCCACGGCACCTTCTCTTCGCAGACGCCGGTCACCGTGTTGCAGCATGCACCCGTAGGCGGTCCGTGCTGCTCTCCGACTAGCTCAAACGCCAAAGTGCCACCGGCAAGACCCTCACCAGCGGCGCTGACCTCCACCAATCCATTGCCGTCACCCTTATCCACCCAGATTACGCCGTTATCGTTGCCTCCGACGTTCAGCGTGTCGGTCACAGCCCAGCGCTGACGCGAGTCCGGTGAGAACTCTTCGGCCGCACTGACCGTCACGATACCCTGGGCCGGGATGACCGGCATCTCGTCGTAGATGACCGTCCGGAAGACCACACCATCGACGTACGAAGTCTCCGTAATGGTGTCCTCAATGAACGCTCCATCCTTGTCATAGAACGTGATGCGCATCCGGTCTCCGGTGCCTGCGTCATATCCGCCGATCCACCGGAAGGTGGTAACCTGGAAATAGTCCGTGGTGACGTCGAGGGTGTAATCGTCACCAACCTCGCGGTATGGACGGCAGTCGGCTACACCGGCCTCATCGGTGACATCGATCACCGTGCCGGAAGTGATACCGGATTCATACCTTGGACAATCGTAGTCCTCACCGGCGTTCGACGCGGTCGAGGGCGCCAGGTCTTCGCATGTGTCATCTTCAGTGCCAACACCGAGCCACTTTCCGCCGGTGCAGGCCGGCAACGTCTCGCGGGTGCAATCGGCATAGCCGGTGCCCGTGCAGCAACGTCCGGGGTCGCAGATGTGGCCCTCTTCCGTGCACAGCACACCTACGCCGCAGGGCGGTCCGGTCGGCACCCGGCACAGACCACCGCACCACCCGTCACCCTGGCACTCGCCGCCGCCGAAGGTGCAGGCAGTACCCGGGTTCGAGCCGCCGACGCACTCTTGAGCGACACAGACGTCTTCGCCACTGCACCACAGCCCGTCATCGCAGTCGAACCCATCCGCATTGCAGTCCGCGTCCGGAGTTTCGCCGCCAACACAAGTGCCACTGGTGCTGCAATATCCGCTGCCGCACTCGCTATTGGGATCGCAGGCAATGACGCAGTCACCTGCACCTTCCTCGGCCAGCTCGTCGCAAATGTAGTTGTAGGGATCAATGGCGCATGGATCGAGCGGCGGATCATCTATCTCGGTCGGAGGCAGACAAACGCCTTCTGTTCCATCCGGATACCCTGTGGTGACATATTCCTCTGAACCGCACCGTTCTGCGCCGTTGCAGTAGATGTCGTCGTCGCAACTCTCACACTCAGCCATCGGCGTGTACACGCACACCTCGTTAACGCACTCGTCGGAAGTGCAGTAGTTGCAGTCATCGCACTGCGCATTTTCCTCACAACCTGCCGGCCCACCCGTGCGGGGCGCGGCGATGCCACCCATCGGCTCGTAACCGGTTGGGGCCCGGAGAAGCGGAATTTTCCCCTCGCGCTCCAACACGGTTACGCTGCGGTAAGCATTTACTGCAGGAGCCCTTGGAATCTGATCCGCCCGGATTTGATAACCGGCCTCAACTTTAGCGCGCACCTTGCCAATCGTGCCTTTGCCTCCCGCCTTCTCATCGGACGCACCTTCCAGGGCCAGGCTACAGGCAAACACGCCCACCGCCAGGACGCCCAATGCGGGACGCCATTTGATCAACTTACATATTCTCATCGATCCGTACCTCCTTCTTCCTTCTTCTTGACGCTAGGGAAACTACCCCTACCCAACTCCATTCGATTCGCTACCCCGTACGTAATACATATGGCATAAATGCCTACCAGACTTATGACGCATGTTCCTCGCGCTTCCGGTACCACCCCCACGACGAGCTACCACGCTGCCCGACAGCCCCAAAGCGAAAGTAACTCTTTACTTTGCTTTCTCCAAGACCGTAGCTATTCCGGGTTGCCAGTAGCCTCACCCCCTTTAACGCTCCAGCGTTATGCGCAACGCTCGGACTTGACACGAAGCCGGCTCGCAATCCACCGGGAGAGAATCCGTAACGCCGGCCATCCGGCGGACACTTTGACAACAAGCGGGACAAATAAGACGGAATTCGACCGGAGCTGCCGAGGCAGGAAATCCTGCCCGAACCTACACATATGAGTCGCCCCGGGTGTTCAAATCGCCCACCCGGCATGGGGCCTGGGCTCGAAGCAAAAGAAGCTACCGAGCCAATCCTCCGGTATGTGGCTTTTTGGACCACGATCACCTCACACTACTGCAGACCCTGGTCAATCGAAGCTCCGCAAACAACACGGGGCAAAAACCCTAACGCGCTATCTACAGCACCACACCTGCCCCACCCCGACAGGCCTGTCGCTTAAACACTGTTAAGCAGACCCATCAGCAACAGCATAAATAACCGCCGTGGGCCCTTTGTCTCCCCCCGACAACTCCTTAGTGACCGCCGACGCGCCGGAAGACCCTGTTGTTGCGTCAGCGTGAATGATCCGCAGCGCCCTTGATAAGACCCGGCTACAACAGCCAAAATGCGGCAGATACCGACGCGTGCTCCCCGCTGCTGTGCATGGCTCAATTACAGCGTAGCTCTGCATGACCGGCATCCGCCACGGACACGTCTTTACAGTTGACCGTACGATGGGAGTTTCTTCCCTCCTCACATCCCACGCATCGGCCTCACCATAAGGCCCTCCGCGATGCGAAACCCTCCCGTCGCCCACATGCCCCACAGGCGACGCTACTCACACTCCACACATCCTTGCGACGACTTGAACACCAAACGGGACACCTCCTTGTAACGGGCCGATATTACCAAAATCGCCATCCGGCGTCAACGCTTTTTTCCACATTCCTATTGAAAAAGCCTACGGAATTACCTAGTTTGCCCTTTTTCACCAATTATTAGAGTCTCGGCGGAATACGACCGGTAAAAACCCACCTGGTAGCCAAAGAAACCAGTCTCAGGCCCACTCGTCAGCACTTCATCCTGGTCTTATCTGTCGCGTCGGCTCCTTCGAGCGGACCCCAGGGGTGTTGGGAGCGGTCCCGGCCCGCCGTCGGTAACCGCCGGGCAATCGCCGTCGTCAGGCAGCCGTGCCCACAACGAACGATCAATCGCAGTCTACCGAGCCGGCGGACATACAGGCCACGGCCGTGACAATGCCGTGACATTCGTGCGTATCACGCCAACTGATACCCTGCGGCGGTCCCTCGACCGCGGTGTACAACGGTCGGCAACGGCACTACGGGGATCGCCTGTTGTTTCCCAGCTCGTAGAGAAGGCGATGCAGCTCGGTGAGGTTTTCGCCTCTGTGGAAGCGACCAGCCACAGCGGCGCCGTACTCCACACGGGGAAATTCGTCCGAGTTTCGCGGGGCGGAAGAGGCCCACCGTTGCAATGCAGCCGGCCCACATACATATCGCAAAAATGGAAAGACGATGGAGCGGGCCACCCGTTGGCGATCGGCGCGGCTCGGTATGGCGTCGGCGTCGGCGTAGCCTACCAGACCGAGCAACGGCCAGCGCGGCGTGGGCATGTCCAACCACAGTGTCGTGGACGGGAACACGTCCAGAAACGTCGCCACAATCATGCGGAGTTCTTTCACCCTTAGCTGATGCCCCGGTAGCCACTGCACGAAGATCCCTCCTTCGTTCAGGTGTCTGCCCAAGCTCTGAAAGTGCTCGGTCGTGTACAAGTACCCGACGCCGGCACGCCAGGGAGAGAACACATCACCCACGATCACGTCGAAACGTTCCCGGGTCGCAAAAAGGTGATTCCGCCCGTCGGCGACTACCGTCTCGATACGCTCGTCGTGCAGTACGTGCCGGTTCGCGTCCTCGAAATACGCGGCCGCCTCTAACACTTCCGGAAACAACTCGATCGCCAGAACGCGTTCGACCGGGAACTCCAGAACGGAACTCACACTCACGCCGGTGGCCACACCGATGAACGCCACACTTTTGGGAGACGGATGCAGCATCAGCGGCAGACCGCCCTGCGAGCGCTGTAACAGGATAGCCGTCCTACCCGACCCTCCCAACGTGTAGCAGTTGTTTACCTTGAGTGCCCGGGATCCGCCTTTGCTCTCGGTGACCGCAACCGTAACGGACTTCCCTTCGCGGAGGTACACCAGTCTGTGGTCCTGAGGTAGACGGACCTGCTGCGTGCTCCAGTTGCTCAAAGAACTCAGGACGGCGAACAGCAGTGCAAAGCCAACGCCAACCACCAGGGCCGGTCTGCGGCCGTACCCACGCAACCAACTCACAATGGCCACAATTCCGTAGAGCCCCGCCACCAGGACGATCCCTTTGCCGATGCCGAGCCACGGTACAATGACGAAGCCGGCGCCCACCGATCCCGCTACCGCAGCCAGGGTGTTCAGCCCGGTGAGCCGCCCCACGTTGCGCCCTGACTCCGACGCCGCCCGGGTGGCGATCTTCCAAGCCGTCGGCAACGCGATGCCGATCAGCAGCACGGTCGGGCCCATCACCGCGACCGATCGCACGACGAGCTTGAACAGGTACTCGTCCAGCGTCTCCCCCATACGCTCGAAGTCCGCCCGGTCGAACAGGTACTGGAACACGGCAGGAGTCGCCAGAATGGTGATCAGCGCCATAGTCTGCGTCCAGGCGAGAAACCGCCACGGCTGGCGGATACGATCGACGACCATGGACACCACCAGCGAGGCCAGAGCCAGAAAGACGAGGAACGTGGCCAGCATCAGCGCAAAGCTGAAGGCGCAACTGTCGGTGAAGTTGACGATCAATCGCGTGTACAGGACTTCCAGGGCCAACGTCCCGAGACCCGAGACGGTAACCACCAGCAGTAAAACCGGATCACGCGCGTGCCGCTGAGCTGACACCTCGGCGTCCGAATCGCGGATGACGCCCGCAAGTTCGCCGCGCGTCCGCCGGGCAAGAGCGATGGCCACGGCCCCGACCGCGACGTTGATCGCCACTGCAAGATACACGGTGTTCGTTGTTCCGAGACGTGTCGGCAGTACAAATCCGGCCAGCACGACGCCCGCCGTGGCCCCCAGAGTGTTGAGCGCATAGGCCACACCCACCCGGTGCCCGAAGTGCCCGGCAGTGCCGACGAGCGCCCGGGTGATGAACGGCAACGTAGCACCCATCGCCACACAGGGAATGCCCATCGCCACGAATGCAAGCACAAGCTTGACCGCAGTCAGCTTCCACCCCGCACCGACACCCCATTCATACAGAGTGGAATATCCGACCCGGAACAGCGCAATCCAAACCGGCACGAGCAGCGCTCCGGCAGCGACGCCGAACTCGGCAATGCCATACCGCCGTAGAGCGACCACACGTTGACCGGCGAGGCGGGCACCGCCCCAGCTTCCCAAAGCCAGGCCGGTGAAAAAGGCCGCCAGGACAGCCGAGGTCGCCTCACTGGTGCTGCCGAATATCAGACTGAAGCTCCTCATCCACATGAGTTCGTAGATGAGGCCGGCAAGACCACTCAGTAGGAAGAGAATGTACAGAACGCTCGGTTGCGGCTCGCGGATAGCATCGGCACGCCGGCCCAAACCCGGTGTTGTCCTTTTCCTCGCCCTTACGGTCATCGAACTCGCCTTGAACCACACTAAACCGTTCCCCAAGAAACTATCTGAGCATGGCAGCCGAGACAAGAGACTTGCCCGTCGGCTTGAGTCTCGGCGATGATCGGCAGTACGAGCTGACGAGTAGACTCCTGGTGCCTTCGACCGGTACGTCGGGACGGTTCGGTTCTGTTAGGCGATTTTAGTCCGTATGTAGCGGGAGCGTCTTCCGTGCTGCGTTGCTCCGTGCGGGCTTCAGGCCCACGGCAAGGGCCATAGCTTGTGAGCGTAGTCGTGCCTCGATCTTGTCACGTGCTGATCGTTGGCGGGCTTGTGACCTTCCAGTGGTATCGTGGTCGTTCCGCGGGATGACTTGCTCACTCCCTGAACACCGCCGCGCTAGCGCTAGCATCACGTAGCCAGTCTGTGAAAGCCGGCTGAAGGTGAAGTCCCGTGACGACTTGAACGCTTGTGCTACGAATGAGAAGCTGACTTCACTCATAGCACATCTTGGTGCTTTGGCGCTCAACTTACGCCGTAACCGTTGGCCCCAAGCTCGCAGGTTGGTCGGTCAGTCTTTGAAGTTTCACGAATCGTGAAGCGAATCCTGCGGGTCTCACCCACACAAAATGTCAAGGAGGAGTGTTTCCTGTGAGTTTCCGGCGGTCGCGCCGGCCCCTGCGGGCTGGTGCCCGTTATGGCCCGACGCGAATCCCGTTCGCCGCCACCCCGCTCCGCCCCATGCAGCCGTTGCGGGGCGTCTGCAAGAACGACTTCCCAAGCGGCTGGTCTCTTCCTGAGGAACCGCCGGTTACTGGACTTCCTTATAGGAACTGAGTATATTGGACGTGGGTCTGACGCTCCGTGTCCGCGTCGGGTGCTTGGAACACGGGAGGTGAGCCCAGGGTAGGCGGAGGTCGAAATTGCGAACGGCGAGTGGTGGAGGGAGAGAATTGGCACACAATCCCAAACTCCGCTGTTCCAGATTCGCGATTTGACGAAACCGCAGGGAATAGGGATACGGTAGCGACACCTCCTTGGCACGTATGGGAATGGGGTGATGTCGTCCTTGGCTTACGAAGCACGCCGAAGGGGCGCACAGCCTCAGGCAAGGGGACCACGACACAAGGAACAACGACGGAAGGAAGGAACCATGAAAGCGTCAAAGGCATTTGTGTGGGGTTGTTGTCTGGCGGGTATCTTCAACGTAGCGGCGCTTGGCGCCGAGACCGCATTCATGCCTGCTGGGGCGAGCGCTGTTCATTGGATTGATGGTAACGAGATCATCCTGGAGGGCGGAGGGCAGAAGGTTTTCCTAGAGATATACGTCGGCAGCTGGGACCCGGACCTGGACGGATCCCCCAAGCTAAGGGCGTGGCAGGCAGCGATCGATTCGACAGGCTATTCCAGTGCATTGCGCGGCACGCTAACCCCGTGGAATCCGGCGTGTACGACTGATGGGGACTGCGAGGCTCTGATGGGCTCGCTGGGGCACCCCTGGGGTACTGCTAAAGGTGGTTGTGGGGCCATTGGATGGCCGGACGGCGAATGCATCCCCGCGTGGATCGATAACAGCCGGACCGACTACGTGTTTGCCGAGCTGGGCGAGCAGGCCGCGGTGGACGTGAGCACCCTCAACTACCGCTACGGCAGCACCTTAACGAGCTCTCCTATAGCCGACCCGGGCACGCCGCGCTACGCCGGGACCCTGGCCCTGGACGTACCGCTCGGCGCTATGGGCACCTTTGCCGTGGGGTACCAAAGCGAGGGCACCAACATGCAGGATGAGAACGGCGTCTATATTACACCGTTGACACTAGCACCGGCACTTATCACGATTGCCTGTGAAACGAACAGCGATTGCGACGACGGCAGCCTGTGCACGACGGACTCTTGCGAGCAGGTCTCACCCGACTACAAGACGTGTTCCAACGTGAACAACTACGATGATGCGGTGTATTGCTGCAACCCGGCCGATGGCACCCTGACCGAAATCGACGACCAGAATGACTGTACCGATGATCAGTGCTACCCCGAAGACGGTTCGGTAACGCACGAGGTCCTGCCGAACGGTACGGATTGCGACGATGGTGACGTATGCAACATCGGTGAAACGTGTCAATCCGGCTTGTGTACGGGCGGTTCTCCGCCGGACTGCTCGCGTGCCGGCGATGAGTGCAATACGGCCCAGTGCGACCCGCTTGGTGAGGAGGGTAACTGTGACATCCTGACGCCGGTGGAGAATGGCACGGACTGCGATGACGCTGACGCCTGCAACGTCGGTGAGGCGTGTTATGGCGGAGCGTGCGCGGGTGGTTCTCCGCCGGACTGTTCGGGCTTCGGCGATCAGTGCAACACGGCCTCGTGCGATCCGTTCGGCGACGAGGGCAACTGTGACGTGGTGACGCAGAAACCCGACGAGACGCCCTGTGACGACGAGGATAGGTGCAACGTGGGAGAGACGTGCCAGGCGGGCGATTGCACCGGAGGAAGTCCGCCCGACTGCTCGGGCGCGGGGGATCAATGCAATACTGCCTCGTGTGATCCCGGCAGCGCGGAGGGCAACTGCGACATTTTGACGCCGCTTCCGGAGGGGACTCCTTGTGACGACGGTGATCCATGCACGGGTACCGGCCGGCCCGGTATCGGCATTGACGCCTGTGACGGGGAAGGCGACTGCTTCGGTGTATGGGATCCGGAATGCAACGACGATTGTGAGTTCGCCATCGAGGTACACGAAGGCATCACCACCGGTAACAACCATAACCGGGGACCCGATGATGCGGAGGCCTCTTGCCAGCTCGATTCCAACAACGATGTCTGGTTCGTATACACGCCTATCTGCAGCGGCACGATCTTCGTCAGCACGACCGGGAGCGCGTTCACACCTTCCAACGACCCGGTTCTGAGCGTTTGGGACGCCTGCCCCGATGATGGAGGGAGTGAGATTGCGTGTGACGATGACAGCGGCGTGGCTCTTCACGCCGCTCTCACGTTTACCGCCGCTCCCGGAGCAACGTATTGGCTTCGTGTGGCCGGGTTTGAGCACAACACCGGCGATATTGTCCTTAACATATCGACCGTGGATGACTGCCTGATCGACGGCGCCTGCTACCCGGCTGATACCGCCAATCCGGAGAACGAATGCCAGGCGTGCATCCCTGAGGTGTCCGCAAGCACCTGGTCACCCAAGTCTGAAGGCACAGCTTGCGGTAATCCCCTCGACACCGAGTGTGATAGTCCGGATGCCTGCGACGGAGCGGGCATTTGCGAATCCAACCCAAAGCCGGACGGAACCGAGTGCTCCGACGACGCCAACGAGTGCACGTTCGATGTGTGCGCAGCCGGTGACTGCACACACCCGCCAAAGCCGACAGGGACCGCCTGCGGGGAGGACACTGACACCCAGTGCGACGACCCCGACACGTGTGACGGTACCGGCGGCTGCCTGGACAACCACGAACCGGATGGGACAACCTGCGATGATGAAGATCCCTGTACCGGAAACGACCTCTGTGACACGGGCCATTGCGTCGGAACGCCGCCCCTGGCCCCTATTGTAGAGGCGCAGGGTGGGCGTCATGTTTTTGTTACGGCTCAGTCTAACGGAGCACCCGATCCGGTGGCCCTGCTGCTGACCTCGCCGGATTGGCCCTGCCTGTCCAAATACATCGACGCGAATGGGCAATTGGTCACCGGTCCGGTGTTCCAAATGCCCAGCGATTGGGATACGGTCATTGTCAAGTGTATCGACATCGTCCCGAGCAGTACCTACAACGTTGCGGCTGAGTGCGGGGCTCATTTGTCCGCCCCGGGTTCAGACACCACCTGGGTGTGGGGCGACGTGGCGGGACGGTTCATCGACGGGGCATGGATGCCGGGTGATGGAGTCGTCGACATATATGACTTCATGGCCGTTGGGGACGGCTTTCGGCACCTCGACACGGCGCCGCCGGTGGAATGGACCGACCTGCACCCTTGCGTCCCGGGACCGGACGGTGTTATTAATATAATTGATATAACATTTGTAATGGATGCCTTTAGAGGCTTCCCGTACCCCTGCCCCGTTCCGTGCCCGTAGGGTGTCGTTATTGGTCTACTTCTGGGCGGTCTTGCGCTGCGCCGCTCACCGCAGGTGTGCAAATGGCCAAAAAGGCAATTGGTCGGAGTAGGAATCATGGTTGCCCATGACCCCCTCCACAGATCCCAGCGAGCGGGACTACCGCACTGGGCTCCTGCCTCAGGTAATGACGCCCATGCGGCGCAGGGGATAAGGATGACACACGCGTGCAGGAGGCAGCCACTGGTCGACCAGCCGGCGCATCCGTTCCCACGGGACCCAACCCGTTTGGCTGCGTCGCGCCAGCGCGCGATGCCAGTGCCAGGCCACTCGGAAACGAAAGACCGACAGGGCCCGGCCATTCATAGGAACTCCGTAGTAACGAACGTGTCCCCGTACGACCGAACCCAACCACTGCCCCACAACAGGAATCGGGTCGTGCCAGCGATGCCGAAGTTCGGCTTTCACCTCCCCCAGCTTCGCCTGCAACCTCTTGGCTATCGTCTGTCGAAGCACCGTGAACCTCCCGTTGCTCCTCTTCTTCCCGCAGATATGCGTGAAGCCGAGAAAGTCGAAGGTTTCCGGCTTGCCCCGACCTTTGCGCCTGCGGTTCTCGGCCGCGAATGGTCCGAACTCCAGCAAGCGTGTTTTGTCGGGGTGCAGTTCCAGGTTGAACTTGCGGAATCGCTCCCGCAGTTCCACCAGGAACCGCTCGGCATCCGACTTGTGTTGGAATCCAACGGTGAAGTCATCGGCAAAGCGCACGACGATCATGTCGCCCCGCGCGTGCCTTTGACGCCACTGTTGGACCCAGAGGTCGAATACGTAGTGCAGATAGATGTTCGCCAAGAGCGGCGATGCACTGCCGCCTTGCGGCGTACCTTCCTCACTGCGTGTCCGCGCCCCGTCCTCCAGCACACCGGCGCCCAGCCACTTCTGGATGAGCCGCACGACGCGCCGGTCCGCCACGCGGTGCTCGACGAACTTCACCAGCCATTCGTGGTCGATGGCGTCGAAGAAGCCACGAATGTCGGCGTCGAGCACCCAGTTCACCTTCCTCGTCAGCAGTCCCGTGTAGAGCGCATCCAACGCATGATGCGGGCTGCGCCCGGGTCGGAACCCGTACGAGAAGCCCAGGAAGTCGGTTTCGTAGATGGCGTTCAACACCAGGGCCGTAGCCCGCTGGACGATCTTGTCCTCCAGCGTGGTTACTCCGAGCGGCCTTTGCCGCCCGTCGGCCTTGGGGATGTACACCCTGCGAACCGGCTTAGCCCGGTACGCTCCCCGCTTGAGCCGATCGGAGAGGTCGCGGAGATTCATCTCCAACGCCTCACCGTAAGCCCGCCACGTCTGCCCGTCCACGCCCGGTGCGGCATCCCGCTTGAGGCAAAAGTAAGCCTCCCGGAGCGTGTTCAGGTTGTAAACGTGGTGCAGGAGCGCCGTGAACCGCGTCTTCCTGTCCCTTCTTGCCGCCTGACGTATCCGCTCCAACGCACTGGGCGCGCCAGCCCGGCTCGGTGTCCGGAGCGCGTTTTGTCGGTGCGGATTCCCTTTGGCCAGGCCCCTTCCCTCCATCCCCTCCGCGACCGGTTGCCCGGCGTTGTTCGGGGACTTCGCAGGTACTACGGGCCTGTCCGACTTCCCGTGTCCGTTCATCATCGGCGTGTGTCCTTGGACTTCCCGACGCGACCCGC
>JAUWWQ010000023.1 GCA_030616775.1 Planctomycetota bacterium
GACGTGCCACTGATGAACTGCGCCAACCCCACCGACAAACTGTGGAAAGAGGACCGAGACTGCGCCTCGACTTGCGTCGGCGGCGAGAACACCGGGGAACCTTGCACCCGGCAGGCCGACTGCCCCGAGGGAATCTGCCCCGGTCCGTTCAACCATCCGTGCGGGGTGTCGGCCTGTTGCAAGCCGGAGGGCGGGTGTCAGAACCTCACCGAGAATGCGTGCTATGCCCTTGAACCTGTTGACGCTGCCCGCATGTACCAGCGAGGCGACTTCTGCGGCCAGGGCGGCCAGCGGTGCCCGATCCCCGCCTGCATGGCTCGGGAGGGCGAATGCACATTGCCACGTGAGGCCTTTTGCGAAGCCGGTGAGCGTCACGGCGAGCCTTGCGAGCCCTATGTTTACCCCAGTGAGTGTCCGGGCTACACCTGCATAGGGGGTTCCCACGACGGCGAGGTGTGCGATCAAGATGTTGAATGTCCTGGCGGTGGAGAGTGTGTCGATCGCGTCTGTGACGGTGGGGACAACGACGGCAACCCCTGCAACCCCAACAGCGATTGCCCAGCGGGTGCCTGCACACTAGGCCTATGCGTCGGCGGTGTAGGCTGCGAGAATCCCTTCTGCTGTACCCTGGTTTGTCAGCAACCCGGTTTCGCGTACTGTTGTACGTACTGGTGGGACTACAATTGTGCAGCGGAGACGTTCCGGGTCTGCACGCAGCCGCCTTCCAACGATAACTGTTACAGCCCCGACCCTCGCGATGGGGCGCGGTTGGTGGGCATTCCGGGCGAGGTCGAAAGCGATGGCATACGCGCCACGCCTGGCTCGACCGAGCCCGGGTTCTGCTGCAACACGGACGATCCTGGGGCCAGGGGCGTCGGGACGGTTTGGTATAAGTTCGTGGCCCCGCCCAACGGCGTGTGTGAGGGCGGTGAGAGAAACGGGTACTTCTGCGACCCGAACACCGCTGACCCCGAGAACCCGGTCGACGGCTGTCCTGATGATGGTCCTGATGAAGGAACCTGCCTCTCACTACCCATATCAGTGCAGCTCGACACCTGCTGTAGCGTAGCACGCCCGGACGGACCGGCTGATGATTCCATCCTATCGGTCTACGCTCTAGCCGAGCCTGATCGAGGCCTGTGCAGCGACGGTTTGACGCTGTGCAGCGTATCTCAACAGGATTGCCCGCCGGACCTCTTGCCCTGTGTGTTCGACGAAGAATACGCCTGCTTGACTCTTATCCCCATTGCCTGCAGCGACGACGAGGAAACCTGCAGTTGTCATGGTAATCCCGAGCCAACCCGTTCAAAGGTTTGCGTGAGGGATCTGGTGCCCGGCGAGACTTATTATGTCATGGTTGGCGGGAAGACCGATGCGAACCGAGGCGTGTACAAACTGCGTCTGGTGTCTCCCTGTGGTGGTACTCCATTGATGGACAACGACCTCAGTATGAACGCCGAGCCGCTGGCCGGTGAGCAGGTTGTTGTTCCCTTCGATATATCCGGTGAAGAATTCAACCGTGCCCCGGCCACATTCGACTGCCCGGGCCCGCCCGTCACCTGCTTCGACTTCACAAGGACGCTGCAGAACGACGTGTGGTACGAATGGACCGCCCCTTGCGACGGGACAGCGACCTTCCAGACTTGCGGACTCTGCGAAGGGATCCCGTGCGATGAGGCCTCCGAGGATACCGTCATGGTGGTCTACGACGGCTGTGACACTCCGGTCGAGATCGGCACGGAGGACATTTGTAGGTGGTGGATGCCCTCCCCGTGCTTTTCCGGGGTCATGGGAAAGGTCGAAGTAACCGAGGGCGACTGTTACAAGGTCCGTCTAGGCGGTCGTCTCGGCAAGATCCACGATGAGGAAGATAATCCCATCGCCGGGGACTTGAGGATCGATGTTGTGTGTGCGCAGTGCCCACCGGGGTCCGTTACACTAGTCGATCCGCTGGAGGATGTTACCGATGCACGGCAGCCCCATCCGCCCGGCGGCGCCACCACCAAGCAGGGTATTAAGGAACTGCAGGTTCTTGCTCCACTGGGGGCCGCCGAGGCGAACTGGAGCGATTGCTGGTCCCTGTGCGAGACGGCCCCGGAGGGTCCGGCAAACGATATCAGCAGCATTGTCGACGACGGCGGTGGTAACTACACGATTACCCTTGACCGGGCGATCTCAACCGGGGAGGTAACAACCATAACCTACTTGGCCGATGGCGGGACCCATACGACCCTCGTCCTCAGCTCGCTTCCGGCCGACGTGAGCGGCGACGGTACGAGTGCACCCTCGGACATCCTGTATCTGATCGACTGTCTCAACGGCGTCGGAACGTGTGAGATCCTGCAGTGTGACGCCGACCGCAGCGCACTTTGCGGCCCACCCGACATCCTGCGAGTGATCGACCTGCTTAACGGGGCGGGCGAATTCGATCCCTGGCTCAATAAGACGCTGCCCGCCTGTGGTGTGTGCTGCCCGCCATAGTCAAGGTCGGTAGGCAGCCCGGCGGCTAACGCCATAGGGCTGTGAACAAGTTCCACCCCTGCATCCGCACGTAGCGGGTGTGGGGGTGGCTTTTTGCGCCGGGGACGAAGCCGATGTATGCGCGACGATGCACCGGAGCCACCGCTTTACCCTGTCACCCGACAATTGACACCCCTTGCAGGCTCTACCGACCGAGAGTGGCTGCCGCAATTGCTGGCATCGCGCGGGCCTGATAGGATCGGGGCTGTTGGCATAGCCCACGATGTCAACCGTGAGCACACGCGGGATGAGCGAAGATCACTTAAAGGCACAACGCATCAGGAAGCGCGATGCCCTCATCGAGATGGGGATCGATGCCTACGGGCGGCGGTTCCCTGACGTAATGTCCACTACGGCCGTTCGCAAGGCGGCCCAGCCACTGAATATACAGCCCGGGCAACGCAGCGAGCTGCGCGGGCGAGTCGCCGGCCGGATTGCCCTGCTGCGGGTCATGGGCAAGCTGGCGTTTGCGACGCTGCGAGATGAGGCGGGTGCCCTCCAGTTTGGTTTCAGCAAGGCCGAGCTCGGCGAGCAATGGTCGGTCCTCAAGCTAATTGATCTAGGCGACATCATCGGGGCCGATGGGGTGATTGGCCGTACCAAAACCGGTGAGCTGACCCTCTGGGCGGACAATCTCACGGTCTTGGCCAAGTCCCTACGTCCGCCACCGGAAAAGTGGCACGGGCTGACCGACGTGGATTTGCGCTATCGGCAGCGCTATGTCGACCTGTTCACCAACCCCGACGTTCGCGACGTGTTCCGACACCGCAGTGCGATTATCCAGGCGATTCGCGACTGCCTGATCAGAGAGGGGTACTGCGAAGTCGATACCCCGGTCCTGCAACCGATCTACGGCGGCGCCGCGGCGAGGCCCTTTACCACGCACCACAACACGCTGGATATCAACCTGTACCTGCGGATCAGCCCGGAGCTATACCTCAAGCGGTTGCTCGTCGGCGGGATGGAACGGGTCTTCGAGATCAGCCGGAACTTCCGCAACGAGGGGATCAGCACGAGGCATAATCCCGAGTTTACGATGGTCGAGCTTTATGAGGCCTATGCCGACTACCAAGTGATGATGGAGCGGGTCGAGCAGATGGTTTCGGCCGCCTTCAACACATCCGCTCGAACTGCCATACTGCAACGCGTTGAGGCCATCGAGCGGGAAGTAAGTCGCCTGGAAAAAGAGAAAGGTGGTGAAGCGGCGGCGGCCTATGCGCAGGAACAGAACCTGAAGGCGTACCGCCGGGCCGCCGAGGGGATTGCAAACGGGCGTCTAACGGCGGTGTTCCAGGGAGAAGTGCTGGACTTCACATCTCCCTGGCCTCGACGCCAATACGCGGATCTGCTCCACGAATACGCGGGCGTGGCAATGACCGATGTTCAGGCGGTGCGCCGCAAGGCGGAGGATGTGGGCATCGAGCACACCGGCAAGGATGATGCCGTTGTCGTCAACGAAGTGTTTGATGCGACCGTCGAGCGCCATCTGGTTCAGCCGGCGTTCGTGTTCGGCTACCCGGCCGCGATTTGCCCGCTGACCCGGCAGCACCCGGAGGATCCTTCGATTGCTCTTAGGTTTGAGGCCTTCGCAGCGGGGATGGAGCTTGGCAACGCTTATACCGAGCTTAATGATCCTGCCATCCAGGAGGTCAATTTCAAGCGGCGGGTCGCCGGCGAAGGTGCCGAGACTATGGCAGTGATGGATGAAGACTTTATCACCGCCCTGGAGTACGGTATGCCGCCTGCCGGAGGGTTGGGTGTGGGCATCGATCGGCTGGTGATGCTGCTCACCGACAGCCCGAGCATTCGCGACGTGATCTTGTTCCCGCTCCAACGGCCCCAGCCGCCTAGGACCAGTTGACCCATGTACAAATGGTTTCTCGCATTTCGGTACCTGTACACTAAGCTCATCGCGTTGTTCGGCGTGGCCAGCGTCATGCTCTGCGTGGCCATGGTGCTGGTGGTGTTAAGCGTGATGGGCGGTTTTCTGGATACGGTCCGGGCGCGCTCCAAAGGGCTGCACAGCGAAATCGTCCTCGAGGGCGGAACGCTTCAGGGCTTTCCATACTATGAAGAGTTCGGTGAATACCTGGAAGGTCAGCTTCCCGGCACCGTCGAAGTAACCACTCCGGTGATCTACACCTACGGCATCTTCCGCGTTCCGGCGACAACCTGGACGAAACCCGCACGCATCCTCGGCGTCCGATTGGACGGCTACGTCGGGGTAAACGATTTCAAGAACGGACTACATTACGAGCGCTACTACCCCGGTAGCACGCGCTTAGGGCTTCAATCCATGCCCGTTGCCGGTGTCAGTGAAAGCGACGTGCTGCAGCTTCCTCCCGATCTGGAGGCCGCTAATGATAAATGGCGGCGGCAGGAAACCGATCCGGAGGCAATCACCTCATTTGACCAAAGCCCGTTCCAACACGCGCCCTACCCGTATGTTACGCCCGCCATCCTCGGCGAGCGCGTGTACGCGGCGGACCTCGGGCCGCCGCGTTATGAAGGCTCCGAGCATTACGGAGTGATCGTGGGATGCGACCTGCTCAATGAGCGGCGGGAAGACGGCAACTTCAACCGGTATCTGGCCCGCGGTGCGGGGGTCGCACTAACGGTCATGCCTTTAAGCCGTACCGGCACCACCACGGGAGAGCCGCCCATTCGCGTACCCTTGCGCTATGTCGACGACTCCCGTACCGGGATATTCGAGATCGACAACCTGTGCGTCTACGTTGACTTCGACATGCTGCAGCACAAACTGGCCATGGACCCGCAGCCGTTGGTCGACGGGGGCTTCACGAAGGCCCGCGCCAACCAGCTCCTCATCGGGTTGAAGGGGGGTGTCGACCTGAACACCTCGCGTGACCGGATCAGAGAAGCCTGGCTGACCTTCTGCGCCTCGCTTTTTCCTGAGGTCTCCGACGTGGACGCCAGGGCCATGAGCCTTGCCGAAGTGTATACATGGGAGGACTTGCAAAGGCCGTTCATCGCCGCCGTGGAAAAGGAAAAGGTCCTGGTGACGTTCCTTTTTACCCTGATCAGTATGGTCGCAATCGTGCTGGTCGGATGCATCTTCTACATGATCGTCGAGAAGAAGACACGTGATATCGGTATCCTCAAGTCGATCGGAGCTTCGGGGCGCGGTGTGGCCGGTTTGTTCATCATCTATGCAGGTGCCGTCGGTCTGGTGGGGTCGATCCTGGGAACCATCCTCGGGTCGATGGTGGTCTGGAACATCAACGACATTCAGGACTTTCTCGCCAGTTTGAATCCCCAGCTTCGCGTGTGGAGTCCGGATGTCTATTCCTTCGACATGATTCCCAACGTCGTCAAGCAGGTAGATGCCGTCTGGGTGGCGTCAGTGGCGGTTTTTGCGTCGATGATCGGTTCGCTGATCCCGGCATGGATCGCCAGTCGTGTCTGGCCGGTTAGTGCACTCCGTTACGAGTAGATCAATGCTGCGCGCCCGAGATCTCCATAAATCATTCATCATGGGCCGTGCCCCTCTCAGGGTTCTGCGGGGCGCGTCGCTACAGGCAGCGCGGGGAGAGTTCGTGGTGGTTACCGGGGCAAGCGGCTCGGGTAAGAGCACGCTGCTCCACCTCCTGGGCACACTGGACATTCCTGATCGCGGCACGGTGGAATACAACGGCCAAAACCTCTTTCAACTGGGCGACGATGCCCGAAGGCTCTATCGCAATCGCGATGTCGGCTTTGTCTTTCAGTTTTATCACCTCCTTCCCGAATGCACCGTGCTGGAGAACGTGTTAATGCCACGGCTGGTTACGCACTCCTTTTGGGCTTGGCGGCGGATAAGGCGTAACGCTCGGCGCGATGCCGAAGAGTTGCTGGAGCGCGTGGGCCTTACGGAACGGGCAAAACACCATCCCAACGAGCTTTCCGGCGGCGAGAGGCAGCGCGTTGCAATCGCACGCGCCTTGGTCAATCGACCAAAGCTCTTGCTTGCCGACGAGCCAACTGGTAACCTGGATGAGGAGGTTGGCGAAGATATCCTGAGGCTGTTGACGGAGTTGAATGAGGCAGGCCAGACCATTGTGATGGTCACGCACGATGCCAAGGTGGCCTCCCACGCGCATCGTTACGTCCGGCTCAGCGAGGGCGTCATCCGGGAGGCGAGTTCCCCGGGCGGGAGGCCGATACCCGCCGGGCTGGCAACGAGGGAGGTGATCCCATGAGCACGGCACCAGTAGAGGTCCAACTTGTGTGGAAGACAGAGAATCCGTACGCGCCCAATCCCGACCTGAAGGTCTGGCTTGACGGTGAACTGGTCCCTATAGAAGACGCCAAGATCAGCGTATTCGATCACGGCTTGCTATATGGCGACGGTTGCTTCGAAGGAATCCGAATCTACAAAGGAAAGATCTTCAAAGAGGATGAGCATATCAAACGTCTGTTCGAGTCGGCCAAGGCAATCCGGCTCCAGATACCCATGACGCCGCAACAGGTCAGTGAGGCCATGCATGAGGCCATGCAAGTCAACGGCATTACCGGCGATGGCTATATTCGCCTGGTTGTCACGCGGGGCGTTGGTTCGCTAGGCCTTTCCATTTACCACACCGCCAGCCCCAGCGTATTTGTCATCGCGGACAAAATTGCCCTTTACCCGCCCGAGGTCTACAAACGAGGGCTGCACTGCATTATTTCCAGCCTCGCCCGAAACCATCCCAACACGACCAGTCCTCGTGTTAAATCGCTTAACTATCTCAACAACATCATGGCCAAGGCTGAGGCGAAGGAGGCGGGAGCTGACGAAGCCATAATGTTGACAACTGACGGTTTCGTGTCCGAGTGCACCGGTGACAACATCTTTGTGGTTCGCAACGGTGAAGTGTTTACGCCGCCCACCGAAATGGGGATTTTGGAGGGAATCACCCGCAACTTGGCGATGGAGCTGGCCCGCAAACGCGGTCTACCGGTCCACGAGAAAGTGCTGATCCGCCACGACCTGCATATTGCGGATGAGTGCTTCGCGACCGGCACAGCCGCAGAGATCATCCCGATTACAAGAATCGACGGTCGACCCGTAGGCGATGGCAAGCCCGGACCCATCACCAAGCAGCTTCTGCAAGATTTCATCGACTATCGGACTACGGCATAGCCTTCCCCCGCCCGGTCTCGCCGCTGGCGCCGGCAGCTTGAGGTATCCATCGAGCAGCAAAAACGGCCCCAGGTCATTGTGATAACCGAGGACTGCCCCTCCCGCAGCCGATACACGCAACGGCACGCTAGAGGTGGTCCCGGCATGAGTGGGTGGTACATCCTGATCCGCTTGGGAATATGCGCCTGTGGCGTTGCCGTTTTTCTGAGATTGGTGGCCAATGAGATAGAGATGGCCACTGAGGCGTTACGCTTGGTTGAGCAGCGGGAGCGTGAGGCATACGAGAAACGACATGCGCCCGAGGTGGAAACGGAAGCAATGGCTGAGGAGGCGGCGTAGCACTTACCCCTCGACTGTGCCGACGGCCGACCGCAGCCCAACGGCGGTTGACGCATCGGCTTGGTGAATTAGGATTATCCCCGCGCTGGTCGTTGTCATGGCGCTCGGGCGGTTTATGTAGGGTCTTCAAGGAGGTGTGCCTTGAGACCACGTAATGCCTGTTAGGAACGTCATATGGCTGTTGCACCCGGACGTTTTTCGCAGCTTCGTTGGCTTCAGAACGTAGCCTGCGTGACCGCAATTGTCGGCTCGGTCATCCTGATCGGGTTGGGTATTGTCAGGTACGCTTCTTCCGGGGAGGTAGCCAGTGCCTGGATGATTGTTGCGGGTGGGTTCGTGCTTTTCATTGCGGTCATGTTGATGACGCTGACCCCGCTGATCCTCAAAATCGAGTCGACGACCGCCCGTCAGCTTAGCGAGCTGCGCGATCTCAACGAGATACTGGTCAAGCAAGTCGCGCTGCTTGGGTCGGTGGCTGAGAACACGCGCATCTCCGATGCCGCCAAGGCGCTGGCTCACCGCGACCAGGAGTCGGATGCCCTTCGTACCGCCATCCGCGACGATGTCCGTAACGAGAAGTGGGAGCTTGCGCTCAACCTCGTCGACGAAATGGAACGGCGTTTCGGCTACAAGGAGGAGGCCGATCGCCTTCGTGACGAGGTGGACGAGGCACGGAACATCGCTATCCAGGCCAAGTTGCAGGAGGCGATTGAGATGATTGAGAGTCATTTTCAATCACATCAATGGGATCGCGCCCAAGGCGAGATTGACCGTCTCCTGAATGCCTTACCGGACGATGCCATGGTGCTGGGGTTGCAGGACCGGATGAAGGTGCTGATGGAAGAGCACAAGCAGGAGCTCAAGCTTGCCTGGGAGGAGGCGGTCCGCCGCAGCGACACCGACCTTGCCATCGACATCCTCAAGGACCTCGACCAGTACCTCTCCCCGGCTGAGGTCCAGGCCCTGCAGTCCTCGGCTCGCGACGTCTTCAAGGAGAAGCTGCTGCAACGGGGGGTGCAGTTCCGCTTTGCGGTGACCGAGAAGCGGTGGAGCGACGCCCTGACGATCGGACTCGAGTTAATGCGAGAGTTCCCCAACACGCGAATGGCCAACGAAGTCCGCGAGGCCCTGGACACCCTGCGTGAGCGTGCCCGAGCGGCGGCAGAGCCCGAGGCGGTTCAGGCCCCCGAGGTTCGGTCCTGATCTCCCGTCGACGCCGCTAATTATCCTGCCTTTCCCACCGGACGAGTCCCACTGGACGGTCCACCCGCCACTGGTCGCTGTTATGGGACAATCCACGGGCGGGCCGCGCCACCATCCGGGTCCCAAGGGCTCCGGGCAGGTGGCAGCGAAGACGTGGACCGCTACTTCTTGGTTGTTCAGTCGTGCTGCTTCGGTGTCGATAGGCATATTACCGGCTGCGTGCTTGACGCCGGCGCGTTCGGCGCGCGCATTGATCTGCAACAGTCGGCGAGTATTGCCCTCGAACACGCGATGGTCAGTGGACGTTCCCATAGTCCAGCAGTGCCCGAAAGCTCGGGCATCTGGCAGCGCTTCCTGGACGCGGTGCTGAGTCTGCAGTGCAAAGCCACCGGGCTGGTCGTTATCCTGACGCTGGCGGTGACGGCCGCGGTCTCGGGGTACCTGCTGCGCTCCAGCGGAGAGCTCGTCCGCGACCAACACGACACCTACATGGTGCAGGTGGCGGCTGTGCTCGCCAAAGCGGCCGCTGCAACGTTTGCCAGTGGCGACCTTACCGCTTTGCAGGAATTAGCCACCGAGTCTGCAAGCGGGGCGCCGTTGTTGTACGTCATCTTTTCGGATGTTGACGGCCGCCAGCTCGCTCTGGCCGAGCACCGCAACGCCAATCTCCTTCGGCGACTCCATCATGATTCAAGTGAGCGTGCCCCGGTTCCAGGCCTACCGGTCTTTCGTGCCGGCCACGATAACATGCCGGTGTTCCTTGATGTCACCTACCCCATCTCAATTCGCGCTCCCGAGGCAGTTACAGCGGACGGATCGCCCTCAGACTCGAAGAGCGAGCTTGTCGGCTATGTTCGCACCGGCATGATTGCAAATAGCTGGCATCGGACGATGTCCAGCAAGCTGGACATCGTAGTCGGCGTTGGGATCCTGGCCACCCTAGCAGCTATTCCGCTGGGATTCTTGCTGATTCGTCGGATTGTCTCGCCGTTGGACGGATTGGCGGGGGTAATGCTTCGCTTTTCTCGAGGCGAACTGGACGTCAGAAGCTCGGTTCGGCGGCGCGACGAGATCGGGCGGCTGGCGCTGGCCTTCAATCGGATGGCCGACCAGCACCAACACACCCACGACCGCATCGTCCAGCTCAACGCCGAACTGGAAAAGCGAGTCGCCCAGCGTACCCAGCAGCTCCGCGAACTCGCCTCCCGCGAACCGTTAACGGGACTCTATAATCGGCGTTATTTCAACGAGATGCTGGAGCGGCGGTTCTCGGAAACCACACGCTACGAAACCGACCTGTCCTGCATAATGATCGACCTTGACGGTTTCAAGGCGGTCAACGACGTTTTCGGCCATCACATTGGCGATGAGTTGCTCGTGTTGACCGCCAGAACGATCACCGACCAGCTTCGCTCGGCCGATGTCGCCGCCCGGTTCGGGGGAGACGAGTTCATCCTTCTTCTTCCGCAGACTGATGCCGATCGGGCACGCGTTCTGGGCGAGCGTATCGTCGAGCAGTTCACACGCAGTGCGGCCGAACGCTTCCCGAAAGTGGACATCAGCATGAGCATGGGGATCGCCAGCCTCCCATCATTGGACATCCGGGACGCCGAGTCCCTGATCCGTACCGCCGATCATGCGATGTACGATGCCAAGGCAGCCGGGAAAAACCGCGTGGTGACCGCACTGACCGCCTCCAAACCAGCTCCCATTTGACTCCTCTAGGGCTGAAAACGCCGGATAATACCGGATGGCGCCCGAATTATAGAAGGCGGCGATGTTTGTAATCGTCGCTTGCGTCGCCGTGCGACAGACTACGGTGTAGAATTCGGCGAGAACCCGTCCGGTAACCGGGCCCGGGACCGTCGCAGAAGGATTGGGGGTTTTGACATGCTCACAGCCATAGGCCAATACGTCGGCGGCAAAGTCGTAACAGCGGTCCTGGTCGTCGCCAGCGCCGGCGCCGTGATCTGGTTTTGGAGGCACCCCGAACAGCTCCAGACGATCTGGCAGACACTCAAGTATGTGGTGTTGTGGCTGGGGATCGTGTTGATCCTGCCCTGGGCCACTTTCTTCGTGACACCCTGGGTCGTGTCGAAGGAGTCCAATACCGCTGCAGGGCTCATGTTGCTAGGCTATCTGCTCGCCGATGTCATCTGTGCGTTTGTTCTGATCGGCAGCGTGCGTGGGCATAACACACTGACATGGTTGGTGCTTCTGCTTGGCTTCCTCGCGGCAGGAGTTTATAATTTGAAGGCCTGTGAGTTTCAGGCCGGTCGGGTCGAGGAGGTGTAGCTGGGCTGGCTTGGTGCCGGAGGGTACGGAGAATGTCTGCATTGCGTGACGGTGATCGGATCAGCAACTATTTGCTCGAGGCGCGCCTCGGAGCCGGCAGCTTTGGCGAAGTGTGGCGCGCCCGACACCACGTGTTCGGCGACACAGTCGCAATCAAGGTCCCCACCGACCCGCAGTACGTGCGCAACCTGCAGCGGGAGGGTGTTGCAGTCCACGGTCTGCATCATCCCAACATCGTCCGGGCGATAGACCTGGATCCCTATGCCGACCCGCCGTATTTCGTAATGGAGTTTGTCGACGGGCCGTCACTCCGGAGCGTAATCGACAAGCATGGGTCGACCATCCCCATCGGCGCGGCCGTTACCATCCTCCGGGGGATCTTGCAGGCACTGATCGCCTCGCATCGGACGGGACTGATACATCGAGACCTGAAACCCGCGAACATTCTTCTGCATCAACCGCCCGAAGATCTCGCCGCAATCGCCGAGCAGGCTGTGAAGGTAACCGACTTCGGGCTGGGGCACGTGGGCGGCTCAACAACACAATCGATCATGCAGAGCGGCAGCGATCTGACCGAAGGCGGTCGGAGCATTGCCGGTACGCTCGCGTATATGTCGCCCGAGCAGAAGGAGGGCGGTGAGCTTGACGCCCGAAGTGATCTGTACGCGTGCGCGATCATTCTGTTTGAAATGCTGACCGGGGAGAGGCCCCAGGGCAGCGATCTACCAACGTCGTTGCGCAGGGAGGTGCCGGCGCACCTGAGCGAGGTCTTTCGGCGCTCTTACACGCGGTGGGACCGGCGGTATGAGTCGGCCGCCGAAATGCTGGCTGACCTGACGGCGCCGGACCATCCGCAGGCGGCAGTTCCCCCACGGCCTGCCGGCGCACAGGTCTACGGGCCGGGTTGTCCTGAGTGCGGCAAGCCGGTTCACAGCGATGATCAATTCTGCATCCACTGCGGCCACCAGTTGGTGGCAGCGGTTCCCAGGTGCGCGGCGTGTCAGGCCTTCGTCCATCAGAGTGATCGGTTCTGCATCTTTTGCGGCAACGACCTGCGGGTCCTGAATGAATGACGCTGGGAGCCGCTCATGCACGGCGATGCTGTTCTGATTGTTTTACTTTTGGTGTTTGGATGTGTTGCCTTCCTCTTTGGTGTTATATATTTGCTCTGTCAGTCGTTCGCCTGGGTGGGGCGAGGTTTGCTGGGGATTTTCAGGCCGTGCAGACGGGCTGACGAAGCCGGGCCGCGGATGCCAGGCTTACGTCCGCGGGTGTGCCCGAACGAGCGATGCCGCAAAGTGGAATACCGCAAGGCCCGTTTCTGCTGCCAGTGCGGCACGTGTCTTCCGTAAGCGCCAAGAGTTTGGATTGTAGAATCCCATGACGGTGGATGCCACGAAAGCTCTCCAGTATGAAACCGACTTTCTGTCGGGCGTGGAGATCAACTTTGAGGCTGCCAAGGCCAAGTACTTCCGCGGTTCGATCTGGCAGCGGTCACAATCTGACGAGAGCGATCGTCTCCGGGCCCTGCTGGCCTCCAACCGGATCTATGATCGCGAAAGGCTGAAGTCGCTCCCGGCCAACCGCCGTATCGTGCTGCACGGGTTTGAACGGCGATTCATATTAGGAAAGCGGCGAACGGGCATCGCCATCGCATCGGTTCTGTCACCGATGAGTCACTATGCCTCCTCGCCGGATTCGGAGGCACCGCCGATCGATCTCGGCGAGCTGGCCGACCACGTCAACAAGCTTGCCGGTGACAAGCGCGTGCCACATGTGATCGGGGTATGCAGTACGAGCGGGTTTACCGAGGCGGCACTGAACGCCCGGCTTGATATGCCCAACCTCACGGTGGTGCTGATTGAACCTGATGAATGTGGTGGGTGGCGTACCAAGGCCGCCAGCGACTCGGCCGATCCGCGGGTGCTCAAAATATTCGACCCCGAAGGAACGAACGAGAAAATAGACCGCGTTCGCCGCGTCATTGAGGAACACAGCGCAGACTTGTTGACCGGCGGCCTGTCGGCATCCTCGGTGGCGAAAAAAGTCGGCCTGCCGGAAGATGTAGTGCGGCTGGCGCTCGAGCGGACGGCGGCCGCTGACCCTGAACTGAGGCTGAGCAAGAAGGAGGGGGAATTTCTGCTGTTCCGCGGCGCTTCGGTGCAGCGTCAGGAGAGAAGAGCAATGAATGTCATCGACCGCATCAGGCAATTGTTCTCCGGCGAGGGCGACGAAGCCGAGAAGATCAATCTGCTCGCCGAACGCCGTGCCGCGCTGGCCCAACGCCGCGACCGGATCTACGAGGACATCGGCAAGCTGGAAAAGAAAGAGGCGGGACTGTTCGCGGAGGGTAAGGCGGCAACCTCCCAGGTTCCCAGACGGCGATTGGCCGCCCAGCTTGCCCAACTGCGGAAGGATATCGCCCGGCAGAACGCAACGGCTGCGATGCTGAACAAGCAGATCGATATCATCAGCACCGACATCCACAACCTGACGCTGATCCAGCAGGGCGAAAGGGCTCAGCTACCCGATACCGCCGAGCTGACCGAAAACGCCGTCCGGGCCGAAGAGATGCTCGAGACCCTAAGAGCCGACTCTGAACTGGTGGGCAGTCTCGAAACAGGCATCGAAGAGTCGCTCACCAGTGACGAAGAGCTGGCGATTCTGCATGAGTTCGAGGCGGAAGCGGAACCGACGCCGGCCACACCGGTGACCACCGAGCCGGCCAAGACGCCACCCATCGCGGAGACCGAAAAGGCCGAGCCATCCGTTCCCGCCGAGTCCACTGCTGATGAGCCGCCCGCACCAGCGCCGGAGTCCCAGGACCGCCGCGCCGACGCCGAGCCTATGTGACGGCGTTGTGTCATCCGCTGTGTGGTTCTGTGAACGGTTGTGCGCTACAAGTTGAAAGGATCGTTTGACCGATGGCGTTCTTTGAGTGGTTAACCAAGCGGAAGAAACGCCTGTCACAGATGACCCGTGCGGAGCTGCGCCGGCAGGAGCTGCTTTTGGAGAAGGATCGTAAACAACTTCTCAACAAGATCACCAAGCTGGCCAAGGACAAGCAGGGGCTGTTTGAACGCGGCGCCGAAGAGAAGACCCCTGAATTGAGGCGTATGTTCGCCCAGGAGTTCGAGCTGCGGACCACCGAGCAGCTTATGCTCAGTCGGCAGCTCAACATCCGCAGCAAAGAGGCTATGACCGTCTCGCGGATTCGCATGCTGCGGGAGAACGCCGACCGGGCCGGTCAGTCCGGCAAGCTCGGGCTAGTCAGCGAGGTGGATATCCTTCGACTGGGCGGCTTGATCGAGTCAGATGCGGTCAAGGCCGAGGTCTATCAGGAGCGGCTCGACGAGATTCTGTCGGTCGGGGCGAGCGTCGATGAAGGTGCTGCATTGCTAAGCGAGGCCGGGGAGAGCGTGGTCAAAGTCTGGGAGAAGATGGATGCCGGGGCGATCACCGACGCGACCGAAGCGTTCGATGAGGCCGACCGCTCGGTGCGCGAAAGACACGCTATGCCGGAAGGATAGTGGCGATTGCGGATTGGGGATTGGGGATTGGAGAGTGTGAAACAGTCGGATGAGTAGCTGCCCGAAATTGCTGAGAAGGAGTTTTGTCAACCGGCATATTGCCGGGGTCTGTGGTGGGATGGCGGAATACTTCGATCTGGACCCGACGACGGTTCGCGTTGCGTATGTGCTCCTGACGATCTTCTCCGCCGCTTTCCCGGGAATCCTGGTGTACATCATCCTGTGGATTCTCATCCCCAACCGAGAGTACTACTGATTGCCGATTGAAGATTGTAGATTGCCGATTGTCTATAGCTGATAGCTGACGGCTGACAACTGATGGCTTTTAACTGAGAGCTTTTTTGCCATGGCTTTGTTCAAGTCTTCCGAGGAACGTCGCATCGAACGGGATATCAAGATTCGCCAGGGGGTCAGGCGGATCGAGAAGGCCATACGCGAGCAGGGGAAGTTCCAGGACGAGTTCATCAAGAATGCTCAGCACGCCAAGAAGATCGGTGACAACGCCCAGTACACATTCATTCGTAACTCGCTCAAAAAAACTGCCACCATTCGGAAGATGCTCGAACGGCAACTGCTCTCGGTCAAGAACGCATTACTGATCAAGCGACAAGCGGAGGCATCGACCGATTTTGCCAAGAGCATGGGCATCATGGCCGCCGAGATTGGGCGGCTGTTCGGCGAGACCGACCTGATGAAGACCCAGGCGGACTGGGAAAAGGCCATGGTGCAGTCGCAGACTATGGAAGAGCGCATGGAGATGTTCCTCGATACTATCGAGGACGTGGCCGCCCAGGATGCGGAGATGAGCGCAGCCGGCGAGGTGGTCGGCGATCAGGAGATCGACCGGCTGATCGAGACGGAGGCTGAGGCCGAGCATCAGAAGGAGCTCGACAAACTGGCCGGTCTGCGGGCGGAGTTGGATTCACTCAAAGCCCAGGGGGAGAAACAGAAGTAGGGACCTTGTCCTGAGCCGCAGGCTTTAGCCTGCGCGGACGTACGGCGGACTAGTAGGTCGGGTCATTGGACCCGACATAACGACGGACGGGTCGCATGCTAGCGTGGGCATGAAAGCGGGGCAGGGTCCGAGGTGCAGACGATTGGTGAGGCGGGCATCGCCTGTCGTTAGTACCGGGTGATCAATGGAGCTTGGCATGGTTGCCATGGATCAGGTTGAAGCTTTGAGTCGACAAATCGTGCGCGAGTTTGAGCCCGAACGGATCATCCTGTTCGGATCACACGCCTACGGAACGCCCTCCGAGTATTCCGACGTTGATGTTCTCGTGATTATGCCGTTCGAGGGCCACCCGTTCGACAAAGCCATGGAGATTCTGGATCGGTTGGACCCGGATTTTTCCGCAGATGTCGTCGTCCGCAGCCCGGGGGACGCGGCCCGAAGATACGCCGAGTGCGACCCCCTGATCCGCGAAGCGTTCGATCGCGGGAAGGTTCTTTATGAACGGAACGGTTAGGGAGTGGTTCGACAAGGCCGAGGGTGACTACGGGGTCGCCGAACGCGAACTGCACGCCGGGGAGCGCCCGAACTACGACGCGGTCTGCTACCACGCCCAACAATGCGTCGAAAAGCTGATGAAGGCCGTGCTGGTACATCGTGGCGTGGTGCCTCCCAAAGTGCACGACCTGTCTCACCTGGCCAAACTCTTGAAGGACGCGTGTCCATCGTGGGATTGGAGCAAAAAGGACCTTAGGTGGCTGACGCGGGCCGGGATGGCGTTCAGGTATCCCGGTGGATCGGCCACATGCGAGCACGCCAGAAAGTCCTTGGCGGTTTGCACGGAATTGCGCGAGTCGTTGTTGAAGCTTGTTGGGAGTGAATGAGGGTGCTCGGCGGGTCGATGACCCGCCCTACAAGACACCGGTTGTAAACCGGTACCACAGAGCAAATGGCTGTTTCGTTTGGGATATTTGAGCGGTTAAAGGGTAAAGGGGTCGCTGCGTATAAGAAGGGCGACTACCTGACGGCCAAGACGTATCTGGTCGATGCGGCTGAGTGCATGGTTGACATGGCTGAAACCGCCAAGACGCCCGAAGCGAAGCGGCAGCATGAAGAGCTGGCGGCCGAATTGATCGATCTGGCCAAGGACAGCGACCGGATGCACAGGTCCGGCGGTAAAGGACGTCGCCCGGGTGTTGCCCGCCAGCGCGAAAGGGAGGGCGATTCCGGGGCGGATGTCGCGGACTGGATCGTCAAGGACAAACCGACCATCGGCTTCGACGACATCGCCGGCCTGGACGACGTAAAGGAAGATATCCGCCTGAAGATGATCTACCCCTTCGCCCACCCGGAGCTGGCCCGGCAATACGGGATCAGCACCGGCGGCGGCGTGCTGCTCTACGGCGCGCCGGGTACGGGCAAAACAATGATCGCCAAGGCCATCGCCCACGAGATCGAGGCGACGTTTTTTGTTGTCAGCCCGGCCCAAATGCTCAGCAAATGGGTCGGTGAGGCCGAGCAGAACATCCGCAAGCTTTTCGAGGCCGCCAAGTCGGAGCCTACCTCGGTGATTTTCCTGGACGAGATCGAAGCCCTGGTGCCCAAGCGGAAAAGCGACAGCTCCACCGTCATGCAGCGGGTGGTGCCGCAAATCCTGCAGGAACTGGAGGGATTTGATCGGACGGGCGACCGGGCACTACTATTTGTAGGGGCGACGAACAAGCCGTGGATGCTCGATGAGGCGATACTTCGGCCCGGGCGGCTCGACGCCAGGATATACGTCGGCCTGCCCGACGCACCGGCGCGATTTCGCCTGTTGGAGATTTACTTTGGCGGCAGGCCGCTGGCGGAGGACGTAGATTTCGGTGAGTTGTGCGACCGGTTGGATCGTTACAGCGGTGCCGACATCAAGAATATTGCCCATCGGGCGGCACAATTACCGTTTATGGAGGCGATCGCCGGGAAAGACGCCAGGCCGATCTCGCGGCAGGACATCATGACCGTCGTTGAGGCGACACGCCCATCGGTCAATCCGGCGGACTTGATCCGATACGAGAAGTTCACGGAAGGCAGGAAGTAACGATGCGGGATTCCTCGAGTTTGTGTTCTTTCCCCCTCTCCAGCGGGGATAGTGGGAGCGTAAGCGTGTTACTCAATCTCCCCCAGCTCCTCTACAAGGAGACGAGGTAGGGTGCTTTATGGCTGGCAGTAAGTTTGATCCTCAGCTTTTTTTCCAGCGTCCTGATAACGTGGCCCTGCACGTTCCCGCGTCCGAGCTGTTCGGTATCCTGAAGAGGTCGTTGGATTTGCCTTCGCAGTGGGCCGCGATGGTCAGGCGGACCACAGGCGATCACGTCGTCGTACAGGCCGGTGGACAGGTAAGCGGTACGGACGTCGAGGACGTGCTCTTTGTCAGAACTACGCCTGTCGAGGTGGTGCTCGAAGAGGAAGGCATCGTCACGGGTGACCGGTATCAGTGCCGTGCGGAGCTTCGGCTACGGATTAGCGTCATTCCCGAACGCAGCGAGTTGCTGTCCTTTCAAAGCGTGGTGCTCGGGAGCCATCGCGTTGTGCAGGCGGCCGGTATTGCCCGCTATCTTCAACCGGCGCTCCGGGCCGCCCTGGCGCAGTTCGCCGCCCAGCGCGAAGCGGCCGAAATTGTCGATGCCCGTTCGACGGAGCCGATATCCGCCGCGATGGCCGAAGCCCTCAAGGCACCCTGTTTCGCTGCCGGGCTGGTTGTAGACGGTCGGCCGTCGGCAAAGTTCGACTCCAAGACGCTTCGACAGGTTCAGGACGCTGAGCAGGAGGCCGTTCGCCGCCACGCGGAGCACAAGGCGGCCCGAGAGCTTCAAGAGGCGTTGGAGCGGGCCCAGGCTCGGCACCTCGATCATCTGGCATCGCTGTTTACTCGACTCAAGGATCTGGCCGACGCCTCACCCGACGTTGAGTTGCCGGAGCTGATCCGTGCGTTCTCGGAGCAGCAGCGAGGCGAGTTGTACGAAGCACTCTTTGAGTCTGAGCCGGTAACCGCACAGACGCAGTGGCTGGTCGTCGGGGCTGGTGATGAGTTGATGTTCTTCGCCCCATCAAGTCTCGATTCGCCGAGTCGTCGCTTCCGCGTGGAGGGTGAGGCCGGTCCCGTGCGATCAATTCACGTAGCCAAATCCGCTGACGGCAGTGTGACATTGCTTCTCGGCGCCGCCACCGGAGTCTACCGGCTTCCGATTGATCGGGTCGAGCCGGATATGACGCTCCTTGTAAGCGGTTTGCCGTCGGCGCGCGGCGGGTTCAATGCGGTGGCAATGGTGGGCGATCGCGTGTTCGCTTCGCACTCCGAGCTTGGTTTATGCGAATGGGACATCAATGACCCGGCGTCGTCGCGATCAAGATTTGAATCGATCACCCGCGGGGCGAAGGCGGTGCGCGGAGTTCAGTTCTTCGATGGGGATCTGTACTGCGCCATTGACGACCGGGTGATTCGCTGGGCGGCGGACCAGAGCACGGAGCGCCCCACACATATTTATACCGGCAGCATGACCACGATCACCGCACTGTGTCCCACGTCGGATGGCCTGTTCGTGGGCAACGGTGAGGGCGACGTTCTGCACTGGCCTACCAGCCGCGATCGCAAGCCCGATCGCCTGCACACAGGCTTGCATCGCCCCGCGGAATCCGTGTGGCTGCTGTCCACGCACGGGGTGCGGCGCCTGGTGTATACCGACACGTCGCTACACGTCCACGCGCGCGTGCTCGGTGACAACTTCGAGTGTCGTTACGAAGCCGGTGGGCAGACGCTTCGCCGGGTCGAGGTCGCACCTGACATGCTGGTGGGCACCAACGACCTGCGAGACCGCCTGATCTGCTGGAGTCCGGGTCAGCCCAAGCAGCCTACCGCAACACTCGCCGTCTCGCGCCTCTGCGGCCACAGCATCCAGGACGTCTGCCTCGTGCCGCAGGTGTAACGCTCCGCCAGATGCGGGTTTCGGGTCACGCCTTCTTTGGAATTTGACAGGAGCTGGGCGTTACCGGCATTGAACCTGGCCGGCAGGGGGGCTAGACTATTCATTACGAGGAAGCCAAATGCGCCAGCAAGAGGTACGGGACGCTCTACGAAAGGAACCGTTCCAGCCCTTTCGGATTCATCTGAGCAACGGACACAGCTACGATGTCCGTCACCCGGAGTTCGTCGCCCTGACCCGTCGAAGCGTCTTTGTGGGCCTGCCATCTGGAAAGGACGAGGTTGCAGATCGCATGATCGAGTGTGACCTGCTTCACGTCGTGGCGCTCGAGCCGATTGACGGGGCATCAACAACGTAGATCCGCAGACTCCACTGTGCGGACCAACACCGATCGCGTTTCCTTGCAACATTACAGTGAGCACCTAGGATGCCGCTCATGTGGCGGCGAGGATGGTTAACCCGGCGGCTGGCGGCGCACACCCTGTACGTGGCCATTTTCTTCTCGCCAATACTGGCAGCCCTGGCCGAGGTTCGGACGAAGAGCATCGAGCTCGGTGACGACACCGTAGCCGAGCGCATTATCACCATTGCGCCGAATTCGGCGGAGATCATTTGTGGGCTGGGGGCGTGTGATCGAATTGTCGGCGTGAGCAAGTTTTGCGTTTACCCGCCCAAGCTGCAGCAGCGACCGCGAGTCGGCGGGCTGTTCGATTCCGACCTGGAAAGGATCATCGCCCTGCGGCCGGACCTTGTCGTTCTGCGCGGGCGGAACGATTCGGTGGAGCAGCTCTGCCGGCGGCGCAACATCGCTGTTTATCACGACCGGACTGAGACCCTCCGCGACGTTGAGACGTGCATCACCGACCTCGGGCAGCGCCTGGGGCGGGTCGACGAAGCAGCCAAGCTGCTGGAGCAGTTTCACCGTCGTCTGGATGCCGTTAGAAAACGGACCGCAAACCGGCCGCGACCGCGCGTACTTCTGACGGTATCGCGCCAGCCCGACCGGCTGGCTAATGTGCTGACCGCCGGTAAGGGGACGTTTCTCGATGAGATGCTTAAGATCGCCGGTGGGACTAACGTGTTCGGGCACCTGGACATGGCTTACCCTCAGATCAGCGTTGAAGCGATCATCGCCCGACGGCCCGACGTGATTATCGAGCTGATCCCGGAAGTGAAGTTGACGCCGGCGCTTACGCAGCAGATGCTCGGCCAATGGAAAAAGGTCGGTTCGATCCCGGCGGTTACCGACGGGCGAGTCTTCTTCGTCACCGACGATCATTGTCTGATACCGTCGCCTCGGTACGTGGATATCATCGAGAAGGTGTCACGGTTGTTACACCCGGAGGCCGACGGTGATCCGTGAAACGACTCCGATGCTGGGCCTCGAAGAAGTGCGGTTCGGGTTTGCCGCCCGCCCGAGTTTTCTCGGCCCCATCACGTTCTGTGTTGACCGCGGCGAGTGCTGGGCGATCGTCGGGCCTAACGGAGCGGGCAAAAGCACGTTGTTGCGTCTGATGGCCGGTCTGTACAAGCCGCACGCCGGAAAGATCAGCCTCGGTGGCGCGGCGCTGGACGAAATGCCCGGTCGCCACCGCGCCCGGCGCATGGCATTCCTGCCACAGAATCCGCCTACCCATCTTGATCTGTCCGTGCGAGACATGGTCCTGATGGGTCGGTTTCCGCATCGCTCGCTGGGGCTGTTCGACTCCGCGGAGGACTACCGGATCGCGGATCGGGTTATGGCGGTCACAGAGACGCTCGGTTTTGCCGATCGTCCCATGGCCACACTGTCAGGAGGTGAGGCCCAACGTGTCCACGTAGCCGCCGCCCTTGCCCAGGAACCGCGAATTGTGCTCCTCGACGAGCCTACCGCTTCGCTGGATATTCAACACCAACTGGCCATCTTTCAAATCCTTCGCAACCGGGCAAGTTCCGACGGGCTGGCAGTGGTCGTCGTGACTCATGACGTCAACCTGGCGGCCCAGTTCTGTTCCCACGTCTTGCTGCTTCATGAAGGGCACGGTGTGACTACGGGTCCACCGGCCGAGGTTTTAACGCCGGAGGTGCTTGGCCCGGTGTACGGTGTCGAGTTAATGACACTTGCGATTCCGTTCCAACAAGACCGCTGCTGGGTGGTGCCCGTTGCGGCGACGCGGGAGGAGCCTGTATGACGATGCTCACACCCCGTCGGTACGTCCTGCGGCTTGGCGGCTGTGTGCTGGGTCTTATGTTACTCATTTTGATAAGCCCGGGGATTGGCACAGAGTCTGCCTCGTTTGGATGGTGGGATGCCTGGCGAGCACAACTCGGGCTCTCGATCGATGCAGATGAGCTGATCGGACGTCCGTTCGTTGATTTGGACGAGGACGGCACGATCTCCAACGATGAGCTGGCCGGATTCGTCGATGTGGCCCGGCAGATCGGTTTCCGTCAGCGCTTTCCACGGACACTCCTGGCGTTGCAGGTGGGGATCACACTGGCCTTGTGCGGGGCAACCTTTCAGGTGCTGTTCAGGAACCCGCTGGCTACGCCCTACACGCTTGGAATCGCCAGCGGCGGCTCGCTCGGTGCGCTGGTCGCCATCCGACTCGGATGGGGAATTACGCTGTTGGGCATATCGAGCCTGGCAATGTCTGCGTTTGTGGGCGGGGTCGCGGTTGTCGGGATCGTATTGTTGCTGGCCCGTGGAGCCCGGCGGTTGACCTCCAACGAACTCCTGCTTGCCGGGGTGACGATGGGGCTGTTCTGCTCCGCAATGATGATGCTTGTTACGGCCGTGTCGAGCGAACGGGCAACGTTCACGATGGTGCGCTGGATGATGGGTTCCCTGGATCCAATCACGACCCTCCAAGGTGCGATGCTACTACCGCTCGTGGTGCCTTCTTGGGTGGTGCTGATGGTCAGCGCTCGGGCGTTAAACCAATACCGCCTCGGTGATGAGCTGGCCACCTCCCGAGGGGTTAATGTGGTCAATCTGCAGGGAATCTGCGTGCTGGTCTGCACATTGGCGACGGCGGGCGTGGTGGCGAAGTGCGGTCCGATCGGGTTCGTTGGGCTGGTCGTGCCTCACATGGTTGCTTTGGTGATGGGCTCTGACTGTCGGCTGCTGCTTCCCACTTCGGCGGTTGTTGGCGGGGCCTTTCTGATCGTCTGTGATTGGGGTTCGCAGCTTACCATGCGTTTTGCAGGTTGGGCTACCGACCGGCAGATTGGCAGCGCGACCCTGCCGATCGGGGTCGTAACCGCAGTTGTAGGGGTGCCTGTCTTTTTGATCTTGCTGAAAGCACGGCGGAAGTGATCTGCGACCCGGCAGGGCGGGCGGCGGTTATGCGATTTTCAGCCGCCAAATCGTAAGAACATGTGAGAATCCCCTCGACGGGCTGGAATACCGGCTAACATCTTGCGAATATAGTGGTCGGAGTATTGTGTAGGCGGGAAGCTTGCGCGTGAGGGACCAGAGCAAGAATCACTACCCGAGGAGAAGACCATGAGAGCCCGAGCGACGTTTGTGTGCCTGGTTCTGGCAGGTCTGGGGTTGCTCCCGAGCACCGGCTGCATCGTCATTGGTGTAGATTGGGACTGGCCGTTTGGCGGCTCGAGAGTATGGACCGAGCCGGTGACCGAGCGGATTCAGATCGACGCCGCCGACCTCGAGGGCTTGGAGACGCGTACACACAACGGCTCGATCACGTTCAATGGTCAGCCGATGGGGACGGCTGAAGCCTATGTCACGGTCACCAAGAAGGCCGGTGGGCTGACGATGGCTGACGCCGAAGCGGCACTCGAAGCAATCGACGTGTACGTCAAGCCAGCAGGCAACAATATTCAGCGCATCGGTTGGAAATGGAAAGGCATTAAGCGATCGAACTGGGGAGCCCGAGTCAGCTTCGATATCAAGGCACCAGGTAACATTCGATTCGATGGACAGACACATAATGGCCCGATCGAGATCAGCGGTGTCGCCGGCGATGTCCGGGTGGTCACCCACAACGGTGGGGTCAAGGTCGATTCGGCCGGTGGAAAGCTCCACGCTGAAACCCATAACGGGTCGGTCACAGCCACGTACGCCGGTGACGACATCACGCTCGTTACCCACAATGGCCGCGTGACCGCGGACCTCAGCCGGTGCGGCGCGATGAGTGGCCGCATCACGACGCACAACGGTAGCATCGAGGTCGTCGTCGGTGAGGCGGCATCGGTTAATCTGACCTGCCGGACTCATAACGGGGCCATCAGGTGCAACGTTCCGTTGAACGAAAGCCTGTTCTCGCGACGTAAGCTCACGGGAACAATCGGGACCGGCGAAGGTAATCTCGACGTGATTACGCATAATGGCAGCGTCAACATCAAGAAAGCTTCCGGTTGACGCGACTTGACAGACGTACCTCCCCCCTCCTTCCCTGGAGAAGCCCATGGGAAACTTCCTGTGGGCTTTTTCAGTAGGCCCGGCTCCCCCACGAGGGACTCTGGCAGGCAAAGAGCCTATCCCAAAAAGTGTGGCACGGGTTTGCAATCCGTGTACTTAACCGGTTGGAAACCGGTGCCACAGGTGTTAATGGGATAGGCTCTAGGACGATTGTCTGCGGGGGAATCCCTCCCCAACGCCGCACGGGCTGCTTTGTACGGATGTTCCGCGGCATGGTCACGGCATGGTAGTAATCGATGATCCGCCGATCGTCGAGACCAAACATTTCGCGGTTTTATCTTGCGTTGTGGGGGGGATCGTGATAGAATGCGAACTCGTTAGACGGGCCGGAAGGGGTAAGGGTCCGCTTTGACGTGCCCTGTCAGCACTCAGTGCGGGCATTTCAAAACGGCGGAATGCAGATGCGCTCGACGGGTAACATCCCGAGCGTTGTGGTTCACATGTTGTTTCCGATTCGGAGGTACAGACCATGAACACGCCCAATAGCTATGCACGCTGCTCCATTTCCTCACGCCACAACCAAGGATCCTTATTCCGAGAGAGAAGCAGGGCCGCAGGCACGTGGCGAGTAACTGATCCGGTGGCGCCCAGTGGTTCGGAGAGGCGGCTGAGAACTGTCCTTTTTCTGACGATATCGGCGATGCTCGTGCCACAGCCAGGCGTCACCCTGGCGGATAACGGCAAGTCGTCAAGCTCTCTCGCGTCCCAACCCTTGGGCAATCCTGCTGTAGAGAGTACCAGCCGCGAGATCGACGAGGGACGCGGATCGGTATGGGAAGCCTACGTCGGCGTCGTCGCTGCAGCTACATGCTTCCTGTCATCACCGCCCGAGCCGGACAGGTTGCCATTGCCCGGAAATCCCATCAACCAGAAGGTCCGCTACCTGTCTTTCGCCTCAGGCGATCCCGGGCGGGTCCAGGCTATCCGGGTCACGTTCAACGACCTCCCGCCGCCCTACGATACTTGGAACGGTGTGGTGATGTGGGTTGCCCAGCCGAGTATCTTCTGCGAGACTGCGGGTCACAAGACGCCTCCCTGTCCTCCTCACCCTCCCAGCGGCGGAGAGAATATCGGGGCCACACTGCAGTGTGAGCCGCACTTTATGGATTGGAGTACTCTTGGCGTTGTCCACGTATTCCACGAAGGGATCATCCCCAGCGCAACCTACACCGTGCAAGTTATTGATTCGACCTGCGCCGTGCTGGAGTCCAACTTCTCCGATCCCTTAATCATGACCACGAGCCGGTGGGGCGACCTGGTGAGGAACTGCGTGACGTGTCCCTGCGGCCCGCCTGACGGGGTCGTCAATATCCCCACCGACGTGACCGCCCTGCTCGACAAGTTCAGGAACTTGGAACCGCCAGACGTCACATGCTATGCACCATCCAAGGTGAGGGCCGATCTCGACCGGAAGACGCCGAACCAGTTGGTCGATATTTCGGATGTCACGTTCTGCCTGGATGCGTTCCGCGGGTTCGGGTACCCGCCGGCTGCGTTCGGCCCGCCGAGTCCGCCGCCCTGTTCGCCGTAGGGGAATGTCTGCGAGTGCTCGAAAGGTCTCGTTGTGCTCCGAATGTCCTTTGAGACGAGCCCGGTCGAGCAACATGTGTCATCCGGCGGCGTGTACTTCACCGGCTGGAGATCGGTGCCACAGGGGTCAATGGGATAGGCTCTTGGCAGAGTTGCGGGATGAGCCAGCCAAGGGGGCTGATCGCCGGATCTTCTGAGCCGTTCTATGAGGAGAACTGCAAGTCGATCATCTGCATCTCGACGGTTCGCCGACCGTCGAACTCGTTGATGATGGGTTCAAAGGCCACCCGGCAGCGACGGTGCTGTTTGAGATCCTCCCACAGAGTACCCAGGCCAAAACCGATGCCCTTAACACAAACCCCGTGCTGGCGAAATGATGCCTGAAGATGTTGGCCTTGCTGACCGACGCAGCGTGGTTCGTCGGCAAGCTCGACCCAGTCGGAGGCCAACCGCGGCCTGGGATTGCCAACGCCGAACGGGCCCAGCCCCACAATCGCCTCCACCGTAGGCATGGTCAGCTCGTCAAGGGCCACCACGGCATCGATGCGTAGTTTCGGGATGAGGTCCTCACCGGTAAGGCGGTTGTTGGCAATCTGGACGAACGCCTCGGTGAACGATTGGATGCGCTCTTCAGCGATGCGAAGCCCGGCGGCCATGGCATGCCCGCCGTACGACAGCAGGTGCCGGCTGCAAGAAGCCAACGCCGCGCTTAAATCAAAGTGCTGAATGCTGCGACCCGACCCTTGTCCCTGGTTATCAGCGAGGGCAATCATGATGGTCGGTCTGTGGAATCGGTCCACCATACGGGCCGCCGCTATCCCGATGACACCGGCATGCCACCCTTCCGAGGCCAACACGATTGCCCTATGGGCGTCGCCGGCGAGATGGTTGCGTTCGATCATCTCAACGGCCTGCCGGGTGATCTGGCGCTCGGTAGCCTGTCGGGATCGGTTGTGCTCCTCGAGATAGAGGGCGATCTCGCGGGCCCGCTCCTGATCGGCACGGGTCAGCAGCTCGACCGCGAGCCGGGCGTGTCCCATCCTGCCGGCTGCGTTGATTCGTGGGGCGAGCTTGAACCCAACGTCGTATCCGCTGATCTTGGCGCCACGCAACCCGGCGGATTCGATCAGCGCCCTCAAACCCGGCAGAGGCGTTGTAACCAGACCCTCCAGGCCGTGCCTGGCGATGATTCGGTTTTCGCCGGACAGCGGGACGACATCGGCGATAGTGCCCAGGGCGGCAAGCGGGAGCATCTCAACGAGAAGGTCTCGAAAATCGGGGCTGACACGATCCGCCCCGGCGATCTCAAGGCCGACCGCCCACGCCAGCTTAAAGGCCACACCCGCTCCGGAAAGATCGGGGTTCGGATAGCCATCGTCCAGGGTGGGGTGGACGATCGCATCCGCCCGGGGGATCGGATCGCGTGGGGCATGGTGGTCTGTGATAATCAGTTGGACCCCGGCTTGGGCGAGGGCCTCCGCCTCCTCGACAGCGGTGATCCCACAGTCGACGGAGATGACCATCCGGGCACCGTCTTGGACGAGGCGCCGTACGGCGTCGAGATTCAGCCCGTATCCCTCCTCAATGCGATGTGGCACGTAGAACTCGACGGTGGCACCGGCTTGGCTTAGGGCGTGCCAGAGGATCGCTACACCCGTCGTACCGTCCACGTCGTAGTCGCCGTAAAGTACGATTTTGGATTTCGAGCGAATCGCGTCGACGATCTTGGCCGCCGCTTCCGTCGCACCGGACAGGCGGTCCGGTGGGTAGAGGTCTTTCAGTTGGGGTGTCAAAAAGGCTCCTGCCGGCTGATCGGCGGACAGGCCTCGGTTGAGCAGCAGTTGAGCGACAACCGCCGGTACTTGCCAGCGTTGGACAGCCGCCGACAGATCGGCCGCCGGGACCGAAATCACCCATTCCTTGGCCATACAGATCCTTCGAGCGTCCCGTTAGAGGGGGAGAATCCTGCCTTATGTTCTGAGAATCTACTGATTAGCCTCGGTCAGGTAAAGCGGCCTACCTGTGTCTGTAAGATGGCCTGTGATTCATTGTTGCGTCACAGCGTGTCGGACCAGTTTCACTCCAACGTTACCCGAACGGAGATCCAGGTCCGACCAATAACGGCAGGAATTACAATATGTGACGCTTTCGCTCCCTGGGGGGCTTGATCGGCGTGCGGGAGGCATCTATACTCGGGATGTTCAGGGTCGGAGACACGATCTGGTATTCGCGTATAGGAGACTGGCAATTGAGCGGTACACTTGAGGGAAAGAGCGTTTTACTCGTGGATGATGACCCGGACATGCTCACCGCGCTAAGGGCCTTGCTGCATAGCACCGGCGCCGCGATCGAGACCGCGGCCGACGGGAACGAGGCACTGCAAATGGCCGCCGAGTTCGATCCGGACCTCATCGTTCTCGACGCCATGCTTCCAAAGCGAAGTGGGTTCCTCGTGTTGGAGAAGCTCAAAGGGCCTGCCAAGAAACGAGGCCAGCGACCTTACATCATCATGATCACGGGAAACCCAGGGAAACGCCATCAGACATGGGCCAGAAGCCTTGGCGTCGACGGCTACTTCAACAAGCCGTTTCGTATGGAGCGGCTGGTTGCGTCGATGGAAGAGCTGCTCGTTGACGGATCCAAGTCGGACGAGGAAGCCCAATAGAAGTAGATCGGTTAACACACGGTATTTCGTGTGGGGCTTGTCCTGCGTCAGCAGGTGAATGGCCAACTCAGATTACGTTCTCGGGCAGTGGCCTTGTGCTTGCAACTTGGCTAGTCCTGTGTGGGCGAAGGTTGGCGGCGGCTGGTGCGATAACACGTGAGCGCTTTCGATAGTGATCTCAACCATGTGATCAGCCGCTCGGGCGGGTCGTTTCAGTTCCATATAGATGTCCCTGAGCGTGAAGCGGATGAACGTGCGCGCTGACGGTTCGTCGATGCATTGAAGAAGTTCTTCGAGAACCTCGGCGGCCCGCTCCAGGTCACCAGCATCCCGATGAATGTCGACGAGGGCCTGCGTGGCTATGACCACTGCGTCAACCGCATCGAAGCATCACAGGGTTGCCTATGAGAGCATCAAAGCTAATGAAGAGGGAATGCTTCCTTTCGACGGCTAGCTGGCCGCTGGTTGTCGTAACCTTTGTTGTTGCTTCCGCTAGAGCAGATCGCGTTTTCGTATACCGCACGTCAGGGACAGCGAGCGTCCTCTCGCTATGCGATTCCACGCGGGCTGAAGTCCGCGGCTCGGCATACGATTTCGAGAATCGCTCTACTATGCCAGGTCAAGTCACCGACGAGGAGTCCACCGAGCAGACCACACCGCCATTGACTCTGGCCGACGCGCGAGACTTGCTAATGCAAGGCTCATACGAGCAGGCCATTGAAGCTTATGAACAACTCGCAAAAGACGAGCGCCATGCGTTGGAGGCGGGGCTGGGTCTGGCACGGTGCCGAATGCAGATTGGCGAGTATGACCAGGCCATCGCCGGTCTGACGGGACTGGCCGCTGCGGATTCCGCGGACCGCCACTACCTGCTTGCCGAGTTATATAACCGGAAAGGTCGATACCAAGAGGTGATCCGCCACGCCCGTGACGCCATCAAGCATAATAAGGACCATGCCGGGGCGAGGCTTTTGCTCGGGCGGACGTTCGAACTGCTCGGCCGGCGCGACGAGGCCATCAAGACTTACCGGTGGTTCGACAAGCAGGTTGCCGGACGGGCGGAGCTGCCGCACGACGCCGCGTGGGTCACACACACCGCGCTGGGGTTTCTGCGGTACAGCGTACTGACGCGGACGAACGTTGCCCGGCGCACCAAGCACGTCCTGAACGAAATGCTGCAAATTGCCTACGGGCGGCTTGATCGCACGTACTGGCCGGCACGCATCGCCGCCGCCGACCTGCTGCGCGAGAAGTACAACAACGATGAGGAAGACGGCAGCGTTTCAGACTATAAAGCCGCTCTGCGCATCAATAAGAACCTGCCTCAAGCCCAAGTGGGGCTGGGTGGGGTCGCGCTGGAAGGATGGGATTTCGAAGAGGTCGAGCGACGGGTCGAGCTGGCCCTGACCGTCAATCCGAAGTTCGCACCCGCGATCCACCTGCTCGCCGGGAAGTACCTCTGGGAGCGACGATACCGCCAGGCTATCGATGCTTGCGAGCGGGCACTGACCATTAACCCCAATGATGTTACTGCCCTCTCGCTCAGTGTGGCTGCCAGTGCGTGTCAGTATGACCAGGCCGCGGTTGAGCGAAAGGCCTCCCGCGTGGCGGCGATCAACCCCACTTGCGTGCTGCTGCATCGCATTCTCGGTGCTGCTTCTTCGGGTATTCGCCAATACACCGCGGCGGAACAGGAGTATCAAAAGGCGATCAAGTTCGATCCGACCGACGCCAACCCGCGCACGGAACTCGGCATGATGTACATGCAGTGGGGGTTGGAGGAAAAGGCTCGCGACGTCCTGGAAGCCGCCTGGGCGCTGGATCCGTTTAATGAGCGCACTAAGTTCACGCTCGAGCTGCTCGAGCTGCTCGAAAAGTTCGACCGCGTCGAAACGGCGCATTTCACCGTCAAGTACAACGCGAAACGCGATCCGGGCATCGGTGAGTTCATTGCAGTCTATATGGAGGACATATACGAGTCTGTCACCGGCGACTATGACGCGCCGCTTACAAGCAAAACGATCGTCGAGTTCTTTCCCACCCACCGCGAATTCGGCGTGCGGATCACCGGGAAACCGTGGATTTACACCATCGGCGCATGCACCGGCCGGGTCATTGCACTTACTTCGCCGGGCGACTCGGCTCACCTTCCCACTTACGACGTCGCCCGCGTGCTGAAGCACGAGTTCACCCACACGGTCACACTGGAGGCCACGCTTAACCGGATCCCACATTGGTTCACCGAGGGATTGGCCGTCTATCAAGAAGACGCTCCGCGCAGCTTTATGTGGTGTGAGCTGCTCGCCAAGGCCGCCCGTCGTGATCGGCTCTTTACCCTGGAGTCGATTGACTGGGGATTCATCAGGCCGCGTCGTCCTGATGACCGACAAATGGCCTATGCCCAAAGCGAATGGATGTGCGAATACATCGTCGAGCGGTTCGGGTACGAGACCATCAACAAGATGCTGCGGTGGTTCCGTGAGAGTCGGACTCAACGAGTAGTCTTTGCGGAGCAGCTCGGCATCGAGCAGGAGGAATTCGATCGCGATTTTCAACAATGGGCGCGGCGTGAAATTGCCCGATGGGGTTTTGACCTGACGCCGCCGGAGAATGTGCAAGAACTGCGCGCCCTGGCAGAAGCTCAGAGTGATAACGCCAGTGTGCTTGGCCGGTTGGCCCGAGCGGAGTTCGACGACGGCGATTTCGAGCGGGCTGCTGTCGCCGCTCGGCGGGCCATCGAACTCGATGTCGAGGAACCCAATGGGCACGAAGTGCTTGCCAAGGTACTGACCTTTTTCGCAAAACAGGAACAGAACGAGTCGGCCAAAGGTGTTTACGACGATGAAGCACTGCCGGTGCTCGATCGCCTGTTGAATATAGACCCAAGCGGGTGGACGGCGCCGAAGTATCTGGCCGAGATCGCCTTGCGCCGGAAGGAGTATGATCGGGCAGCAGAATTGTACAAGCGGCTGCAGCGGCTGTGTCCGATGGACCCGGCAAGCTGGCGAGGTCTGGCGGGCGTCTATCTGAAGCGAGGCCAGCACGACCTGGCACTACCGCAACTGCTGGAGCTCGCTCGGACTGAGGTGTACGATACCACTGTCCCCGCCAAGATCGCAGGCATTTACAGGCGCCGCGGCCGACTAAGCGAAGCCCGCTACTGGTATCGCCGTGCCCTATACATCGATCCCTTCGATGTCGATCTGCACCGGGCCCTAGGCGACACCAGCATGCAGGCTGGTGATACGAAGATGGCACTTGACGAATACAAGATGCTGACGAAACTTGAGCCGGATGACCCTAAGCACTTCGAGAATGCCGCGTTCGCGGCACATAAGCTCGGTGACAAGGCAGAGGCACAGAAGTTTGCCCGCCAAGCAGTCAGACTCGATCCAGCTTCACCCGCCCGTTCCCTGCTACAGTAGCCGCCTACGGATCCCTCCGGGTAAGCGCCCGCTTCACCGGTGTTGTCCAATGCCGACGCTCGCCTCCATGTTCGAGGCGCCCTCAAGGGGCGGGACGGTTGAGCTGAGTCATGCGGTCGCCGCCGCCTGGGGGAACGGGGCGCCTTCTTGGTGAACAACGCCGCTCAGGCAAAGCCCGCAACTGGCCGATTGTATGGGAGTAATAAGGTCGGGGCGTCTCGGTTCGGAGAATACCACCCCTCGCGCCGGGCAAGGGTCTTGGTTTGCACGCCAAAGGCTGTTACTCTCTTCATGGACGTTAGTGCGGATCGGGCGCTGGACCCAGTTGTGCGGGGTGAATGCGAGGTTGTTCACGCCGGGTCCAGCGGTCGTGACGCGCCATTCCCGCCGCAGAAGGTTTGAGGTCTAGCTCCTGATGAGCTGTTTGCGTGTGGCACGCGGTTCGCCTGAGCGTCGTGCCGGGTGGCAGGCGTTCGATAAGGTCGGAACCGCGACAGGATCGATGCATTGAATGCCGATCTTGCTGGTTACCGGATCACCAGACAGATCGGTACCGGTGCGGGCTCAAAGATCTACTCCGCGGTGGAGCTAAAGACCGGGCGGACCGTCGCCGTCAAGCACATCGTACGCGAAACCGCCGAGGACGACCGGTTTATCGCCCAGGCCGAAAACGAGTACAACGTGAGCAGCACACTCAACCACCCATGTCTGCGACACAGCTACGCCATCCAGCGAATACGCAAACTGCTGCAGGTAAAGGAGCTGGTGCTGGCGATGGAATACGTCGACGGCCTGAACCTCGAAAAGGCCAGGCCGAATCGTCTCAAGACCTTCCTGATCCTCTTCCACAAGGTGGCGAAAGGCTTAAACGCGATGCATAAGGCCGGCTTCGTGCACACCGACATCAAGCCGACCAACATCATGATCGGCCAGGGTGGGGTGGTGAAGATCATCGACTTCGGGCAGTCCTGCCGGATCCATCATCGTAAGGAGCGTATTCAGGGCACGCCCGACTACATCGCACCGGAGCAGGTCCAGCGGCTGCCGTTGGATCAGCGTACCGATGTGTTCAACCTCGGGGCGACCATGTACTGGGTGCTGACCTCGGAGAAATATCCGACGGCGATCCGCGGTCCCGACTTTCGTGGTGGTATCAGCGTGGTCACCTCGGACAAACCGATTTCGCCGATCGAGCACAATGAGAAAATACCGGTAGCCCTATCGACATTCGTGATGGACTGTTGTCGTGACAATCCCGCCGAGCGGCCCGCCGACATGGGCCAGGTTATCGCCAGGCTCGCGGTTGTTGAGAAGATTTGGAAGAAGTATCGAGAGAGCATTCGCGCCCGGCGCCGCTTCGTTGTTCCCCCACCTGTCGACCAGGCACCCCAGGCCGCCGAGGATGACGCATGAGCGCTCCTGCCCAAGCCGCCGACGTCTTCCTCGAAGCCGCCCGGTTAAACCGAGAGGATCCGCTGCTTAGCGGTTCGCTGCTTGTCTTTCCCAATTACGGGCAGGTGGTGATGACAGGCGACTTGCACGGCCATCGCCGCAATTTCAAGAAGCTGAAGCGCTTCTGCAACCTGAAGCACCTTGGGGCCCGGCACGTGATACTCCACGAGATCATCCACGAGGACCCCGAGTCGTTCGTAGCCCACGATACCTCGCATGAGGTCTTGCTCGAAGCCGCACGCTGGAAGTGCGAGTTTCCCGATCAGGTGCACTTTCTGTTGGGAAATCACGAACTTGCCCAGCTCCACCGGCACGAAATCACCAAGAACGGACGCGTGGTAACCAGGACCTTCGAGGAGGCTGTCGTCCACGCTTATGGTAAGGACGGCCACTCGACATTGGAGGCCATCCACACCTTCATCCGTTCGCTCCCATTGGCCGGGCGAACCCCCAACCGCGTATTCCTATCTCATTCACTCCCCCGACCGCGGGAGCTGCCCTCGTTCGATCCCGCGGTGTTATCACGCGTCCCCACAGATGAGGACCTGGCTGACCGCGGCTCTGCCCACTCACTGGTTTGGGGCCGATACCACAGCGAGGCCGCTTTGACCTCGCTGTGCGAAATGCTCGACGCGGACCTCTTCGTGTGTGGGCATCAGCCGCAGGAAACGGGCTATGAGGTGGTCCACGACAAGATGGTCATTCTGGCATCCGACCACAACCACGGCGTGTTTCTGCCAATCGACCTGAATAAACCCGTCACTCTCGAAAGCCTCATCAAGAGCATCCGCCGCTTCGCCGCCGTCGCGTAGTCGGGCTTGAAAGGCCGCTACCTTACGGCCGCATCGTGCCGCAGCTTCGCAAGCGGGCAGGCCTCACATCGGGCCCGCACCTGGCAGTGCTTCTTGCCGACTTCCACAAACAGAGCATGATACTCGTTGTACAACTGAACATCTTGGGGCATCGTGTCGTGAAACAGCTCCCGTATCGTTTCGTAATTGGTGTTTCGCTCGATGACAAAGTGCCGGCGCAAAATGCGTTTCGTGTAGGCGTCCACGACAAACGTGGGACGCTCACCGGCGTACAGAAGAATCGTATCGGCCGTTTCCGGGCCGATCCCCCGGATACTCAGCAACAGTCGCCGGGCCTCATCGAGGTCGCCACCAAGTAGTGACTTCAACGAACCTCGGTGATGATCCCAAAGGTAGTCCACAAACGCTTTGAGCCGGGCGGCTTTGAGCCGATAGGTCCCGGATGGTTGGATCAGTTCGGCTAGACGATCCTGCGAGAGATGACGCAGGACGGACCAGGTCAGGCAATGCGCGCTTTTAAGGTTCTTGACGGCCCGTTCGGCGTTTTTCCAGGCGGTGTTTTGTGCAAGGATCGCGCCGATCACGACCTCGGTGGGCGTGCGAGCCGGCCACCAGTGCTGCGGACCGCAGGCAGACCAGAGACGATCATACATCTCGCACAGAACCCGGGCTCTGGATTTGCCCCTACGCCGTTCGCTTCGTGCCATTTAGCCAACCGCTATTCCGGTCCCCGCTTGCAACTCACCCGTAAGTCGGCACGATACGGCGAGTATGGCTCATTCACAACAGTCGGCAAGCTCGAAACGACGTGGCCTCCTGGCACGCCCGCTGGATGCCCTGGTGTTTCTCATGCCGCTGATCGTCTTCTATGAAGTCACCTCGCTGACTCGACAACATGATCGCGTCATCGCCTTCGACCTGCTGCGGCGGTTTTTTGAGCTGTTCGGTCACGCCGGTATGTGGGCACCAGGCCTGGGCGTGATCGTCATCCTGCTGGCCACGCACATGGCTTCGGGTGAAAAGTGGTCGATCCGATGGGGTCGTGTGGGATTGATGTATCTCGAAGCGGCGGGGCTCGCTGCTCCGCTGCTTGCTTTGAACTGGACGATTTCGCTCTCAACAGCCGGGCTGGTCGCACCGCCGTTGCTCGACAAGATCGCGCTGGGAATTGGTGCCGGAATCTACGAAGAGCTTGTCTTCCGACTGCTGCTGATCTCCTTTGTCATGATGATCGGTGTGGACTTGCTGCGTTTGGGTCGAACCTCCGTGACGGTGGCGGCGATCCTGCTGTCGTCGGCCGCCTTCGCCGCGCACCATCATTACCCGGTCGGCACGGAGCCGTTCATGCTGCTGCCGTTTGTCTTCCGCACGATTGCAGGCGTGTATCTGGCGACGATCTTCTGGTATCGCGGCTACGGCCCCGCGGCCGGCTGCCACGCCGCCTACAACGTAGCCCTGACGTGCCTGGGCAATGTCACCTACTAGCGGACACAGACAACCTCACCTGAGTGGCATGGCCAAGCGAAGCGCCGCCATGCCTTACCCGTCACCCTGACCCATCAAAAACAACCTTCCCGCCGACGATCGTTTGAGCGACTCTCACCTTCGCAAGTCGGTTCTTTGGGATCGTGAAGGGATCGTCGTTCAAGACGATCAGGTCAGCGTACTTGCCGACTTCGATCGTGCCGAGGCGGTCATCCCGGTGGATCGCCCTAGGTGGCGAGACCGTATAAGCCCGGATCGCTTCCTCAACCGTCAGTGAGTGCGAGGGCAGCCATACCTCACCGGCCAATGTCTTGGCGTTTACTGCTGAATCGATGCCCGCAAAGGGATTCAAGGTCACAACCGGCCAATCGCTGCCGAAGACAACCAGTGTCCCGGCGTCGACCAGCTGGCGGAACGCATACGAGCCCTTGAGCCGCTCCTTACCCAGCCGGTCCTCTGCATATCGGCCGTCGTCGGCCTTATGAAACGGCTGCATCGAAGCCACCACTCCGAGCTTCCCGAATCGGGGAATGTCCGTAACGTGCAGGTGTTGGGCGTGCTCAACGCGATGCCGGGCATCACGGCGCCCGTTTCGCTTGCCGGCGTACTCATAGGCATCGAGCAAAAGGTGATTGGCTTCATCCCCGATCGCATGGACGGCGACTTGCAGGCCGCGCGAATCGGCCAGAGCGACATTTTGCTGAAATGATTCCTGCGGATCAGCCATTGCGGTCAGTTGACCGCGCGGATACGGCGTCTCCGGCGCGGTATCGCTGTAAGGTTCGCGCATATATGCGGTACGGCTGCCCAGCGAACCATCCATGTACCCCTTGAAACCGGGCAGACGAACCATGTCGCTGTTGAGGCCGTAGCTGGGAATCTTATCGACATACGATGCCCAATCGCTGACACTCAGATAGGCGGTGATGCGCACGGTCAGCGTGCCCTCCCGCTCGGCACGGCGGAACGCCTCCAGCTCGGCGCGAGAGGACATGTTGTGAATCGACGTGACTCCCAGCGAATTGGCATGCTTCATTGCCCGGCGCAGCGCTTCATAATCCTCGTCCGGCGTCGGGTCGGGAATGAGCCGGCCGACCAGCCTCATGGCCGATTCTTTCAGAATTCCCGTCGGCTCTCGGGTCTTCGGATCGCGTTGAATCTCGCCTCCCTTGGGATCAGGCGGCCCCGATGTGTCGATCCCCGCCAGCCGCAGGGCCGCCGAGTTCGCCAGGGCCGAGTGACCGTCCATGCGCCTTAGAAACACCGGACTATCGCGTGTGACCGGATCGAGCCAGTTCTTATTCGGCGTTTCCGGCTTGTCCCAGCTCTCCACGCTCCATCGCCCACCGAGGACCCACTGCCCCTTCTTCTTGGTTTTCGCCTCGGCTGCAACGGCTTGAATGAACTCCCGGCGACTGCGCACATCGCGCAGGTTGAGTTGGGCCAGTTGGAACCCGCCACTGACAATGTGGGTGTGGCTGTCGGTAATTCCCGGGATGACGCGGCGTCCTTTAGCGTCGATCACTTGCGTGCCATTTTTGATCCACGCCCGGATGGTAACATCATCTCCCACTGCAACGATCTTGTCACCGACCACAGCCAGGGCGGTTGGCTCGGCGGGTGCATCGGAGTCGGCTGTCGGACCGACGCCCGTCCAGACCCGGGCGTTGACTATGACCAGATCCGCACGCTGCCCAACCGGTTTCTTTTCTGTCTCCGCACCCGGCGCCGGGGGCAAGTATGTGCTCGCACCGACTGCCAACAGCGTCCCCAAGACTGCCTTTATCGATTCCCGATGTCGGCCCTGTTGCACGTTCGATGACGTTCGTTCGACTGACATGTCCGTCTTAGCTCCAAAAAAAGGTTCCCAGATGCGCCCGGCGTGAAAGCCCGAGCGTGGACATAGCCGCTTGCCAACGGATATAGTACCCCACGCACTGGGCCATTTGAAGAGAGAGCAGTCTATGCTGAAAACGACCAGCTATGATAGCCTTCTGATCTGCGGTGGCCGGATCATCGACCCATTTACAGGTCGAGATGAGATCGCGGATATCGCGGTTGTCGAGGGCCTGATCGCCCAGGCTCCCACGAATGACACCCACGTGATCGACGCGACGGGTTGGATCGTCTGCCCGGGCCTGATGGACATCCACGTCCACCTGCGTGAACCGGGACAAACCCACAAAGAGACGATCGAAACCGGTACGGCCGCTGCAGTCGCCGGTGGTTTTACCTTCGTGGCATGCATGCCCAACACGAGACCTCCTCTGGACCACCCTGACGCCATACGCTCGGTCCTGGAGCGCGCCCGCAACGCAGGGCATTGTCAGGTCGGTCCGATCGCTGCGATCACAAAGGGCCGATCCGGGAATACCATCACCGATTTCAGTGTTTTGCTGGATACCGGGGCGGTCGCGCTTAGTGACGACGGTGACGGCGTCGAAGACGACTCCGTCATGCGAGCGGCGTTCGAGAGCGCCCGCGAAGTTAGCGCCGTGCTTATTCAACATTGTGAGTACAAGGCAATCTCCGCCGGCGGGGTGATGCATCTGGGCGACGTATCGTGCCGGTGCGGGTTTCCCGGCCTGAACCCGCGCTCCGAAGAGGCGATGATCGAGCGGGATATCGGCCTGTGCCGTGATACTGGCAGCCGGTATCATGTGGCACACATCTCCACTGCGCGGGCAGTGGAACTGGTGCGCCGGGCAAAGGCGGAAGGGTCGCCGGTAACGGCTGAGGTGTGTACGCACCACCTGGTCTTGACGGATGAAGCATGTGTGGAAGGGGATCCGAACACGAAGATACATCCGCCGCTGCGCCCCCGGACCGACGTCGAAGAATGCCGTCGTGGGCTGCTCGACGGGACCATCGACTGCATCGTGACCGACCATGCGCCGCACACCGTTGATGAAAAGGCCGCCGGGTTTCTAAGGGCCCCACCCGGCATTGTTGGGCTGGAGACTGCGGTTGGATTAGCCGCACAAGCGATGATTGAGTCCGGCCTGGCCGATTGGCCGCAGCTTGTCGCCTGGTTCACGACGGGTCCGGCGGCGGTGCTGAATCGCCCTCCCAGGCCGATCGAAGTCGGCGCAAGGGCCGATTTGAGCCTGCTAAGCCCCAAGGCCCGCTGGACTGTCGATCCCCAACGGTTTGTCTCCAGGGGTCGAAATACGCCTTTTTCAGGCTGGGAACTCACTGGAAAGGCGATTGGTACCGTTCAGGGACCGCAGGTGGCCGTAAGCTCCAGGGCTGGACTCAAGTCTTCGCAGCAACCGGCCGAGGATTCTCGGTAAGTCTTTGTAAGGAATTGGCCTAGGCGCCTTGACGCCGACGGCTTAGCGAGTATAGTAGATATCTCTGGTGTGTGCAGCGGTCAATGGAGAAGAATCTCATGCTCCCTACATCATCTGACCACGGAGCGACCTCGGTAGCGCCGCCTGAACCAACGGTGACGGAAACAAAGACAGCCGTCGAAGAACGCCGAGCCTCCAGACGAGCCGATCGCAAGGTCACACTGCAGCTAAAAGGTATGGGCTGCACCGAGACGCACCTTTACACCACGAAGGATATCTGCGAGGGCGGCCTGTTTCTGCACGTACCGGTGGAAAACGGTCTTGCAGTCGGACAGCGCGTAGAAGTTGTTCTCGGGGACGAAACGGTGTCGCCTAAGCCGCTGAGCTTTGCCGGCGAAACCCACTACGCGACTGTCATTCGCACCGAGCTGCTGGCTGAGGCGGCAAAGCCGACGATCGGTGCAGGGCTCCGTTTCGATCGACCCTTGTTCCTGTAACCGACTGCGCCCGCCCTTCCGTCCTTCCGCTACACAGGTAACCAGCCACCCCAGAAGAATCTTACCTCCGCAACAACCGTCTTACCGTCCCCGGCGAACCGGACGCGATAGATGGATTGCAGACTGCGAACCGCAGACTGACATGGTTCCAGTCGCTAATTGCGAGTCCACAATCGTCCCGGCCATCTGTTTCCTTACGTCACCGACGCAGTTATGGTGGAGTAGTTGGTTTAGGCGCTCGCGAACGCGAGGGGCGCCGCGGAGCCCGTAAACTCGTTTGGACTCAGCGATGCGTGACATGACGTGTAGGAACCTTTTCCTTTCCGCGATTGTTGTTCTGGGTATCCCGACCGCTCCCGGTTTGGCGGGAGCCGGTCCGGCGGATCGACTCAGGATCCCGTCCACCGGCGTGCCCGACGAGTGGCTGACCAAGGCAGAGCATACGGCGTTTCGGGAGACGCCCCGCTACGATGAGACAATCCGGTTCTGCCAACGTCTGGCCGCGGCCTCAGACTGGATTGACCACAGGTCTTTCGGCCTCAGCCCCGAAGGGCGGGAGCTACCGCTGGTTATCGCCTCAAAGGACGGGACGTTTACACCTCAGGAAGCACGTGCCGCCGGAAAACTGATCGTGCTCGTGCAGAACTGTATCCATGCGGGCGAGTGCGCGGGCAAAGACGCGTCGCTCATGTTGCTGCGCGATATCGCCATCACCAAGACACGCAAGGGATTGTTGGACCACACTGTCTTGTTGGTCGTGCCGATCTTCAACGTCGACGGACATGAGCGGTTCAGCCCCTACTCCCGGATCAACCAGAACGGACCAGCCGAGATGGGATGGCGTGTTACGTCGCGCAACCTGAACCTCAACCGCGACTGCATCAAGGCCGACACCGCCGAGCTGCAGGCGTGGCTATCGCTGTGGAATGCATGGCGACCCGACCTGCACTTCGACAATCACACCACCGACGGCGGCAATTGGCAGTATGACCTGATGTACACGGCGGACACATCCCCGACGGCTGCCCCGCCGGTCGCACGGTGGTTGGAGAATGTGTTGTATCCGCAGTTGATTCCCGCCTTGGAGGCCGATGGGCACCTCCCAGCGGTGTTTTTCGGCCTGATTGACTCCAAGGATCCCTCGAAGGGCATTCGATCGGGGCCTTTTTCACCGAGGTTCTCGACCGGATACCTATCCATCCGTAACCGCCCGTCGATCCTGGTCGAAACCCATATGCTCAAGCCGTATCGCACCCGCGTCATCGCTCACTACAACATCATGCTGCACACGTTGGAGTTGCTGAATCGCGATCCTCATTCGCTGCGAGAGGCGATACGGACCGCTGACGAAAGCACCGTCAGGCTCGGCAGGAAGTATGAGCCGGATCGCAGGCTACCCGTCGCAGTCGGGAGAAGCGACGACTCGGTCCCGTTTTCCTTCAAGGGATATGCCTACAGGCGTGAGCTGAGCGACGTATCCGGTGACGTGCGCATTGTCTATGATGATACCAAACCGATCGAGATTGACACCGTCTGGCACAACGGAGTGAAAGTCACCAAGGCGGTGAATCCGCCATTGGCCTACATCATTCCACCGCAGTGGATGGAGGTCATCGATCTGGTCAAAGCTCATGGGCTGCGAAGCGAACGCCTGTCAGAGCCAACCACCGTCGAAGTCGAATCCTACCGCTTTTCCGACGTGTCCTTTGCGAGCCGCCCGTTCGAAGGGCGGTTCAGGGCTCGTTTCCAGACGGAGATGATCGTCGAGCGCCGCACGTTTCGCGCCGGATCGGTTGTCGTTCCCCTTGATCAGCCCGACGCCAAGGTGGCCATCCACATGCTGGAACCGGATGCACCGGACTCATTGGCATCATGGGGCTTCTTCAACGCCATCTTTGAGCAGAAAGAATATGCCGAGCATTATATTTTGGAAGACCTGGCCCGACGGATGATCGAGGCTGATCCGACGCTCCGCGAAGAGTTTGAGAGCAAGATTCGCAGCGATCGCTCGTTTGCCTCCAGCCCGCGCAGCCGGTTGTACTTTTTCTATAAGCGTTCGCCGCATTGGGACGCATCTATTAATGTCTACCCGATCGCGCGGCTAACCAGACCCATAGCCTCAGCAACGGCTCCGGCCGATCCGGGGCAGCCTGACCGCACCCCCGCCCCAAGAGGCAAGTGACCTTTCGATCACGGGGTCACCGTGGTAGCTTATCACTCAGACTGGCCGATTTCTCGTTCCCGAGCCGCAGACTTGAAGTCTGCGCGGACTGCCATTGCAATTGACGCTGACTCGGGGAACGCGACGCCGCGCGGGCTTATGCCCGCGGTTCAGGGTTTTACAGTCAATGGTAATGAACGAACCGGTCAGTTTGAGTTATCAGTAATCCGTTGGTGAAGGGACCATAGTGCGATACTGGCAGAGCCCATGACGCTGGAAGCTGGTACACAGCTTGGCCCGTATGAGATCGTCGCTCCGCTCGGTGCGGGCGGTATGGGGGAGGTCTATCGGGCACGAGATACGAAGCTGGACCGCGACGTGGCCGTCAAAGTCCTCCCCGAGGCCTTCGCTCGCGACGCCGAGCGGGTCGCTCGATTCCAGCGAGAGGCCAAGGTACTCGCCTCGCTGAATCATCCAAGTATCGCAGCCATTTACGGGTTCGAAGAGTCGGATGCCGTGCGCTTTCTCGTTCTGGAACTCGTCGAAGGGCAAACACTGGCCGAGCGGCTCCGCGCCAGTGCCTTGCCAGTTGATGAAGCCCTTGAGTTCTGCAAGCAGATCGCCGAGGCGTTGGAAGCCGCACATGAACATGGTGTGATTCATCGTGATCTCAAACCGGCCAACGTGAAGGTCACGCCGGATGGAAAGGTAAAAGTGCTGGACTTCGGCCTGGCCAAGGCCTTCGCCGGTAAGATGTCAGCCACGGAGATCGCCCAGTCACCGACGATCACCGTCGAGCACACCCGGCCCGGCGTCGTTCTGGGCACGGCCGCCTACATGAGCCCGGAACAGGCCCGAGGCAAGCCGCTGGACAAACGTACGGATATCTGGTCCTTCGGTTGTGTGCTCTACGAGAGTCTCACGGGCCGAAGACCCTTCGACGGCGAGACCACGTCGGACACGATCGCCAAGATCCTCGAGCGTGACCCGGACTACGGCCCGCTGCCCGACAATACACCGCCAAAGGTGCGCGATCTGTTACAGCGCTGCCTGGAGAAGAACCGAAAGCGACGACTGCGCGACATAGGTGATGCCGTGTTGGAACTGGACGAAGCCATCGCCACGCGGGCGTGGTCGACCTCCGCCATGGCCGCGGCGACGGCAGTGCCCGCGTACGAAAGACGCATGGCGCGCTCGATCCTCGCGGCGGCTTTGTTGCTCGTCCTTGGCGGCGTGATCGGAATTGCACTTTGGAGCCTGATCCGTCCTATCGAATCGCGTCCACCGCCTCCGGTCTCGCGGGCGTCGATCACTTTCCCGCCTCAGATGCACGTCGTTGACTGGGGCCTGTCCCCCGACGGCCTGACGCTGGCCTGGATCGCCCGGCGAAGAGACGCCCGCGCTGCCTCCATAGCCGAGCGGCGAATCTACACCCGGCGACTCGACACGTATCAAGTTGACCCCGTGCCGGGAACCGAGGGCGCGTGGGGCTTCGAGTTCTCGGCGGACAGTTATTGGCTGACGTTTGTCGCTCCGGTTACGCCCGGAGCTTCGAAGAGCAGATTGTCCAAGGTACCGGTCGATGGGAGCTCGCCACCCCTACCCCTCACGGATTGGGACGACGAATGGGACGGGTACAGGTTACTTCCCTGTGAGGATGTTCTGATTCAGGACGACGAGCGGGAGTCGTTTATTCGGTTGTCGGCTGCGGGCGAAGGAGTGAAGCGCCCACGAGGAATCGAGACCGGGGAGTTTGTCGGGGGGCTGAGTCTCGGCCGCGCCTTGCCTGACGACCGAACAGTGTTCCTGGAGACCTACTCCTGGGGGCCTCGTGGGTACCAGGAGGGCGTGTCGCTTCTCGACCTGGAGACGGGCATCGCCCGGATCTTGCTTGATGTAGGCGGGAAAGCTGCATACTCGCCAACGGGACATTTGCTATTCTCCCGTGGGGAGACCCTCTTGGCGGCCCCCTTCGACCTGGAGAGGCTTGTGATGACGGGCGGTCCGGTCGCCGTCACTGGCGGGGTTCGTACCTATGCCCCTTGGGATAACGGTTGGTTTGAAGTCGCCGCAAACGGTACGTTGCTGTACGCGGCTGGGGGGCGGGCCGGCGGGCAACGTCGCATCATTATCGTCGACGACACCGGCAAAGTCGAACCCTGGTCTGAGGAGCGACGCCCATTCGAAGACGGCATGAGGGTCTCGCCCGACGGTCGCAAGCTCGCCGTGGTGATCAGCACCGTGGACGGGACGTGGGAGATCTGGACCTCGCAGTTGGATGAACCGCGGTTCCGGCAACTTGTCGCCGTGCCCAACGCGGACTGTAATCGACCGATCTGGTCGCCGGACGGCGAGCGTGTTGCGTACACCCGGTACGCCAAGAACGAACACGACGGAATCTACTGGTGCCGCGCCGACCGCAGCGACACGCCGGAGCGCCTTCTCCAGCGCGAGACACCCGTTACCTACCTTGTCCCGCGTTGCTGGTCGCCCGATGGGGCACAATTGCTGATCGAAAGATGGTCGGATGGCAAACGCGAGTTTCTGCTTCTGCCCATCGAGCCGGATGAGCATGGTACCCGGAAGTCCGCGACCCTGTCGGCGAGCCCATCGATCGACGGACGCGCAGTGTTCTCACCTGATGGCAAGTGGATCGCCTACATGTCCGACGACTCCGGACGGTGGGAGGTGTATGTTTGCCCGTACAACGACGATGGCATCGCAGGGGCGGGTATCCCCATTTCCACCGACGGGGGAGCAAGCCCCCGTTGGGCTGCTGATGGGAAGACGCTCTACTATTGGGCCGAACCGAATCGGATCATGGCCGTGTCGATCACGACGGAGCCCACCCTCAACGCATCCAAACCGCGTCAGACTCTCGACCGCGATCAGCTCCGAGCCGTCGGATGGGTGGACGTCCTTCCTGACGGGCGATTCATCATGATCCAAAAGGGCGAAGATGAGGACGACATCAAACGCGTGAACGTCGTGCTCAACTGGTTCGAGGAACTTAAAGCCAAGGTGCCGACGGAGACCGGCCGGTGACGCTCGCGTCCGGTACACAACTCGGCCCGTATGAAATCGTCGCACCGCTCGGTGCGGGCGGGATGGGGGAGGTCTATCGTGCCAAGGACACCCGGCTGGATCGCCAGGTTGCAGTCAAGGTCCTGCCCGAACATCTTGCTGGGGATGCCGGTGCGCTAGCCCGGTTTGAGCGCGAGGCCAAGGCCGTCGCGGCACTTTCGCACCCAAACATTCTGGCTGTCTATGACGTGGGGACCGACCCCCCTGCATCCCCCCTCTCCAAGGGGGGACAGAGAGGGGTTTCCTATGTGGTGATGGAGCTTCTGGAAGGTGAAACCCTGCGGGAGCGCGTCCGTCGCTCGGCGATTCCGTGGCGCAAGGCCGTAGAGATCGGGGTAGCGATCGCCGACGGCTTGGCCGCAGCGCATGCGAAGGACATCATCCACCGCGACCTCAAGCCGGAAAACATCTTCCTCACAACTGACGGCGTCGTGAAGATCTTGGACTTCGGCCTCGCCCGCATTGATCCAGGGTCTTTGGGAGTGCCGCCCGAAGAGCAGGCTGATACACCTACCGTAACGCTTGACACAAGGCCGGGTACGGTGCTCGGGACGGTCAACTATATGTCACCCGAGCAAGTGCGCGGACAGAAGATCGACGCACGAAGCGACATCTTCTCGTTTGGCTCCGTGTTGTATGAGATGATGACCGGATCTCGGGCGTTTACCGGCGAATCCACACCCGAGACGATGACCGCGATCCTCAAGGAAGACCCTCCCGGCGTTGTGTCCACTCGTGCCGAGGTCATTCCCGAGGTGGATCGAGTGATTACGCGCTGCGTCGAGAAGAGGCCCGAGCAGCGTATTCAGTCGGCCCGCGATCTTGCTTTCGCTTTGCGTGACATTCTAATGGACAGTGGCCCCTCGAAGCCTGTGATGGCGACTCCGACGCCGAAGGCCGCCAGACTTTCCTGGATTCTGGTGGGCGCGCTGGCTGTTGCCCTGGCTGTGGTCCTCACACTTTGGCAAGCGGGCAAGCTGGGGAGTGACAAGGGTGAGGCCATCACATCGCTGGCGGTGCTGCCCTTCGTGAGCGCGGGCGGCGATTCGGAAACCGAGTACTTAAGCGACGAGATTCCGGCAAGCATTATCAACAACCTCGCTCGGCTCTCAGGCCTGCGAGTCGTTCCACGAAACACGGCCTTTCGCCACAAAGGCCAAGAGAAGGAGCTCGCCACTCTGGGCCGTGAGCTGAAAGTCGAGGCGATCCTGACCGGTCGTATTGCGGTGCTCGCGGATAGCCTCATTATTCACGCGGAACTGATCGACTTAGCCAACGATAAGCAGCTCTGGGGCACCAAGTATCGTAGGACGCTGGCCGACATCCTCGCCATTGAAGAAGACATTGCCAGGCAAATCTCCGATGCCCTTCGATTGCGACTAACGTACGAAGACAAGGCTCGCCTCACGGAACGCTACACGGACAACGCTGAGGCGTACCGGGCCTATATGCAAGGTCGCTTCTGGTGGAACAAGCGGACGAAAGAGGGGTTCAGAAAGGCCATTGAGTTCTTCGATGAGGCGATTCGAATCGATCCGGCGTACGCCCTGGCCTATGCGGGCAAGGCCGACGCGTACATCATCATGGGATACTACACCCACCGACCCAGCGAGGTAGCCCCTCTTGCCCTTGAGGCAGCCGAAACGGCAATCCGGCTGGATCCGACGCTCGCGGAGAGTTATCCACCGCTCGCTTGGGTCCATGGCATGTGCAACTGGGACTGGGAGGCGGCCGAGGAAGCGTTTCGCAAAGCCATCGAATTAAACCCCCGCTACGCGACGGCTCACCATTGGTACGGCGTACTGCTGCTCGCCTTAGGGCGGTTCGATGAGGCGGAGCGTGAAATCAACCAGGCCCGTCAGCTCGATCCCGGATCGTTGATCATCAATCGTGAGTATGCGAGTGTAGCATTCTTTCAGCGGGACTTCGATCTCGCGCTGCGGCGCTGCCGGCACGCCGTCGAGATGGACCCGATGTTTGCCCCTGCCCACAAGATTCTGGGTGACATCTACCTATCCTTGAAGCGTTATGACGAAGCGATCGCCGAGTTTCGCAGGCTTATTGAGTTGGAAGGACGCGCCGCGAGGTACGCTGGGGCGCTGGGCTATACCTATGGTCTGGCGGGACGCCGCGCTGAGGCGCTCGAGGAGCTCCGGATTCTGGGCGAGCTTTCCTTACAAGGAGAATACGTGCCCGCTGGCGCGTTCGGACTCATTCACGCTGGATTGGGCGACTATGACTCGGCGTTCGAATGGTTCGATAAGGCCTGCGATGAACGCGACAACGATCTGGTGTTCTTTAAGTTCGCCCCGGGCGTAGACCCGCTGCGCTCCGACCCGCGCTTTGATGTCCTCTTGAAGAAGATGAACCTGCCGCCCGACCCGCCGGCACCAGTGGTTGCGCCCCGGTCAATCGTCACGTCGCCGGCCGGTAAGATCATGTTGGCCGTGCTGCCGTTTGAGAATCTGGGTCCGTCCGATGAGGAGTACTTTGCCGACGGTATCAGCGATGAGATCAGAAGCCGATTGGCCGCCGTTCGTAAGCTGGGTGTCATCTCCCGCGCCAGCGCTTTTCAGTACAAAGAAGCGAACAAGACGAGTCGTCAGATCGGTTCGGAATTGGGCATCGACTACCTGATTGACGGCACGATCCGCTGGGATCGACGCGCCGATGGCAGCGGCCGGGTTCGCATTACGCCGGAACTCATCCGCGTGTCGGATGACAGCCAACTCTGGTCACAGCCCTACAATCGCGTGATCGAAGATATCTTCGAGGTCCAAGCCGACATCGCCGGGCAGGTCATCAAACAGCTTGAAATCACTTTGCTAGAACCGGAGCGCCAGGCCATCGAAGTTATACCGACCGAAAACCCCATTGCCTACCGCGCGTATCTCCGCGGCGTGGAGCATGCGGAAAGTCCCACCTGGGAATCCGCGAACGAATGCCAGCTGGCAGCGCAAATGTTCGAGCGGGCGGTGAAGCTCGATCCGGACTTCGCCCTCGCCCACGCGCGGCTCTCAATGGTTCACTCAGCCATCCACCATTATGGCTATGACTGCACTGAAGCCCGCGCAGCGAAGTCCAAGGTGTCTGCGGACCGGGCGCTCGAGCTTCAACCGAAGTTGCCCGAAGCGAATTTGGCTCTTGGCTGGTACCACTACCGTTGCAACCGGGAGTATGACCGGGCGCTCGAAGCGCTGACCATCGCCGAGCAGAACCTGCCAAATGACGCCAGGATACTGGGAGCCATTGGATTCATCCGGCGGCGTCAGGGGAGACTCGAGGCCACACTGGACAACTTCAAACGCGCCTTCGAATTGAGCCCACTTTACGCCGATCTAGCTAAAGAGATCGGATCGACCTACGTGCTCCTGGGGAGATACCCGGAAGCGCTGCGCTATGCGGAACGCTCCCTCTCGCTGTCGCCTGATCAGTACGAGGCCCAACTCTTCAAGGCGGAGCTTCACTGGCTGTGGAAAAGCGATCTCGAGAGCGCCCGGACGTCCCTCGAGGAAATACCGAAGACACTGGCACTGGACGCGCGCACGCAGTGGCATTGGTTTCGGCAGGAGCTTTATGAAAGAGATTACCAGGCCGCGTTGCACCGGCTCGCTCTAACATCCACCGATACCTTTGTCTTCCAGGAATGGTTCCTCGCGAAGGCCCAGTTGGCAGGGTTGGTACATCAACTCATGGGCGATCCGCAGCGTGCCCTCGCCTCGTACGATTCCGCCCGCATTCTGCTTGAGAAGAAGGTCAAAGAATCGCCCGACGATCATCGCATCCATAGCTCGCTCGGTATCGTCTATGCAGGACTTGGCCGCAAGGAAGATGCCATCCGCGAGGGGAAGTTGGGGATCGAGCTGTTCCCGGTTTCGAAGGACGCTCTGATTGGCCCGTTCCGCGTCGAAGACCTTGCCTTCATCTATGTGTTGGTCGGTGAGTATGACGCCGCGCTGGATAAGATCGAGTATCTGCTCTCGATTCCTTCCCTGCTTTCGGTCCCGCTACTTCGCCTCGACCCACGCTGGGACCCCCTGCGCGACCACCCGCGCTTCCAAAAGCTAGTCGAACAACAACCATAGCGCCGGGCGGAGGGTACCCGAGTGCGGGTTACCCTGTCCGAGCCAAGTGTGGGATGCGTTTGGCCGGAACGAGGAGCCGGCAATATGAGACCAGGCCTGATGACCCGCATGTCCTCTCTGGCACGGCGGGCGTGTTCGTCGCCCGCGCAAAAAGCCGGCCCGCCTCAACTGTTTGACGGAGAGACGGGCCGAAGTTTGTCCGCTGCCGTAGGCAGCACCGTCTGCTGCCTACGGCAGCCAACCTATGTTATAAGCCACTGATCACCTCCTTCAATAAAACGGGATTACCCGATTATCGGGGGCTCTGCCCTCGAACCATCGGCCTTACCCATCCCGCGGGTCGTCACCCGCAGGAACGCCAAGTGCTCGACACAGTTGACCCTCGTCGAACGCTCGGTGGAGTTTCCAGCCCGCTCCAGTATGCCCAATTCCACGCTGGAAGCGGCCCTTGCCACTCCACACCTTTACTCTAGCGGATCAGGTGGTCGTATGTCAAGGGCGGATGCCAGGAGAGTAGACGCTGTCCGATCCGAGCGCCCCGGTAGGCCCTGTGGCACCTCCCGATGGTGCGGCTCTTCCGTCTCACGTACGCTACACCTCTACCTGTACCGCAGACGTCGTCCGGGCCTGGGTCCAGGCGTGTGGAGCCCGACCGATCCGCCTGGACAGCCATGATGCCCTCTTGGCAGGTGGTTTGCCATATTCTTGACGGGGAGACCGAACGTCCATAAACTCCCGCTCGGATGCGGGACGTATGAAAACCGGTCGCTTCCCGCACAGGGCTCCTGCAGGCAGGCTGCCCCTAGTTCCGAAAAGGTGGTAGCGTGTCCGACGAGTTAACTTGCGCTACCGGCCCGTTGTATGGTAGGCAAGCACGCAGGTTTGCCGCTTCCTCCTGGAGATGGTTGAGCTATAGACGACCTGTACGGATTACCGGGCGTGGACGGTATCCGCGAGCTGAGTATCGAGCGTGGCAACGGAGGTTACAGGACGGGGTCGTCAGGAGCAAAGGCCCGTTCGTTAAGGTGTCCTCATGACACTGATACGGGTAGGTAGCTCAGTTGGTAGAGCAACGGACTGAAAATCCGTGTGTCGGCGGTTCAAATCCGCCCCTGCCCATTCAAAAAGACCGTTTTTCTCGGGCCTAGAGGCGTCGGTTGCAGAAAATCAGCTTGCCCCTTGCACTTTTCGCAGCTTCGCCACCGCGTCCCGCATATCGTCCTCAGTGACGGCATCGTAATACCGCAAGGTTGTGGATAGGTTGGAATGACCGGCCAATCGCTGCACCGTCTTGACCGGGACGCCAGCCCGTACTAATCGCGTGACGTAGGTGTCAGATCGTGCTGGTGCAAGAATCCCTTCTCGCACCCGTCCCTCGGGAATCCTTTCCCGTGTCTGACGAAGGGCCAAGATAGGATTCTCGGCCCAGCCGCATGGGCGACAAAGGGTTCTCGGCCCAGCCCGCGCTGGTGTACTCGCCCCGACTCGCCTTGGAGATCTGGCCGTCAGCTTTCCTGGACGTCGATCTTGATGGCTTTGGGCCGGCTGGCTTCGGACTTGGGGATGGTGACCTCCAAGACCCCGGCCTGACATTTGGCAGACAGCTTGTCAGCGTTGATGTCCGAGGCCACTTCGACCGAACGGCAGAAGGTCCCGTAGCGGCGTTCACCGCGCACCGGGCGCTCCGCCTCCCCAACCGCGGCCGGCTTGGTCTTTTCACCCCGAATGGTCAGGGCATGGTCGAGGTAGCTCAGTTCAACTGTGCTGCCGTCGACACCGGGAATCTCCGCGTAGAGTACGTAGCGATCGTCGTACTCATAGAGATCGACCACCGGTGCCCATTGCTGGCCGTCGAACGGACGCGTTGATACTCCTGCGTGCCAAATCCGCTCGAACAGTCGGTTCATCTCGTCCTGCAAGTTGCTCAGTGAAAGCTGCGTATCTTGTAAAGGTCGAAACGGCATAGTGGAATGCTCCCAAAAACCTGACTTCGCAGAGACACAGGCCGCCACACTACGGGCCGCCTGAATTATATACCCCAGATCCCTCGGGTGTCGACGGTCGCACCGATGTATCGGCAGGTTCGATCGTGCCCAAAAGCTCGGGGCTGTCGGATGTCACTTTCCCGATCCAACTCGACTGGCCAGCCGTGCCATCATGAGGTCTTTTATGGCCACGACAAGCTCTGTGGGGACAAAGATCCGAAGCTCCGTCTCGCGTGGGTTGACCGAATGCATCGTCAGCGCTACGGGCACACTTAGCTCAGACATATCCGGGATAGTGCCGGGCACACCCGTTGCCGCAAGCACCTCCTTTGTCAACCGCAGGCACCGGTCAAACGAAAAGTACGCCTCCAGCGAACGCTCACCCGCCAGCTTCTTCGCCGATTGTCCGATCCCCGGATCTTCCGTCAACGGTGCTTTCTTGGCGCGTACCAGCGCCATAACCTCGTTAAAGCGAACCAGGCCGCCGCCAAGTGCGATCACAACACTGTTCCCGTCAACCACGCCGATACGCGTCAGGTATCCCTCTGGCCCGAGGAGTCTCTTGAGTGCCTCGTGGTCGATACCTTCAAACTCGCTCAGGTTCACGGACAGATGGTCAATGATGACGGTGCCACTCGTTTCGGCCGCCCGACGATACTCGATTCTCTCGGCCACGCGGTTGATAAGCGGGTCGACGAACAGCCCGCTCTTCAACACGTTCAGAATACTCTCCACGTCGTCGAGAACCGCACGCCCGTCGCCCCGCGTGCGGAGCACCTTGGTCAAGGCGATCCGGCCGTGGGAACCTTCGGGTAAGAGGGCAACGCTGGCAGAACCGCCGGTGATCTTGCCTACAACGGATTCGTATGCCCGGGCAAGCGCTGCGGATTGCGATGGCTCGATGATGCCAAAAGCAGTCGACGCCGAGATGATCCGATTGGTCATCGAGCTAAGCCGGGCGCCGCCGTCATCGTCCAGGAGCCCAAGGGCCATAATGAACCGCTCGTTGGGAAGTCCGGTCAGCAGCGAATCGGTTGTCTCGCGGCTCTTGGCCGTACGCCTCGGCTTGGCCCGTGCCGCGCTGAGCTCGAAGTAAAGCCCATCCGTCTCGAATCGCGATGACCATTGGAGGCTATCGTATTGTTTGAGTGACTCGACGCCGAAGGTGCGCTGCAACCATGCAACCGGTCGCTCGCCAAGCGCCCCCGACGCCAATGACGCCACGTTGACCCAAAAAGACACGTCATTAGCACCGAATTGCTTGAGCAGATGTGTCGAAAACCGGTCAACAAGCCGCGTCTTGGCATTGACGACATGCCGAACGGTCTCGATATCGGGCCCGAAAACGGTAAACCGACCCTTTGTACCGACGTACGTCTCACGCCCGCGAAGCGTCACCTTGACATAGCTCTCGTCAACAGGTCGCGGGTTGAGGAACGTCAGCAACGCCGCTCGATCGGTCGTGGGCAGGAGAAGTACGATTCGTTTCGACGCTGTCCCTGCCGGGCCGGGCGCCATCACCGCAACGGCTGCCGAACCGTCATCGTCGAGCCCGGAAACAATTCCAAGAGCTCCCTTGAGCAACGTGTACGGGCTTATAGGAAAGCCCAGTCGCTCCATAAGTTTCGCGAGCTTGCCATCGCACTCCGCCAGATCGCGTACCGTGACGGCAAACACTACATCCACCGGCAGGGCAGAGAGAATCTCCGGCGAGCCCGTCCGAACCGCTGACGGTTCAGCGGGCGTGACCGTCGTCTGCGAGTACAAGCCGGTGGATAGCAGCAACAGACTCGCCAGCACGCCGTTCACAGTACAGGCCTCCATGCTTCACACCTGTCCCCTCCAAGCCCGAAGGCTCATCGATCCCGGTTTGTTACGTTTCAAGTCGTCTCGGTTCAGCCAATTGCTTTCTGGCGGCCTCGGCGGCACTGCGTAGGAGAATCGCCACAGTGACCGGTCCCACACCACCGGGCACGGGCGTGATTACGGTAGCAACTTCCTTCACCTCGTCAAACGCCACGTCTCCGACGATTCTCCGTTCACCTTTCCGGCTGATCAGTGTGCTGATACCCACGTCAACGACAACCGCGCCGGGCTTGACGTCCGGGGCGCGGATCAGATCCGGTTTTCCCACGGCGGCGATCAGCAGGTCGGCGCGGCGAGTGTGCTCATATAGATCTCGCGTGGCGATGTGGCAGCAGGTGACCGTGGCCATTTCGTGAAGCAGAAACAGGGAGACGGGCTTGCCTACGATTGAACCCTGCCCCACCACAACCGCGTCGAGGCTGCGCGGGTTCACCCCCGCCTCCTTGAGGATGGCCATCACTGCCAGGGCGGTACATGGTGCGATGATCGGGCCGCCGTAGAGAAGCAGCCCGATGTTAGAAGGGTTGACGCCTTCGACGTCTTTGTAGGGGTCGATGCAGTATTGCATCGCGTGCGTGTCGATGCCTCGCGGTAGGGGCAGGTTGAGCACGATCCCGGTGACTGACCGATCGTCGTTCAGCTCGCGGAGCAGGCTGCGGATGTCCGCCTCTCTGGCATCACCGTCCAGGGTGTGCAGGCGATATTCAATGCCAACGTCCTGGCATTTTCTACGCTGTGAACGCGCGTAGATCTCGCCCGCCTCGGGATCGCCGACCATGATTGCATCCAGGCTCACCCGAACGCCTTCCGCGCGGAGGGCGCGAACATGCTGGGCCACCTCCTCCTTGATGCGCCGGCCCAGCGCCACCCCATCGATGATTCTTGCCTCGGCCATAAACTCTCCGAACCTCCCGAAAAGCCAAAAACCCACGCGTCGAACCGGGCTCGTGCAATACCGAGAAAGGTCAAGGCCCGCCGGCCTGCAATCGCAGGATCGCCGGCTCCGGAACCACCGCCCAATAGTACAGCCAAACCGCCGACCCGATAATCGCCAGGGCAAACATGGCGATCTTGACGCGCCGGATCAGCCTTTCGAAGCGGGCCCCTCGATGCGGATCACCCGCCAGCGAGGTCAAGAATCGGATGCGGCTGCCGATGGACGAGTGACGCCAACTCCGCTCCTCCGAAGGAATACCGTTGAGCGCAGCGACACGATTGAGGGCGGAGGCGAACACAGCCGCCCCGGTTGCACAGAGGCGACCACCGCCGGTAAGTACGGTTTTCTCATCCGGGTGTACACTGCAGGGCAGGCTGCATCCAGCCTCGCTCGGTGTGACGCACCTGGCTCCGAACAGATCAGCCTGTCGCTCGAACCGCCGCGACATCCACCCGAATCCCAGGCCCCAGAAGATAATGCCTCCCGCTACGCCGATCCCCTGAATAGTCAATGCAGAGAGTGTGAAAAGCGAGTGGGGCTCCGAGGACGCCCGGGCAACCAGCTCCATCAACCCTGCGATCAGCAACCATCCCACCAGCGCGAACACCAAAAAATGCTGAATGTGACGGTGTTGCACGTGTCCCGCTTCGTGGCCGAAAACCGCCTCAATTTGCCGCGCGTCCATGGTGGCCAGCAGACCATCGGAGAGCAGCACGAAACGAACCGGCGGGAAGAGACCCATGACCGCGGCGTTGATTATCATTCCATCACTGTGCCAAATGAGAATATCCCGGCAGCGCAGGCCAATCCGCCCACACACCGCTTCCAGTCGCTTGCGCACCGGACCGGCTTCGAGGGAGACAGTGCGCCAAACTCGGACCAAGATCAGCGGTGACACCACAAAGACACCCAAGGCAACCGCGCCGAGCAGCAGGTCGGGCGTCCAGGCCCAGCCACTCCACTCCTGTAACACCGATTCGTACCCTTGGGTCATATTCGCAGCGAACAGAATCAGCGTCAGCGGGATTATTATAATGAGCAGGTGGTACCGCAGGTTGAAGTCTAGATAGGCCCGCAAACGCCACGGCTTGCTTTGCTTTTCACCCACCCTTGCAACCAGGTCGACCGTCTGCGCCCGTATTACTTTCTCGAGCGGGTAGGCGGCCAGCCATACCGCGATGACTCCGACGACAAACGGAGACAGCACGATCAGGTTTCCCACAGTCTGCAACGCTGGATTCTCAAAGGTGAACCACGTTGGCCATCGCGTCAGCAGGACCATGACCGCAAAGCCCACTATGATTGCGGTCCGAAGCCACACGTTTGTGCGGTGATGGGACTGTTGCGCTACCTGCGGGGCGTCAGGCTGCTCGGTGAGCAACCGAAGAGCCCGGCGGGCCGAAAGCCAGGCCGCAACGCCCAAAAGTGGCGGCTGAACCAGTACGATGAGCAGCGTCCACAGGGCGTCTTCCTCGCCCAGCAAGAGCCGGTGTTCCGGCTGCTCGGCTTGCCAGAAGATGATCACGAACGCCAGGATGGTCACTAAGTACATGTGGTATAATAGGTTAGAGCATGTAGCAGAACAACCGGCCCGGGCCTCCCGCCGGAGGGCTCTCCGTGTACCTCGCATCGATTGCAGACAGGGACAAGTCTACGCACAACTGACCAACCATCCCCACGAACCCCGCGTCAGGTTCCGTTCCTACGCGCTGTCAACAAGCCGGGTTGTGCCTTACTATGATAGATGCCCGTCTGCCGCAAGCAGCCGGGTTCCCGTTGGCTGCCGGGCCGCGTGGGTCGACCCGAATCCTGCAGCGGCGGCATTTACGGATTCGACAGGAGCGCCAATGCTCGGTACAGCGAGCTTCGACCAGGAGTACAATACCATGAAAACGACGCGAAGAGGTTTGTTAAATGTGGCCCTGTTTCTTGGGCTTGTAGTCCCGACTTCGTCCATCGCTCAGCAGGACGAGCGGGACGTAGATCGGGAACGGGATCAGCGACTCGACGATGCCGGCCGCTCGGAATCTGCGGCACGCGATGATCAGGCTGACGTTGACGACAAGGGCTCGCGCCGGCCCAGTGCTGCGGATCCTCGATCGGAGTCACGCATTCGGCGTCAGGTCGCGCAGCTCACCAAACTGCAAACCGCCATGAAGAAAAAGCTGGATCTCTCACGGCAGCAGGAGGAGGCCATAGACCAGCTCTTCAAGGACTACTTCCGTGGTCTGAAGGACAAGAAGAGCCGGCCAAAATCCTTTGGCGCCAATCGGGGGGATGCGGAGGCGCTTGCGGAACTCCGCAAGAAGATGACCGAGGCGTACAAGAAGGGGGATAACGAGACTCTACAGAAGCTGCGAGAAGAGCTTCGTGAGAAGATGCGCCCACGATCAGCCGGTGAGGCTGCTTCCATGTCGCAGCTCTTCAGCCAGGTCGCAGATGAGTTGGATGAGGAGCAACGCCCCAAGTTCCGGAGTCTCATCAGACGTTTGCGGATCGGCTCGGCGCCGCGCGCCCCCGGTGGTGAGTTGCGAACGCTCTGGCGAGCGGTGATGCGACCTGACAACGACCTCTTGAGCGAGCAGCGGAAGACTGCGCGCGACCTGCTGCGCGATGGCTTCGTAGCCATCGGTGAGGTGGAATCGGACGGCGGCAAAGTAAAAGAGATCACCGCCCGAGTGCAAGCCGACATCTTCGAGAAGCTCACGGCCGAGCAACGGGCCAAGGTCGAGGCCGCGCTGGAAGCCGAGAAGAACCGCGTCCCGGGAAGAAGGCGTGACGAAGCGAGACGCGGCCAGCGCAGGGGCGAGAGACCCCCGGCCGATGACGACGCCGGTGACCAGGAAGAGGAAGAGGCCGAAGAGCCGGACGACGATCAGGAGCCGGATGACGATCCGGATTAAAGCACGTTGCTGTGTTGCGCGGGCATTGCGTAGCGGCCGGGCCCCGTGCCGGTCGTAGTCTGTCAACAGTGAACGATCTTGTCGCTGGTGCGAGAATCATTTCTCGCACCGTACCCATTGCCAAGTGGAACGAGAAGGGATTCTCGGTCCAGCAAAAGTCTATCGATAGTGAACGATCCTGGCGCCGGGTAGCGGATCGCTATGCGAGAACGATGATCGGTGTTGCATTGCTCCGTTTGCCTTGGCCCTCGCCCCAAGACGGTTACGAGCATCCAGACAAGTGGGTACGCCCTTCCTCACTGAGCGGGGTTGGATACCGCGCATAACCGGTGTGCCTACGCAGCTACAGCTTCTGGGTAAGCCACCTCTTGGCCCGATCGAGGGCGTTGGGAATACCGGCCACATCGTTTCCGCCGCCTTGGGCCATGTCGGGTCGACCGCCCACCAGCCTGTGAAGCCTTCCATCAACCTGACCACGACATCTGCCGAAGATGATTGAAATTAATGGCAGCGCATTTCTCTGTCTGAAGCATTCCACACGCAGCAAAGTCGTCCGTCAGTACGAGACATTTCAACTCTCGAGCTGCCTCGAGAAGTGAAAGGTCCGTAAACCCGAATCGCGGGAGTCTCTGATCGGCAAGGAGTCGGTCCTTTTCAATATGAACCTCGGTTGCGCGCTTGAGGACTTCAACGAGCGTGACAAAATACGTAGCGGCGCGCTGATCCTTTAGCGCCTTCGAAAGGTTTGAAAGCTCGGAAAGAACGTGCGGAGTTGTGACCAGCAAATGGAAGGGGCGGACGAACTTGTGGACGATATCGAAGTCCTCCACCGTGTATTGCTGAGTTCTCTTGAACCCGGGAACATAATCTCTGTCGTATAGACCGACCAAGTACATCAAAAGTAGGTTCGTGTCGATGAGTACGCCCCGAGAAGCGTAGGCTTGGATAGTTGCCACCTGCGAGGAATGCGTGTTCATACCTCCCTGATCTTCATTCTCAGCACGTCGCCCGTGTAGGCGTTCACCTCAAAAAGCTTGTATTTCTTTGGGCCCATAAACGCCAATGAGGTGTCTAGGAAACTCAGAGTCACGATCCACCGATTTCCATCCTGGCTGAGCTCAATCTCTTCGACCGATCCCTGCTGACCAGCGCCGGTGAGTTCGTGGTAATACCGGGCGGCGGCGCGGGCCGCCTCACGCGGTGAAATTCGCTCTCTCTTGTCTTCCCGTTTCTTCTCCGCAGCGGCCTGTTTCTCTTCCATAGCGGCTTGCGACACGGTTTTCCGTTTCTTTGCCATGGCGACGTTTCCTTCTCGTGATTCGGGGCTAATTCTCTACTACGATCGCATCGCTTGGACACTCGACCTTCTACGTAAGTTCCCTGCAAATCCATATTCTAGCTCGATCAAGGGCATTTGGCAAACTTCCCGGATCGTTTCCGCCGCCTTGGGCCATGTCGGGTCGGCCGCCGCCGCGACCGCCTATCAGCGGGGCGATCTCTCTGATTAGATCGCCGGCGCTGACACCCTTATCGACTACGGCCTTACTCATACCGGCAATCAGTGTCACCTTGTCGTCAGCGACGGTAGCCAGGAGAACGGCCGACGCCTCAGTCTTGTTGCGGACCCAGTCGATGGCGCTGCGCAGAGCCTCGGGCCGGGCCGCGGGCACCTCGCCGACGACAATCTTCACACCAGCGACTTCCTCAGCCGATTCCAGTAGCGTCGAGACCCGATCCATAACCGCGTCGCTGGTAACTGACGCTGCTCGCTTCTGCTGTTCCTTGAGGCTCTTTTGCAGTGCGCCGATCCGATCCTGAAGCTCGCGCCGCACGCGAACGGGAATTGTGGATTCGTTGACTTTCTGATGGAAAGCAGAGAGCGCGGTGCTTAGCTCGTCGGGAGTCCGCGCGGGCTGAAGCCCGCGGCTCAGGGCCGCTCCCTTATCCCGACGTACGTCGGGACGGCTCGGATCAGATGCACCGGGTGCCACTGGCGGCTTGCCCGCCAGTGCTTGCACTTCGGCCAGCAACGCCTGCCCGGCCTCCTCCGCCTGCCGTGCGGCCTCACCGGTGATGCCGACCAAACGACGGACCCCTTTGGCCACACCCTCCTCCAAAATCAAGACGAATCGCTCCGCCTCGCTGCTGCGTTTCAGATGCGTTCCTCCGCAGAACTCGACGGGATACTTCATCCACTCAGGATCGTCGGGATCAGCCAACATCGTATCGATGTCCGCTCCGACGGAGACGACTCGAACCTTGTCCGGATATGTCTCGCCGAACACCGCCCGCAATGTGTTGATCTTCAGGGCATCGTTCTTATCCGCATCCGGTTTAGTGTAGACCTGTAGGTCTTTTTCAATCAGCTCATTGACCAATCGCTCGATCCGATCGAGCTGTTCGGGGCTGATCGGCCTGTTGTGCGAGAAGTCAAACCGTGTCTTCTCCGGATCGACGAGTGAGCCTTTCTGCTGAATGTGTGGACGCTTTCGCTCCTCCGGCGCACACAACATCTCCCGCAAAGCCCAGTTGAGCATGTGTGTGGACGTGTGGTTCTTCCTTATCCGGGAGCGCAGCATCTTATGGACGGTCGCTCTCACCGGTTGAATGGATGGACCTTCAGCGACAGATATTGTCCCCTGTATGCACTTTCCAACATGGATGATTCGACCTTCGATTTCAATGACATCATTGACTTGGAATTCACCCTCCGATGACGATATCTGGCCTCTATCAGCTACCTGACCTCCGCGTTCGGCATAAAAGGGTGTTTCGTCAAGGATAATCGCGCCCTGCTCCCCTGCGAGCAGACGAGTAACCGATTCACCGTCACCGTTTATTCTCAAGGCGTAAACAACACACGCCCAGTCAATCTCATCGTTTTCCCACCCAACAAACTTCGTTGGTTCATGTGCCATTCTCTTGAACGTCATTTGCGACCGAAGATTCTCATATAATGCTGTTTCCACAACTACGTGGGCCTTTACACTGAACGAAACACTCTTCTCCCGTGCCTGTTCCATCAAGCGCTCGTACTCCCCGAAGTTGACTGTGAGACCTTGTTCTTCGGCCATTTGTTCGGTGAGGTCGATGGGGAAGCCGTAGGTGTCGTGGAGCAGAAATGCCACACGTCCCGGAATAACGCCGGGGTGTTGCAAGATCGCGTCAAGCACGTCCTCTGTGACGATAGTGTCGAGGCGCCCCATAAGCTGGGTTTCCGCGAACGCTTCGTCGGGGGAGGAGAGGTCGTTCCATCCATTAAACGTTACGATGCGCGCGTCGCTCGATTCGGCAAACGTTTTTTTTATCAACGCGCGAACATATTGTCGGTTGAAGGTCGGAACCCGGTGATACTTCCTTGAGGCATCACACGCGACAAAAATGGCGTTCGCGATGCGCAGCCCCCGCTCGAGGGTTTTGAGGAATGACGCCTCTTCATCGCGGATGATTTCGCTGACGTAGTTGACATTATCACGCGGTGCCTTGGGGTCTGGACCGGTCCGTAGCTCGGGGAAGACGTCGGCCATGTGCTCGACAACCGGTTCGACCAGATCGCACATGAACGGCTCGTGCATGTTCATGTATTGCCGGCCGTAGCGGACGGCACGGCGCAGGATACGGCGAAGGACGTAGCCGCGGCCTTCGTTACTCGGAATCCCGCCGTCAGTTAGCGCAAACGCCAGGCAGCGAACGTGATCGGCGATCACACGGTAGGACACGTCCACCATGACCTGGTCATGGGAGAAGGATGAAGGATGAAGGATGAAGGATGAAGGATCTTCGTCGCTTATATCCGCTCCCTCACGGTCGCGGTTCTGATTGGATTCCACTCCCTCGCGAGCCGTGGGCTTTAGCCCGCGCGGACTCCCGGACCCCGTGGACTCTTCGGCTAAACGTGAATCCGCGCAAGCTGAAGCTTGCGGCTCGGATGAAGATTCTACCTGCTGGTCGCGGTTCAGATCGCTGGGGAGCGTGCCACGGTAAGGCGGTGCGCCCGTGCGTTTCTGGATCGCCTCGAAGATCGGCGTCCAAACGTCCGTGTCATAGTTGCTGACTGCATCGACGCGCCCTTGCTCCATGCCCCCAAGCACGGCCGCGAGCCGCTCGAACCCCATACCGGTATCGACGTGCTTGGCGGGCAGAGGTGTCAACGATCTGCACTTTGAAAGAAAAACCGAACGGTCTGACGTTCCGTAATGTTCGAGGCGATACTTGCGTCTGTACTCGTTTGGGTCTTCTTCAGTCTTTCCCGGGACTTTGACTTTCTCAAACTCTCGCATCCGTTCTTCGCCGCCGGGTTTCCACGCAGCATTGAACTGAATGAAAACCAGGTTCCACAGCTCAATGACCCGGGGGTCACCGGCGTTGACCAGCCCACGCCCCGATTTGTCGGGCGTAAGGTCGATGTGGATTTCGCTGCACGGACCGCAAGGCCCGGTTTCACCCATCTCCCAGAAGTTATCCTTCTTGCCGCCGGGGTGGATGTGCGACGGGCCGATGTCGGTGACACTTTTCCAAAGCTCGGCTGACTCAGTATCCGGCTCGAGCCCTTCCGATTCATCGCCCTCGAAATACGTGGCGTGCAGCCGGTCCTTGTCGATCCCCCAGACCTCGGTGAGCAGCTCCCAGGCCCACTCGATGGCTTCTTTCTTGAAGTAGTCGCCAAACGACCAGTTGCCCAGCATCTCGAAGAAGGTGTGGTGGTAGGTATCCTGCCCGACGTCGTCGAGATCGTTGTGCTTGCCGCCGGCCCGGATGCACTTCTGCGTGTCGGCCACCCGCGTATAGGGTCTCGACCCCGTCCCCAGGAACACGTCCTTGAACTGGTTCATCCCGGCGTTGGTGAACATCAGCGTCGGGTCATCGAGCGGCACGACCGGCGAAGAGTCGACGATCTCGTGCCCCTTCGAGGCGAAGAAATCCAGAAACTGCTGTCTGATCTGCCTGGAATTCATGGAGCAACCCGTCGTAACAACTCACCCGTCCGCAGTGACGCCTCACATCGTGGCGCTATCAGCCGGAGGCCATAGGGCGATAGGCGTGGCCCACTACTCTTACTCTACCCGGCCATTGCCGGTGATCCAAGTTCCGTGTTGTGTAGCCATCGGTTGTCCGCCGCCCTCGGATCGCCGCAGGCCCATTGGGATACGCGCGGAAGTCCGTGACAGAAACGGCGGGCAGGATCGCAGGCTGAAGGCCTGCCCGAAAGTAGCCGGTGGCAAGCGTAGCGCCGCCACCGGATCCGGGCGTTACCAAGCCGTCCGACCCTGAAAGGGTCGTCTATTCTCTGGGGCGCGTGCAACGTGGCGTTTATACGACCCCTGCAGGGTCGAATGGAACGGGTGTTGGGATTACCGTGGGCGGCGTCCGCCTGTGGCGGACTTGCCC
>JAUWWQ010000093.1 GCA_030616775.1 Planctomycetota bacterium
CTGCATCAGTTCCGCCGCCTCCGCGTCCGGTACGAACGCCGCGCCGACATCCACGAAGCGTTCATGACACTCGGCTGCGTCATCATCTGTTGGAGAAGCCTACGGAACTCGTTTTGTTAGACGGTCTTAGGCGGCAACCGCCCTGCTCTTGTACCGCCTCAACGCATCGGGCAATAGATCGATACACGCCCGGATGTTGTTACCGCCCACGTCCACGTATTTGCCCTGGACGTAGGAAAGCATCCGAAAACCGTCGGGAATCGGCAGAGATTGTTCCGCCGCGATGCGTTCCAAGTGTTCGGCTATGGCCGGGGCGCTTGGCTTGCGAAACCGGAACCGGCGCCACCGGCTGAACAATCCGTCCACGTCGTCTGCCCACGTCACCGATGTTGTGGTGCCGATGAAGATCACGTGATTCGGCAAGTTTTCCAGGATGCCCAGCAGCATCCGTTGGCAGTCACGATTCAGGTGTTGTATCTCGTCGATGATGTAGCACCGGCGGGAATTGCCACCCCATCCGTACAACTGCATCCGGCTGGACAGGTCCCGTAGATCGGCCACGACGCACGCCCGGCTGTCGATACGCTCGATAGCGAAGTCACCGCAGCCCAACGCTCGGGCCGCCACGTAAGCGGCCGATGTCTTGCCGCAACCGGCTATTCCGTCGGATTCAAAAAGCCACCGCTCACCGCAGCCGTCGAATAGCCACGGATCGTTGCACGCTTCCACGATTTCGTCGATGACCGGCTGGCCTATGAAATCGTCCCAAGTCTCAGGTCGGTATCGTTCGCTAAGCATTACCAGCCCTGCCTTTCCAGCATGTCGGCCTCGGCATTCTCGGCCACCCAGCGCTGCCAGCATGCTGCGCACTGGGTTTTCTTAATTCTCGGTTGCCAGCCGATCAGGTCGCCCTTGCTGATTTCGTGGCCGCACGATCCGGTCGATGCGAAGCGAGCCTCGATTTCGCGGTAGTTGTCAAAACGATCAGCGTATCCGCTGTTTCGGTAGCTTCGGTACATAATCAGTCCCCTATGTAAGCTGCCCAAAGGGGCGCGGTGGCCAGCACGTACCACGCGCCAACCACCAGCGCCCACAGTGTGTAGTCAATTGCCATGTTCGGTTCCCGCTTCACGCCGCTTTCTCCGCTGCGCCCACCACAAGGAAGCGCTTCCGGCCGTATGTCGCTATCTCCAGGAGCGCTTCGGCGTTTATCTCACCGTTCAACTGGACGCATTGCCAACGTACCAGCATGGCCAGCGCTTCGACCGTACAGGTCACCGGTTGGAAACCGGGCAGAGCGAATCCGTCGAATATCGAGAGGTCGGCCACGTTCAACGGTCTGCCGGATCGGGCGATTGCCAGCGCCCTGTCAAGGTCGGCGGTTTTCATCATGCACCCCCTTCCGTATCGTGCACCAACACGGTGTGAACGCCGTCGTCGTCGATCCATACTTCCACGGGCGGTTGGAAGCTGGACACAGTGTCGGTGTCGATGATCCGCTCCAGGACGGTGTCCACGTCCACGTATTCGCCCGCACAGCCAAACACGTCTCGGCACATTGCAGCCCACTCATCGTCGGGCATACTCGCCAGCGCATCGGCTACGGTTGTCGGCCGATCGGACGGTGTCGCGTTGTATGGGTCGCCGTAGAAACACGCGGTGAAACTGTGTGCGTATGCCATCATGCCACCGCCTTTCGGGCGTCCGGCACCTCGACGTCGTCGATGATGTCGCGTGCTGTGTTGGCGATACATTCCAGACTTGCACGTAGCGCTTTCGAGTCACCGTCCCATAGGGCGATATACCGACTTGACCGGACCTCAGTGTTCAGGCCGAAGTGTAGGCACACAACGTACGCCACCGATTCCGCTTCCAGCTCCGCAAGGGAACGTGTGAACGGTCCCCGATCTTCCCAGTGTAGCGCTTCGTGTGCCAGCTCATGGCTCAATGTCTTGGCTTGCTGGCCGGTCGCGTGGCTGTTGTCAACATCGATCGACCCGTGTTTGGAAGCGCCGAACGGTCCGCTGGAAATAGGTCGGAAATTGACCGCAATCCCGCGGGATTCGGCCACCCGGATCAGGTTGGCCAGCAGATCATCGGCTCTGGCATCGACCGTTGGCACGTCAACGGTTGGCAGATCCGGGCCGTCAGTCTGGCCAACGTCGAACACGTGGACGGCCTTGAAGTAGATGCCTTGCTCGGTCTCGGTCTCGCCCGTGTCGGTTTCCTTCTCCCGCTTCCACGGACACGGGGCGAAGATCATTATTCCACCCTCACCCTTGCAGACTTGCCGGCCTAGCTTCTGCCACGTGCGGTAGCCGGCCACTTGAGTCGCGTCCGGCCGTTGCATGCAGATCAGCAGCGTATTGTGCCAACTGTACTTGTGGAAGCGGGCTTGCACGTCCAGGAATTGCCGGAACGTCTCGGACGCTCGCACGTCGTCAACAGCCTGTGCGAGACCGTCCAGGCTCGCGTCGATGCGTTGGCGCAGCGCTTTCGCCTTGTCTTTTCCCGATGCGTGTGGTAGACTTGCCATTGTCAGTATCTCCTGGTTAGGTACTGGCCTCGCTCCCGGTGAGTGCAATCACGCGGGAGCACTTATCACTTACGACACGTCAAGTATGACACACGATCGGCACCGTGTCAAGAAAATAATTCTACAACCGGTCCCTTGTAGAAAAATCGGCGTTTGCAGAACGCTAGTAGCGGGTGGCGGTTTGACCCTTGTTTCCCGGTGGTTTTCGAGTCGTTTGCAGATGCTTTTTGACGGTGCCACAGCGTGACACTTGAACGCGGACGCACGAGCACCAGCATGGGACCCATTGACGGCGCGCGTGGGTTTACCCTACACCGGCCCGCGCGCGCAGTTACGCGGTTATCTAACCCCCTCCGCCCGCACGTGAGTTTCCGGCAAGGGACTCCTTTCCTAGCCCAGAATCCGAACCACACCCCCCCATCCCGTCTCGCTGGGACTCCCATAGTCTATCTCCTTCTCGACGCCACCCGATCCCCGGGTCGTTAAAGCACTACTTCTTGGGGCTTGACTTCAGCCGTTTGAGTTTGGTAGCATGTATGGGTTGCGTCTCATTAACCTATCCAGATCATGCAGCTTTTGAGAGGAGGAGATACGTGTCCCGTTCACGGAGACTCATGCCATTGAGCGGCCACATCTGCGCGACGATGCTCGTGATCATGGCTGCACTCGTTCCTCGGGCCGAGACTGCTCAGGGTCAAATGCTTGAAGGCTCGATTGTGGCGTGGGGGGACAATAACCAAGGACAGTGCAATGTGCCTGAGCCCAACACGGGTCTTGTGGCGGTCGCGGGCGGCGGGCGGCACAGTCTCGGGCTGAAGGCTGACGGGTCCATCATCGCGTGGGGAGAGGACCGGGGAACGAACGTTCCCACGCCTAACAGGGCTTTCGTGGCCGTTGCAGCGGGCGGATACCACAGTCTTGCTTTGAACAGGTGCACTAGTCACGAGCAGTGTGATGACGGGCTGTTCTGCAACGGTTCGGTTGTGGAAGAAACGTCGCTCACGCGACGCTATCGACGGTGCGACGTTTCACCCCTGTTTTCGTAGGGTTTTCGTGCTGTTTTCGAGTGCCACCATGCCGTCGCAAAAAAAAGCATGCTTTCGGATACGTGGAAACGAAAGCCTCCCCCCGCCCCCTTCGTCCGTGCCGGGTACCACTTAACCGCTGTCCCGAGAGTCTGGTTTTTGGGAAAGAGGTATTGTTGCAGCGTCGCCGGGGGGCCCCGCGCGACTTGCAGGATGGATCAACCCCCTAAGCGTTTTGGGCGCAGGGCCATATAGGTATCCCCCTCTCTCGCGGGACATGAGAATAGTCGGTGTGAGAAGCGCTCCGGGCGGAGAGTGGCCGATACGCCGGGTGCCGACCGGGTGAGTAATTTCCAATGAACATGAGGGTTTCTGATATGGCCGGACGACCACGAACGATGATGGAAAGAGTCCGAGCGCTGTACGCTGCAGCCGACGCCTTGTACGGCGCGATTGCGGACGTTGTGCCGCAGCAATACCGGGACCGAGGCGCGCGGGCCGACGCACTGGCGCAGGCGTGGCTCGACGCCGAGGACGACGCTCTCGACACGTTCGTTTCGCTCGACTCGGTGCTTGAGCATCTGTCCGAGAAGGTTGCGTCCGCCGGTGACGACGCAGCGGCCAAGGCTACCGACATCCTGGCGCTGTGGACAAAGCCGAAGGGCCCCTGGCCGTCTGAAACCGAATCAACCCCCCAAGGCCTCTGAGCGCTCTCTGGTGTGACTTAACTCCACTCCGCCTTGAGCGAAGTCAAAATCAAGTGGTGGACTGTTGCGACGCAGAAAAGCCAAGACCCGGACGGGGCCTATTTTGCAAAGACCCGGGGATATTACCTCGCGTCCATCTTCACGGCGTTCAGGGTTCGAGTTGCCGCTGTACCGCTGAAGAGTTCGCTGTCATTACCGAGGAGGTTCAACACTGGTCGTTGACCACGCTGCGGGAGAAGCTAATCAAGATCGGAGCGAAAGTAGTCCGGCATACCAAGTACGCAACGTTCTAGATGGCCGAAGTCGCGGTGCCACGTGAGTTGTTCGCTGCGATCCTCGATCGCATCCAGCGGTTCGGAGTGCGGTCTACGCGGGGGAGCATTGACTTAACGTTCTTCGCACGGTGATCGGTCCTTCCGATCCTTCACATATACCGGAGCTGTCGCCTTAGTGCCATGTTGGACTATCATGGCGATGCAATCGGAGACAAGTGTCTCCGCGCAGCGGACCGCGTCAGTCGCGTACTTGGTCAGTGGTGTGTCATTTGCCCGGTTCAACCACATGTAGTCCACAGGAACACACGGCTCCGCGGAACGTCCGAACGCGGCACAGTTGTGAATCAGTACATCTTCAAGGTCAGCGTGCTGGCACCGCCCGCGAAGCTCACGTACATGCTTAAGCCAATTCATCCTTCTCGGATCAGCGAGAACTTGGCCGAGTGGTGAAGCCTCTACCTTATTCCGGATTGCGATGAGCGTGACCTTCCGTTCCGGGATGTTGAGATCAAAACAAACGTTCAGCAACCGTCCTAGTGTGTCCGTGATATTTACCATCCCTGCAACAAAGCCGTCGAACGCAACATACACATGGTCAACGACCGCGCTGCGATGGGACACCACCAGATTGGCGTCCGGCAACTCAATTTTCAGTGTATTAGTTTGCCCCGAGAGGGGTGAGGTTCGCCCGATATCGTCGAGTTCACCCCAGTTTACGCCGGAAATCATGGCTTGATGTAGGAGAACATTCTGCCACTTGCGCTTTGCGGCGCGGACGAACGGCTCCACAAGTTCTTCAGCGCGGGTCCGCTTCCCGGCCGGGAGGGTGCTCGCCACTTGTTGCAGGGCTTGGCTGAGCGCGTCGAACTGGTGCAAGACCGATTTCACTCGAACTCTTCCTCCTCAAACTGGTCGAGCTCACGACGAATGCTCGCTTCAGCATGCCCTGCTAAGTTCTCGTAGAACCGGCGAACTGGTGCCCGTTCCGCGTACTTCTCTGCAAACTCGCGCGCGCGTGCCCTCTGGGACACCTCATGTGGTGAGGGCTCACCGGGCGCACTGGACCAGACGCCCGAAATCGCGACTCCGAACAGTTGTCCGCAGACGGCTTCATAGCAGTCAGCACCAAGCCTTTCTGCGTCATCGAGTGTGTCGGCCACAAAGTCGGCGAGAGAGAACACCACGTCGCTGTGGAAGTTGCGCAGCAGGCTGGCCGCTGCAAGCACCTTTTCGGAATCTCCGCTCGACGTCCACTCTTTCAGAACTTCGGCGGCGGCCTGTAGATCCGCTGCGGCGCAAAAGAGTGTAGCCAAGTGATGCCGAGCCAATGCGTCTCGCTCGGATGCCGCGTCGCGGATCTGTCGCAGCAATGCAAGGTACTCGCCCGACACGCGCAGACCTGGAAGCGACAATGCATGACCACCGATCGGAACCGGGTCGTACCGTTCCTTGCGATCTCTTTCATGCTGAGCGCAGGCAGCTTGGATGCGAAAGAGGAGCGTCTCGACCACCGTTCTTGGACGCCGCTCCGATGCATAGGCAACGAAGGTCAATACGTTGCGCGTGCGCGATTCGAGTCGACGTAGCGGCCGGAGCTTCGCCAGTAGACGATCGACCTGCTCATCGGTGAGGGCGGTTGGGCCATGGCGCCCATGTCTGCGGAACAGGCCGTAGAGTTCTTCCGCTAAGTCGGGATCGTTTTCGATCTCGATCGAGACTGCGGTTTCGGCGACCTCGTCAGGCAGCCTCTCCTGGAACCGACCTAGCGACCAGATCGCGGCCCGCCGAACCGCCGTGCTTGTGTCGTTTAAGAAGCGTTTGAGTAGGTCAAGGTCCGATCGGTTGGCGGAGTCCGAGTCGACCAAGTAGAAGAGCGAGTTGGCCGTCACCGCGCGTAGCTTTTCATGAGGTGATTGACAGACAGCCTCAATCAACTTTGAGAACGCCTCTGGTTGACACTCCTTCTTGATGGTCCGGAGTGCTGCTGGTAACAGTCGATGGATTGGGTCAGCCGGATGCTGAATGATGGCGTTGGCCCACTTGATCTTGTGGTCGCTATGTTCCGCCGCCAGCGCCCGCGCGAACTCTGCGTAGTTCTGTTTGTCAACGCCGTGCGCCTGGTCAACGCAAGTGACCTTCTCAGCGAGCACGTGTAATACGTCGTCCAAATCGTCGTATCGTGCAGCTAGGTCGTGTGCTACATCTGTTGCGCACGTTGCCGCGCACGCCCGCTCAGCCTGATAGTCGTTCGTATGCCAGTCGTAAGGCAACCCGACAAGGAGGTCGAAAAACGCTTCGTCCTGAATGGGCAAAGTCCGTTGCAGAACCTGTTGGACTTCGCTGGCGATATCCGGCCACAACTCGTCACGAAAGTTGCGCAGCTTGCGCCGCGCCAGGTAGCGAGTCACATCCAGAGGTGCCTCCGTCGCAATGGTGGCAAGCTCGTGGCCAGCCCGCCTTGCCTCGGGGACCCAAGCGCCAATCTCCTCCTTGGTGACCTCCCTTCCAAATATCCCGTGCGGGACATCCAGCAGCTTGGCAAGCTCTGCCACCGCCGCCGCGGCACCGCCTGCTGATTCACGGTCGCAGAGCGAAACTAGGCCCTCGATTGCGATCTCACGGTTCGGCGCGATGCGATCAATCGAGTGGTGGAGGGGGTAACCGCGAATAGTCAGACCGTGGCGAGTACCTCGATGGCTCTCTCCGTTTCGGACGAGAGCTGCACCGAGGACCGGGGCGGCCCAGGCAACTGGACTATCGGGCGGAGCATCCCGGACAACATCACGGATTGTCTCGACAACCGTCCGTTGACAAGCTAGATGTCGGTCGAGTTCGTAGCCCGCCAAGTCCTCCAGCACTCGGCGCGGGTGCGCTGGATACTGGTTCGTCCGGCGGTCATCACCTGGAACGATAGGGATTAAGGCGTCGACACACCGTCGCGTGTAGTCCGGATGCGTGGCTATGATCTTGAGAAGCTCGCAGATCCCGTCCTGGAGAACTCGTGGCGAACTCGTGAACCCGAGACCGGCAAGCATGGGCTCTTCGGGAGCATCGGGATGTCGCAGGAGCCATTCGAGTACATCAAGCACGCGCATCGGCGTGAAAATCGCAGCCCGTCGCAAGTTGGAGACGAGCTCCGAACGTGCTGGATGTGAAAGGGATGGGAGTCGATCCGTTATGCGCTGCCAAGTGTGTGCCAACACTTCGACACCGCCCCCTAACGCGGCCGTACGCCAATCAAGCTCGGCGGCGTTCGAGATGATGTTGCCAAGGTACCCCGGCGCGAATGCCTTGAAGACGGAGTCAACGAAGCCGGTTGCTTGGCCATCGGGACTTACAGCCTTGCAGAACAGCAGGTGGTCGGCGAGCACGTCGGGCGTAACGCGGGCCAGACGGCCGCGGCGCATCAGGAACCCAGCGTGCAAGAGCTCTCCCATTGCGATGCGCACTTCGTGGGGCTGGGAATTGACGAACTCAGCAATGCTCTCGGGAACCGTACGGTCCTCCATGGAGACTGGGCCTATGCCCGCCACGACATCTAAGACGTTGCGCCGAAGTTGCCTCTGGGTCCCTTCCAAGATTGGATCATCAAGCATACGGTCTAGAACGATGCGCTGGAATTCCTTGGGTGTGCGATCGAGTACTTCTGGGGCATCGCGCTGGGTTGCGATGTAGCGCCCACCTACTACGATCACTAGCGGATTGCCGTCAGATGCACCTACAAGCCGCTCTGCTAGTTCCACGGATTCCTCAGTCAAGGCTTCACGCGCCAGTTCCAGCGCGTCTGCCGCTTCCAGTGGTGCAAGCTGGATCGGCTCAGTGGAGTCGTCAATTGTCTCGATCGTCCTCAGGTGGTATCTAACGCCGTTGACCAACGCCGGCCGACAGGACACAAGGAACCGAGCCCCCGAATTGTGAGTGAGGCACGCCTGGATCAAGGCGTCCAAATCCTCCCGACGGTGGCCATCGTCCAGCACCACGACGACGGAGGTCGTCGGTAGTTCTGCAATATCCTCGCCGGTCCATCGACCTTCCGCCGTGGCGAAGCGCAGTTGTGGGAGTTCCGAATCCTGCTCGGATAGTCGGGCAAGCTCTAGCAATAAACGACTCTTGCCAGCGCCGCCTGGAGCACTCAAGACCTGGGCAGGCGCATCGGATCGAAGGAACGTAGCGAGCTTCTCTAGTATGTCTGAGCGACCCACCATAGGCAATCGGTGATTGAAGAGCCGCCCCTCTTCGAGTTGCTGCGCGAAGAACTGGTCATGGGTCTGGAAGAATGCGAACCGACGGCCGAGTCGACCCGCCCGCTCCTCTTGTAAGAGTGTAAAAGCGATGTCGCCGACAAGGTTGTCTGGTTCAGTTGACTTACGAACGCATGCCTCACCGACCTCAGCCGCGAACTCGCGGAGGCGCTCTTGTTCCTCCCTCGGCGCATGCGCGGCGGGTGGCAACATAAATGCAAACACAGGAATGCCCCGTCGACGGGCTTCCCGAAATTCCTCATGGGTAAACCCCAACGTTGCATAAATCTCGTCGGGGTTCTTCACGCGGCCGGTCGTAGGCGGTCGAGCATGTCGAGCAGTTTCTCTTTCACCATGCCGGCTCCGCTGATGGTCAGCGTGAGCTTGCC
>JAUWWQ010000107.1 GCA_030616775.1 Planctomycetota bacterium
AGACGATCACGCCTTATTCGCAAAGCCTGGTGGGCAAGCGGGTGGAGGAAATCAACGGATCCGCCATGCACGAGCTTCCGGCGTGCGTGTCACGGCTTATCGATAGCTGCTGTCAATCCAACCCGGACGATCGTATCGAGAGTATGCCATCCCTGATCGAACGCATTGACTTTGCCAGAACAATCCTCACCAAGAGAACGACCGGGGCTGTGGCTGTTGACGACGATGAGGACGAGTTCTGGCATGACGACGAGGCGTTCGCCGCCAAGGACCGCCCGAATGACGCCGGCGACACACTGGACCGGGCAGAGCGGTCAGGCCAGCCCTAAATGACCGTGCGCAATCTTGCAACGCAACCGAGCCGCGGGCTTACAGGCCCCACTCGGAGACCGCCGGAACTCCGCTACTCCACGTTAGTTATACTCGGTCGATAAATACGCTGTCACCGCCCACCTTAGCCGCATGGCTAAGAAGGATCGTGTTTTAATCCGGCTGGGTGCGAACCTTCGCGAAGCAAGAGAAGCGAAGGGCTGGTCGCAGGAAGAACTCGCCCACCGATGTGGCGTACATCGAACCTACGTCGGCTCGGTCGAGCGGGGCGAGTACAAAGTGACGATCCTGACGCTCCGCAAGTTCACCAAGGCCCTCGGAATCTCCCTCCACGATGCGATCCGTGGCATCCAGTAGCTTCACTCCGGCGGCAGGCAGCTCGATGCCGGTGCCACACCTTCTTTGACGGTTTGTCAGGCGACTGCCTGACGCCGTCGAACAAGCACGATGCTCCCGACCGTCAGCACCAGCAGTGCCATCACGGCTGCGCCCCAGGCGGAGACCGTGGGCACACAGAGCGGCTTGTACCCTGCCCAAGTGTCGCTTAGGTCGCCAGAAGAACCACTGCCGCCGTGCAGGACTAGGAACTGCAAGGACGCAGCCATGGCGGCCTCCACCCTACTGGGGGAGGGCATAGGGCCAGTCTGTTTGACCCAACTGCCCCTGATCCAAAGCCACGTCTCGGTACCGTCAACGACGAGAGCAGGCCACATGCTATGCCCGGCCATGTTCGAGTTGGCCGTAGGCGATGGTCCACCTGTGGATATGAGACTCCATGTCGACCCATCCCAAAGCCAAGTATCGCCGAGATCACTTGTCCCGTCGTTTCCACCGAAGAGGAACACTCCACCGTCACCGTACCGGGGAGAGGCCATGGAGTGGTATGCGCGAGGCAAGGGTCCGCTGGTCGCTCGCAGGGTCCACGCGCTTCCGTCCCACTCCCACGTGTCGCCGAGATAGGTTCCTTGCTCGTCCTGGCCGCCGAAGAGTATCGTCACCCCTCCGCCGGCAGCCATCGCGTGGTTCGCGCGGGCTGAGGGGGTGGTGGCCCCAGGGGATACGTCCACCCATGTGCTTCCATCCCATTCCCAAGTGTCATTCAGCACGTCCTCGTTTGCACCGCCGAACAGCACAGTCACTGCCCGCTCCTCGTTGTACGCCATAGCGTGATCTTCACGGGCCGGTGGGTTGTTCTCCGTCGGCGACACGTTGGTCCAAAGGCCAAAGGGGACATACTCCCACGTGTCATTCATAAGTACGTCACTCTCCGAGCCGCCAAAGAGAACGATCGTCCCTCGGCCCATGTGGAACGTCATGGCGTGGCCGCGGCGAGTGGGCCCCGCGTCTGACGAGTGGTACCACTCGAAACACTCATCGAGTTGATCGGCCTCCAACACGTTGGGAACTGAGAACGGGGCGAGCGCAGCCAGTAATCTGGCGACGCAGGGCAACCAGGAACCAGCCTTCGACGATCGCCGGGGCGAACCAGCAGAATGAAGTTCACCCGAGCCAACCGGGTGTACCCGTACAATCGACTTGCTCATTTTGGCAACCTCCTTGCGATGAGAATGGCCATCACCCTACGAACCGCCCTCAAGGGCCGAAATCTGATTCTCGTTGGGAGCGGATTCTAATTGTCGTTGATCACGCAATCAATGACGTTCTCTTGGATCGGTTTGCAGCCAGGCAGGCGATTCATCCGCATCGCCGCCAGGTCCATCTGCTCGAAGCTGTCCAACGCTCGCTCGGGAACCTCGTCGACACCGGGACGACAACGCAACACACGTTGTTGCCCGTGGCGCTCCCTTCCTCATTGCACGCAAGCATCTCCTAGCCCAGAACCTCCGGTTAGCTTCCGAGAGCGGGCCTGCGCTTGCCCACGCCACCGACTGCGCCTAAAACGAGCCTCCGTTCTCAGCTTTCTTGCGTTCCCCTTCGGGGCGGGATTTGGTGCCCTCCTCGACCGATTTCTGCCCATTCGCGCCCGGCTGCGGCTTGCTCGAATCATAGAACAAGATATCCGACGGGCTCGTACCCAAAGCCCGGCAGATTTTGTCCAACGTCTTGATCGTCGTGTTGTATTACTCTTGATTCTCGATGGCGTCAAGCGTGCTCGGTGCAACTCCGGCCGCCTTCGCAAGGGTTTCATATGTAAACTTCTTGCCGTGCTTTGCTTTGTACACCTTCATTGCATGCCTGAGTCTGATTATAATCATTTTACATATTTACGATGAGAAATGCACATCGCCAGTATGAATTTCTTGGCATAGGGTGTCCCGTCCTTCGCGCACCGAAGGGTGGGGAACCTTTTCACGTCATGATTTGCGGGCACGTCTCTTTGCAGCGTCGCGCGGCTCCGCGAGTGCTTGCTCAAGGATCCTCAAGATTACGCGGAGCTGGTCGCAGACTTTTGGGAGATTCACGTTGGCGGCGAGCGCGGCGTCCCCGGTCAATCGGGTCAGCCCGAGCAATTCGTCGACGGATACTCGTAACGCTCGGCTCAGACCTTCGAGCTGGCCCGAATCAGGCTTGGCGTTCCCGAGTTCCCAGAGGCTTATCGCGCCCTTCGGTACCCTGGCTAGCTCTGCGAGCCGCTCCTGCGTCAATCCACGCCCGAGCCGCAATCTGCGCAGGGTACCTGGAAATTTCCGAGATTTCGTGAATTTTCCCCTTGACAAATCCGAAATGTTGTGTATCCTGTAACTCGCTAAACTTATCTCAGACACGGCGCGCTGCGGGCTGTGCCGGAAACGGGGCGAGCGCACAAGAGATACCTCTCGCCCACATGCTGTGAAGCGGACAACCGTACTGCGCCTTATAGGAGGAGTTTACCGCCAGAGCGGAGTGACTGCAATCTAATTCTGCGCCGTCGTGGCCACAGCCCGGAGTGCCCCGTGCCGCACTTTCTGATAAGCGCGGTCGCGGGGTAGGATGTCGAGCCACTGACTGGCCGGTTGGCCGATCCCCGCCGATCGGGTTGTGATGCGTCAGGGACCCGTTGGATCCCCGGACGTGTCCGACCGTAACCTGGGTGCTTGTTCGGCGTTTTGCGTCGACGGCATCGAACCTGA
>JAUWWQ010000051.1 GCA_030616775.1 Planctomycetota bacterium
CGTCCGATGCCGTAAGCTTGTCCTCCTCGTTCCAAGCGCTGCCGGACCAGTGGTACACATAGGCTGATCCGCATTGACTGCCGGCGCCGCAAGGGTCGGTACGGGCGCCGATCACGGCCGCTTCCCCGTCAGCGGACACCGCATGGCCGAACTGAGCCTGATCCCCGGACTCCGCGTCGGAGGCGACCAGCTTATTCACCTCGCAGGTTCGTACCGTGCCGGCCACCGCAAACAGTGCCTGATGGGCGTTGACGAAGCCCCACCCGAACGTGGTGTCGTAGCCGACAGCGCCAAGGTCCACGCAACTTTCTTGCATGACCATCTCGACGCCCTCCGGACTCAAGCCCGGATCGACCGAGAGTACCAGCGCCGCAACACCGGCTGCATAAGGTGACGCGTACGACGTACCGTTGAGGTGGCAGTAGCTACCGGAGCAGAAGCCGGCAGACCCGGTTTCGTCCGTGGTGTAGATAGACACCCCGGGAGCCGAGAATGCCAGACCTGTGCCGTATTGGCTGAATCCAGCCCGATTACCGTTGCGGTCGAGTGCACCTATGGCATTGACCGTGGGAAGATTCGACGGATAGCTTATCGAGCTGCCCCCCCCGTTCCCTGATGCGGCGAAGTGAATGATGCCTGCGTCGCGCGTTGAGGAGAATTTGTCCGTCACTGCGCTGGAAGGGCCCGAGCTGAAACTGCTGTTGGTAACCCGCGCCCCACTCGTCTGGGCCCAATTGAGCGCGTTGACTAGCCAACTGTAGGCGGCGCTGAACGTGCCATCGCATGGCACGTTAGATACGCCCCACTTGGCACTGGCGCTTTTCACGCCTGGGGCGACGCCTATCGTACCCAGACTATTGTTGATGATCGCGGAGACGGTCCCCTCGACGGTCGTTCCGTGCCCATCACACTCGTTGAGCGGGCCGCCGCCGGTGCCGTTCCCGGTGAAGTCAGCACCGGGGATCTGATTGATGTCCGGATGATCCTGCTGGGCGCCAACGTCCATGACGACGACGATAATGTCCGGGTCTCCCGTCGTGATGTCCCACGCTTCGGGAGCGTCCATGTCCATGTCCTCCGTGCCGCCGCTCTGCCCGGTATTGTGCAGGCCCCAACAGTTTGGAAAGCCCGGATCATTGGGAATCAGATCGGTTCTGCCGGTAATAACCATGTCCGGCTCAGCGAATCTGACCTCCGGCCGTCGTGCAAGCGTGTTTGCCAGCTCCAGCACATCGAATCCGTCGCGGTGACCGCACAGAACGCGGTAGACTCCCTTCATACGGCTCCAGTCGCGTTCCTCAATAACTCCCGCCTTCACGTCGGCGAGGATAGCCTCGGCGTCTTGCGGGCTCACATGCTTGTGAAAACCGACGTGGAGATAACGGGTGATGATCACCGGCTCGCCACGCTCATCCAGGAAAATCGGTGACACGAACTCCACCTCCTGAGCATCTGCGATTGACTTAACCAGCGTCCTTATGCCTGCTTCGTTGCGAGCCGACGCAGGGACGCTCGCCATCGACATGCCTGCGATCACGGAGGGGCGTATGTCTGCGGCTGCTATTCCGTGCTTCGACAAAACTTCTGAAGCCGACACCATGCCCCGTTCGGCACCCTGGAAGATAGCTACCTTTCTGGTATCGATCGTGAGGGGTTGCGGCTGGTCAAAGTAGTAGTATTGCCATTGCGCTTTACCTTGCCCGGCAGCGGGTCCGAGTAAGGCTACGGATACCAGGATAAATTGGATGCGAAGAGTAGCTGGTTTCATTCTTGACACCTCCCACAGTGTTTATAGGTAGAGACGCAGCCCATTGCCTTGGCCCCATCACTCCGTAACCGAAGATGCGTTGTAGGTTTACCGGCCCGTGCCAATGAGCCGGGCACGCCGAGGTGCACCCCGATCGCGCTGGCGCGCCGCGGTCGCCTGTCGGTCCCCAAGACCAACAGGCCATCGCTGCTTAGCGCATCATAATGCCTTGTCAGGTCGCCTGCGGCACCCCCTCCAACGCCCCCGATAACCGCAATCAAGTGTATCCGTTGATAAGTGAATAAACAAGCAGGATACACACCCCACGTGGGCTACGTCCGAGAATCACCCTGCTATGCGTATCCCAGCGACAATCTCGCCACACGCGATCCCGCCCACCGGGGACCCTGAGGTGCGATTGAGATAGAAAAAGGGCCGAGTGGCCTTCTGTATCCCTGGTTAGGTTCGTTTGAACTGCCGGTCGAGGTCGGCTTTGGTGAGGCGGAGCATTGTCGGTCGGCCGTGGGGACAACTGCTCGATTTTTCGATCAGGTCTCTTCGTTCGAAAAGGGCGTCAATCTCTTCGGGGGTCAGCGGATCGCCGGCTTTGACCGCGGCTTTGCAGGCCATCATGCTGAGGATATCATTGACCACCGCGTCGGTGTTCGCAGGCCCCGCCTGCTGTGCAAGCTGATCGAGCAGGTCCCGCATGAATGAGATCACATCGGTATCCTTGAGCAAGGCGGGGAACGATTGCACCGCCACGGCATCAGTGCCAAATGGTGTCACCTCGACGCCGAGCTGCGCAAGGAGTTCGGCGTTGCTTTCCAGAAGGGCCGCCTGCTGCGCGGTGACGTTGAGCGTCTCGGGCAAAAGCAGCCGTTGGGATTCCAGCGGACCGTCAGTGATGCGCCGCCGAAGCTGCTCATAGAGAACCCTTTCGTGCAGGGCGTGTTGATCGACAATGACAATGCCGTCATCGGTCTCCGCCACGAGATATAGATTGTGCATCTGAATCGCCCGAGACCGTGAAGGAAGCCGCTGCGGTTCAGCCGGTAGAGGACCTGCTGCCGGCTGCGGCGGACCTTGCGGGGCCGTAGGCCTCGATTCCGGCGGACCATATAGGGACTGCCACATCTGTGCCGGATCCATCGCCGGTGGCGAACTACGGCCAGCCGGAGCCGTCGAGCGAACCGGCTGTGACAGGGCCGGTGGGCCTGATTCGCCGTGCCTGGCCGGCTGAATTGGCGTCGTTGACCTGAGGGCGGCCGCCATCTCGTGACGCATGCGATCCTGCTCCTCATCGCTGATCGGCTCTCGAGACCGCTGAGTTCGCAACGCCGGCGTCAGGTCGCAACGTTGGAACGTCTCGCGGAGGGCGCTTAGAACCTGCGAGTGAATCAGATGGGAGTCCGCCCAGCGGACCTCGATCTTCGTCGGATGCACATTGACATCCACACTTTGCGGATCCACGGTCAGGAACAGAAAAACCACGCCGTGGCGGTTGGGCTCCATCAGGCCGCGGTACGCCTCTTTTATTGCATGCTGGATATACCGGTCGCGGATGTAGCGGCAGTTGACGAAAACGTACTGCCACTGCGCTGTCGCTCTTGATTGATTGGGCGGTGCGACGTAGGCTTCCAGGTCCACACCGCGTTCGTTTCGCTGTATGTGCAACAGCGCCGAGGCCAGTTCCGGGCTGTAGAATTTCGCAATACGCTCCAGACGCGTCTGGCAGCTCGGCAGCCTCTGGGTAACACGCCGGTTGTTGGTCAGCTCAAAGGCGATTTCGGGATGTGACAACGCCACCCGGGCGAGCTGCTCGTTTATGTGGCCCATCTCGGTTGGGGACCCCCGCAGGAACTTGCGCCGCGCGGGGACGTTAAAGAACAGGTCGCGGACCTCGACGGTGGTTCCCACCGGGCACCCGGCCGCCTGAGTCATCTCCAATTGCTCGGCCGCCACACGGACCTCATGTCCCTCTGTCGCCTCCGGGCGGCGCGAGATGGCCCGGAGCTTGGACACGGCGGAGATGCTCGCCAGAGCCTCACCGCGAAATCCCATCGTGGCGATCGAGTACAGATCTTCCTCGGCAGCAATCTTGCTGGTTGCGTGCCGTGCAACAGCCAGGCGTAGCTCCTCCGGGGACATGCCGCTCCCGTCATCAGTGACTCGAATGAGCTGCTTGCCGCCGTCCTCGGCGGTGATCGCAATTCGATGCGCTCCGGCATCCACCGCGTTTTCTAACAGCTCCTTGACCACGCTGGCCGGGCGCTCGACGATCTCGCCGGCGGCGATCTTCCTAATCAACAAATCGGGCAGAACCCGGATTCGACAGTCCGTAGTCATCTGCGTGATACCCGCACCAAGGCTGCGCTGAGCCCTGGAAACCCCCGCGTCACTTAGCCACGTTGGCCGGGGATGAGTATAATGGCCGCGGCGCGCCCGATCAAAAGGCGTGGACAATAGGCGCTATTGCGGTCCGTGTGGCCATGTGATCGGAGGCACTCGGGAGCCAAAGACGATCCAACCTGGACGTTTTTTGACGCATAGTAGCTGTAGAGGCAGCTAACAGCCATGGAACGACATGTCCTGTATCGCATGGAACCGTCCCCAGCAGCCGCCGGACTGCAAGAACGATATGGGCGCATTGTTGCAGCCGGGTTTGACGGCATCGAGCTGCCGCTGGGGCCGGCCCACACCTGCGAGACGGGGGAAGGAACGGTCCCCACGGTCGTCCGGGCGGTTAGTGAGCTGCCCCTGCCCACGAGTCTTGGCGAGGGTGGTTTGCAGGTAAAGGCGGTTGCGGCCCGGTGCCACACCTGCGACATACCTGCAGCGTTGAACGAGGTTAATACATTGATAGACCGGGCTGCGGGGCTCGGGGCTCAATGCTTGAATCTGACGATTCCACCGCTGGCCCGAAGCCGCGGTGACCAGGGGTTCACATCCTATCAGGCGGCGCTGAACTATGCTTACGAGCTGCTTTATCACGCACGATTCGAGGCTGAAGCCGCGGGCGTGGCCGTCGCACTGGAGGCCGGTGCGAACGGCTGCCTGCTTTCTCCGGTTGAACTCCGCCAGATCATTGACGCTGCCAATTCATGTGCTGCCGGTGCGTGCATTGACGTGGCCCGCATCGTGCGGATCGGCTCGCCCGCAGACTGGCTCAGGATACTTACCGCTCGGGTCCATGCTGTGCGTGTGGATTACACTCGCCCTGCGGACCGACCGGCTTCAACGAGGCCCGATGACTCCATTGACTTCGCTGCGATCGCCGAGGCCCTCGACGACATCCGGTATGATCGCATAGTGATCGCAGCCGGCCTCGGTGACCCGGCTAAGATCCGTACGGAGTTGACCAAGCTCGGCTGCCCTATCCCCGACAAGACCCGTGAAATGATATGAGCCGCGCCGGCCTACCGATTCCAGTCCACACGAGCCACAGGCTTCAGCCTGCGCGGCTGCTGCGCAAGCGGCGGGATCGCTGTTTGCCTGGACCTGTGCGGCAAAACGGCGACGAAGGATCAACCTGTTTGCCCTGCACGGCTCTGAGTATTACAGTACACACGGTTGCAGCCGTAGTCTTAGAGACCTTCCAGGAATCCATTTGTCGGTAAGGAGTGCGAGGAGATGACCATAACGTGCCGATTCCATGTCGCTCGCCGTGCCGGTTTGCTTATGGTGGCTGTTGGACTGGCATGCCCGGGCTGCCGTAAGAATGAACCAGGTTTCGAGGTGATCACCCTTGAAGGCAAGATCGAACAGATCGACCGAACCACTGACGAAACCGGCGAGATCACCGTTCTCTACTACAGTGAGAAGCACAAGCAGGACATGCTGGGCGCCGGCCTGGTCACCCGGGAAACGGAGATAATGATCAACGGGGCGATGGCCAAGCTCAAAGACCTCCGAGAGGGCGACCGAGTTCGTGGCGAGGTCCGCGTCGAGGGAAAAGGCAAGCAGAAGCGCCAGATCGCCCTGAAAATCTACGTCGACCGTCCCACATCCGTCGTTGGCGACTAGTGCTCTCTTGGCCTCAAAGCTGCGGCCAAGGCCTGTGTGCCGCGGTCGGCCTAAGTACCGCTGGTTGCTTGGGTGCCACTGGTTCCGATGGACATCGGAACCCGCCAGTGACAGGCGCGCGACACCGATGGGCATGAGAAAGGAAAGAACTTTCCTGCCGACACTTGCCGGCTGCATAGGCCGTTCAGTCAGAACCGTTCAGCAGGGTCACAGTCCGAGGGCGAGACGGACTTACCGGCCAGAGAGTCGCCCCTGGGCTACCGCATTCGCCGCTTGATCCAGCCGAGAGTGCCGACGCCGATCAGGGTGAGCAATGCGGTACCCGGCTCGGGGATAACCGCACCGAATGCGCTGTCGTCACTTGTGCCGTTCACGAATTTGGCCGCCGCCAGGGCCGGATTCTCACCAGGCGGCACCTCGCTGAACTCGGCGGTGAAATCCGTCTCCACGAAGGGGCCGCTCCCAATGACCTCAAACACAAAGCTCAGAGAACCTCCGGGGGCGATTTCGCCCGGGTCGTTACCCGGATCACTGATAATGGCGAAGTCAAATGTCCCGAAGCCGTCGGCAGTTTCGTTTGGAAAAAGTGTCCAACCCGACACGGGTGGCACGAACTGCAAACCCGTTATGTTGGAGGTCGCGTTGAAATAGAGGGCGTCAATGTCAAAGCCGCCAACCTCAGGCGTATCGTTCGTCACCGTAAGGGTAAGCTCATCCCCATAAACGGCGAACAGCAGTGTTGCGTCCAATTCCTCGGCGCTGGTTTCGTCGCTGCTCAGGTCGCTGAGCGTGAGCACCGTTCCAGCCTCCGCCGGACGGCCGAACAGCCCAACAAGCAGCACGGCCGCCGCCACGAACGTGGTTTTCGAGAATCGCATTTCCTTTCCCCACCGGCATAGTCGTGCATGCCGTTGTCTTGTGGATGTTGACTTCTGTCATCGATGATAGCGCATTTTGACGGCATTTCAAGCAAATGAGTTGCCACATCCTATCGGTCCATGGCCAGGGCGTACAGGTTACGAGTTGTGCTATGGTGACGATTTATTTCCGCAAGGTCGGGGTGATAGTCATGTGGAGTTCCTTGTCGTCTCTTCGTACGACGATCTCGACCGGCTGATCGGGCTTAAGGACTCTTAAAACGACCGCATAGTCCTCCAGGCCGCCGATCTTGTGCCCTGCGAACTCGACGATGACGTCGCCGCCGATAAGACCTGCCTTCTGGGCGGGGCTCTCTCCCTGTACGCCGCTGATCTTCATGCCGCCCACGTCACCGGCTGCAAAATCGGGGATGGTACCGGTGAAAATCCGCCGGCCGCCCATGGCACCTCTGTCCGGGGTAGCGCGCTTGACGCTCGTATGGCTGAGGCGATCCGGGTTGCCGGCCAGCTCGGTGACCAGATGCCGGCTGAACCGGGCCACATGTTCCATACCGGCATAATTGAGAGTGTCAGCGTCGTCGGCTGGGCGATTGAATTCATCGTGAACATCGGTGAAGAAGGACACAACCGGAATCCCGGCGGGATAAAACTCATGCGTGTCCGTCGGCAGGTAGGGGTCTTTCTGAATCACCAGCGCCAGCGGCTGGCGGATGTTAACCTTCTCGATCAACTTGGGCCAACCCGGTGATGACCCGACGCCCTGAAGGATGAGCCGGCCGTTGCGCAGCCGGCCCACCATGTCGAAGTTGACGTAGGCGGCAATCTGACCCAGCGGGCAGGGCGCGTGGCGAGCGAAGTATGTCGAGCCTATGACACCAATCTCCTCACCGGACCAGCAAGCGAAGATCAAACCCCGCTGCTGGCCGATGCCCTCGGCCTTCTTTCGTGTCTCAGCCGAAAAGGCCGCTAACTCCAGTACAGTCGAGACGCCGGAGGCGTTGTCGTCGGCTCCGTTATGGATCTGGCCTTCCTCACCGGCGGAAGCGCGCGAGCCGCCTCCTTCGCCGCGGCCTATGTGGTCGTAGTGGGCGCCGATCAGCACATACTCATCGGCAATTCGTCCTTCACCGATCGGAGGCAGAAGGCCCACAACGTTGCGGCACTTGCCTTCCTTGCGGGCCAGGTGTGTCGTCAGCTCGATACGGGTGGTGAGTCGAAGGCCGCTGAAATGATCCGGAATCTTGCCGTCATCCAGCATACTCTGAAGCTCGTCGAGCTTCATACCCGTCCCGTCAAGCAAGCGCTGCGCGACCGCCGTGGAGATGGAGGCGGCGACTATACCCGCGTCGCTGTCGCTTCGGGCCAGAGGGAAGAGCGAACCGGCGCCCGGTGTATTCGGCCCTGTGACCTGCAGAAAGCCGATGGCCCCATGTTTCAGGGCCTGCTTGGCCTTGTAGCGCGGGCTACTGTAATGCATCCAGCGGATTCGCTCGTCGGTGTCCAAGTTAGCTGGAACGTCATCGAAGGCCAGCACGATCTTGTTCTCGACGTTCAGGCCTTCGTAAGAGTCATATTTCGGCTTGCCGGGCTCTTCGGGAATCAGCAGGCCATAGCCGACACAGGCAACATCACCACTCACCATTGCATTCGTGGTAAAGGACATGGGACGGTAGTCTTTGTCCACTTTGAGCAACTCAGTGGCCGACCCGGCGGAGGAGATGACAGCCAACCGGTTCTTATCAGGGATCAGCTCGATGCCGGCCGGGAAGGGGAACTCCTGGAAATATGTGCCGTTGTCACCCAGCGGCTCGAGGCCTGCTTCTCTAAACCGGGCAGCTATGTATTTGGCCGCTTGCCGCGTCCCCGCGGTACCAGTCATCCGACCTTCAAGTTCGTCGGACGCGAGGTAAACCACGTGTTCGTACATGTCATCCGAGGTGATGGCCGGCTCCAGACCGGGCTTGACTTTTGGTGGACCGGAGTTCGGCCAGGAAGTCTTCGGGGTTTCATCAAAGCTCGGTTCAGGCTCCGGCGTCCCGCGAGGGGGAGTGGCATTTAGTGCTGCCAGAGCGGCTTGGTGATCCCAGTCGCCGATGAACAACTGGCCCTTGCGTGATTCCATCGTGGCCCGGTTGGTCGTCCAGCAAAGCTGCTTTCCATCCGGGCTGAAGACGGGCAATCCATCGAACCCGTCGGTATAGGTGACGCGCACCGGCTGCTTTTCGCCCATAGCATCGACGATGAACGTCTCGAAGTTCTGGAAGCCGAGCTTGTTGGATGTAAAGATGGCATACCGGCCGGATGGGTGCATGAACGGCGACCAGGACATGGATTTGAAATCCGTGAGGCGGCGCCCGTCAGTCCCGTCTATTTTTACCGTGTAGATGTCGGCGATGAGGCCGCTCTCCTCGAAGTGACGCCAGATGATTCGCTCGCCGTCGGCGGTGAAGAATGGCCCGCCGTCGTAGCCGGGCCAGTTCGTGAGCCGGCGCTGATTGGAACCGTCGGCGTTCATGATGTAGAGCTCGGCGAAATACGACGGTTGCTCCTCCCAAAGCCTTCGCTCCTTGTCACCGAGTCTGTCGAGCGGGTAGGCGTCGCGCAACGAGCAGAACACGACTAATTTGCCGTCCGGCGAGTACGCCCCTTCGGCGTCATAACCGAAAATGTCGGTCAGACGGCGCATGTGTCGGCCTCGTTGATCGCAGGAGAAGATGTCGAAATCCTCATCGTAGTCCCACGGGGCACGCCTTGCCGAAGAGTTCTTGCGCTTCTCGTATTCGCGGCGTTGCTCGTCACCGGCCTGCGGGTCAAGGTGGGTCGAGGCGAAGAGCACTTCGTTCGTTCCCGGCCTGAAGTAGGCACAAGTAGTCCGCCCGACCCCTGGTGAGATCAGGCGGCTATGACCCGTTACCAGGTCGAACGTGTATATCTGGAAGAAGGGATTGTCCGGGTAGCGCTCGGTCTGAAAGATTAGCTTGGTTCCATCGGGTGAGAAGTAGCCTTCGCCCGCGCGCCGTCCTTCAAAAGTAAGTTGCCGGACACGTGAAAGAAACCGATCGCCCTGGGCGGCCCGGGCCTGATCCGGCCATCCGATAAGCGCAGCCAACACTACGAGCGAGGAAAACCCTGCAGCCACAAAGCCTCTTTGATATTGCATCATTCAGCGATCCCATGCTATGAAACTCGGTGCAGCCAGTGATTCCCTGGCACGAACCCCAGTGCAGCCAGCCGACCCGGAGACTAGGAATTGGTCCGCTGACAGCTCCCGGCAATCAGTTGTCAGCCATCAGCCCCGAAATGTCAACGGCCATCTCAGAGCCGGTCGCGGCAAGTTGATAGCCGGAGTTGTTGAGGTGGCTTTCCGCCCTGCCGCCCGTGTCCGCCACGGCTTTGCAACAACCTCGCCCCACTACCAACCAGCCCACAGCTTGCCAAAGCCGGACTCCCCTGCCTGATCATCCGTCCTACTTGGAGAGGTCGCCCACCCCACCGCCATCGGCTCTTCCGCGGGTGTTATGGCCAGCGCCTGGGAAGTTGGCCGCACGACCGTGGCTGAAAGCTGAACGCTGACGGCTGAAAGGTGAGAGCTTTTCTACCAGGGTCTGAGCCATCCGAATCGTTCCTTGACTGTCAGCTCGGCCGCTGATAGGCTTCTTGCGCGGTCTTCGTACAGGTCCGCGGTTACGGAACGGCGGGGTCCAGCGTGCTCTTAGGGTCCGACCGAGTGCTCGAAATGGCCCCATTGGCGGATCTCTGTACCGCTTGGCCGTTCGCTAGTAGCCGGCGGAAACAACCGCTGTGGTTCAGTGGGCCCGTGCTGGTAGTCCCGAGCCATTAGATGGGCCCTCCTGGCTGTGTTGAGGATCGTGCGGATCGGAATTAGCCAGGTGCCACCCGTAGTCACGGTTTCTGGAGAGGTGGCCCCACGAGGTTGTAATTGGCGGTAACTTATTCATTACTAGTTGGAGAGGTGGGTGAGTGGCTGAAACCAACGGTTTGCTAAACCGTCAGACGGGTTTACGCCTGTCTCGCGGGTTCGAATCCCGCCCTCTCCGTTTACCCCGCAAAAAGTACGTTTTTCCCGTGTTTTGCGGGGTTTTTCGTATGCCGAAGGATGGCAAACTGTCTCAGAAACGCCGTCAACTGGTTCTATGACACGGCTTACACACATTCAAGAACATTTGATGCGCGTCGATGGTGGAGTGGCAGCAAGTACAAGAATCACCCGCTCCCTGACTACTTACACACGTACTTGCCCTGCAAGTAAGATGTGCGCTCGTCGTCGCAGGAACGCCCTGTTGCCGCGTCCTTATTGGAAACAGACATACCGGCGAGACACTGGGACCAAAAAAGCCTCAGAGCAGGTTCTCAATAGCTGGTTAGGCTGGGTTAACAGCAGCGGACACTGCAAATGCAGGAAATACTTTGTGTCGGGTCTATAGTCACGCGGTGTAAGCCGCCGCATGGACCATCCCAATCGGTGTGGGGCCTGCCTTGCACGGTACCGCCGTGGGCTGAGGGTATTCCTAAGCGAGGGGCTGTGCAGCAGAGAGCATGTTCGGTCAAGAGGCTAGCGCGGTGTCGCAGTGTGCCGTTATTTCTAGTCTCGCAGGTGTTGCTCGGTACGAATCTTGGCTGCTTACTGTCATTGCCATATTCGCATTCCCACGGGCTGATTGTCTCGCCAGATGGTACGAGGGCAGCGTACACCCGGCGTGACATGGTCGTATTAAGTTATGGCGGTAAGGGCCGCACCCTTGGAGGGAGTACTCACGTGAGGTGGTGTTCCGTTGCTTCTCCCTGGTTACTCAAATCGGTAGAGGTCGACTCGTTCACAGGGGAGCCACCCACTGACCCTATCGGAGGTATGGTTGCGACTGTCAAGTTCTCACCCGACTCGCGGCACTTGGCCGTTCTGGTCGGCAGATCTCTGTCCTGCATTGACCTGCGTACCTCCCGTATGTGGCCACTCGCGCCACGGGAGGAGATGGTCACAAGCTTCGCTTGGTCAGGAGACGCCGAAGTGGTGTACATCGCGAACCCAAGTAACCGTAGTTTCTTCCGTCACGCCGTACACGATCCCAGCGTGACGCGCAGCATTGTATGCGAAGGGGCGGGGCCCAGTGTGCCAGTGACATTTGTGCCTGTTGACCACTGGTCTCCCGACGCAGAGTTTGTGCTTTTTGCAGACGCTGGGCCGGGCGTACGATTACTAAATATGCAGACGGGAGCCTTACACCGTTTCGGTGAGTCGATCTCAAAAACGCTCGAGACTGCATGGAAAACGGATGGATCTGGTGTTCTATCTCTCAGCTACGCCACGGACCAGAGTATTCAACACGCACTGCTTATGGATCTGAGAGTTCCTGATGATGCCCTAGATGTTACGTCACGATTCGTCGAAGGATTTTCTGATTGTGGACAGATTGAAATTGAGCCGTTGTGGACGGCAGACAACAAATACGTCATAGTCAACACTTCTTGCCGCGGCGGGTTCCTTGTGCGTCCTCACCCCTGGGAATGCGTTGCCATCGGTGATCGCGTGTTCCCGTTCCTTGGTGGGCACCCGGACCAGCACCGGCAGGGCAGCACCCACGACCATAGGCCACCGACAGTACATCGATTCCCCTATGCTGGTTGGGTCATGGTTCTCGCCTGCGGCAAGTATTACGCGGTCGATTACACTAGTTACAGGGCCTTACAGCTAACGTTGTGGCCTACAGATCGATTGGAGCGGAGCACAGTTGTCTCCCCGAACGGGAAGTATCTGCTTCAGTTAGGACACCTACCTTCGCGCATAAAGGTCAAGAAGATCAACCTATCGGCGGCCAAACCGCTCGTCCAGAAATAGGAACAAGAGGCGCGTTTGAGAAATGGGATTTGTCAGCGCGTCCAGTGTGCGGCTGATGTGTCTCACAGCCCAGGATATATTGCTTTCGCGAATACTGGCGCGCGTGCTGCTGCGGTCACGAGAACTAGCCGCCCTACGCGGCCTACGTTGGCACCGGAGCGGGCTCAACGCAGGTGGCCCATTTCGAGTATGATGCCCTCGGTCGGCTGATCAGCTCGCAGCTTTGCTTTGGTGAGCAAAGCGAACGGGAGCAGCCCGCCACTGGTAAAGTGAGCAGGGACGCTCGCGTCAGGGCTCAGTCGCCGGGAGGGGGGTGGGAGGCGGTATTCGGCGCGGGGGGCTTGCCATAGACGTATAGAATACGATTGAGCGTCTCGTCCTCCAGCTCGAGGTCGTAGCCGTACGGTTCGTCGAGTCGCAAGTGGAGTCTCGCGGCTGCCAGGTCGGCGGCGTCCTGCTCATCTTGATCTACCGAGGCGGTCTTGTAGGCTACCAGCCAGCCGCCTGGTGCCACGTGTCTGGCGGTTTGCTCCAGTGATTTCGCCAGGGTGGTCAACGCCCGAAATACTACAAGCTCAAAACCGATGACCGATAGCTGACGGCTGACGGCTGACGGCTTGCAATGCTGGGAATGGGCATGCTCGCAGCGGAGGTTGTCTATCCCAATTGCGGCGGCGGTGCGGCGAAGAAAATCAATCTTCTTACCAGTTGCGTCAATGGCGATTACCGACCAGTCCGGCCGCATCACCGCCACCTGTCAACCGCACTCGTCCCATCCGCGAAACACTCAAGGCCGCATTGAGTCCAACCGCTGCCTTTGACACCAGGTACACTCACTGGCGTCGGCCAATCAGCCGGAGGCATTGGTAGACCGTTATTGAAATCACCCCAGCCTCCGACGCTTATACAAACGATGCCTTCACCGCCAGCCATAAGACGGTCGAAGACGCCGTCCTTATCGAGCTTCTGCAACTCAGCATGTCTGTTGGGAGTGACTTGAAAGTCCGCCGTGTTGGTATACGCGGTGCAGTCGCCGTGCATACCTTTCATGTGTTCATGGACGTCGGCGCTGTGCTGCTGTTTCAAGTAGCGAATGTTCTCGCGGCGGGCCTTCAATTCCCGCTCAAGCGACTTAACCTTTGCGGCTTCCTCGTCGATTGTTGCCCGGCTCATTTTCAGGTACAGCGACTCTTCGGCCTCGGCTATAAGCTCCTGGTACTTCATCCCGGCCGCAGTCGGGCCGAGCGCAATGCGCCACTGTCGATCATCAGGATGAACATAGACGCCGCGTTTGCGACCATTCGCGGGACGCAATTCCTCGGAGACGTACTTCGATACGGCGTCCGCCATATCCGCCTTAGCAATCGACCGAACGCCTGCGGTCAGGGCGTTTGTGGCGATGTCTTGGGGCTCTTCGGGCCTAGTGGGATTCGCCTGCGGATGTACCGCACGGAGGGCGGACTTCAAGGTCAAATGCGTCCCCGAAGCCGCATTTAGACCCTCTTCGACCAGATCCCGCTCGCGGGCAAGCAGCATGTATCGTTGGGCTTGCCGCTTCTGGATTGTGCAATTTGCCTCTAACCATGCGTACCATCCACCATGCCCAACTTGAGCCTTTGCTTCGGCCAGCAATTCGCCGACGCGAATCGCACGCTCGACCGCTGATCGGGCCGCTTGTTCGCAGGCTCGATGTTCTTCGTTGATCCGAGTCGCCAGGCCGTCCAGCGTCGTCGGTTGGATCTCAGTCGTCGTCACAATTCACAACCTCCAATGTCGCGCGGATGTTCGTGGCCTGCTTTCGATAACGCACCGCCTGATCTGGGTGCTCACCCTCACACTTGTCCGCCAAATCGTCCAGCCGAGCGGCCCAGCTCCGGGGCAACCAGCCAGCGGGGACCGCTGCATCCGCTGACGTTTGGGGTAACGTTTCGGGTGACCCGCCGGGCATATCCATAGAAACGTCAGGAACGTCAGAAACCGCACTGGCGCTATCAGATACGCTGTTTTCGGCTGGCGTTTCGGCCAACGGCTGACCTTCTGACGTTTGTGCCTCGCCCTCCGCCTCCGCCTCAACGGCTTGGATCGCTTCACGTTCGGCTTCGTCAGAGCCGTCTGGTTCCGGGTCAGTGTCGGCGTCGGACGGTAGGGGGGTAGGTAGTGTGTCCGGCTCATTAGAACAGAGCGGAATATCGTCGTCCCCCCCCGTCCCGGCATCGTCCCCCCTGCGTCCCGGTGAATCCACATTTTCGGGGGCGCCAGGCCGATTGTGGGACGGTCGGGACGGTGTTTCCCCTACTTGTTCCAACTCGATGACGCGATGACGGCCACCCCCCGCCTTGCGGTGGAACGTCACATCCACGCCCAAGGCTCGCAAGGTAGTGGAGAGTCGCCGTAGTCGGTTGCTCAGAACGGCTCCCGTCGTCGGCCAGTCGCGCCGCTTTCGCGTTTTCTCGTCCGTCCGGGTCTCCAACTCGGCCAAGAACTCGGTGGCCGTGCCGGCCCAGCGTCCACGCTCCCGGATCAGGGTGAGCACCAACGGCCCCAGGACCGACGACTCCAGGACCGTCGCATTGGCCGACTCCCGACTCCCGGCGTACGCCGCCAGGAACGTCCCGGGCACCCAACCCAAAGCTTGCTCGGTGGCCGCCCCGAGCTTGGCGAAATCAGCCATTCGAGGCATTGCTTTCAATTTGACGGTCGGCAGGATGCGGAACGCCTCACTCACCGCGTTCAGCAAGGCACCGAGAATCCGGGGGCGCGCGGCCTCAAACGCCGGCAACAGCTCATTTTCATTCCGTCGCCGGCCGTCCGGTATGTGCGGCAGCGTCAGCCGGACGGCGCGGTCGGCCAGGTCCGAGCGTACCGCAACGTCCTCGATACCGTTGGACAGGATCGGGCGCGCCGCCGCGAACAGCTTTTCCTCGTCATCCGAGTACAGCTCGCGCGTGCCAAAACCACTGCCGGTTGCGAGTGTGCATAGGGTGTCTGACAGGCTCGGTGAAATGTGACTCACATTGTCCAGCGCGACGACCCAACCATTGTTGGCCGCGATCATCAGGTCGCGCTCATCTCTGGGTGGACGCCGCAACGGTGCGGCATTCGGATCAATCACCGACCGCACGAACCGACACAGGTAGGACTTGGCGGATCCCTGCTCACCGTTCAGGATGAGGATTGGATACGGCCCCTGCGGTTGCAACGCCTGAATTATCCACGCGACGAGCAAAGTCCAGTCGTCATTGTTCGGGACGTTTACGAATTCGCGCAGCCCGTCGACCGAACCGCCCGATAGCGGCATCGGCAATGCCAACATGCCGCGCCGCCGACGAAACCGGACGGGTACGGATCGGCTGTCCAGAACACGCCAACCGCCTCCGCTGATCTCGACGGCCTGCCATTCACTGTTGCACAGGTCTAGGTAAATCCCGCCACCGTGCTCGGCCAGTCGGATCGGTGCTTCGCATTCCGGTCCGTCAAAGATCGCTTTTCCCACGATCACGTTGGTCGCGTCCTGAACGGCCTGTGACCCGGGAGCCTTGCCGCATTCATTGTGGAACTGCCGTCCCAGCCACCGCCGGAACCCCTTGGACACGATCGGCCAGGTCTCGCGGTGGTCGCCGACTTCGATAACGGCGTACCCTTCCGAGTCATATCCGCCAGGTGTGTGAAACAGGTCAGCGGACGCGGCTAGCTCGACGAGCATATCGGCTTGCGACTTGCGCGGTTTCTCGTCGCCGGGTTCGCTCGGTGCAGCGATCTTGTCCTTGGGTTGGACGACCACGGCGACCTTGCGCAACTCCGTGAGCAAACGTACGCCGACCGCCTTGCACGCTTCGGTGTCGGTAAGGTTTGGCTTCGCATCGACAAGATATTGCCGAACATCTTTTGTGCCCTCGGGTGGTAGCGTCCACGACACCGGACGTCCCCATCGCCGCGCCAATGCTCCGGCGACACGCTGGGCCCCGTCGCGCCCCGGCCAGTCGCCATTTTCCTTTCGGTCGCGTTCACCGACGATCAAGATGTCGTTCGCATCGGCCAGAAGCTCGGCAAGGGGTGCAACGCCGCCCATCGCATTCGGGCGGCCAACGGCGTTGAGGCCCATCGTCACACACGCCACCACATCGGTCGCACCCTCGACGACGGGCACTGTTGCGCCGTTTGCGTCGAATCCGTCCGGTATCACGAGCCCCCGGTGACTGCCCTTGATGCACAATTTCTGGCCGTCGCTCGGTCGGCGCGTTGCAATGCCGATGATCTGGCGTTTGCCGTCGCGCTCTGGAAATGTGAACGAATAGCCGTGTCGGTTCCACCCCACCGCAACGGCGCGAAGCGCCTCGGGACTGACGTGCAGTGCAGTTGCCAGGCTTATCAGCTTGTCGGCCGGAAGTGCGTCGTGGAAGTTCGCGGCTTTGGTGTGCCAGTCGTTCGAGCCGCGCGGGGCGCCCTGCGAGTCGCTGTCCAGTGCAAAAACAGTGCCGCCGTCCTCACACTTCTTGACGACGCACCAGCCGGACGGCGGATCTGAAACACGCATACAGCGCACTGCCCCGTCCTGCGTTCGACCGCACCAGTCCCCTTTCCCACAGACAGGACAGGACTCGTTGTGTGTCACCTCGCGCCAGTCCGAGTTGCTCATGCTACATCCTCCGTGATGCCAACCGCTTGAGCCTCCGCCGCAACTGCTCGGGCCGACTGGTACAGGAACTTCTCGACGAAACGGCCCGCCGCTTCGTGGGAGCCAGCCAACCAGACAGGTAGGCCGTACTGCGCGGTCCACGCAGCCAGACTTCCGAGAACGTGCGACGGTTTGACGTGCGATTGCCAGACCCCGGCCTCCAGTGCAGCCGCATCAGCCTCGAGCACGAGCAGTCGGTACCTATAGGCTCGCAGGCGCTGCAACTCCCGTTTGAACCGATCGCGGTCCCGACCAACACACGCCAGCAGGTCATTGAGCGACTTCCGTTCAACAGCGATGAGGTGCGTCAAGCCCCTGATCGAATAGTCACCGGTATCGAGTGTGCCGGGCTCCGCGGGTAGGTTCTCGAATCGGAGCGGGGCCTGCTCGCGGGAATCAACGACAATGACAGGAGCGATTTTCACGAGGCGACAGCTCCGTCGCAACGTGCAAGTTCGTGCGCAGCCCACTTTGCGAATTGCGCCGCCAAGCCAAAGCGACACTCCCCACATGCCCGAAGTGCCGCACACAATATGGCTGCCGCGCCGGTCTGCGTTGTTCCATTAAGCCTGACGCACTCGGGGCAAAGGTGGATACCCCGGTCAACCTATGCAAGCTCACTCACCGGAAACCGCCGACAGCAGCCCTTGCAGCGAAATGTGGAGCGGGTTGTATTGTGCGAGAAGGTGTTGTAAGATGTTGCATTGCAGTATTTCCTCCGTGAACCGCCCGGGTTGTGAGCGCCTGGGCGGTTTCGTTATTTATGGTTTCGCAAGGTCTCCCACGTGGCACGGTCCGGCGCGCCCGCTGCCAGCCAAGACTCGATTTCAGTAACGATCCACCTCACGGAACCGTTCAGCCGAATTGGTCGTGGCAATTTCGCGCCTGCGTCCATGGTGCGAATCGTGCGGATCGATATCCCAAGTGTGCGCGCAAGTTGCTGAGCGCTGACCGCGAGAGGTTCTAGTGCCACGTTAGCGGTAGGACGTGGGATCGCACCCATCACGTCACCTCCACGGTTTCGGTCTTCCGCCGCCGCGAGCGGACCGTCGCCAATGCCGCCTTGATCACGGGAATCTGGTCAGGCGAGAATAGCCGTAGAATGCCAGCTCGCGTTCGCTCACGAATCCCGCCCTTGTCCAGGGCGTAGTCGACCTGGGCCCGCGGTACTCCAATTCGTCGGGCAATGTCGCCAACGGTCAGTAGTTCAGTCATTTTGGGTGATCTCCAAGAACCATAAACAGTCACCCCAATTCTGAACCATGGTCGACGAGAGGCAAGTTGGGACGAGAGTTGGCCACCGTGACCGTCACGGTCCGTCACGGTGAAATCGGCGAATGGATGCCGTCAGGGGGTAAGAGATTTTATAGGCTTACAATCTGTCACGTCGTGACCGTCACGGTCGTCACGGTGAACAGCTACACGGATTTCCCATCCGTCGTAGACTTGAAGTACCAGAACGCCTTTCGGTCGTCGGGATCTGCGCGAAACCAACGGTCCTTCTGGTCGATACCCATGTCACCGGAAGGACTTCTCACTTTCGCGCGTGTCAGATTCCTAGCACTTCTGAGTGCCGAGACTGCCCTCTTGGCTTCCTTGTCTGCCAGTTCGTTCTCATTGATACCGAGCTTGAGTGCCCGTCCGACATGGGCTACTGCAACTGCCGTAACCCATTCGCCATTGTCCTTATCAAGAGGCGGAATCTTCGTGAGCATCGACGCCTCATCGCCTGCAATCGTTGTTGCCTCCACGCCCGCGCCTTCCGCGCCTTCCTCGCCCTCCCGCTCGGCCGCCGGCTGGCCCGCGTCAGATGGCTCCTGCACGAGTTTCCCTAGTGAGTGTGTGCGTTTCCGAACAATCTCTAGGCTGTTCAGGACCTCGTGTGACTAGTGCGCCACGAGTCGGTGAATCTCTGCCGTAGCGTCGTCGGTCTTCTCCGATACTGCGTTCCTGAAGCGGTGTACAAGGGAAGCTGCTTCACCCTCACTGAATCTGTCTGCCGCAATGCATCCAAACCTCAGCTTGAAAACTGCGTAGTCTGGATGACCGAACCGCTCCTGTACTATCTCAAGTACGCTCTCGGCGGTGTTGCGGTCGCCGCGGTAGACCACCAACATCCGTGACGGAGACAGCTCACCGAACGTTGACAGACTTGAATGGGCCCAGCCAGCGATGCACGCGATGCGGCAAGCGAGATCGTTTGTTCGGCTTCCCCGTATCGTATCCAGGAGTGGCTTACGGATAGGGGTGGACTCCGGTGGATAGATGTGGTCCTGGGGCTTTTGCCGAACTGCCGACGGCGAGCCTCTATGGCTTCCTTGAGTTTTCTTTTCTTGGCACGAAGGTGGTTCTTCACCCCTGCCTTGTTCTCACGCAACCAGTTCAACGCATGTGATTTGATCGCCTCGTATATCTCTTTGTCAGGAAGTCTGTTGAAGTCGTCGACGGGAAACTGGTCGGTAAAATGCAGCCAAGTTCGGAAGAAGACGTAGTAGTCCGCCATGTCGCACTGTCCTAGCCCGGGCCGTTATCCCAGCCACGCCGGACAGTGCATTAGCGTGGCGGGATAACGCCACGGCGGGGAGCGACCCCGCACCCGGCAACATCATCCTATTCGCTTTTCTCCATCAGTCCAGCCGCTTTACTTCTTCGTGCCCGTACCGAGCAGCGCGCAGGTCAGTCACAATCCCGTTAGCCCGGTAGCGACGCTGAGGATGCCGAGAATCGGAACAGCCACTTTGACCCAAGTCGGCACCGACAGCAGGAACGGGCTGGCGCAGAGAGCCACTCCCACGACGATGCAGAACACCCGGTACGCCGTACCCACGTTTGGTTCGAGCTTCATCTTGAGACTCCTGTCGGGGCGCCTCCTGCCCAGTCGCGCCCACGGCAATGCCCCTCATCACCACAATGTACACCACCCCGCGACGACCGCACCGATGACCGTGCTCGCGGTGGCCGGAGCGATGAAGCCCGCGAGGAAATCCACGGCCAGACCCGCTACGGTCCGGTGATCGCTCTGAAAAACGCCTCGAAGTCAGACAGATCGATCGCACCGCAACGATCCACGTCGCCGCTCTCACAGCCTGTTTCCGTCTCGCCAGAACGCGAACCGTAGCAGCGTTGAAACATGCCTACGTCACGCAGATCGACGGTGCCGCTATCGTCGAAGTCGCCGAAGCCACAGCCGTCGGCACAGACAGAGCCATCCCATTGATAAGTCCCCTCGATGGTCACACAGTCATTCGGCTCAACCGCATCCCAGCAAACCGCGACCGCAAAGCAGCAAGCCCCGAGGGCCGGACAACCGCAACCATTGACGGGTAGACTTGACTCGGTATCCGGGCACGAGTCGAGACACCCGACCACGCCGTCACCATCCGTGTCGTCGTCAGCAACGCCGCAGCCGCAGATGCCAGGTTCGGTCTTGTCCGGGTCCAGCGGGCACCGGTCGTCGCACCCGTAGGTGGAGTCCTGGTCCGGGTCGCGGTCGCAAGTCAACCCGTCGCCCAAGTAGCTGCCGCCGACCAGGCCGCAGTCGGGGCTCTCGGTGTCGTCGATGCACGGCTCGTCTGCGAAGCAACACGGCCCGAAGGGCACGGGGCAGCCGTCGTCACCGATGATGAGCACCGGCAACGTATCCGGACACTGATCGCAGTCGTTGATCACCCCGTCGCCATCATCATCGGGCTCACATTCGTCCGGGCTGCCGTTGGTGTTGCAGTCCTGGCTCGTTCCTTCGGCGATGTCACAATCGTCGGGAATGTTATTGTCGTTGCAGTCCATACTGGTCTGGTCAGCGATGTCGCAATCGTCGGGGACGGTATTCTCGTTGCAGTCCGCGCTGCTCCCCTCTGCGAGGTCGCAGTCGTCAGGGACGTGGTTACCGTTGCAATCCGGTGAGCCGCCGAGAGCAATGTCGCAATCGTCGGGAATACCAGTCTGGTTGCAGTCCGCTTCGCACTCATCGGGCGTCTCGTTTTCGTTGCAGTCGTCGCTTCGTCCCGCGGCGATGTCGTCCCAGTCCGCCAGGCCGTTGCCGTCACAATCTGCGGACTCGTACGCCCCCATATCGACGATGGGCGGGTCTCCGCTTCCCCAGTCATCGACGAGTGGATCATCGAGAAACCGGGGCGACCCACTGAGATCCAGCGGGGTCGGCTCGCTGGTGTCACCATCGCCGTCCAGGTCGAGGGTATCAGGCGGCACGGCGGTGTTGTCGCCCCCGTCGATGGCAGGGGAAAACGGCAAGAGCCTGAGGTCATCGTCGGCTGTTCCGAGGATGTCATCTGGCCCGTCGGGGTCGACTAACAAGGGATCGCGACCGATGTTCCCCACGCCAAATCCAGTCCAGCCTTCGATGCAGGTGTACGTTGCGGTGCCGGGATTGTAGATCTGCGCCGACTGGTCGCGCCCCCCCATGTCCCTGTTGCCCCACAGCACGCAGTTCGATACCAGGGCACCGTTGGAAAAGTGGGAGAATATCCCGCCCCCGTCGCGCATAGCCGAGTTGCCGCTAAACGTGCAATTGCCCAGTGTGGTTGAGGCGGAGGCGGTGTTGAACACGCCACCGCCATTGTAGCCGGAGTTGCCAGTGAATGTGCAGTTGGCCACCGTGGGGCGTCCCGAGGACTTAAGTCCGCCACCGTACCACTCGGCGGTGTTGCCGCTGAACGTGCAGTTGCTCAGCGTTGTGATCGAGGAAGTGAAGATCCCGCCGCCCGAGGCGGCCATGTTCCGATTGAAGGCGCAGTTGGTCAGGGTGGCCCTGCCGGAAGTGCACATCCCGCCGCCGTCCGAACCGGCCGTGTTGTCGGCGAACGTGCAGTTGGCCAGCGTGGGGTTGCCCTGGCTGTTGTACATTCCGCCCCCGCTGTGAGCCGAGTTCCCGCTGAACGTGCAATCGGTCAGTGTGGGGTCGCCGGCCCCGACGTACATCCCGCCGCCGTCCGAACCGGCCGTGTTGTCGGCGAACGTGCAGTTGGCCAGCGTGGGGTTGCCCTGGCTGATGTACATCCCAGCGCCGGGGCCACCGGCCGAGTTCCCGCTGAAGATACAGTTGGCCAGTATCGGGCTGCCCTGGCTGTTGTACATTCCGCCTCCGCTGTGAGCCGAGTTCCCGCTGAACGTGCAATCGGTCAGTGTGGGGTCGCCGGCCAAGGCCTGTGGCGAGCGCCAGACGGACCAGTGTCACGACGGTGATGATCCTGGCCGTGTCGCCGGTCGACATAGACCTGAACGCGCGTGGCGGTTCCGGCTTCATGGATTCAGCTCGCTGCAGAGCTGCAGATGGCATCGCTGACGCCGTGTCAGTCTATCTACGGCTCGTGCTCGATGATGACTTCAGTGAAACCTTCGCCTCGGATTTTGATCGTCGTCCGAGACCGACTGCGCCGAATCCAATCCCAAAACCGCTTGAAAAGCTCTGCTAAACTTGTCACCATGTATTATTCCCCCTCATTTGCCAAACTTGCCTAGCATTCCAAGGCATGAGATACGGGTGGCTCACGTATGCCGTTGACTGGTGCTAGCGACGGCCACATGTCTTCCGTCCCGATCCCGGTGCAGAAGGCGCTCGACCCGCGGGCGGGGGAAGGGCCGAAGAGCAGTCCTGACGGGCCCTGCGGGAGAGAGCGGACGGGCGTGCGCGACCCGAGGGCGGCAAGGAGCGAGCGGCGTATGGCCGCGACCTGTGCATCGCGTGCGATGAGACTGTCCGGCACATAGGCGTCGCTGAGCATCTCCGAATCCACTCGCAACGCGCGACACATTGCCTCGCAAATCAGCAGGGTCGGCATTATGGACGAGAGCCTCCAGGCAATCATCGAGGACACGATTGTCGTCCACTAGCTTGAGGAGCTGCCCGCCCAGCTCTGCAACAACTTGCTGGGTCGCACGCTCAAAAGGGGGCTGGCGCGGCGGCTTTGCGGAGCGGGCTTGAGCAGCAGATGGGGCGACGGATTGCCTATGCAGCCGATAGCGACGCCATTCGCGTAGGACCACCTGAGTGTGGCTCGGGGCTGCGGGTCTGTACCGAAGGCTCCTTCCGCTACATAATGCTGCTGTGCAAGATCGGAAATCTGTCCGGCCGAGCGCTTGGCAATTGTTGCCTGACAGGTTGCAGGGACAAGTAGGAAAAGGCTGGCTATCAGGGTTGAGTGACAACTTGGCCTCTGGAGCGTCACCATGTCCTTTCAGCAGGCATGACAGTACGATCGCGCGGGCAGCGCTGCGTTGTCGTCGATGCCACCCCGATTGTGGGCGGTGAGGCACCGTCCAATCGCCTCCGTCTCCGGGCGTTGGAAGGCCCGCTGAGGGGCCAAGAGTGGCCCGTGGTGGACACGCTCGAAGACGTGAAGCCCGACCGACTGCCCGCGCTATCGCTGGGGCGGATCGGGCGCGATGCCCGCTTCCGGCTGCTCCATGATGCCTTCCAATTGACTCTCGCGCCGCCACCGACGGCACTCCTTGCTGCTGGCCGCTCGCGTATCCGCTTCCATCTGTACCAGCAAATCCCGGCGCTGCGTATGCTCTCGCTGCCTCGCCCGCGGATTCTCAACGCCAGCGACGTCGGCCTCGGCAAGACCATCGAGACCGGAATCGCGCTCCGGGAGCTGATCGCCCGTCGCCGGGCGGGACGAATCCTGATCGTCTGCCCGGCGGGGATCATGGAACAGTGGCAGGAGGAGCTTGCCACGAAGTTCGGACTCGACTTCCGAATCTTCGACCGTGATGGCGTCCACGAGGCGAAGAAGCAGATCGAATTCGGCGGCAATGCATGGGTGACCGAACCCCGGATCATTGCATCCTTCGACTATCTGAAGCGGCGCGACGGCGTGTTCCGCGAGGTGCAGAGCGTCCGCTTCAACGTCGTCGTGTGCGACGAGTGCCACCACCTTGCGCACAACTTGCCCACCGACCACGACATCTCGGATCGCCACCGTCTGGGCCAGTGGATTTCCAAGGCGTCTGACGCCCTGATCCTGCTGTCGGCCACCCCGCACTCTGGCTATGACAAGAGCTTTACCTCACTGCTCAACCTGTTGGAGCCGACATTGGTGCCGGAAATCGAGAAGATGCGCTACGGCAACTACTCGCGTCATCTGATCCGGCACTTGAAACGGCACATCAAGAACGCCGACGGCTCGGACTTCTTCGTCCCAGCCAAACTGTCAAAACCGATCCCCGTGACCCTGACCGAAGATGAGGCTGCGGTACACACCGCCGTTGCCGAGCAGGCTGGCGCACTCGACGAGCAAGCCGAGAAGTTGAAGGATGTCCGCGAGAAGTACGCATTGCGGCTGGTTGCCACGATTTTGCGTAAGCGGGCATCGTCGTCCCTCGCGGCCCTCCGATCCACCGTGACCCGTCGTATGGAGAACCTCGAAAAGGCAGCGGAGGACGTCGAAGTCCGGCGGGATCATCTGCGGGCGCTGCGCAAAGGCGAGACGATCCCCGACGACGCTCTGTCCCAGCTTGAACTCGACGCGCACAGGAGCTTCCTTGCACGAATCCGCGCGGCCGGGAAGAAGCTCAGGACAATCGAGCAGGAATCCCAAGACCTGCTCGACCTGGAAGAGCTGCTGGCCAAGTGTCCGACGGACACGGACTCCAAAGCGGAGACACTGCTGACCGAACTCACGGCGATCCACGAGACCAGTCCGACGGACAAAATTATCATCTTCTCCGAGTACGCGGACACCGTGGATTGGCTCGTGGGCTTTCTGAGCCGCAACGGATACGAGGACAAGCTGGTTCAATACGACGGCACGCTCACTGGGCCTCAGCGGAAGAAGGCGCTTGCCGACTTCGCCAAGCCGGAGACCCTCCTGCTGGTCAGCACCGATAGCGCCGCCGAAGGCCTCAACCTGCAATCCCACTGTCACCGCGTGATCGAGGTCGAGCTGCCATTCAACCCCAACCGCTCACTGCAACGCCGTGGCCGCGTGGATCGGTTTGGACAGGAGAAAGAGTGCGAGTTCGGCTTCCTGTACGCCAAGGACACCTATGAGGGCGAGGTGCTGAAACGCCTCCTTATTAAGATCGAGCGGCAGGTGCGCAGCGTCGGTTCAGTTGGAGATGTTCTCGGCGTCCTCCAAACGGATCGGATCGAAAGCCTGATCTCTCAGTCCCCTGACGACCTTGCAGCCGCCATCGAGGAGGCGGATCGGCAGATCGAGGAGGAACTCGCCCGCGTCAATTCCGCGCGAAACAAGGATCTGATGGGTGACGACGGCCTCACAGACAGCGAAGTCGCCCAACTCACGACGGCCATCGAGGATGGCAGGAAGATTACCGTCGATCCGGTGAACTTCGTCGAGCGTGCCGTTTCCCTCGCTGGAGGCAAGTGCCAACGAGACAACGGATTGCTCCGCGTCCCGCAGGTGCCGCAGTCGTGGGTGGGCGGGAAGGTGCCGCCTAACTACGAGGCGCTCTACACGAGCTTTGACTCAGCCCCGCCGTCTGCCAAGCCGGACGAGGTTATCGACGATGAGCATCCCCTCGTGCAGAACGCCATCCGGTGGGTGCGCGAGAGTCGGTACGACCCGAAGGATGACCACCGCGTCGCCGCCAAACTGCTGGACGACATCGACGCGCCGGACATCGTCGTCACCTTCATCGCCACCGTCCGCGCGAACGACAACACCGAGATGCAGCGATTGCTGGCCGTTCGCGTCAATGCAAACGGCCTGACAGATCCATCCGATGCGTTTGAGCTTCTTCAACCACGTGGCGTAGGCAATGTCCCGCCGGAGCAGCTTCCGACGCTTTTCGGCAACTGGTGGGAGACCGCCCGCGAAAAGGCCGAGGTCGAGGCCGCAATCCGGGCCAAGAAGTGGCGTGATGAGGTCAAAGGAAAGCGCCACGCAGAACACCAAGAACTGCGGGACAAGCTCATCGAGTGGAACTCGGTCACGAAGGCCGCAATTCTGCATAATCAGGACGACCCATCCAGTTTCCTTCCCGGCATGGAAAGAGAACTTCCCCCGACCGTCGCACGCCGACTCCGAGTACACAACAAGGAGTACGAACAGCAGGAATCATTCCTGAACCGCCGCCTTGAGTTCGAGGAGCCGACCGTCGAACCGCTCGGCGTCCTGCTTCGCATCCCGTCGAAGGAGGTGAAGTGATGGAGCCGCTCACCTTCCAAGGCGAGGCGTTCAGCGAATACTTCTGCACCAAGCTGCTGTGGGAAGACCCGCAACTGCGCGGACTGCTCGATCCCGAAGGCGCGGATAAGCTCTACAAGAAGGCCTCCTCGGTCATCCGGTACGCGCAGCGTCAACTCCGCGACCGTGAGCAAGCCCGCTCGACCTACACGCTGCTGCTCCGGCCACTGGCCGAGCTTCTTGGGTGGCAACTTGGTGACACGGAGAAGATTGCCACCGAAGAGGGTATGGAAGAAGGCGGTCTACCGTTGGTATTCGACGGTAAGGACGAGCCAATCGCGCGCGTCGTGTGCATAGCCCCGGATGCACACCTCGAAGCCGCGCCCGCCGGGCGTCATCGTCGGTTTGCGCCGTCGCTCAGTCTCGCCCGCGTATTGAAGGAACAGGGTCTCGACTACGGCTTCGTCGCCAACGCCTTCGAGCTTCGACTGATGTGCTGCATCGGCACGCTGCCGTCGCACATCGGGTTCGACCTGTCGGCCATCGCCGAAGGCACGACAGCGGGGCTGGAGGCGTGGAAGCTCCTGCACAACCTGCTTCGGCAGGAATCTCTGATCGCCACACCGCGCCTGCTCGACCGCGTCCGTGAGATCGGGCGCGAACACCAACAGCGCGTCTCCACCGATCTCGGCACTCAAGTCCAACAGGCCGTCGTGCGGTTTATGCAGGGTGTCCTCGATCACCCGGAGAACAAGGACAAGCTCCCCGACCCGATGACGGATGAGTTCCTGCACGATCTCTATCAGGAGACCCTGCGCCTGCTGTACCGCCTGCTCTTCACGCTCTACGCCGAGGATTTGGCACTCCTGCCCATCGACATGGTCACCTACAGGGAGGGCTATTCGCTCAGCCGTCTGATCCAACTCGCTCGCGGTAAGGGTGCCGAACAACTGGAGAAGGGGCAGCGCTGCGACCCGTTCGCCTCTATCAGGGGCGCGGCACCCGGTGTCCCGTGTGCGCGAGTACCTATGGTCGGTTCGACATCATCACTCCAGTGAGCATGGGCAACTCGTCGGCACTCGCCCATGTCTCGCGCGTGCTGATGCGTGATCTGCCGGAGACCGAGCAGAAGTTGCTGGTGTTCTGCGATAGCCGTCAGGATGCCGCCCATCAGGCACGCTTCATTGAAGGCGTCGAAGGCTACCTGCGGCTCCGTCGCGTCGTCTATGCCGTGCTAATGGAGGAGGAAGACGCTCACGACTTCGAGTGGCTGGTCAACGCGGTGTACGAGGCTTACCTCAGTGAAGGCGTGCTGTTCCCGACGCGAAAGAAGGACGAGCAGCGCCGGCGCAAGTCGCAGATCGAGGGCCAGTTGCTCAACGAGTTCTCCATTGCTCCGCGCGTGCGGGCAGGGATCGAACGACTCGGGTTGGTTAAAGTCCGGTACGCGGGCATCGAGGAGGAGATGGCCAGCGAGGAGTTCAAGCGACTGTGCGCGGAGCAAAACCTGCTGCCGGACATGGCGGCGTATTCGGTGGTCGTGCTGCTGAATGAGATGCGACACCGCATGGCACTCAGCCATGAAGCCCTGCGCACTCGGATGTACCCCAACGACAAGCTCGCCCGCCTCTATCAGATCAAGGTCAATCGGCAAGTGGGGATTCCGGTGGCCTTCCTGCTGCCGGAGCAAAAGACCGCCACGACGGGCGCGTTCAAGCTGGTCTCGACTTGGAACGCCAAAGGGAATCAGACCTCAATACAGAGGCTGTGGCGGCAGTTTCATGCCGAGTACGCGACACCGGATTCGCTCGACGCTCTCCTGCGTTGGTTGCAGGACAAGCAGTACCTCGTGTGGAGTCGCGTTGGGAAGAAGGACGAGGGCGGTGAAGGCTTCCAAGTCAATCTCGATATGATCGAGTTCGAGGTTGGTGATTCGTTTCTGCGCTGCACCGTGTGCGACAAAGTGGCGTCGAACGAATCACCGGGCCGACCGTGTTCGCGTGCGGGATGTGCCGGAAGCATGCAGCCGTGGGATGGGCCGATTGCAGAGGGAAATCTCAACGCGCTCATGGCCGTTGAGAACTACGCCCCTGCGTTGTACGCAGCAGAGCATTCGGCAGCAGTGTCGGACGACAAACGAGACAAGGCCGAGCAGGGCTTTATGGAGAAAGTCCCGGCGCGACCGAACCTACTCGCGTGCACGCCGACGCTGGAGCTTGGCGTCAACATTGGCGATCTTGAAGCCGTGGCGATGAGGAATATCCCACCGAATCCGGCGCACTACGCACAGCGCTCCGGACGGACCGGTCGGGTGAGCCGCATGGGAATCGTTGTCGGGTTCTCGCGCAACACGCCGTATGATGGCTACTTCTTCGATCATCCAAGCGAGGTGATTGCAGGTTCAATTCCGCCGCCACGGTTCAACATCCAGAACCTTGAAGCGATCGGTCGTCATGTACGCAGCCTCATCCTCGAACGTGCGGAGATCGACTTCGCCAGCAACCTTGTGCGGTTCCTGACGGAACGGGGCAAGATCGTGGACGCGCAGGTGAGGGAACTGCTGAGCAAGATTACGAGCGCCGCCTCTGCCGCCATCAAAGTGGCGAAACGCCTGTGGTCTGATGTGCCATTGGTGACGGATGGTTTCTTGGATGACATTGGCCAACGGTTCTCAACCGAGGTGAGGGACACACTGGAGGAACGCGGGGCGCTGCTGGCAGAGGCTGTCACGCAGATTGAGGCCCTTGGCACGAAGGTCGAACTGTCACCAGCGGAAGACCGAGCCCACAGGGGCTATCGCGAGTTGGCCGTCAAGCTGCGCAAGGACAACAGGTACGCCTACCTGCCCCGCGTGCTGGCCGAGGCGGGCCTGCTTCCCGGCTACTCGTTCCCCGCCGATCCGGGTTCGGTGACGCTGGGATACGATCCTGATCCGGTGTTCGGAGGACGGTTGCAGGCGCAGCGGGAGTTCGCACCAGGACAGATCGTCTACGCGCGCGGAGGGCGCTGGCGCGTTAAGGGGATCGCCTTGCACAGGCCCGGCTCTCGCGGCGCGTTCGGGCAGTCCATGTTCGACTTCACGTTGTGTGGAAGTTGTGGTCTGGCCAACGACCCCACCCATAACTTCTGTGCGCGGTGCAACTCCCCGATCGGGGACGACTCGGGTGCCGGATTGAAGACCTTCACCGCGTGGGATGCCGGAGCATTCCAAGCATGGGAGGCCGAGGTCGCTGCCGAAAGCGAAGAGGAACGGCTCCGGTCTCTGTTCGATAGGCCAGGTCTTCTCGAGTGAGCAGCCCTCCTTGGCTCATGGCCTCCTGGCACAGGTCCACGATGCGTGCTTGTCGAAAGGCCGCCAGGCCTCCGCTCTGCATCAGCCGGTCATCCTCGGGCCCTCGATGAACGGTCAGACAAACGGAGCACGTCTGGCAATCACTGACTGGCTTGCCCGCTGGCTCTTCGGCACATATGGCCACGAGCGAGATTCTTCCGGGTGGGAATGCCTTCGCAGATGGCTCTCAGAAGGGGAGATAGACCTCGCGTACGACGCCGAGCACCGCCTCGGACTCGAAGGGCGAACAGTTGAGCCCCTCCTGAACGGCCGTCTTGAACTGGGCGTCGAGCGTCTTGCTCTCGAGCCGCCGCAGCTCCTCCTGTTTGGTATTTCGTATCGACATCGTCCAACCTCCTGGATCCACCCACAGCGAAAAACAGGGTGTCAGGCCGGTTAGGACATATGTCAAGAAGGTGCAGATGGTAGTTGTGCTGCGGTCCGTTATCCGAACGGAGGCCATACCGCGTTTCCGGGGTAAGAACGTGGGTTGCAGGTCGCAAAAGTGTCACTGAGCAACCGATGTTGAAGAGAAGCCACATGGCGACTGACCCAACCAGTGACCCACTTTCCCGGCGAGGCTATGCATGTCAGGAGGCGCCCGTGACACTGCGAGAACACGGGCTCTTTCACACTCTTGTGGAATGTGCGTGCGTGTTCAATCGCTTGGCGCGCACCGGCACGACCCGTGGGAGCAGTGAGTGGCTGCCAACACCCCAGTCCTCTCCGAGCATACGAATCCGGCGCTCGAACCAGACACGACGATAGCTTGGCGGCTGGGTTCAGCCTGTCTCCGACCCACACTCCGGGCAGATGCCGCTGACGTTGCCGGTGTGGTAGAGGCCCACCGTCGCCGGGTCATAGTACGGATTCACGTGCAGAGAGCGGAAACCCAGGTACGGGTCTCCTGGATTATCACTCGATGCGCCTTCAAATCCCGATGCACCGAGATACCCATAGCGGTGCTGCGTCCCGCTAATCCGTTCTCCAAAGGCCGTGTACACGGCTGAGTCGATGTCGGCGCCGGTTGAATCGGTCATAAACCGGGTCGTTCCGATCATGTTCGTGTGGTAGTAGCTGGTGTCAGCACCACAGATCCACTGCCAAGTTCAACCTTGGCCAGCCCCGGCTCGAACGAGCGCAGCTCGGTAATGGTCTGATCGTCGATCTCGAAATCCCCGTAAATCTGGTCGCCGTCGAAATCCGACTACGTGTTACTTAGGGTGACCCGCTCGCCGGTAGCCAGCAGCTCAGCCGGATCAAGCACCCGGTTGAGGTAGCGCTGCCGGGCTGAGTCGTAGCGAAACTCCCGGGCCCAGTCGATGTCGTACTCCGGGGCATAGGGATCCCACGATATCCCCAGCGCAAACGTGACCGCTGCTCCGTTCCGGGTGTACTTCAGCCGCGTGCCGCTGTACTTGGGCTCCTCGGGCTCCGGGTCGGCCTTGGCGGTCACCACGTAAACCGCGTTCCCAGTCATAAAGTGGTAATAGTACCACGTTGTCGAAACTGGCTCCTGGCCCCCGCTCCCGCAGCCGCCGGTGTGCCCGTAGTCCTCGAACACGCGGCACGTCTCGTAGGTCTCGTAGTACATCAGGCGGTTGTTGTTGCTGCCGATGGATACGGGGTCCTCATAATCATAATGGTAGACCGTCTCGATCCGATCGCAACCGGCCAGGGAGTGAATCTTTTTGATTCGGTTGCCGCCCTGGTCGTACTCGTAGGCCATATGGTAGGGGTCCTGGCCGATGCGGGCCTCCGAAATCAACCGCCCCCGGCTGTCATACTTAAACTTGACAATCGCCTTCGGTCCGATGATGTCGCTCTCAGTGATTTTGGAGATCAGATCATTGTCGTAGTACTCGTACTGGAGCTTTCGGATCGTGCCCGACAGATTTTGATGATCGATGCTGGTTAAGCGCAGCCCCGCATCGTATCCATAGTGCACGCTGGTGTAGTTTGAGTATTGGACCGTTTCAAGGAGGCCGTGGGCGTAGTAGTCGAAATCGGCCGACATGATAGGGCTGCCTTCGGGCCCGCGCTCGTAGTGGTCGGTACGCCCAAGCGCGTCAAGCTGAATGAACGTGCGAACGCCGTCCGGGCCCGTGCGGGTGTACTGCCCATTAGCCGTGTCATGCTCATGGGTGAAGGTGCGGGTACTGGGTTGGCTGTCCCATTCGTCGGAGTCGATCGTCGCGCTGGTCAAACGACCGTAGGCGTCATAGGCGTAGCTGAACTCCCGTGTGTACTCCAGGATGTCCTCCCACCGCTTCCCACGGATCAGAAGATGGA
>JAUWWQ010000103.1 GCA_030616775.1 Planctomycetota bacterium
CTCGAAGGATGTCCGGGAGCCAGCGCCGAGACGGTTCGCAACAGGTTGGTCACCGTACGCCGTCCCGTGGTCAGAATGCCGGCCAACAGAAGCACAACCAAACGACGATAGGTCGGTCGCCTGAAGGATCGGCGAATTCGTGGATGAGCGGCTCCGCCGCTTTCGGTATACTGTTCATCAGGGCCTCCTTGCCCAAGTACCAAGGATTGTTTTTCAACTCCTCTTGATACCGGCAAGGCGACTCCGTTTGGTTTAATGAAAACGCTCACGAACGACCACAAAAGGGCAAAAGTCGAGCTTAGTGACGATGCCTGAGCCCGCACGGGTTTTCCACTTCGTTTGGCACAACCGCATTCCATACGCTTGAGCCATGCCGGCAGGGAGCGTACTCTCTCCCGTGGGTAGCCGCTGGTTTAGGAATACTGACTATGTCAAAGCGCAAGAGAGTGAAGAAACCCGCCGAGGCAGCGGTGGTCTTCGATCCCGTTCAAGGTGGGAAATCCCTGCGGATGGCCTGCGTGCTCAGCGTAGTGATCTTGCTTGTCGGCGTTGTGATGTTGATCCTGGGCGCGGGCATCCTTTCGGGGCGGATCACCGAGGGTTGGGGCTTCCCGATGAGCGCCGTACCCAACTGGGGCCGGCCGTGGGGTCTGGTGCTGATGCTCGCGGGCGTCGCCTACGTCGCGTGCCCCGTGCTGCTGTTTGTCCGCCCCAAGAGCGGCTCGGTGGCCATGATGATTGTATCCGGGCTGAGCGTTCTGCTGGGGACGCCGTTGATCACGACAGCGATCGAGATCTTCTACAATCTCTTTCAGGAAACGATGAAATCCAGACCGAACTGGGTGGACTCGATCTGGGGCTACTTCATCATCATCAATGTGGCCATCGTCGTCGCCATCTACCGCACGCACCGGGTCGCAACACAGCCGGGACAGACCGCACCCACCGATTAGGCGGTGTGCCTCTGCTCTACGAGCAGTGTTGTGTCGGCGAACCTATGGTCACGCACTGCTAACACAGCAGTGGCACACAGGCACATGGGTACTCCACGGCCTGGCTTCGTCAGACCGTGCCATGTGCTCGGATCAGAGCAGTGCAATGTGTGGTGACAGGTAGACGCGTCTCAAATCACCGCGGCGGGTGTTGGCTGGCGGGTCTTCGGTCTTGACTTCCATCGCCGGTGGATCCAGAGGTACTGCTCAGGAGCCTTGCGCGCCATTTCCTCGATCGCTGTTGTGTAGGCTTGGGTGATCCAACGCAGCGGATCGTCCTGCTGCTCCCATTCATGGGGACGGATGATGCGCTGAACACCGACCTCGTACAGAGCGACCGGTCCCAGCCGCCGGGCGTAGCCGACTATGATCGGGCAGCCCGTCGCGATAGCCAGTAGGCCGATGGACTTATAGGTGGACGCCGGCTGGTCGAAGAAGTCCACGAACAATCCCTTTCTCCCCGCATCCTGATCGCCCACGAACGCCAGCAGCTTGCCGTCCTGGAGAGCTTCCTCAGCACCGGTCGTGGCGCCCTTCTTGTCCAGCATAGCCAAGCCATGCGTTCGACGGGTTTGAACCACAAAGCGGTTGAGGTAGACGTTATCGAGCGGTCGCATCACCGCGACCACGTCAAAGCCGAGACTGGCCAGCAGGTGGCCGGTGACCTCAAACGAACCGTAGTGGCCGGTGACTAAGATCGCTCCCTTGCCGCTCACAATGAGCTCGAGGGCTTCGTCAAAGTCGTTCAGGCGAATGTAGCGGTTCCAGGTAGACGCACTGATGAGGCGAGGCAGGCAGATCGCCTCCACCGCGAACATGGTCACGCTTTCCAGGCAGCGATCGGCGATCTCGCTGATCTGGGTCGGCGTGCGGGTCCCACCAAATGCTGCCGTCAGGTGTGCGATGGCCCGCTGACGGTGGCGCGGCATCAGGCGGGGCCACTGCCCGGCCAGCCAGCGCGCCGTTCGCAGATTCCAGTCGATCGGAAATATCTGCATGACGGCAAACACCGTGCGCACCAGGATGTACATGAGCCAGGCTGCCGGACCGGACTTCGCCTTCATATAGCGCATCGTAGCACGGGTGAGCACGCCCGACCACGTGATGGGGATTGGCCTTGAGCTTTGATGAGCCGCCTCCCTGTCATCCCTTGACCCTCGGCGTAATCCGGGCGATACCATCCATTGATGAACCAAGGCGCAACTGCTGACAGGAGCAATGCAGATTTTCTCGCCGCCGATCTGGACTATGAACTTCCGGATGGGTTGATTGCTCAACACCCTTTGCCAGAGCGAGATGCCTCGCGGCTGCTTGTCGTTGATCGGTCGTCGGGCCGCATACATGACAACCGGATAAGCGAGCTGCCTGATCTGCTCCGACCGGGCGATCTGCTGGTTCTCAATGACACCAAGGTTCTCCCAGCGAAGTTTACCGCTGAGCGGCGAACCGGGGGGAAGATCGGCGGCCTCTTCGTGGCTGAGGAAGAACCGGGCAAGTGGCGAGTAATGCTCGAAGGGTCCAGGCGACTCCGGGTTGGGGAGTCTCTGACCGTAACCAGCGGCGAGCAGCCGGGCAGCGTGGCCCTCCGGTTGTTGGAAGGGTGCGGAGCCGGTTTCTGGCGGGTGGAGGTGGATGCACAGGAGGCGGCAGGGCAAATCCTTGATCGCATCGGTGTCACGCCATTGCCACCGTATATACATCGTAACGGTACCGATCCGGCGATTGATGCCGACGACCGATCGCGGTACCAGACCGTGTACGCACAGCGACCCGGGGCTATCGCCGCCCCGACGGCCGGGCTGCATCTTACCAGGTTTTTACTGGATGAAATCCGGGCAAGAGGCATCGAGACGACGTCTGTCACGCTTCACGTCGGCGTAGGTACGTTCAGACCCATCGATGTCGAGTACCTGTCGCAGCACGACGTGCATACCGAATGGTATGAGCTGCAATGCGAGACGGCCGAGGCTGTGCGCCGATGTCGACAGCGTGGCGGACGCGTGCTCGCCGTAGGGACCACGGCCGTCCGCGTGTTGGAATCAACCGCGGCGGAGCCGACCGATGCCCGTACGGTACGGGCCTCGTGCGGAAAGACCGACGTCTTCATCTACCCGCCCTATCAGTTCCGCGTCGCCGATGCCCTGCTCACGAATTTTCATCTGCCCCGAAGCACGCTGCTGGCACTGGTCATGGCGCTGGCCGGCGTTGAGACCATCCGTAGGGCCTACCGACACGCGATCGGCCACGGCTACCGCTTCTACAGCTATGGCGACGCGATGCTGATCCAGTAAGCTGGGGCGCAAATGGTTTTGACGCGGCCAACCAGAGTAGAAAGCGGGCAGTCTATTGGAACCCGTTGAGCTGATTGGACTAGCGATTATCGGCCTGTTTGCCGGGCTTATCGGCGGCATGCTTGGTGTGGGCGGGAGCATCGTGATGATCCCCGCCATGACCGAGGTCTTCGGGCCCAATCAGCATCTCTACCAGGCTGCGGCCATGATCGTGAACTTCTTCGTCGTGGTGCCGGCCGTCTATCAGCACCGCCGGGCCAAGGCCATCACCGGAACGACGGTCGCCCGGATCGTACCCCTGGCCATCGTGGGCGTGGTGGCCGGCGTCGGGCTCAGTGAATTACCCCTCTTTGCCGGTGAGGGTGAGGCCTATTTGCGCGGGCTTTTTGGGCTGTTTCTACTCAGTGTCGCCCTGACCGATCTATACCGCCTGTTCGGCAAGCGCCGGGCTCAATCCAACGGATCATCGGATCCACTCTCCATCACGCTACAAAAGCAACGCGCCGGATGGCGCTTTGCCGGTGCGGTGGCAATCCCGACAGGTCTCGTCGCCGGGTTGCTGGGGGTGGGAGGTGGCGTTGTGGCAGTTCCTCTGCAACGGCGGCTCTTGGGAATTCCAATGCGAACCGCCATCGCCAACTCGGCCACCATCATCATCGCCACAAGCTCGATTGGGGCAATCGCCAAGAACTACGCCTACGTCACGGAGCACGACCACAGCCTCGAGTCGTTCGTTCTCGCCGCAGTGTTGATTCCCACCGCTGTCGTCGGCAGCTTGGTTGGCAGCAGGCTGACGCATCGGGTGCCGCTCAGGTTCGTGAAGATTGCATTTTTCCTGCTTCTGCTATTGGCGGCTACGCGGCTCACATATAAGGCCGCTCGTTCCGTATCGCATCACGCCGTGCCTTCAACGACCATCACTCGCCCAGCTTTCGGGCAAGACCTTTCCCTGACCGATGAGACTTCAGGCGGGTCGGAGTAGGTTGGCTTAACTTTTTAACCGTACCCCACCGATAGGAGTTCAAGAAGAGGTTCGCTGCGCTACCCCCTGCGGCGCTGTTTTGGTTGGCAGGAGCAGAGCATGACCGGTCAACGCACCCGTGTCCGACGATCACAGGCCCTAGCGGTCACCATAACCACTATTGCGCTATGCGGCGTGACAGGCTGTGTCACCGGCCGCGAATTCCGCAAAACAGCCGGTCCGGCGGTGCGCGTCGGGGTGACGGCGATCGTCAACGGCCTGTTGGACGGGCTTTTCGCCGTTATCGAGCCGGACACAACCACGGACGCGGATAGCTAAACGCCGAGTTCCGCCTTTCAGGCGTGTCGCTGCGGCATGCAGATACGCCGCCGACCTGCACTTGCGTCAGTTCTTCGTGAAGGACCCTGCGTACCTAAGCTCGACTTTTGCCCTTTTTGGGGTCGTTCGTGAGCGAGTTCATTAAACAAAACGGAGCCGCCTTGCCGGTATCAAGAGGAGTTGAAAAACAATCCTTGGTACTTGGGCAAGGAGGCCCTGATGAACAGTATACCGAAAGCGGCGGAGCCGCTCATCCGCGAATTC
>JAUWWQ010000053.1 GCA_030616775.1 Planctomycetota bacterium
GTACTTGATGCTCAGACGCACGAAATCTATGCTCTCCTGCAGACTGCTGACAGTCTCCTTGAGCTGTCGGTGCCTCGCGCGCGTCTGCTCGGCCAGCAGTTCCAGCTTGTCACGCTCTCCCGCCGGCAGCGTCCCAATTTCGGCAATCAGTTCGGCCAGTTTCCGCTGAAAAGTCTCTTCGTTCATGGGCTTCCATCCCCTCAAAGTCAGGTCAGCCTCGATCCGCATGGCGGCCTGTAACCGATCGTGGTCCGCAGCGCACATCGAGGATATAAAGCACCTAGCGGTGGTTGCATCCCGTGTACCGCGACGCTGCGAGACCCGTGAACGTCTGAGACCTTCCGTAAGCAACGCTCACATAAGAAGTTACGCCACAGCGTCGCGACGGCCCGGCTCGGCGAGGTACTGACGGACGTGGGGATTTGTTCCACAAAAGCAACACTGCCGGCTACCTGGGGCAACGTTCCCCCAACAGCAGGTCCGAGAATTGATTTGCGACGTTTGCCGGCCCGCCTGGGAGCCCGAAGTGACTGGCAACTCCTATACGGAAAACGGAAGGGACCGGCCGCCGCCACAGGCAAGGCGCCGCACGCTATTCGTTAAGGCGACGGATGTTCGCGCCCACCGAGGCAAGTTTCTCTTCGATCCGTTCGTACCCCCGGTCGATGTGGTACGCCCGGCGTATACGCGTAGTACCCTTTGCAACCAACCCCGCCAGGACCAACGCTGCCGAGGCGCGGAGATCTGACGCCATCACCTGCGCCCCGACCAGCCTCTTTACACCCTCGATCATAACTGTGGGGCCTTCCTTGCGAATGCGGGCGCCCATGCGGTTGAGTTCGCCCACGTGGAGAAACCGGTCCGGAAAGATCTTCTCAGTGACCACGCTGTTGCCATCCGCCAGGCACAACAACGCCATAAGTTGCGCCTGCACATCCGTCGGAAACCCGGGATAGGGCTGGGTGGTCACTTCGATCGGCTCCAAACGCCTGGACGATGAGACCGCAATGCCTTTCTCTCCCCGTTCGACAATGACGCCCACGCGACGCAACCGGTCGACCACGGCCTGCATGTGCTCGATTCTCGCTCCTTCCAGTTCCAGATCGCCGTTGGTGATCGCGCTGGCGACCAGATACGTGCCGGCCTCGATGCGATCGGGTATGATCCGATGCTCAGTGCCCTTGAGACTCTTCACCCCCTCGATGGTCATCTGCGGCGTTCCTTGCCCGGAAATACGCGCACCGCAGGCATTCAAGAAGTCGGCCAGATCGGTGATCTCAGGTTCACACGCAGCAGAGGAGATGACCGTCCGCCCTTCAGCCAGCGTAGCCGCCATCATCACATTCGCAGTGGCCGTCACCGACGAGCCGAACGGGCCGCCGAGAAAAACATCCGTGCCCGTAAGCTTCTTGGACCGCAGCAGTATGTCACCATTGACCAGCTCAAAGTCGGCCCCCAATGCTCGCAGCCCCTCTATGTGCAGATCGATCGGTCTGGACCCGATCGCGCATCCGCCGGGCATCGACACCTGAGCACGCTTGCGCTTGGCAAGCAGCGGACCCATCACGCACACGCTGGCCCGCATCTTGCTCACCAGCTCATACTCCGCGTGGGCGTTCATCTCATCTTCCACGCAAAGATGCAAGGCCCCCTGAGCATCACGCTGCGCCTTGACCCCCAATCGGGAAAGAAGAACCTGCATCTGGCGAACGTCCGCAAGGTCCGGAACATTCCGCAAGACCGTTTCATCCTCAACTAGAAGCGAGGCGGCCATAATCGGTAGTGCCGAATTCTTGGCACCACTGATCTGCACCGTACCCTTCAGCCGGTTCCCTCCGACAATCTCGAACAAATGCACGGTTTTCCCTTTCCACCTTGAAGACTCGCGGTGCTACGCCTTACCGGCTAGCGAAAACACCACCACCCGATCCTGTCCCACCACGCGATCCGTTCGCGTCTTACGATGTGCGAACTTCCCGGTTTCTTCGACTACTTTCACAGCCGATGCCGCCTGGCCGTCGGCGACCTCGACGATCACCACACCCCCGGCGGCAAGCAAAGCCGGCCCGTCCTCCGCGATGCTCCGGTAAAACGAGAGCCCATCCCCGCCGTCGGTCAACGCCGCCGCCGGTTCATAATCGCGCACGGTCGTATCCAGTCCGTCCATCCCATCTACAGCCACGTACGGCGGGTTAGACATCAATACGTCAAACCCGCCGTCGGGCACTACCCCGCCCGGCAATGCCAGCCGATCCGCCTCCACCAGCGCAAGACGATCGGACACGCGGTGCCGTTCGGCGTTGTACCTGGCGATATCGAGTGCCGCTGGCGAGACATCCGTGGCCACCGCTCGGGCATCTGCAAGCTGCGTCAATACCGCCACTACAATACAACCGCTGCCGGTCCCGAGGTCCAAAAGCTGCGGCGAGGATAGCCCCACCCTCGTACAGTGGTCTAGCACGCACTCCACAAGCGCCTCCGTCTCGGGACGTGGGATCAGGACATCAGGCGTGACGCGAAACGGCAACGAAAAGAACTCCTTCTCCTCCACGATATATGCGATCGGCTCTCCCGCCGCCGCCCGGCGGACCCAATCCCGAAACCGGTCGCGCTGGCTCCCGGCCACGGTGCGCTCAAACCGTGTATACAAGTCGATACGGCGGCACCCGGTCGCATGGGCCAGCAACACCTCACTCGCCAACCGGGCATCCTCGATACCACGGCGGGTTAGATAGTCACTCGTCCAATTGAGCAACCGCCCCATTGTCCAGTCAGTCGTATTGGTGTCAGTTTGCGCGCCCATAAACTGTGAATATACGGAAAGAGACACGCGGCGAAAAGACACTACGCAACGCGTCTGTCACAACGTACGGCGGCGATGCGTACCATATCAGCTCACGGCCGTGCCGGGCGCTATGTCCGACTCGGTCGTGAGCACGACAACCTGGCTCTGGTCGGGCGTGACCGCCGCCAGCAGCATCCCATGGCTTTCAACGCCGCGCATCTTCCGAGGGGCGAGATTCGTCACCACGACCAGGTTTCGCCCGACGAGCTGCTCCGTCGTGTAGTAACCCTTCAAACCGGCTACGAGTTGCCGCTGCTCATCCCCTAGGTCCACCTTCAGTACGATGAGCTTGTCAGCGTTGGGGTGGTCGTTGGCTTCGATCACCCGGCCCACGCGAAGCTTCACCTTGGCAAAATCATTGATGGTGATCATTTCGGACTGCTGCGTCTTGGGTTGTTCCGACATTGATGACTCCTTATAGTCTCGACCGCCTGGTCCAAGTCTACTCACCCCGCCGGTGCAACGCAATCGGCACGAAATACGGGAGGGGAATACGCTGTTTGCACTACCTGTGGTTGCGGACCAGCCGCCAAGTCCTACAATCACAGGGTGAAGGAACCACCCGGCATGGACGTTTACCCACTGATTTTTGAGCCGATCTTCAAGCCGAAAATCTGGGGAGGGCGCAAGCTGGAAGCGCTCCTCGGGAAACACTTGCCTGAAGATGAACGGATCGGCGAGTCGTGGGAGGTCGCCGATCTGGAGGACGACCAATCGGTTGTTGCCAGTGGTCCGGCCCGGGGTCGAACGCTCTTACAGCTGGTGCACCAGTGGGGGACCGACTTAATCGGGCAGGCGTCGCTCTTTGAAGGACGTTTCCCACTGCTGATCAAGTTCCTCGACGCCGGCGAAACGCTGAGTGTCCAGGTCCATCCGAACGAGGCGATGGCCCGCCGCCTCGGCGATCGTGTGCGTATCAAGAATGAGGCCTGGTACGTCATCGACGCGGAGGAAGGGGGGTTCATCTATCGCGGTGTGCGCAAAGGCGTCGACGCTGATGCGTTGAAACGGGCCATTCAAGATCAGCGCGTCGAGTCGGTCCTCAACCGCATCTCGGTACGCAAAGGCCACTGCTATTACCTGCCCAGCGGGACGATCCACGCGCTGGGCGCGGGCGTGACCGTCGCCGAGGTGCAAACGCCTTCCGACATCACGTACCGTGTCTATGATTGGAACCGGATCGACCCCTCGACCGGCCGGCCACGCGATCTTCATCTGCAACAGGCCTTACAGTGCATCTCCTATGACACTACACCCATCGCAAACGAGAAGCGGGAGCATGTCGCCGGCATTTGGACATCGGTCACCAGCTTGGTGCGCTGCGAATCCTTCGTCATCGAGCGGGTCCGCATGGCCGAGGGCGTCGAGCAGCAGATACCCTATGACGAACTTGTAATCTGGATCGTGTTGGAAGGCCGCGGCCGGATCGTCTGCGATTCTCCGGCCTCACTGACTGCCTTCGGCACCGGTGACACGGTGGTGCTACCCGCGGGTCTGGAAAACGCCCGCGTGCAGATAAACGACAACTGCATGTGGTTGGAAGTGAGCATCCCGATCCCCAGCTTGCTCACCGGTTACGAACGGCCCGGCCGGAAGAGCCTGCCCGAGCCGGACCCAACACACGGTAAGTTCGTACCCTTAAACGTGCCCGGGAAACCGACATCCTCGTAAGGGATAGCCGAAACGCGTAGCCTGTGACACATTACCGGCACATCCTGAGTGCAGCACCACGTACGAAAAGGATACTCTTCGTCATTACGGCTCTCTGCGTCGGCGTCGGTCTTCTTGTAGCCATACCTGCCGCGCTGTCGGGCGACCGGCTCGGCGCGTTTCTCGGTCTTGTGATCATCAGCGGTGCCCTCGCTGCTGTCCTACTGGGAAGCGCTGTACTTCAGCTTGCGGCCCGCATGTCCGCCGTCGGTGAAGCCCTGGAGGACATCCGCCGGCGGTTGGACCGGGTCAACCCAACTACCGAACGCGCCGGGACCGGGGAGTCCGACAAGCCATCCACACAGTTGATGGACTTAGCGGCCATCGGTCGGGGAGACCCCAGCGTGCTGGCGGCTGCACGGTTGGACCGGGACGTCTTTCCCAGGCTGGTCACCACCATGGAGAAGCAGCCGCCGGCTGAGGCCGCCGAAACGCAGCCCGAAAATGTGCAGACAAGCCACCCTGCTGCCGGCTCCACAGATGACCACACTGTAGACGAACAAACCGCAGGCGCGGATACGACCGCGGCCACTATCAAGAATCTGCTTCGTGAATGGAAGCTTGGCCTGCGCAACGGTGATTTGGCCGCCTGCCGCGCGGTCTTCTCTACCCTCGTGGACACGGCTGACATGGCCACCGTGATATCGATGGAACTGCAGCTAGTGCAACTGGCTGATCGAACTGAGCGATCACTTCGTGAGGCCTTTAGACGGTACTTCCGCGAGCGCAACTACACCGGCATGCTCACCATCGGCGAGCAGATCTGTAGTCTCCTCCCCGACCGGCCTGTGGCCGAGGATTTCAAACGCATCAAACCATACCTCCTCCACCGGCTAGAGCACGCAAGCGATAGTGCCACCACCCCGACACTCCGCGTCATCCGCTAAGGCGTTCTTGTCTGTTGTATGGTGATTGCTGGACCGACAATCCTTCTCGATCCGAACGTACGTGCCGAGATAGGATTCTCGGCACAGCGGCGCCAGCCCATTTGGACCTGCGGGAATAATGCGCTTAATAGACCCGGGTCAGCTTCGAGCCTGGATAGTAGTATTGTAGAATCTCGTCTGCTCGTTTGCTTTGAAGGGCCTGGCCCTGCATTCCCCACTGGCAAAGGCCCAGTCCATGCCCGAACCCTCGACCATTCTCGAAGATTACCTCCCGTCCGGTCACCCGGATCGTAAAGTCCGTACTCTTGATTTCGCCACCGCCCATCGCCAGGCGGAATCGCTCCGCCAGCATGTCGTGAGATTCCCCGCCGGACCCGGTGATCCGCAGCCGCACCGGTCGGCCCGAAGGTGTCCGCTCGACGACAGTGACCTCTTGGATCTCACCCAGCGAGCGCAGTTTCGGATATTTCGCCAAAAGCCGCGACCGCACCTCTTGTTTCGTCAAGTGAACAGGCCCCCAGCGATATGTCTTACCTGGGGCAATCTTGCAGTAGTCGCAACGCACTCCGCCCGACAGCGGTTCGATGTCGTTCTCGCGGCCGAAGATGGCTGCCGATTGCGACATCCCTCCGCAGGCGGCGCTGTAATACGTGCAAAACAGGCGATCCTGGCCCTGGCGGCGGTAGGTCAAGACGATTCCCCCGGTGTACCGGGCCGCCTCCCTTGCACGTTGGCCCGGCTCATCCATCCGGATACCCCGGTAGACTTGTGACCGCTGCGTCGCAGTGACGTCATACTCTGCGCGGTTTCGACGGAGCATCTCCTGCAACACGAAAGTACGCGCCGCGATCGCCTGGGCACGATACGCTTCCGTCTCGAAGGTCGGCCACACTTCGTTCGCCACCACGCAGGCCACGTAGCCCTCGACCTCAACGGCATTGACGACATCGAGCCCGCCATCGTCACGGACGATGATTCGCAGCGTACCGGGATATCGATTACCATCGGACCACTCGCCATCGCGGTACACCGACACCTCCACCGTATCGATGGGGTCCGGCTGCACAACGATGCTTGCTACTTTCCACCGGGACGCGCCGAATCGGATCCCACCGGACCCATCCCGGGAAACAACGATCCAATCGTCGGCAGCGTGAGTGCCTAGTGCCATGTCATCGTCATTATAGATGGAGATCGCCCCGGGCGCACGAAGCCGCACCCGCTCGACCTTCATTGCCATCAACACGCGCACGTCCCGCACCGCCGACCTTGCGTCTTGAAGCGATTCGGCTGGAACCTCGGATCCAGCCAACACAATAGGACCGCAAAACGGACAAATCAGGACAAGCGCAGGTACCGCTGACTTGCTTAGCGCGGTAGAAACAGAGTCATAATTTCCACCCATGCTGTGGCTCTTGGGCCGTGCCGAAATGAGACTCCCGGGATCGCCCTTGGCCTCAGCCGGCAGGACACGCCGGGTAACACGGCGCCCAAGGCGAAGTGGAATGGGCCGTTTGGTTCGTTCCGTCAACTCCCCGGCTGCCGAAGCGACAACCCGAACTTGGCGAGCTGCCGTTTGATCTCGTTCAAGGAGGTCTGCCCGAAGTTCTTGATGGCCATCAGTTCCGCCTCGCTCCGCATGGCCAGTTCACCAACCGAGAGAATCCCTAACCGCTGCAGAGCCTTGCGCGATCGTACGGACAGTTCCAGCTCTCCCACCGGCGTATTCATCTGGACGGATGTGTCACCAGACACCGGTGCAGGCATCCGGAACACAGGTTGCTCAGCCGGTGGCAGCTCCTGACCCAGCTTCAGACTCTTCTGGCTAAGCATCGCCTTGATTTCGTTGAGCGAGGTCTCACCGAAATTCTTGTAGGAAAGCAACTCCGCTTCCGTGGTCCTCAGCAGGTCGCCAAGCGTCTTGATGTCCATCTGCCGTAGGCAGTTGCGGCTCCGCACGCTGAGCTCGAAATCGGATATGGGCATGTCCAGAATGGCGCTTCGCCGCTCTCGTTCTTTCTGTGTCTGCTCGTCGTACACCATCGTGTACGAGCTCTTGACCGATTTGAGGAACTGTCCGGCCCGATGATGGTTCGGATGCTCGTCCAGCACACTCTCCAGACAGCCTTCCGCCATCTCCAACTCCCCGCGATCCTCATAGAGCACCGCCAGGTTGATAAGCGCGTTGACGTGCGCCGGCTTGGTCTGGACGCACCGCTCATACAGCTCGATTGCGGCCTCCTCATCACCCCCCTGGTCGGCGAGCAGCGCCGCCCGGAACGCAGCCTCGGCGTGATCGGGATCCTGCTCCAGCACCGCCTGGTAGGCGGCAAGAGCCCCTTCCCGATCATAGGTCATCTCCTTCAAATATCCGCGCAGAAACATCAACTCGACATGGTTCTCCTCCGTCTCCGGTAAACCGTCGAACGCCTGGAGGCTCTCTTCATGCTGGCCGGCGCGGATCATCTCCGCGACCGCGTCGAGCGTTATGGTCTCGGTCGTCATGATCTGTCATCCTACGTGCCCGCCGCCATCAGTCTCCGCCCCACCACGCCCGGCGGAAAAGCGCAGCGGCATCACAATCAGCCTAAGCTAACTCCCAGCCGGCGCCAACCACGCCGGCTCTCGCCCACTCCACTATTGGTCGTTCTTCGTCCCGCATCTCATATCGAGCAACCGTAGGTAGCGGAAATCAAAGATTCCGGTGTTGTGGCCGTCCGACCAGTAGAATTGGATCGCATAAGCACCAACCAGTCGAGCATCGGTGACATGAACGCCGGACGGATCGGACTTGAGGACCTTCAGCGGGTTGTCCTCCTGCTGTTCACGTTCGGTCCGACACGAAGCACACGGGCACTGCCGGCGCAGCATCGCCAGCGAATACTCACTACGCCTCCCATCCATCCAATCAATAATCAACCGTTGCTCTTTGATCTTAACCTTAAGGTCTCTGGGCGTTGTGGAGTCGTCGTGCGGCTCCCGCTGGTAGCCCGCCTCATTGTCGGACGGAAGGGATACAGAGTCATCGGGCATAAAGCCGGACCTCTCCGTCGTACGATTGACCACGCCCTTCGCGCCGAGACCCCATCTCCACCGGATCGGCGGCACGAACGCCCGCCAACAGAGTGCCTACATGATTGACATCCGTCAACCAGCAGCGCCCCATCGATACCAGCAGATCACCCGGCCGAATCTCGATACGCTGGGCCGGACTACCGGGTTCAACCGCCAGGACGATGACTCCCGGCCCACCCTGCAGTCCCGTGGCGAATATCCCCGACATTGCAGGGATCACGTCCACGCTGGGAAGCGCGGTGGTTTGCCTTGCAGCACGTCGATCACGTCGTCCACCACGGCGTTCATCCGGGCCAGGCCGCTATACGTTCGAGCCCCGATATGCGGGGTAAACAGCGTGTTCGGTGCGGTCATCAAAGGATGGTCCTCGGGCAGCGGCTCCGGATCGAATACGTCAAGCGCCGCGCCAGCCAGCCTCCCGTAACTTAACGCCTTAGCCAAGGCAATGCTATCTACCACCGCCCCGCGGGCCGTGTTGATCAGGATCGCCCCCGCTTTGAATTGTGCCAGGGTTCCGTCATTAATCAGACCGCGTGTTAGGTCGGTCAGCGGAACATGCAGGCTAACCACGTCGGCTTGGCGGTACAACGGCTCCTTTTCCACGGGGCTAGCAACGAAGTCGAGCAGCCCCGGCTCCACGATGTCGTTGTACACGACGGTCATTCCAAAGCCGTTCCGGCACCGCCGGGCCACCGCTTTCCCGATCCGCCCCAAGCCGACGATCCCCAACGTCAAGTCGCCCAACTCGAAGCCCAGGCTTTGCTCCCGGGCTTCGGCGAATTGCCCGTTACGGACCATCGCATCACCTGTGGTGATATGCCGCAGCAGAGAGATCATCAGCCCGATGGTCAGATCCGCGACGGCCTCTGTGGCAGCGCCGGGCGTGTAAACGACCGTGATGCCGCGCTCACGGGCCGCCTTGACATCGATGTTTTCGAGCCCCACGCCGCCGCGACCGATCACCCGCAGCCGCTTGGCCTTCTCCAGCACGGCCCGTGTGACCGGAGCACGGGTTCGCACCAGGAGTACATCGCAGTCGCGGACAGCCTCAGTCAGTGTGGTTTCGTCACACCTTTCCAGGATGGTCACACGGCCAACCGAGCGCATACGCTCCACGGCTTGGGTATCGTACTTCTCTGCGAACACGATGTGTAACGATTTTTCAGTCACGAAGGGTGATGATCGTGCCGGACATGCTTCGGGTCAACCGTAGCGGAGCGTCATGTCGACCCGATACAGACCAGGATCAGTAGACCGGCTGGCTCCACAACGCCGCCAAAAGGAATGCAAGCACGCCGGCAACGATCAGCCACAACCGGTGATGCGCCGCGAGCTGGAAGTGCTTCCGGTCAAATGCGACGGTCATGTCAGGCTTCTCCAACACGCCAGGTCGCTCAGTGCGACTGGAATCGACCGCCCGTCTCCATATACAACATACAACATCATCGGGCTTGAGGCCAAGAAAGGTGACGGAAAATCACATTATGGGACGGCGCCACCAGTCACGACCCGATAGCCCTTTTGTGTAGCAGCCGGCCTCTGTGCCGACCGTGGAGAGCTTCGCTGGGGGAAACCTCCGACTGGAGACGGCAGTAGTCGCGGACCAGGTATCTTTCCGTCTCCTCGACTGCCAGAAGACTCGAATGAGCGATCGGAATGACACAAGGTGGCAGTCCACCCCGGGTTGACGTGTAGCTTGCCAAGGCGCTGACGCTCCGATCCTCGCATCTTTTAGGGGAAAGATCGCCGACGGAACGAATCGTGCGAGATCCGATGCGGATGGCCGCGTGCGGCCGCCAGCGTCTGTACCCTGCCCCTTGGGGCGCGGACGCGGAATGCCTGCGGATCCGAAGCCGAAGTGTCTGTGGCCGCGCAGACACCCCATGACACCCGACCGGGCCGGTCTTACGCTTGGTCGCGTTTCGGAGGGGCGGGAAAAATCCCGCGAATTCCACTTGGGGCTTGGCTAAGAACCTATCCGAATAACTCGTCATTCGAAGGTCCGCGCGGGCTGAAGCCCGCGGCTGAGGGGTCGTTCGGATAGGCTGTAAGATGCTGCCCCTACGGTGCGACACGGGCGGGTAAAGTCTCGGGTCGCTTGCGGGCCCCTTCGGTCCCGGATAGGATACGGCCCTCCTGTGAAAGGAGATTGGTGCGGTCGTCGTGTCTCAAAACCAGCATTCACGGAGCAAGAACGTGCCCTCAACGGTGACACCGGGTCGGCCGGCAGTTTTGGGCGGAGACAAGGCTGTCACGCTCGAACCATCGAAGATCGAGGAAGCCAACCGCTGGCCTATCATCTCTGACGAGGAGGTAGCCGCCGTCACCGAAGTCCTTCGCTCCGGCGAGTTGTCGCTGCACCAGGTCACCCAGGCGTTGGAGGATGACTACCGGTCCTGGCTGGGTGTCAAACACGTAGTGGCCTACTGTAACGGGACGTCTGCAATCGTCGCTGCCTTGCATGGATTCGGTCTTCAACCGGGCGACGAAGTCATCGTTCCGTCAGCGACCTACTGGGCCTCGGTCATGCCCGTTCTGTGGTCCGGGGCGGTACCCATCTTCTGTGAACTGGAAACCGAGCAGCTCGGTCTGGACCCCGAAGACGTCGAACGCAAGATCTCGCCACGGACCCGGGCGATGGTGGTGGTGCATCTTTGGGGTATGCCCTCGAAGATGGAGGAGCTCACGCGGATTGCGAAGCGCCACAACCTGAAAATCCTCGAAGATGCTTCGCACGCTCACGGTGCGAAGTGGCGGGGCCGGCTGACAGGCACGCTGGGTGACGCGGCCGTGTTCAGTCTGCAGAGCAACAAGCTGGCACCGGCCGGTGAGGGCGGCATTCTTGCAACCAATGACGACGCTCTCCATGAGCATGTTCTGTGTCTGGGCCACTTTGAGCGAATCATCAACCTGCAAACGCCGGGGCGGCGCTTTGCGGGGACGGGCTTCGGGTTGAAGCATCGCATGGCCCCGCTATCGGCGGCGGTTGCTCGCGTGCAGTTCCGTCACGCTCATAGACGTAACGTCCGGCGGAACGAAAACATCCTGTATCTGTCTGAGCGCCTGGAGAAACTCGGCCTCAACACGTTTCTACCGCCACACGACGTGGAGCGCGTTTATTTCATGTTCATGGTGGAGAACGTCGAATCGCGGACGGGCCTGCCGACTGATCGTCTGGTGGCGGCGCTGAGGGCGGAAGGATGCGAGGTAACGCTTCCCCGGTACCCGTTGTTGCACCAACAGCCGGTGTTCACCGAAGAGCGGTTTTTGGATATCGCCCGTCTGCGGCACCTTCCGCGGGAGTCGTTGCCGATCTACAGGCCCGACGCCCTGCCGCAAACGACGGCGGGCAATGAGCGTATGATTCAGTTGCCGCCGTTTCCCAATGCCGATCGTGTTCTACTCGACCAGTATGCACTGGCGTTCCAGAAGGTGGTCGCGGCGGCTTCGGACATCGCTCGAGCGAGCCTCGACCTTTAGGTGGAGCAACAATCCGCATAGGCTTAAGCCTGCGGTTCGTTGAGCTCATGATCCTGTCACAAGAAACGATGCCCGGTAAGGTCGATTGCCTCGTTCTGGGCGGGGGAATCACCGGTGTCGGTATCGCCCGTGACGCCGCCATGCGCGGGCTGGCGGTGCTTCTGGTCGAGTCCGATGATTTCGCTTCGGGGACCAGCCATCTGACGTCGAAAGTGATCCACGGTGGCCTGCGGTATCTGGAGCACGGACACATCCGCCCGGTCATTGAAGGGATCATAGAGCGAGACCGGCTGCTCAACCGGATGGCGCCGAATCTGATCCGCCCGCTGAAGTTTGTGATGCCCTTTGAGGGACATCGGTTTCCGAAATGGCTGTTGACTCTTTGCGGCTTGCAGCTCTACGGGTTACCGGAATGGTACCATCGCGGTCGCACATCCGGCGCCATGCTGGGTGTCCGGTTGCAGCGGGACTACCCGACCATGCGACCGCATCCGTTCGCCGTGTTCTTTTGGGATGCGCAGACCAACGATGCCCGCCTGGTGATGGCCGCGTTGCGGACGGCCCAGATCGAGGGGGCCACGATCTGCAATTACACCTCGATTACCGAAGCACGGTTTGAAAACGAGCTGTGGACTCTGAGGCTGAGGTCGAATCGGCACCAGCGGGAATGGGTGGTACGCACCCGGATGCTCATCAACGCCACCGGACCATGGTCTCCCTTGACCGCTCGGCTTCTCGGTGTCGAGCCGATGGAACTGACGTGGGTCAAGGGCAGCCACATCGTATTGCGCAGGCCAAGGGAATTCGGAGACGACGCACTGATCATGCGCAGCGTCTATGACTTGCGCCCCCTCTGGGCAATCCCCTGGCACAACCGTCTTATCGTGGGCAGCACCGAGTCCCGATTCACGGGCGACTTGCGTGACATCCGGGCGACGACCGCCGAGATCGACGACTTGTTTGAGAGTTTTGTTCGGACCTTTCCCGGCGCCGGCATCACCCGCAGCGACATCCGATGCGCCTACGCGGGCGTTCGACCGATCATCCCGCAAGGTAGGGGTTCGGAGAACAGCCTTTCGCGGGAGCACCGGATCGAGGTGGATCGCAGCCGCCGATTGGCCACCATCTTGGGCGGCAAGTTGACCACGTTCCGACGTATGGCTGAGCAGACTGTCGACAAAGTCGACCGCTTGCTCGGTCGGCGGCCGCCGAGGTACGCGCTGCGTAGTCGTCTTCGCAGGGCTCTTCTGTGGCCGGGGCTTACCTCTATGGAAATCAAGAGGCTCCGTGCCAATCTGACGCGTGTGTTCGGCTCCTCGGTGCGCGGGGCGGACGTCATCGGGCACCTGGTGCGACATTATGGCTGGGATGCCTCTTTAGTGCTGGACGAGGTTGCTCGCCAGCCTGGCCTGGGCGATCCGGTGTTCGAGGGAATGCCTTACTGCCTGGCGGAGCTTCGCTACTTATGCCGGACGGAAAAGGTGTATCATCTCATTGACCTGGTCAAGCGCCGTACTCCGATATACTTCCTGGTCGACAACAGCGGCTTTGAGTCCCTGTCGCTGGTGGTCAAGCACGTGGCTCCGATCCTCGGGTGGAACGAGGAACGTCAAGCGGACGAGCTGTCAGCCGTTGCGGATGAGTTCCGGGCCGATATGCAGGCCTGCGCCGACTCCGACCTTCCCATGTCCAGGCAACAACCGGAAACCGTGTGTGCGTAGTCGCGGCATGAGAGAAGCGTTGCTGGTGTAATTTGCAGTGGTTGACCGCCTTACCGGATCTTGGCATGAACAATGAGTTTGTCATAACCCGACGCGTCCAGTTCTCCGAGACCGACAGGGCCGGTGTGCTCTATTTTGCCCATTACTACCGCTTTATGGAGGAGGCCGAGCACGCATTCTGGCGTTCCATGGGACTAACCAGCGTCGTCACAGAGGTTGACGGTGGTGAGATCAGTTGGCCGCGCGTCGCCACGAGCTGTGAGTACTTTGCGCCGGTTCACTTTGACGACGAACTGGAACTCGCCCTGAAAGTCGCCAACGTCGGTGACCGGTCAGTCACATATGTAGTAGAGTTCCGTTGCCAGGGTCGGCGCATCGCCTTGGGCCGGATGACCACGGTATTCTGCAAGATCGGCAATGGTGAGTTCCAGCCAGTCTCGATTCCGGACTCACTCCGTCGCAAGCTTGAAGGGTTGGCTGACTCACACTGACGGCCCCGGACGGGCGACGGTGCCCGGAATATGACGATCCTGTTCGTACTCCTCCGGCGTCAGGACAATTACGTCCCGCGCGATGCCAAGCCCGCCGAGCGCGCGATCCATCGCCACCATCAGGTCACGTTTTCGACCGGCGACTGGACAGACCACGAGCAGGTCGACATCGCTGTGTTCGTCCGCTGTTGACCGGGCCTGCGATCCGAATAGGATGATTCGGATCGGCGCAAACTGCTCGATCAGTCGCTGCGTGACCTCATTCAAAACGTTCTCGGCGACCATGTGAAGACCTTTCCTGTTGGCGCGTCCAAGTTAGGGCCTCGATGTATCATACCCGAGTCTCGCAACCTCATCATACGCGATAAACGAGGGTTGTCGGATGCCCAATCGTGTCATCAGGAGGGCGCATCACGCTCCGTAACGGGCTTTCCACGACCGAGGTGTCCTCGACCCTGGCCCACGAACTGGCCCACGAGATGCTTCATCGGGATAAGGAGCGTGGCAAGACCACAAAGAAGGTCCGCGAGACCGAGGCTGAGGCCGTCGCCTTGATTGTATGCCAGGCTGTCGGCCTCGACACGAACACAGCCGCGAGCGATCACATTCAACTTTATGCCGGCGACAAGGACACGCTGAGCGCATCGCTGGAGCGCATCCAGCACACATCGACGCGCATCATCAGTGGTATCCTCGACGACGCAGACACGGTTGCGATGCGGTAGGGGGCGAAAGCCCTGGTCATGGGGGCGGTGCGGCCGCCCTGTGGGTTTGGCCGGCTCGTCCTGCCGGCCGTTTTACCACCTTATAACGTCCTTTATCAGGCACTATCACAGTAGAGGGCCCTGTCTGGGCCTTTCGGAACCGACAAAGAAGGCCGCCCAGAGGATGAGCGGCCTCGCAAAGTCGCTCGGTGCTGCAACCCAGCTACGTGTGGGCCGATCGACGATGGACCAAGACGAGCGTCCCGACGCTAAGCAGTAGCAACGTCATGATGACTAGGCCCCATTCGCTGACCGTCGGAACATCCGTTCCGGTACTTACGACAAGGACATAATCATCGTCGAACTGGTTATCACTCGCGTCTCCTTCGCAAGTGCCTTCATGCACCTCTGCGCTTATTTGGTACGTTCCGACCATGTGCGGATGCCACGTGATTGTGATGGCCTTCGTTTGTCCCGCACTCAGGGTGTCCGCCTCCGTCCCGACGGCCTCATCCTCGGCGTACGCAGTGACAAAGCAGGTGTCGCTGAAGGCCGCATCGTTTCTGACTTGTACGTAGATGTACACAGGCTCGCCATGAGTCTCATATGTCGAAGGCGTAACGTCAGTTACCACCCAGGCTTGCGTGACAGCGGCCTCTGCATCCACTAACCCGTATCCGTACTGATCGTCCTGTCCCGAAGCCCCGAGATCCTCGGCCGTATCCTGCAGTCGTTGCCTTACTTGCGCATTTGTCATACTCGGGTTACAGGCCCAAATAAGTGCTGCCACACCAGTGACGTGAGGTGCCGATGCGGAGGTGCCGCTGCCCACAGTGTAACCGTCTGCAAGCCATGTTGTCGTGATATCCTCACCTGGGGCCGCCAGCTCGACATAACTTCCGGTACAAGAGCTCTCGTACATACTATCGTCGTCATCGGTCGCCGACACAGCCACGACGTTCTCGTAGTTGGCTGGATATATCTTGGATTGGCAATCCTCGGGATCCGGGTCGTTCCCGGCGGCGGCTATAATCAGAATGCCGTCGTCCCAGGCGGCGTTGCACGCTCTCTCGATGCTCGTCTGGTGGTCCCCGCCTCCACTGATGTTGATTATCTTCATTCCGTTGTCCACGGACCACTCGATACCTGCTACGACCTTGGAATACGCACCTGAGCCCGTGGCGTTCAGGACCTTGACCGCATACAAGTCCAGCTCTGGCGCAACGCCAATTAAGCCAACGCCGTTGATCGCCGCTCCGCTTACCCCGGACACCGCGGTACCGTGCCCGTAGTCGTCCTCTGGAGGATCGGCGCCCTGGAAGTTCTTGCCACCCCTATAATTGGATTGTAGGTCTGTGTGATCAGTGTCAATTCCGCTGTCCAAAATCGCGACCGCGACGCCGTTGCCTTTTGCATACCCGTGAACTTGATCCGCGTCGATGCGATTGACGCCCCAATCGTATTGCTCAGCGAGCGCGTAGAGGGTGCAGTCCTTCTCTGCGTACTCGACACGCGGGTCTGCCAGTAGGTCTTCAACGGCGTCAGAGGTCAGGTCTGTCGCTATGACAGGAATCAGGTGATAAACGTAGTGTATTGTACCGCCTGCGTCCAGTACAAGCTGTTCTTCTGCCGGACCCGGGGGCTCGTAGAAGCCGATAAAGTAGCCCTCCGGCTGAGGTACCGGTTCCTTGCCCTGCTTTAGCGCGGTAGGGTCCAACAACATGGTTTGACAGACGACCGAGACGATTACGAGGGGGTGCATGATTGGTACTCCTAAGGCATACTCCCGTCCCACTCGACAAGTGTACTGGTTCAGCGTGAAACGGAGAACCGCCGACTCTGAGTTATGTCCATCCAGAAGACCGCCTTCTGAATTCGTAACGGCGCCGTAATCCCAAGCTCGGGGCTGCGCCCCGAGGGATTTATCGCTTTGATGCCAATCCCGAAGGGCAAGGGAAGACGTCCGACCTACAGGCCGCCCGGCCTTCGGTCTCGGCCCCTGGGTCGGCGCTCGGGTCGGTTCCGACCGTGGCCCTGTCCTCCGCCCAAGCCATCCAGCATCATACTAACCCAACCTTCGCACGTTTTGAAGAAATTGCATGGAATTGGCTGAAGAATCCGTGCTGGCGGATACGGAAACGCGGTCGCGGTCGCCCAGACCCGTGTAGTGCAGACCTTGGGGGTCAAAACCGCCTTCCCGACCCCGCCAACGCGGTTCAACGCTCAATTTTGCGAAGGTTGGGCTAACGGCTGTCCGCCAGTACAACGGGCACCCGCCGCCTACGCGGTTCGACGCCGTTGCCGAACAGCCTGGCGCCGAGCGCGCCGAGCAAGCTTGCCTGCGTCAACCAGCGCAACATAATGCTAATGCCCGGTTCTGGGACGTGTCTCTCGTACGTACACCCGGCCCATCCGATAATGAGATACTGCAATCGCCTCTAATGAGGGTATCGGCAAGGTGCGGCAATCGTTGAGCCAATCATCCGCGTGGAGATCGGTGGGCGGACCCGACTATAGAGGCGAAGCTGACTGTCTTTGTGCGTCCCAGGGTGAACCCTCCTGGGTGACACAGATTTGGTCGGACCCACACCGCGGGCACTCGCCGGATTCCGCGTGGGCAAACCACTTGGGGGTGCATTTCGTGCAGGCGTGGTAGAGGCGGTCGTTCTTAGCGACGTCGTGAATCCAGGTGTGGCGATGGTCAGCGACCTTGGCGACCAGCGGAAGGTCGTCGCGGCCGAAGGCAGTGGCTCGCTGCCGGCCTTGCGACGGACGCCTGAGAGCGTGTGTGAGAAGCTGGATGATGCCAATTGGCGGGTGCCACTCGTCCCGATGTACGGCGGGATCCGCCAGTGTTCCTTCGTCAGGAATATAAGGCACGGGTAGTCCCGGCGCGCCGGGACCAGTGGCACCCTCTTCACACACACGCTCTGAGACTCTCAATAGCACATGTTCCGTCGACCGTTCGTCCTGCGCGCTTGGAGCCATGAAGTCTCTTGTAGAGGTTGGATCTACAGCCGTCGTTTGAACTGATGTAGGGCCCTGCGGAGCGTCTCTCGTGCGATTCGGACTGCCGCGTCGCGCTGCATTACCGCGATTCGCTTCCTGGATGCATAGTAAATCCGCAGTCCCCCGACAAAGCATGGGACCCCAATGACCCCTGCGCCGATCCAGACGGGCCCGGGTACCGCATACAGCGGGTAATCTTTGATCAAGCAGACGCTGATCACTGCCGGGATGGCGATCGTGCAGAGCAACGTCGCAACATGGAAGTCCACCAGAATCCGGCGCCAACCCGGCCTGTCGTGGTAGCGACTCTTCATCTCGCGGTACCCCGTAGACCAGGCAACAAGAAGACCGACGAGTGCTGCGCCCGGACAGGCGGATTGGGGCCAATTAGTGAGCAAGACGAACGCCAGGCACGCGGCGATCATCAGGGCGAAGGCAGTACAATACGTCGGAGCGGTCTCCATCTCACGAAGACCGCGTCGAATGAACTCGGCCGGGATGGCCGCGGTCCCCAGGTCGTTGAGTTCGCCGCACTCCGGGCACCTGACCGGATCGCCGTACAGGCCGCGAAGATTGTACCCACAGGTGAGGCAATATAGATCTTCGTCAAGGGCCAGGTCGGGATCACGCGGAGTCACCGGACCGGCAAAGAAGAGGTCATCGGAGGGTTCAGGCGACACAATTATGTCACTGCGATTGCCGGGCGCACAGGCGCGCCCTCCCGTTATCAGCCACACCCGCAAGGGGCGGGAATCAGGCAGATGAAGGTACACGGCTGATCGCCTTTGTTGACGAACTGATGCTTTTCACCCGCCGGAACGAAGATGACATCCCCGGCTTTGAAGGGATAGTCACCCTGCTCGGAATTGGCGATGCCACTGCCGCTCAGTATCAGGACCTCGTGCTCAAAGTCGTGGCTGTGATGCGGTGTGTGGCCGCCCGGCGCAATCTCGAAGTGGCGCATGTGGAAGTTCGGGGCATTGTCATCCGGTCCGATGAGCATGCGCATCTTGACGTGCGCGGCACCCTCCGTCTTCACCTTTTCCTGCACGTGCGCTTCAATTGGGTCCACCTTCACGGTCCTGGGCTCCAGTACATAAAGAACAAACTAACCAGACTGGCGAATTCTAAGCTCGCTATTCCCGGCTTGAGACTCGGTTTACCCTTCCACCGCCTTAAACACCCATTCGCTCCCGGCCGGGGTGTAATCGAGCAGTTCCTCCCTGGTGAAGTAGAGGGCGACTTCCATATCGGCCGTCTCGGGCGAATCGCTGCCGTGCACCAGGTTGTAAGTCTGACTCACTCCAAAATCACCGCGGATAGTGCCCGGCTGAGCCTCATAGCCGAACGTCTTACCCATCAAAGTCCTGGCGATCTCGATACATCGTTCGCCCTGCAGCACCATTACGACCACCGGGCCGCTGGTGATGTAGTCGATCAATCCGGGATAGAAGGGCTTGCCTTTATGAGGCGCGTACTGTCGCTCTGCCAGCTCGCGCGACATCTGCACGAGCTTCATCCCGACGATGACCAGCCCCTTGTCCTCGAAGCGTTGCACGATCCGCCCGACCAGGCGACGCTGAATTGCGTCCGGCTTGAGGATGATCAGCGTTCGTTCCATCTTCCGTTCTTCGCTCATCCAGAGGGCAGATTCTGTTCACGGACCGCGCGGACCATCGCCTGAAGGTTCTCTTCAGGGACGGTATCGGGATCGTAGGTGCACCCGGTGGAGACGATCATCGGCCGATCGCCTGCCTGACGCAACGCGTCGTGGACTTCGTGTTTGACCGTCTCCGGAGAGCCCTCCGGCAAGGTGCTCAGGTTGTCTACCCCACCACAGACCGCCGGCCTGATCCGGCCGATGACCTCGCCGATTGCGGGTCCCGCTGCCCGATCCGCCCAGTTGATCACCTGTACAGGATACTCTGCGAAGGCGTGAAAGCCTTGCGCGACCCCGCAGACGTGCAAGACATTGAAGGAGCCCTCACGGGCGGCGCCAAGAATCTGTCTATCGCCGGGTCGAACCATTTCGTCGTAGGTGTTTTGCCCGTTAGCGTCGGTGTCCACCCAGTCGTCGCGAACGCTCAAAAAGATGCCATCCGCCCCAGCTTGGATACATTTCCCGGCGAAGTTGGCCTGCGATCTAGCGATCACATCCAACGTTGTGCTCACGGCGGCGCGATCCTCAGCCAGAAGCTCACTGACGCGGCGGTCACCCGGGGCCGCCGGTCCGCTGAGCGTCGGTGGGCTGTGATGGTCGGCTATAGATGGATAGACCAGGTGGCGCAAAACCGCCCAGGCGTTAAACAAGGTCGTAACTAAGAACACCTTGTCGGCGAGCTCGCCCTTAAGTGCCCGAATCAAATCGAGCTGCCGCATGTACCCTTCCTCATCACCCCGAAGCACCGGCAGGTCGCGCAGGTCGCTCGTCGTCCTAATGTCCCGGGCGGTCGGATAGCGGTTGTCGTCCATTATTTTGAGGAAATCGAGGCTATATCGTGAAAGGTGTTCAAGATGGGCATCGACCGCGTGTTGTCCGAACCGGCAATCAGGTGGAAAGTGATGCCAGAAGCTCACCGGCGGCCGGTCGGGCCGACGGCCCGCCACCACCGCCGACACCCGCTCGATACTGCTCATTTCAGACATGCGGGCAATCTAGGTCGCAGTCTTTCTGTGGTCAAGCGTGCGACACCTACCCGTGCGAGGAAAGAAACACCCCGGCGAGCTGTCTCAGGCCCGCCGGGGCGCTGGTAACTTCATACTATGCCTTGGTCCGACGGTCTATGGCTTCGCGGACTCGACCGCTTCTTTTATCTCCGCCGTCGCCAATGTGGGATACAACTCTCCGACCAGGGTGACCCGCATCAACAATAAAGCGGCGTCAAGCTGCGGGTCCTCCTTGGGGCGATTGTTCGGGTCGGGCTGCTTAAGTGGCGGGAGCTTGTCCTCTTCAGACTCGGACTCCTCATCGTCCTCGCCGGACGGCTCAGCGTCAGCATCTTCCGTGGCGCTGGGCTTTTCAGTGTCGGCCTCGTCCTTTGCTTCATCCTCGGGCTTCTTCTCACCGGCTTCTTGCTCATCCTCTGCTTCATCGGTGGGCTCTTCTTCAGCCGGCGATTTGGGAGGACCGAGCAGGTTGGCCTCTCGCCACATCTGGTACACCTTCGATCTTTCCTTTGCGGCGAGGCGGACCGGCACGTCGGGTTCAACGCCCCAGGTTTCCGCCATCGGATCGCGATGCAGTGAATCGCCGTTGGGCAGGTAGTAACTAGCCGTAGTGATCTTGAGTTTGGCACCCGACCGACCCAACCCGATCAGGTTCTGAACGCTGAACTTCCCGAACGTTCGCTCGCCGATTACGATACCCCGGTCGTTGTCCCGAACCGCCCCGGAGACGATCTCTGACGCGCTGGCGCTTCGATCATCCACCAACACCACCAGCGGAACGTCTGGATAAGGGCCGTTCCCGGGGGCTCTGAAGATATGGTCCTCTGACTTAAGTCGCCCTTTTGTGCTGACGATGACATCGCCTCGGTTGAGGAACCGGGTCGATAGCTGCCACGCCGAGTCCAGCAAACCGCCGGGGTTGCTACGCAGGTCCAGTATCAATCCCTCGAGTCGTGGCGCCAGCTCGCTCAAGACGTTGTCGACATCCTCGACCGTGTTCCGCTGAAAATTGGTGACCCGGATGTAACCGACTCCAAGCTCCGGGTCGACCCAGTAGTCCCAGCGCTCTTCGTCAACGGGGTCGCGACGGACGCCCTTGACCGAGCGGATCTTCACGTTCGCACGCTTGAGAGGGAACTCGATCTCCTGGTCGTTGCGGCGAATGGTCAGGGTGACCATGGTTCCCTTTGGCCCCGTGATCGTATCCACGACCTTGTTGAGCGAAGTGTTCTTGAGGCTCTCGCCGTCCACCTTAATGATTATGTCCCCCGCTTGTATGCCTGCCCGATAAGCCGAGCTGTCCTCGAGCGGTGAGACCACTTCAACCTCGTCGGCGCGATTCTTGATGATGGAGATACCGACACCGACGAAGTCGCCACGGGTGCGCTTGTCGAACTCCTTGCTGTCCCTGGGCCAGATGACGGTTGTGAAGTCATCCAACGGTTCGAAAGCACCGCGCACAAGTTCGCTGACCACAAGTTCCTCGGGGAGGCGAATGGTCTCCTTGTTGATCGCCTTTATCACGCGCTGGAAGTGATCAACGCAGTCATCGAGGTCCAACTCGGGAGCCGCCCGTACCTGGTCGAGGCGCTCCTGGATACGAAGCTCGAAGTCTCTCCGGTCGTCTTCGTTGCCAAGTCCCTCGTACTGATCCTGCGCCGTGCCGGACTCCGCCAGCATCAGAAGCTGCTCCAGGCCGCTCTCGGTGATCTTCTTGAAATCGGCCAGCTCGAGGTAAACACGATCGACGTACTCCAGCGCCTCCCTGGCATCCTTCCACCGAACCTTCTCGATCCGCTCTTCCCAATGGCTCTCTTCCTTGAACATGGCATCGAGGCGCAGATGGGTCAGCGCCTCGCGCTCGAGCTTCTGGTACCTCGGCTCGTGCTCGAACAGCGCGCTTAGGTGGGCATAAAACCTCCACGCGTCCCGCCACTTGCGCTTCTGGCGAAGCTCATCGGCGGCGATCAGGGAATCATTGACCAGGTCCTGAAGCCAGTCAATTTGCAAAAACGTCTCGCGATTCTCGGCACAATCCAGCGCCGCCAGCGCCCAGGTCAGCGCCAGGCGATACTCCTTGCGGTCTATCCGGGCCTTAGCATAGCCGACGTACTTCTCAAAATCCGCCCGATCGAGCTCCCTTCGGGCGGTCTGCTTGGCTTCATAGTCCTTCAGCCAGGTTCGAACTTGTTCAGTGAGTTGTCCACCGATATGAACCTTCTTGATAGTCTCGGTCGCGGCATCGAAATCGCCGTCAATGGCGAAGTTGATGGTCCGGCGCCAAAGCTGTTCCTGTGATTGGGCATCGACTTGGCGCACGTCCCCGGCGTAGCCGACCGTCGCGGCCAACAGCACCGTCCAACCGGATAGGGCCCATTGACAGGCCGTACCGGCGCGCTGCCATGTGCGTTCCATGGTCACTCCTTCAAACGGCGATATTGGAAACCACCAAACCCCTCTGTGTGGCTGCGCTGGCGTCACCACTCCTGATAGCGCTGACTTACCGGTCCATCGCAGCCTGGCGACGTTGTTCCGCTCCCCTTGAGGCGGACGCAGCTACGCGGCGCTGTCCAGCCGTCTGCAGCCATCGCGCCGTCCACCAAGAGTATAAGGCTCAGCAGCAGGCGGGTCCAACCCGTGTGACCAGCCTGCGACGGTGCGGCATGTGGGGTGAGCCCTCACAACCCCGTTTCTATCTTACCATTTCGCGTCCAAGGCGGTTGTCCGATCCTTACAGGAGATTGGATCAGGCAAAGTGGCCGACATGTTCCGACATCTTATCGGCCTGCGCGGGACCACAGGGCCGTGCGATTCAGAGCACGCTTGAGCGGGCGCGTTTGAATCCTGCCTGCGTCCCGCTTAGGGTTATTGGTTTGCGCGTCCCCCTTGGGGCACGTTCGCAGCCCGTCTCGCCCGTGCAGGGGTGGTCGAAGCGGGCCAGTGGGAGATGCCGATGGTAAGCGGCTCTTGTATTCGCGTGGTCGGTGCCCGGCAGCATAATTTGAAGGGTATCGACGTTGAGTTGCCGCGCCGGGCGTTGACGGTCATCACCGGCCTGTCCGGGTCCGGGAAAAGTTCACTGGCCTTTGACACCATCTACGCCGAGGGCCAGCGCCGCTACGTGGAGTCGCTCTCAGCGTACGCCCGCCAATACCTGGAGCAAATGCAAAAACCGGACGTCGATCGGATCGAGGGGTTGCCCCCGACGATCGCCATCGAACAGCGAGTAGCCGCCGCGACGCCACGCTCGACCGTCGCCACGACAACCGAAATCCATGATTATCTGCGCGTGCTCTTCGCCCGGGCCGGTGAGCCGCGCTGCTGGAAGTGCGGCCGGCCCATCGTGCGCCAATCCACGGGGCAAGTCGTCGATGCAGTTTTATCGGGCCCCGAGGGGCAGCGTATCATGGTCCTTTCGCCGCTGGTGCGAGGCCAGCGCGGTGCCCACAAAGCCGTTCTTCAGCGCATCGTGAAGGAAGGATTCGTACGCGCCCGGATCGACGGGAAGGTGACGCTCCTCGAGGACGTGGGGCCGCTCTCGCCCAACCGCAAACATACGATCGACGTCGTCGTCGACCGACTCATCATCAAGCCGGGCATTGCCCAGCGGTTGGCGGACAGCGTCGAGATTGCCACGCGCCTGTCGCATGGACCCGTGATGATCACCGCGGAGGTCACCCCTGATAAATGGTCGGACGAGGCATATAGTGCGGCGTTGGCCTGCCCGGTTCACCTGGACGTACGGATCGACGACCTGTCTCCACAGTTGTTCAGCTTCAATTCGCCACATGGTGCATGTGAGCTATGCAACGGCCTTGGCAATACGCTGGAGTTTGATCCGGAACTGATCGTGCCCGACTCGAACTTGTCGCTGCGCGAGGGAGCCGTCGCTGCCTGGCGTCACCAGGGTAAGGGCCTCAGTGGCGTCTATGCCCGCATGCTGAAAGAGTTTTGCGAGCGGTTCGGCGTGCTGCCGGACATTCCATTTCGCAACATCCCCAACGCGTTGGTCAAGATTCTGTTGGAGGGGACCACGGAGTCCGAGGAGCAACAGTTCGGTGTTTCATTCGAGGGGGTGATCCCCAACCTCAAGCGGCGATGGAAGACTACCGAGTCCGAGTCGGCCAAACACCGGCTTCATGCCTTCTTGAGCGAGGCGCCCTGTCAGAGCTGCCACGGTACCCGGCTCCGGATGGAAGCCCGCAGCGTCAAAATCGCCGACCTCAGCATTGCCGAGGTCCTCGTGATGACCATCGCCGAGGCCGGGAGTTTTATTGCGAATCTGACCTTTTCCGGCGAGGCGGCCGCGGTGGCTGATCCTTTGTTACGCGAGATTCGTGAGCGTCTACGTTTCTTGAACGATGTAGGTGTCGACTACCTGTCACTGGACAGGACGAGTGCTTCACTTTCGGGCGGCGAGTGGCAGCGCATCCGGCTGGCCACGCAGATAGGAAGCGGGTTGGCCGGCGTCTGTTACGTGCTGGACGAACCGACCATCGGGCTGCACGCCCGCGACACGCGGCGGCTGGTAGACATTCTCAAACGGTTGGCCGAAATGGACAATACAGTGATCGTAGTGGAGCATGACGAGGAGGTCATCGCCAGCGCTGCCCACGTCATCGACATCGGTCCCGGGGCCGGTACACGCGGCGGCTATGTCGTCGTGCAGGGCACGCTCGATGAGGTGCTGGCCTCGAAGGAATCGATCACCGCGAGGTTTCTGACCGGGCGGTCGCAGATACCATTGCCGGTAAACCGCCGTGAGGCCGACTGGTCCCATTCGGTCGAGGTACGGGGCGTTACCGCCAACAATCTCGGGAACATCAATGTCCGTTTTCCACTCGGTTGCTTCGTGTGTGTCACCGGCGTGTCCGGCAGCGGAAAGAGCACACTGGTCGCGCAGGTTCTATTGCGGGTCTTGAAACGGCGGATTCAGCGGAGCGGACCACGACCCGGGCCCCACGAACGTATCGTCGGCAGCCATTACGTCGATAAGGTGATCGAGATCGATCAGTCGCCGATCGGCCGGACGCCCCGCAGCAATCCAGCCACGTACGTAGGCGTGTTCGACTTGATCCGTCAGCTCTATGCCAAGACCCGGCAGGCGAAGATCCGCGGCTACAGCCCGGCGCGCTTCAGCTTCAACGTCAAGGGCGGTCGCTGCGAGGCGTGTGAGGGCCAGGGCACCAAGCGCATAGCGATGCACTTTCTGCCCGACGTGTTTGTTACCTGCCGCGAGTGCGGCGGCACACGGTACAACCGAGAGACGCTGGAAGTGCGCTATCGCGGCCATACAATCGCGGACGTGCTGGACATGCGCATCGAGGAGGCTACCGAGTTCTTTGAGAATTTCGCCAACATTCGTCGGCGGGTCCAGGCCCTTAAAGACGTCGGCCTCGGATACATGACGTTGGGCCAGCCTTCCAATACCCTGTCCGGCGGCGAGGCCCAGCGCGTCAAACTCGCCGCCGAGCTGCACCGATCCGCCGAGGGGCACGCCATGTATATTCTGGACGAGCCGACCACCGGTTTGCACTTCGCTGATGTGCGGAATCTCTTAACCTTGCTCAATCGACTGACGGACCGGGGACACACGGTAGTGGTCATTGAGCACAATCTCGACGTTATCAAAGTCGCCGATTGGATCATCGATCTGGGGCCGGAGGGAGGCGACCGGGGCGGGTCCATCGTCGTCGAGGGCACGCCGGAACAGGTGGCCGACTGCCCGGAAAGCTATACCGGGCGGTTTCTCAAACACCGATTGGCGGGTGCTGCCCCCTTGGAGAGATGCCGTGCGGTGTCATGATCGAGTCATGCCCTCAGCGAAGGAAGATGAACGTCACGATGAGGAATAAGGGGATCAGAATCCCGCAGCTATAGATCATGTATCCGAAGAAGCTGGGCATTCGCACACCGGACTGCTCGGCAATGCTCTTGACCATGAAGTTGGGCCCGTTGCCGATGTAGGTCATCGCCCCCATAAACACGGCTCCGAGGGAAATGGCGATCAAGAGGTTCTCGAGGATCAGTCCGCCGCCCGCCAATGTGACTGTTCCCGCTGCCCCCACCGGCGTCATGCTTGAAGCCGTCTCGAAGAACACCACGTAGGTCGGGGCGTTGTCCAGAAAGCTCGAAAGCACTCCGGTCGCCCAATAGAAGCGCATGGGCGAACTCAGCAGCGGTTCCAACGACGCTCCACTCGCCCGAAGGATCTCGATGGGGGCCTGCATGCAGATGAAGATGCCGATGAACAGGGCTGCGACCTCCAGAATCGCGTGGTAGTTGAAACGATTGTCCCTGCGAATCTGCTTGCGGGTAAGCTTCAGCGACAGGCCCGTAAGACCCAACATGCAAAGCTCGCGCATGAATGGAAACGGCTTAAATCCGAGGCCGAGAAACTCCTCGCCCGGCTTGATGAGTGCCACGCACAGCACGACACCCAAAAGCCACAGTAGGTTCACCTTGCCGCGCAGCGACAGCTTGACCCGTCGGGTTTCATCCCTGGCGATGTCTTTAGCCTCTTCGCTGCGGTAGGCATACGAATCCCAGGCGAAGTAGACGACAAGCAGCACTGCGCACATCACGGCCCACTCCATCCACAGACCCAATGTCCACAGGAAGCTCACGCCCTTGAGATATCCCAAAAAGAGCGGTGGATCCCCAATGGGCAGAAGACATCCACCGATGTTGCTCACCAGGAAGATGAAGAAGATCACCGTGTGCCTGACGTGCTTCCGCTCCGAATTGGTTTGAAGCAGCGGGCGGATCAGCAGCATGCTGGCCCCGGTTGTCCCCACAAAACTGGCGATCAGCGCCCCAACGGCCAAAAAGGCCGTGTTCGTCGACGGGTGGGCAGCCAGGTCCCCTTTCAGGCAGATCCCGCCGCTGATCACGTACAAGGAGAATAGCAGGACAATAAACGGGATGTACTCGGCCAGGATCGCATGCTCGAGAACACCGGCAACCTTCCCGGCCCCGTAGGATAGCAGGTAGTAAGCCAACGTGACGGCCGAGAAGCACAGGGCCACCATCAGCCGGCTTTGATTGCTCTCCCACCAGTGCTCGGTCGCCGGCAACAATGGCAGAATCGCAATCGAAAGCAGAAGGCCCACAAACGGGATGACCGACCACAGGCTCGGGGCGTGCTCGTGACCGCCGTGAGCGGCTTCATGGCTGGTGACCAGCGATCCGTAGATCAAAAGCGCCAACGCGAACCCGCCGAGTACGATAGCGGCCCATTGCAGGCCGTTCAGCCCGCCCGCCTGGCGTTTGTGTGCGTCCAAGACGCTCACACTGACATCCACGGTTGACGACTCCTCGTCGCGGTGTTGGGTTAGGGGGCGTTGGCGATTATCGAGACCAGTCGGGTCCATGACGGCACGCAAGCATACAACTAGGGTGTATGTGCAAGAGCTCGCGTCGCCACAGGTATTCCAGCAGGGGGCCGGGCCTCGCCCGGCAACCGTAGGGTGGGTCATCGACCCACCTGCCTAGGGCAAGCATCCATCACCGACCGGCATTATCGGCAGCCGTAGGGTGGGTCATTGACCCACCTCTTGACTGCCTGCCCTATCGGCAATCGCGGCGACGCAGATTCCAGAGGTCCTTCCGGCCCACATGCTTGGCCGAACGAGCCGGCCATCATCCCCGAAACCGCTTCCACAATCCATGCCCGCGGCGCGAGGTTAACGTCTGGCCATGACCATGCAGACTGAGCCTGCGAGCTAGCGCTCGTTACCGAAGCGCCCTGGCCAATCACGAACTACTGTCGCCCTCCAGTGGCGCTGAAACTCATCCTGGGCGTGTACAGGGCGTTTTCATATTCTTGTTTTGCAATTCCGGGAAGGTTCAGTTACACGATTTCCAGCTTACCGGGCCTGTACCGGAAGAGAGGACCGGGTGACAGGAGCGTGTCCCTCGCACTACAAGTGTTGCGTCACAATCGAAACTGCGGGATGACATAGGTGGCATGGGTCCCGACGCCGGCGGATTTGCCCGTGCTCACCCCGGCCCCGACACGGGCAAGCTGACGCTTGCCCATGCCACCCGGTTAGCTTCTGCCTCCTTATTCGGGATGCACCCAACGCGTACCTTGACCAAACGCTGGGGTTGGTAAAGCTCCAGTTGCGGACGCGCAACTTCCCATGGGCGAACGCATGACCACCTTATCCGAAATCCGGATACGGGAAATCCGCACGTCCGGTTTGTAGCTATGCGGTTTCGACCACCACGGCCCACAGAGGATCTCCACCTCCAACACTCGGGCCGTGCCCGGCGCAGCAACAAAAACCCCCGGCAGTCACATCTGCCGGGGGCATGTCTGATCTAACACAACACTCCGCGTCGACGGCTCGACGCCGACGTGATTACGGACACGACGTATTCACCGGAAGCGGGCTATTCAGCCATGAATAGAACACACCCGCACCGTTGAGCAGGTCAATTACACGTAGGATGTCCGGCGGACCCAGAAGATTACTACGGTCGACATCCTCGCTATAGATGCCCCACGGTGACGTGGCTACACCGTTGATGTAGTCAATAATCCTCAAGATGTCGGACGGGGCAGCAGCGCTGTCAGCATTCACGTTGGCTGGATGCGACGTGAACTCGACATAGCTTCCGCCGCCCTTGTACTGAATCGTCGTAACCGCCCCGGCCGTGATGGCGTGGTGCAGGACGATCTTGTACTGGCCGGTGCCCGAACCGGAGACACTGACGATCGAGTTCACACCGAGAATCTGGTCTGCCGCCGTCTCGCAAAGGTTGAAGCAGTGAGCAGCGTCGGTAATCGGCGGGTCGAGCGTAACTACGATCGGTTCTTCTTCGGTGCCGATTCCCTGACGCGGCAGCGATTCGCGCGGTGTGTTCGGCTGCCGCGCGTCGACCACACCGTTGGGCGGCATGGACTCGATAATCCTAGCCTGTGGACACGGCCGACAGATCTCCTGGGCCGCCGCCGCACAGTGCTGATCCCACGCTACGTCGCAGCAGTGCGGAAACTGTTCGCAAACCGCCCGGCAGCACTGCACATTGTCGCAATAGGGCGTGCCGTTTGGCTCGAAGCAGTTGCCCGTCGTCGGATCGCCACACTCCGGATACGTAGAGTGATCGGCGGTCACCAGATTGCCGACCTGATTACCGGCCGCATCGAACAGCGGAATGCAAACCACCGGGTGAATGTACACCGCGTCCGGCGGCAGACAGTCGATCTTCGTGGATACGCGCAGCGGTATGTGGTTGTAAGCATACCTGGCGCCGCCAAGGTCCGCCTCGAAGAACACGTCAAAGAAGCTGTCCGCCATGGCCGGATCACCTTCCTGCTCCAGGATCGCGCCGAACGACGCAGGCAGGACACCGCCCTGACCAAGCCCTGCACCAACCGTGAGGGTCACGCCGAACGCCGCGTTCGTCAGACTCATGGACACGATCTCCGTGTCGATCACGTCTGTATGGGAGTCTAGCGCACCGACACCCATGAACTGCCACGAGGCATCCCGCGGATTGGATCGCCAGATGCTCACCGGACCGGAAAGCACCATGCTCGCATCCGGCTGACAGTTACCGTTCAGGTCGATTCCGACTATGGCGCTGGTGGGCATGTTGTCATTACCGCCCTGACACTGATCCACCCAGTGATCGCCGGGACCGCAGTCCGCGCAAGCGTGCTCCTCCTCGCAAGCGTCGTCGATTTCGTTCTGATTGCTGTCGCCTTCACATAGCGTGGCGGGCCCCAACGGCAGACCGTCGCTATCGAAGCACTCGCCCACTGGTATCTCGCGGCACCTGCCGTCCGGCAGACAGCAGGCCTCCGGCGGATTCGGCCGGTGACGGCTGGCGTCCAGGAAAATGCCCGTGGGGTCACCGTTTTCGTCGTAAAGCTCGATTCGATCGAGGTTCTGATAGATGTCCGTCGGTCCCGGCGGCTTGTGAGTGATCACACTACGCATCTGCTTGGGATCGATGGTGAAGTACGTCTGCCCGCCAACTTCGATCTTGAAGAACAGGTTGAAGTAGCTGTTCGCCGTGCCGGTAGGCGTGAACGGCGGCAGGTCCAGAATCCCAGGCGTATTGTTGGCCGTCTCCTCGATCTCGCCGAACGATGGCATGTTGGGATTGAGCGTCACGTGGACCGGACCCAGCAACGGGCTCATACCCGTCAGGTTCAAGTCCACCATTTGGA
>JAUWWQ010000096.1 GCA_030616775.1 Planctomycetota bacterium
CGGCAGAACTCACTGAACGTGGGGTTTGTCAACACCGGTTGATGGAGCGCAAACGACTGCGATTCGTCGGGAGATTTCAAGACTTCCGCCCGCTACGAGCTGGGTTTTATGCAACGTGGGGGGTTACCGTCAACTGGCGAGACTAGAATATGCTTCGTGTACCTGGACTTACCTATTGTATTGCTCTTATCTCCGGCATCTTCCCAGTGACTGCCGAGGAGCCAAGCACCCAACCCGGCGCACTTGAGGCGAGTTCAGTTGTTAACACAACTACCGGCCCCGACTGCCTGCGTTGCCACTCTTGCGACAGACCGACGCCAAAGAACAAGTGTCTCCTACACTCGTGCACACGGGATAAGGCTCACGAGCGCCATGTTCCCTTGTCCTATGATCGAGGCCCTGACGTGGTTATACTTAATGAATTGGAGAACGCCTATCTGCCGGTCCCCTTTGACCACAAGGGCCACGCCGATATGGCGGAGATGTCGCGGGGCTGTGTCACCTGTCACCATCATACACCGGCCGGTCAGCGGTATCCTCCTTGCAGAACATGCCACGACATTTCATCCGCAGGTACGGACATCTATAAGCCAGGACTCAAAGGCGCCTACCACCGCCAATGTGTAAACTGCCATCGAGAGTGGATCGACGAAAACAACTGCGCCACCTGCCATATGCCCAAAGCCGGCTTGCCCAAAGACCGGGACGGGAAAGTAGCGTTTACGAAGGACGAAATGTTGGGGCTGATGCATCCGCTGGGGCTGATGCACCCGCCGATCCCTGAGCCGAACACGGAGACCTACCGTGCTCAGTCCGGGCAAAATCCGGGGGCGCAGGTGATCTTCCGCCATCAGGAGCATGTGCGTCGCTTCGGCCTGCGTTGTGTCGAGTGTCACTCTGGTCAGAGTTGCACAAAGTGCCACGCCAAGGAACGGGAGCCGAGACAAGCGCAAACACTTGAGGAGCACCATAAGCCGTGCCTGCGGTGCCACGTAGATGACATGGACGAGGCAAATAAGACCGCCGGGGGGATGCAAACATTGCCATTGGCAGGCTGATGAACCGAAGCCGCGACGATTCGACCATGCCAGCACCGGCTGGCCGCTGGGTCTGTTTCATGCGGACAACAGCTGCCGTGACTGCCACAGTGCCGTCCCCTTTACCAAGCTCGACCGCGGCTGTAACACCTGCCACAGTGCCTGGAGCCCGTCGCTATTCAATCACGGCGTGACGGGGCAGGTATTGGATGACAACCACGCCGACCACGACTGCGAAGACTGCCATATCAATCGCAGGTTCGACCGTCCGCCCAGGTGTGACCAGTGCCACGACGAGGAGGATGATGGCATTGCATTCCCAGCCAGACACCCCGGGCCTTTCATCGGCCTCAGGGGGCAAAAGCCTCAGGAGGAAGCCACGGCCGGCGGCACGACCCAAGCGATCATCGAACACCTTAACGCCGGTCAAGAGCGGTGAAGAGCATTGAAGTCGTCGCACAAGTAGTGTTGCCGGTCTATGCACCTGCAGGATCAATTCTTCGGGACAATCAGCGCCGGCTTTGCCCATTCGGCCTGCGTACTGCGTGGATCAGCCCGGTTCAGGAACCTCGTGACACGGGTGGAAGAATCAGCGGGGAGTGATGCCGCTAAGCCCGACCGGCGGTACGGATCCAATCGCACTGGGATTCCCCACCGGTTTCTGCCAGTCAAACCCACTCGGCCCAGCAGCCGATAACAATCGCGGCGGCGGACTCATAGCGAGTATCCCCACTTAAGCCCGTGAAGAATGACCGCGATGGCCCAACCAGACATGTCGGCTGACATCGGGAACGGAGGGGCGCCTGCGATGCGCCGCTCCCATTGGATCATCCTGGTCATACTCGCGGTTGTCGAGACCACCTCCGCCCTGTACCTGGCCTGGCTCAACCCGGTTCAGGGTTACGACGAAAACTGGTACCTGATCAACTCGCATCATATCAGAGGCGTGACGACGCTAACGTACGCCCACCATCGCCCACCCATGTTCCCGATTCTTCTGGCCCTGTTTGGAGACTACAGCCGGTTAGTGTCCGGGATTGCACATATCGGAAGCGTTGCACTTACTTTCATCATTCTTCGACGTCTGGTCACATTACGGCTTGCCATCGCCGGCGTGGTGGTGTTCATGGCCAGCTATCAGTTGCGCACCTATAACGTGCTGCTGCTGACGGAGATGACGGCTATTTTCCTGCTGCTGCTGGCGACATATTGCTTCCTGGTGCAGCGGCCGTTCTTGCTTGGGGTTGTTGCGACGTTGCTGGTCATGACGCATTGGAGCATGGCCACCGTCACCTTTGTTGTGCCGGCTGTGTACGTTATGCGGCGTCGCTGGCGCCTGTGCGGACTCTTTGCTGGCGGCTTGTCGTTGGCGGCGATGCCGTTTCTGATGGCGTCCGCTGCAGCCTATGGCAATCCGTTGGCACCTGCTCTGGCGAATTTCGCCGTTCAATCAGGAGGCACTAACGACTGGTGGTACTATGTGAGAGAGTTTCCGCAGTTGTCGTTACCGCTGATCATCGGCGGATTGGCAGCGGGCGGTTGGATGATCGCAAACCGGAGGGATTGGCGAAATCTACCCTGGTATGATCTTTGCGTTTTGTTGTTGGGTATCATCGCTGCACGAGTGATGCTGCTGCACGTCGTCGGCCCGAAGGGCGTGCGCTTCTTAGTACCGCTCATACCGATGTTGCTCCTGCTCACACTGCTGATGCTCCGGCACTACGGTCATGGCATGCCGCGGCTTCAATGGGCGGCGTTGGCCATCCTGCTGATTTCGGTCCTGCCTGACAGACAATGGGTGTACTACATTTATGACCTCGCGCGCAATCCCGTCAAACAGATTGCCGATCTGAAGGACAGGCTGGCCACCTTTGCACCGGACCAGGCCGTCTACACGGACCTCAACGATCTGGCCGTCATGGGGAAAACGCGCCGCCCCGCCGTTGCGGTTACGGGTCCCGGCTCGTGGCATCACCAACTGTACAACCGTCCGGCATGCACCCGCCGGGAAATCCCGGAGGGGGCGTTGTATCTTACGTGGGACCCGGGCTCGCTGGAGGTTATCGCAGCCGCTTCTCCAACACGGCACGGCACACTATCACTGGTAAGGTGGCGAATCGGCGGACCGCCTCCTGCCGGAGCCTCGGTCCTCTCATCGACCGCAGCCACGTCAGAAGCCGAGTCTATACCTCATTGATGAACGAGATGAGGTCCTGGAAATACGCCTCGGAATCATTCTCGAACTCCAGTGAGTGACACACGTCGGCGTAGGTGGTGATCCGGGAATGAGGCCAGCGAAGATCACGAATGAAGCTGGTGGTCTTGTCGTTGTCGATGATGCGCTCGTTACCCGCGATGAAAAGGTGCACGGAAACCGGCTTCGTCTTCGGAAACCTGGCGACGATCTTGTCCATGCGTCTGGACGCCAAGTAGAAGCCCGCCGTGCATTGGCGCAGCGTGGGCTTGTCGGTGTTGAAAAACTGCTGCCACCGCGGCACGGTTGTGAACAGATCAGCCTCGTTCAGCGGGATGTCAAACAGCCGGTGCGGTTCGTACAGCATGGCGAAGCCGATCTTGGCCATCTGTTGCCTGGAGACTCCCACAATCGGGAACAGCCCCGGCGTCACAAGAGAGAGGCTTCTGACACCGGCGGGCTCGTTCACATAGGACGCGACAGCCAGCTTGCCGCCCCAGCTCACCCCCACGACGTGATGCTCGATAAAACCCGATTGACGCGTCAGCTCGTCACGGGCTGCCAGAACGTCACCGAATAACTGCCCTGCGGATTCGGCGTGGCCGCGGTCTTGCAGGTTACGACCGCTGCCCCTCCGGTCAACCTGTAGGACGGCGTACCCGGCCTCCGCCAGCCTGACGGCCGAACCCTCGTACCAGCCACAGTGCGACTGGATCCCGTGATGGTACAGAATCGCTCCGCGGGGCCTTATGGGCAGCCACAAGCGAGCGTAGGCCTGGTAACCGTCGGGCAGCGTCACCGAAATCTCTTCGAAACCGGGCATTGCTGGCATCCTAACTTGAACACGAGGCGGGTTCACGTCATATTGGCAAAGTAGTATCGGATCACACGCTTAATGCTCACGCACAGATACTCAGCGTGATGCCGTTGCGACCGTGCTTAAAACCCGCATGATCAATACCGGGCGGAGCGGAGACAAGCTGGCAAACCTTTGACAATCGCGGAGACAACCCGTGGATCGGGACTCTAGTCTGATTCGGGAGGCGCTAAGGCAGCAACTCGAGGCGGATCGGCTGTTGGGGATCAAGAGCGTCCCCATATTGCTACCGCCACGATGTGGGCCAGATGCAGGCAGCCGAGGCGGTCGGCTTGCCCGGTCCCGCACCGCCGCCGAGCAAGCGGAGCAGCTCCGCATATTTAACGAAACCGAAGTCAAAGGGTGCACCAAGTGCGCTCTGAGCGACACACGGACGCAGATCGTTTTCGGCCAAGGCAGCCCAAGCGCCCGCGTGGTGTTCGTTGGGGAGGCGCCGGGCTACGAAGAGGACAGGCAGGGGCTGGCCTTTATCGGGCGGGCGGGCCAACTGCTCACACGAATGATCGATGCGATGGGCCTCACCCGTGAGGAAGTGTTCATTTGTAATGTGCTAAAATGCCGCCCGCCCGGGAATCGCGACCCCTCAGCGGACGAAATACTCGCATGCAGCCCGTTTCTTCGCCGCCAGCTTGCGATCATCGAACCCGAGGTTCTGGTGGCCTTGGGGGCTCCAGCGGCAAAGACGCTGCTCAACACCGCAGAGTCGATCGGCAAGCTGCGCGGGCGCTTCCACGATTACTACCTTTCGGGCACGACCGGTGAGGGCCCTGCCATCCCGCTCATGCCCACCTACCATCCCGCCTACCTGCTGAGAAACCCGGCCGAAAAGCGCAAGGCCTGGGAGGATCTGCAAATGGTGATGCGTCTACTCGGGCTGACCCTTCCCGGCGGGACATCAGGCTAGATAAGGAGACCGGACTTGGCGATCCACCCCACGGCAATCATTGATCCGAAGGCTGAGCTGGACAGCAGCGTGGAAGTGGGGCCCTACTGTGTGATCGACGGGCAGGTTCGCGTTGCCGCGGGATGCCGCCTTTACCACGGCGTGTACTTGACCGGTTGGACCGAGATTGGCGAGAGCTGCGAGCTGCACCCCGGGGCGATCGTCGGGCACCGGCCCCAGGACACGAAGTATGGCGGAGAGCGAAGCTACTGTCGCATCGGCCGGGGAACGATATTACGAGAGCACGTCACGATCCACCGGGGCACAACGCCTGACTCTGAGACCGTTGTTGGTGAAGACTGTTTCCTCCTGGCGGGCAGCCACGTTGGCCATAACGGTTTTGTTGGGAACCGCGTGACACTCGTCAATAACGTGTTGTTGGGTGGACACGTCGAGATTGGCGACGGTGCGACTCTGGGGGGCAACGCAGTCTTCCACCAATTCGTTCGTGTCGGCGAGCTTGCGATGATCGCTGGGAACGCCCGCGTTACTCGAGACGTGGTCCCGTTTGCCCTTATCAACGTTGAGGGGCGTGTGGCCGGGCTCAATCGCGTCGGCATGCGACGTGCGGATTTGCCTCGCGAACACGTGGACGAGATTCGCGACGCCTACCGTGTGCTGTTCGCTCACGGACTGCGGCTGCCCGAGGCGATGGCGCAGCTCGCCCGCGAGCTTCAATCGCCCCCCGGCAGGCGGCTGGTTCAGTTTCTTCAAGGCCGCAGCGTGCGAGGCATAGTGGGGCGCTCGCGGGCGAAAGCGAAATCCTGGGAATCGGCCCGCGAACAGCAATAAAGCACTGCGGGATAAGGTCGGCGGCATGCTGGGCCCGGCGTGGGCGTCGTTTCTCCGTGGGGCGTTGCGGTCATCCGCCTTTGAGAGTCTGGCACCCGCCCAGTAACTCTCCGTGTTGCGCCAATTCCCAGGTTATCGGGAGCAACTCCGGGTGTGCCCGAACAGGGCATATTATAGGTAGCACTCGGCGCCCGTTCGGGATCCTTCGCGCAGACCGTCCAGACAAACGATTCCTCGTCGCCTAAAGCCGCCCGTTTAGGTCCGATTGCCGCAAAAGCGTCCGGGGAGACGGTCTTCTCGATGCGCCAGCGAGCTTGACACACGGCCTGCGAACGGCTATCCTTATGCTGCGGAGATTATGGGAACGGGCAAGTATTGCGTCGAAGTGAGACCGCGCGCTCCTGGGTGGCGGCGGTGGTTGCGGTCGTGGGGGCAATCGGCGCACTGCCAACGCCTGTGAAGATGGGCGATGGCACACCAGGGAGGGGGACCAAGCGTGGGGCGTATTTCGCGTCACAAGTGGTCCTTGTCGGCCCAGTTGGCAGATGGTTTGCGCTTATTGGTTCGCAAATCCCTCTGCCACCTGTGGAAGGAAAGGGTTCTAGGTGGATTTCCCTAGCCATGTCATAGCGTTGTCAGGTACCCCGGGTGGACGTTACTCGCCCGTGGTTGAGGGTTGTGCTTGCAAACAAAAGGGTAAACGTCATGCGAAGTAGAACGCCGAGTTTTTGGATCGCGATGGCCTGTGTGTGTGCTGTTACCACGGCTGTAACGGCAGCGTCAGAAGGACAAGACGCCGACACAAAGAAAGCTCTGGCCGACGATGCCGCTGTCGAAGCGGAACCTGTAGTTGCCCACGATGGCGGGATCTGGATGGAACCACCCGTCTCGCTTTCTCCCGATGTTCCCGTGCACCGTGTTGTTGTGGTCAGCGGGACCGACGGCGGGACCGTGGTCAGTGGAACGGAAGCCAGTTGTGAGGGAGACCCAAGTGCGGTTTACTGCAATACTCTGGGGCAAGCAGCGTACGGGCCCGAAGGGGACATGGCACTTTCCAGGATTGCGGACGACATCGCGTTAGCCAGTGTGGGCGGATGTATCCTGGATCGCTATGTGACCAAAGTCACGGGCGATAAGGATCGCGACGGCTCCGGCGTGGCTCTCGGCCCCTTTACCGTGGATGTCGGACTGTACGAAGCATGCCCCGGCGCCGGCGCTCGGGAGCCGATCGAGGGAACGGCCGGCCAATACACAATTACGGAATATGTCGGTGATATCCACGAAATCGTAGTTATCCCCTCATTCGGAGCCCAGGTGAAATTACCTCCCAATCTCTATTTGGGCGTACGCTTTAGCCGGGAGGAATGCGGCGTGGTCGTAGGGGCCCCGGCTACGCTCGGTTACTCCGCGGACCGGTTCGACTTTCCAGGGTTTGCTTGCGCAGCGGGACTCGGACCCGCCGGATTTCCGGCAAATCCCCACGCCAGCTTCTATGCCGAGATCTACGTCCAGGGTGACTGCCCGGATGCGTTTGTGGGCTACAAGAACACTAATCATGCGGGTAGTTACTACTCCGCGGGTGTGCGAGAGCGCTTCGCCGATGACGTCACGCTGAGCGTAATCGACTGCAACATGGTGGCCTACGAGATCGCACATAGGGGAAACGGCATTATCGGGGTCGACCTTCGGAGCTTTCTCAGCAATACCGACCCTCGCTTCCGCGGCGTGATTCCAGGCACCGCAATGTACTGCTGGTCCGATGGGGATGACGTTCAGATCTGTCGTAAGGAGTTCTACAAGTGCGATGGTGGTGAACGAGACGGAATGACGTGCGATCCCAATGAGCCAGTGAGCCAGGAATGTCCCGGAGGTAGCTGCGTCCTTGCCC
>JAUWWQ010000042.1 GCA_030616775.1 Planctomycetota bacterium
AGAGCTCGTCCGTGAGCAGTGGCTTGGCCATTGGTTCGTCCTCCATGACAACCAAGGAATCGAAATCGCTGCGCACTCATCGGTTCACCTGCTCATCGAACATGACGTTTTGTTAGACGGTCTAAGGGAAATCGGAGCGCTAGCGTCCAACGAGAATCTCGAAGTTTACTACTCTGACAAGAACGCAGACGACCGATTTCGGTGGCGAGTACAGTGGGCTGTCGTCGGACCCCAAGTCGTCCGTCCTTAGCTTGGCAACTTTTCAGAGCCTCCCCCTGTCAAGCGCTTCGTGGTGCGGTGTCTAGTCAGCAACACTTTAACTTTTTGAGGAATGGCCATCGTTTCTCGTCTAACCATGGGTTCAAGTTGACCGGCTACCGCGCCGCTTCGCTCTGCGGTAGCCGGCAACTTAGCCCAAACGTTCCCGGCGCCCGTAGGTCTCGCTCACTCCCGGCGCGTCGGGATTCAGGTCGAGGATCAGCTTGTCTGGGGAGCAGCCTTGGCCAGCGCGATCAATCCACTTCCCCGGCACGTCCATCAAGGACCTCAGGTTCTGCCGGGTGGTCAGCATCTCCGTCTCGAACCAGATCAGTTCGCCCGGTCGCCTTCGGCGGACCAACGACATGCCCTACCAAATCACCCGACTTCACGGTAACAAGTCTCGTGGGCGGACGCCCAGCGCTTTGGCAAGCTTGGCGATGTTCTCGACTCCGACATTTCGCTCTCCTCGCTCCACGCCGCCAATATAGTTGCGATGTAGACCTGATCGAAAACCCAACTTCTCCTGCGACCACCCTTTCTCTTCCCTGAGTCTACGGACGCGGTAGCCCACTTCGGTCTTGATATTCTTCGATTTCATCCTTGACATCACACTCATGGGTGGTACTATTGGCTACACACTATGAGTGTGATTGCAGATTTGGCGTAAACGGGCACGGCAGCCGTACGCAGACAGTAAGAAACAACGAATCGCAGCCCGTAACCATAGGCGCGATCCGTGCGCGCGGACGGCACTGGCGGGCGAGCCGCCAGTGGCACCCGGCGGAATGGGGCACCCGGCACTGGCGGGCGAGCCGCCAGTGGCACCCGACTAGTGGCACCCGACCAGTGGCACCCGGCGTCCCGACTCAGCCCGGGACGACTCGGATACGAAAGGAGAACGTGCCATGGCCAAACGGCGGAGTATGGGCAAGAAAGAACTCGCTAACGCGTGGAAGGCTTTGCCGGAAAGCGATCGACGATTCTTCAGCGCCCTCATCATCCTCTTACAAGCCCTCGGTGACAAGAGGCTCCGCTATCGTGAGCCGCCTGCGCCGCTACGGCGTACGCTCCACAAGCTTGACCGCACCGCCTTGTTCAGCGTCATCGCCGAGTGCTTGTACCTGTTGCTCGACGCGCCGATGTTGGAACGCGTCAAGAAGGTGCATCGCCAGCGCGACGCCAAAAAACGCTTATCTGCCGCCAAGAAGAAGAGTCGAGCCAAAAAAAGGCCCGCGCCAAAGCGGCGCAAAAGGAAAGGACCATCCAAATGATTGCATCCGTTTCTTCCAGGTTCAACGGTAGCCATGCCCGCGTCGCGCGATCCCGTTTCGCCCAAGACGGACGGCCCAAAGAACAGTGTGAAGCACCCGGGGCCAAACCGTGTTTTGCCCTGTCCACGCTGCTGGTCGACGTGGCCGGTCATGAGGAACTGGACCTCGACACGCTGAGCTATCACGTGCGGCAGTCGGACGCGACAGCCGCCGACGGCTATTGGCACGCGTCGATCAACGAGGCCCGTTCGTTTCTCGAGGCTCTGCTGGTGGGCATGCTGTGTACGGTCTGCGTCGAACCGGCGGACAAGTACCAGAGCACGTCGCGTAACGGCACGCCGTTTCGCTGCTATCGCCGGCGTCTGGTGGAAGCCGGGTTCCTCGACGCGGATGAAAACGATCTGTTGCAGTACGTGTACAGCGTGGCCAGTGCCAAGGGCAGCCACCACGGCGTGACCGACGAGGCCTGGACCCGTCTGGCCCGGCGGATGGTCTGGACAGCCGGTCAGTATCTTCTGACGCGGTATGAAGTGTGGAAGTCCGGCGGCATGACGCAGCCTCGGTTCGGCACGCTGGATCGCGCGAGCCGGTTGGGCCCGTCAGCCATAAGACAATGGGCCGCCCGCGGGCGCGACTGGGCTCTAGGCAGCCGCTTGGCTGCGCATCTTTTTGGCTGTTCCGTGCAACGGTCCCGCGCGCCGGGATTCACGTCTTCGTAGCCCGCCGGACGCCGGTAGACACTTTGTCGCAACATGGCCGGCGGGCGGGTGGTATGCTCCACGCTTGGGTGGGCATGTTTCATGCACCGTGCATATCATGGCCACGAAGACGTGGCCATGCCACACAGCCATAGCCACCAGTGATCTTGGTCGTTCCCGGCGTCCGTAGGTCTCGCTGACCGAGCTGTTCAGGTCGAGGATGAGGGCTAAAGGATGAAGGATGAAGGATGAAGGATGAATCGGAGATCCTTGAGCCTACCCATTCGACGGCCCCGGAGGATGTCGGTGAAAGGAGGTTGACGATCATCCGTTACAGCTTCGCCCTAATCGCCCCGCAGCCACCCGTGCGTCATCTGTGACATTGCGGGAAGTCACAAACCGTTCTTGGGGTGGTGATCATATACCTCGGTCCGTCGGGTGGATTCGACACGCCTGATCGATGGGCAAAGCCGCCTCACGTTTGACCGTCACGACCGCAATTCAGCATCGCTTTCTCGCCGTCTGGACGCGGCGGTTTCGCGCGGTAACATGAGCATCAGGCGATTGTCGAAACGGAGATCGGGGATTGCGGATTCGAGCCGGTCCGCTACTCTCAGTCGCCAATCGACAATTTGCAATCGACAATGGTAATCCGGGACAGTTGGGAACGGAGTCCACGCGTCTTATGCCCGAGCCTTCCTTCGTCCATCTTCACGTTCACACGCACTATAGCCTGCTTGACGGGGCCACGCGCATCAATGCGCTGATCAATCGGGCCAAGCAGTTCCACATGCCGGCAGTGGCCATCACCGACCACGGCAATATGTTCGGGGTCATTGAGTTCTACAGGGCTGCATGCAAGGCGGGTATAAAACCGATCATCGGCTGTGAAGCATACCTGGCAGCTGGGGATCGCCGGGCCAGGGAGGGCGCCGGAAAGAAGGAGGCGTTTCATCTTCTGCTGCTGGCAATGAACCTGGAGGGGTACCAGAACCTCATGCGCCTGGCAAGCATCGGGTACACCGAAGGGTTCTATCGCAAGCCGCGCATCGACAAGGAGGTCCTTCGCGAGTTGTCCGGCGGCCTGATGTGTACGAGTACCTGTATTAGCGGAGAGATCCCCCAGGCGTTTCTAACAAGAGATCGAGCGGTTGCCGAAGACGTTGCCAAGACCTATTTGGAGATATTCGGTCCGGACCGTTTCTTCGTCGAGCTGCAGGACCACAACATCCCCGAGCAGCGCATGTTGAACCCGGAGCTGGCGGATATAGCAAAGCGGCTGGGCGTGGCGACCATCGCCACCAACGACGTGCACTACCTCGAGCCCGACGATGCGGAAGCCCATGACGTGTTGTGCTGCATCAACACGGGTGCGCTTCTGAGTGAAGAGGACCGGTTCAAGTTTTCTACCGACCAGTTCTATTTCAAGAGCACCGAACAGATGTCGGCTCTGTTCGCCGATTATCCGGAAGCAATCGAGAACACGCTGCGTGTGGCCGAGCTGTGCAACCTGGAACTCGACCTGTCCAAGCGTCATGCTCCGGTCTTCAAGGTGCCGGCGGATGTCACCGATGAGTCAGGCCAGCCGCTCGGTGATGCCGCCTACCTGCGTCAACTGGTTTATGCAGGTGCGAAGGAGCGCTACGGCGAGATCACTTCGGAGTTGGGCGAGCGAATCGACTATGAGCTCGAGGTGATCACAGGCAAAGGGTTTGCGAGTTACTTTCTTATAGTATGGGATTGCGCCAGCTATGCCCGCGGGCACGGCATTCCGGTCAGCGCACGAGGCAGCGCTTGCAGCTCGGTCGTGGCCTACTGTCTTCACGTCAGCGATCCCGACCCGATCCGGTACGGACTATACTTTGAGCGATTCATGGACCCCGACCGCGATGAGATGCCGGATATTGACCTGGACATCTGCCAAAACGGTCGGGCTCAACTGCTTGACTACGTTCGTGAGAAATACGGGCACGTCGCCCAGATCATTACCTTCGGCACGCTCAAGGCAAGGGCGGTGATCAAGGACGTGTCCCGCGTAATGGGTCTTGGTTTTGAGGAGGCCAATAACCTTACAAAGCTGATCCCCAGCGAGCTGAAGATGACGCTGGACAAGGCGCTGGCCCAGGAGCCCGAACTGAAGAAGCGTTATGAAGCCGATCCGACAATCAAGCGTATTGTCGACATCGGGCGCAGATTGGAGGGCGTCGCCCGGAATGCCGGCGTGCACGCGGCCGGGGTGGTTGTGGCGGATCAGCCGCTGGTCAACTTTTTGCCCCTTTACAAAGCCGCCAACACTGAAGCGCTGGTCACGCAGTATGACGGCCCGACCGTCGAGAAGGTGGGTCTGCTCAAAATGGACTTCCTCGGGCTGCGCACGCTGACCACGCTCGAGCGGGCCAGGCAACTGGCTCAGCGCAGTACGGGCCACAGCATCGACCTGGAACATGTCGATCCAAACGATCCGAAGGTCTATAGGCTGTTCGCGCGCGGTGACACCAAGGGCATCTTCCAGTTCGAATCCGGCGGGATGCGCGACGTTATCATGCGGATGAAGCCCAACCGGATCGAGGATCTGATCGCCGCCAACGCCTTATACCGTCCCGGACCGATGGAGTACATTCCGGAGTACATCGCCCGCAAGCACGGTGCCAAATGGACGACACCACATCCGATCATGACCGAAGTCCTACAGGAGACCTATGGTATCATGGTCTACCAGGAACAGGTCTCGCGGCTGGTCAATCGGCTCGGCGGGATCGAGCTCAATGCCGCCTTTCGTCTGGCCAAGGCGATCAGCAAGAAGAAGGCGGAGATGATTGAGGCCATGCGCGAGCCGTTCCTCGAAGGGTGTAACAGGAACGGTGTGAAGCCCGGCGTGGCCGGGCAGATTTTCGCCGACATTCTCAAGTTCGGCGGCTACGCGTTCAACAAGGCTCATTCAACCGGCTACGCGCTCGTCGCTTACAAGACGGCCTGGATGAAGACTTATTTCCCCGTCGAGTTTATGGCCGCCTTGATGACCTTTGAAATGTCCAGCACCGACAAAGTGGCCGAGTACTGCGAGGACTGCAGGGAAATGGGGATTACGGTCGGCCCGCCCAGCATCAACGCCTCGGAGTTCGATTTTGTGGTCGACGGAGGGCGGGCAACGGCCTTACCTGCAAGAGATGGCAGTGCCGAGGTGGAGCGCCCACTCCACGGTGAGCACGATCTTCCCATTGATTCCGATCGCGAGCCCGCTTCGATGCCTGCGGGGTCCGGTGCGATCCGCTTCGGCCTCGGCGCCATCAAAGGTGTTGGGTCGAAGGCTGCCCTGGCAATAGATGAGGAGCGTGAGCGCGGCGGGCCGTATAAGGACCTGTTCGACTTTTGCGAACGAGTGGACCTGTCGGCGGTCAACCGCGGGTGCCTCGAAGCACTGATATGTTCCGGGGCGTTCGATTGTACGGGCGGAATGCGAAAAGCGCTGAGCGAGGCGCTCGAAGGTGCGATTAACCTGGGGCAGGCAGCGCAGCGCGATCGACGCAGCGGGCAGATGAGCCTGTTTTGCGGTGATGATGGTCAACCCACGCCGGAAGGGCCCGAACCACAGCTTAGCACCGCGGAATGGAGCGAGGCGCAAATGCTGGCCCGCGAAAAGGCTGTGCTCGGCTTTTACATCACCCGCCATCCGCTGGCCAGCCATGAGCGATTGCTGGAAGCATGCGCAACCGCCACAACGGCCGATCTAGCCCGCTACAGGGATGGCGACACTGTTGTTGTCGGTGGGTTGGTGTCGAGCCTGCGGACGGTGACCGCCCGCGGAGGGCGCAGCGCCGGTCGCAAGCTGGGCATCCTCACGCTTGATGACTTGAAGGGCCGGGTGGAAGCCATTCTGTTTTCGGACGAGCTGGTCAAATACCGGCCGGTGTTGACCCCCGACGCCCTCGTTTTTCTGGAAGGGGCGGTGGACCGCAAGCGCGAAGAGCCGTCGCTACGGGTGTCGCGGGTGGTCGTGGCTGTGGAGGCTTTGCAGGCATTCGCCACCGTGCTCTTGCTCAACGTCACCCGAGACACCCCCGTCGAGGATCTGATTCAGATTCTTCGAGCCCACCGTGGCGGGTGTCGGGTCTACCTGAACGTCGAGACCACCGACGCGATGGTTGCCCAGATCGAGTGCAACCCCTCGATGCGCGTCAGTTGCGGAGTGGAACTGATCGACACGTTGGTCCAACTGCTCGGTCTCGGGGCGGTATGTGTTCTAGGGCCAAACCGGAGGGCGATGCCGGTCCAGGACGTTCGGAATTCCCCTGGCGCAGCAGCCGGTGTGGTGACGCAGTAGGTCCCGTCCCAGCCCAAGCTCGGGCAACTAACGAGTCCGGCACCGATTCCATTCCTTCTTTATAGGGCCGTTCAGCAAAAAGCGGTAGGATTAGACTCCGAAACCGGGGCGTTGCAGGCATACCCGCGGGAATAGCTCGAATATTCTCCTGGATTGACAGGTGGGTGGGCGGTCCAACGTCTATTTGAGTGATCATGGCCATGGCCCAGCAGGAAGGCTTCGACGCAGAGGAGCCTGTAATTGAGGCGATCCGCGCCGGCGACCGGTATGCCTTCGGGGAGTTTGTGCGGCGCCACAACCGCTGGGTCTTTGGCGTGATCTATGGCGTGCTGGGTGAACATGACGGCGTGGAGGACGTCGCCCAGCAGGCCTGGACGGCTGTCTGGCGGCGAGCCGGGGAACTGCGCGATGTGAAGCGTTGGCGGCCCTGGCTTTACCGGCTGACCCGCAACGCGGCCATCGACGCCGGTCGAGACGTGACCCGACGGCGCAGCCGCGTGCAGGTGATTGCCAAGGATGGGCAGGCAACGTCCGACGACACACCGGATTGCCACCTGGGCGGGCACGAGCAGCATGGTGAGGTGCTGGCGGCGGTTCAGGCGTTGCCGGCCCTGTACCGCGAGCCGTTCGTCTTGCGACATCTAAACGGATGGAGCTACCGCGAGATTGCCGAGGTGATGGGGATGCCGATCGACTCCGTGGAGACGCGGCTGGTACGGGCCCGACGATTGCTGCGGGATTGTCTTAGAGACAAGGTACTGTAGATCGATGGCGCACGTGGATAACGACATTGAGAGACTGATCGTTCGCAGCTTGGACGGCGAACTCGGCGAAGATGAGCAACTGCAACTCAATCGCGAGCTCATCCGCAACCCCAAAGCCCAGCGGCTGATGGAGCAGTACAAGCAGATCGATGAACTGGCCGGTGCGGCGCTGCATCACGCGCTGGATAGTGATCGCATTCCGCTTGATCCGGCTGCGTTGCCGAGTCGAACACAGCCGCAGCGAGCCGTCCGCTATCACCGTGGTTGGTGGCTGGTGCCGGGGGCGATTGCCGCCGCGCTTTTGGCGATTGTGGTTGCTCAGTTTTCTACTACGCCTCCGGCCGGGCCTACACTGGCGGGCCGTAATGGGGGCGCTGCGAACACGGTTGTCCCCGTAAGCGGCCGCATCCCGCAGCCGACGGGGATCATGCGAAACGCCGGCACGACTGTCAGACGTAGTACCGGGCGGGATGTGTTTGGCGTGGTGGGTGAAGACGGCAACATATATTGGATTGAAGTTGACCGCACCAAGACTTTCAGGCGACCGAAGTTGGGGCCGGCGGCTCGAACGTCGACGGAGGGCATGTAATCGTCGACCGGCCCAGGCTTGGTTCGCATTTGTGTGCAAGACCAGTTGACAAGACCTGTACAAGACAACAAGGAGTGAACTCATGAAGATGATTTTGGCGAGTCTCCTGCTGGCGGCGGCCCCGCCGTGGTTGACCTCGACGACAGCCTGGGCATGTGATTGCGACGATGGTGCGAAAAAGCGGGTGGTGGTTGTCACCGAAGGGAAGGTCACAACCGGCGATCACCATTGCGTGATAAGCGGCGCAGATGAGGGTACCGCCAAAATTGTGGTCAAGATCGGTGGAGACAAAAACGACGGCCGCAGCGAAGACGACGAGAAATTCGTCTGGGTAAGCCGTAAGGGCAGTGGCAAAGAGCGGGGTTGGCTGGGCGTGTCGATCGGCAACGTGCCCGAGGCCCTTGCCGCTCAACTCGACCTCGAAGACCAGGGCATTATTGTTCTTGATGTCATCGACGATAGCCCGGCGGATCATGCCGGTCTCCGAGTGCACGACGTGATTCTCTCTGTCGAACGTGATGTAGTGGAAGGGGACGTCGGCAAGGCGGTTGACTTGATCAAGTCGCGCAAACCGGGCGACGAGGTGGACATCGTTGTCCTGCGTGACGGTCGGGAGAAGACAATCACGGTGGAACTGGGCTCACGGTCCGGAGTGAAAGAGCTGTTGAAGTGGACTACGGACGCGGACATAGAAGAACGCGTCAAAACGCGTTGTAAGATCCTCCGGCGCGGCGAGGACGATGAGTGGATCATTGAAAATCTGGGTGATCTGAAGGCGCTCAAGGAACTGCCCAAGCACATCAGGATGTTGATTCCCGAAAGCGGTAGCCGATCGACGAAGATCCTCGTAAAAGGCGACAAGAAGAAGATCACCACAAAGGTCGAACGCGACGGCACCGTAATTGCGCTGACCCAGGAAGGGGACGGCCCCATCACAGTCAAGAGAGTTGACGAAGACGGCAATGAGAGTGAGCAGACATACGCCGACGAGGATGAGCTTCGTGAGGCCGATGAAGAGGCGTATGAGCTCTGGGAGGATGTCGGTGATTCCGTGGTGGTTCACCTCGATCTGGACAGCATAGAGATTCCGGAGATCAAAATACCGCATATCGAGATCCCTGAACTCGACATCGACATTCCTGAGTTCGAGTTTGACTTGGATTCAGAGGACTGGCAGGAGCGCATGGAAGAATGGGGGGAAGAGTTCGGACGGAACATGCAGCAATGGGGTGAGGAGCTTGGCGAGAAGATCCGGGAGTCGGACGAGGACTGGGGTGAACAGTGGGGCAAGCATTGGGGTCGCCACTGGGGCGAGCAGTGGGGTGAGCATTGGGGTGAGATCAAGGAGCGCCTCTCGAAAGGTGAAGGATTGCCGGATGACGTCGAGTTTCCGAGCGTGATGACTCTGCGGCACCTGGGTAAGCCGAAGCACACATTCGAGGTCCAAACGGATGGAACCATCGAAGTTCGCATCCGCAAGGGCGGTTCCGAGATCGTCCAGCGCTTCGCGGACGAGGATGATCTCGCCCAGCGCAGCCCGAAACTGTACAAGAAGTACAAAATACTCATGGCACTGGAGGATGAATAACGTTCTTCAGCCCGGAAGCGACGGCTGAAAACCCACGAGAACGGGCGTCGGTATTGCCGGCGTCCGTTCTCTTGCGCTGTGTCGATCGTTGGGATCCCGCCGGTATAACGGGAGCTCGGGGATTTCAGCCTTCAATCACATCAGCGAGATGCGGCACGTCGAGCACTTCAAATCGTGTCTTGAGCGGCTCGATCGGTTCACCGTGCTGAGTGATGTTGTGTTCGTGAATCGGCCCAAGCCAACCCGACGCGCCGGTGAGGTAGTCCAGACCGTATGGGTGCAGCCCCATGACACGTACGGCCGTGGCGTCGACCGCGGTCATGTTCGTTCCCATGATGACGCACCCTACCGACTTTGGTGACCCCATGATCGGGCCGTCGCCCTCCATGCCGATGATGCCGTCGACAATGGCGAAGGACGGTTTGACTGTTGCGTTGATGTCCATAATTGCCCTGTCAATGCCCTCCCAGTGGAGTACATTCTTCGGCCAGCCGTATACCACGCCGGGCATCACACCAAACAGGTTTTTCATTGCACAAGTCACGCCGACCCAGTGATGGGTTTTCAACTTGGGAATGGAAACCACCCAGTCGGCACTTAGTAACGTCTGTGGGAGGTACAGTGATTCTAGTGACGTGCGCCGACCGGTGTTGCGGACTTCGACAAGCTCGTCGTGATTCAAGTCGACGAAGGTGATTTTCGCCCCATCGAGCGCTTGACCCATTCCAGACTCGTCGAGGACGAGCTGGCTGTCACGGCGATGTCCCTGCCCCTCGGCGACGATCACTTCTCGGGCGTCGAGTCGTCGCAGTGCCTGGGCTGCAGCGAGGACAACCGACGGGTGCGTGTTGATGTGTGACAGGCCCACGGCAGTCTCCACCAAGTTGGGTTTCAGCAGGATGCGTTTACCGCGAATAACACGCCGGGTGACCCCCAGCGTTTTCAATCCTTCGCCGATCAGGCCGGTCAGATCGACATGATAGTCACTTGCCTTGCCGATGAACACGTCAGCCCGCAGTCCGTGCTCGTGTCGTGTCCATTGCCGGAAGGCTGCGGCAATCCCGCCGCCCACCAGCAGTCCTCCGCCTACCCCCAGCATCTCGCGGCGGGAGAGTTTCCACCCACCGGCACAAGTAGCGTGCGCAGTTCCTGTATCACCCATGAGTGTCACCATCCGGTACTGAGGTCAAGGGGTATGACTTCAGGTCCGCCATCAGAAGCAGCGCGTCCTCCAGGGGGTTTGCCTGGTGTTGCACCCTGCGGGCTGCGCACTGGGCCAGCCAGCTTTCGGATTCCGGGGGGCGCGATAGCCAAGCCGTAAGCCCAATCAGCCCCCATGCAAGAGAGAACGGCGAGAGGATCCTGGGTAACTCGTTGGTCAAATAGGCAATCGACTCATCGATTTGGAGAACTTGCGGTTCACCGGCCAGGGCGGCAAGAGCAATCCCGGTTGTAGCAGGAAACGGCCGCAACGTGTTGGCCAGCACACGCGTGTTGCCGTAGTTCCAGCCGCCGCCGGGCAGCACCCGATCCCAGAGCAGGCGAACCGCTTCGCGCACCCGTGGATGGCTTGTCTGGCCACACGTACGTAACGCCAGCACCGCATACGCAGTCGGCTCCAGCCATGAATGCGTTCCTTCGACCCAAGGCCAGCCTTGCAGCGTCCTGTCGTGTCCGAAGATGTCAGGCATCGGAGAGAGCCGGCGCCCGCGGGTCGCCAGTAGCCATCTGGTTGCGCTCTCCACATGCGTCTGATACCGGCGGTTTGTCATGGAACCGGCGCTAGCCCACGCCAAAACGCACAGCCCGGTAGGCCAACCCGGTGACGAGACCTGTGCAGAGACTGGAACACTCCCATTGGAACACTGGAGCCTGGCCAATGACTCCAGCCCGTGGACCCACCGCTGCGGTTCTACCTTATGGCAGGCCAGGGCGAGACATGCTACAGCCGTCGGTTCGGCGCACGCGGAGGCGTCCGCCCTATAACCCCAGCCACCCCCATGTGCCGCACCGGCGATGACCCGGTCGATCAACAAACGTTGCCATGGTGTATGCACCGGCAGATTATCGTTCGTGGCGCTGCTCCCCTTTAACGACCCTGCGCCTGCTCATCCGTAAGGTCAGTCTCTTATGGGAATTGCCACTCAGCCCTCTGCATTGCCAGAGGGACGACATTGCGGTTTATTAACAGACCCCGGTGACATTCCGGCCGTCGTTTTTTGACTTCTGAGGTCCTGTATCCGAAATTACTGACGACCGCATGTTAGCGGTTAGAGAAGATGCCCGGGGGTACATCGTGTACTCGCTCTGTTTCTTATCGGGCCTATAGCTCCTATGAATATGCTTTGGACAGTAAGTGCATCACTCTCCTTGGCAGTCGTGGCGGCCGTGGCGGAAGTGATGGTCCGGTGGTGGTTTTCCACGGAAGACATCCATGCCACACAACTGGGCCTCGCGGTATTCACAAATGTTGCGGCCCTCGGCGCGCTCGCTGTTATGGTGGCAAGTGCTTGCTGGGGGATGGGGTGGCTCGTGGCCAGGACAATTCACAACACCCGGCCGATTGTGAGAGATTATTTGCCTTGCACTTCGTTGGGGGTGGTTACCGGTCTCCTGACACTTCAGACTAACGGACTGGGCCTAGACCAGGGCTTACCGGACCCTCATACAGTCACCATTTTCGCGCTGGTTCTGGCTGTGGCAACGGCTGCTGCCGTAGGCCGCCGGTCCAAGTCCGAGAAGACACGACTGCCAGTCATGACGCGGGTCGCAGTCTGTCTAGCCTGGTTACTATGCATCGCGTTCACAGGCGCATCACTGAGTAAAACCAACGCCCAGGTAAAGGAGTGGCTACGTGTAAATGAGGAGGGGAGTGCCCCCATTGCCGAGAGGCCGCCGAACATTATCCTCGTCGTGATTGATACCCTGCGGGCTGACAGCGTGGGCGTGTATTCCGACGGCAGCCGCAGCCTGACGCCGAATCTGGACCGCCTTGCGGAATCGTCGATCGTCTACCTTAATGCACTGAGTACAGCCCCCTGGACCTTGCCGGCACACGCCAGTCTGTTCACCGGGCTGTACCCCGAGACGCATGGAGTCAATTGGGGACACTACGAGCTGGATGACCGCTGGCCGGTGATCGCGGAGTTGCTGAAACGCCGCGGTTACACCACCTTCGGCATCTCCAATAACTGGCTGTTGAGCCGGGTCAACGGCTTTGCTCGAGGATTTGACGCCTTCATTGAGACTCCCACGGATCCCTTCCTGAGTCGTTGGCGGTTGGCTTTACAATGCGGCGTGGTTAACGGCGCCGTAACATGGATTGGCCTCCCTCCGGAGGTCGGCTGCGATGCAGGCTCAGCGTGGACGAACTGGCTGTTGCGCAAGCGCTTGGCAGCCGCCCGCCCCTCAGAGCGCCCTACGTTCATCTTCATTAACTACTTCGAACCACATGACCCCTATCGTCCACCACCCCGATACACCGAATCGTATTTAACTTCCGAACAACGCCGGGCCTATCGCAAACTGCAGCAGCAAGAGGACCGCCTGGCTGCACACGCCTGCGGTCTTCCTGACATTTTTGATGATGAACAGATCAGATTGTTAAAGACGCTCTATGATGCAGAGGTAGCCTATCAGGATGAAGTCATTGGTGGACTATTGAAGACCCTGGCGGAAAGCGGGTTCATGAAGGACTCCTGGATCGTCATTACCAGCGATCATGGGGAGCTCTTTGGGGAGCACGGAATGATCTATCACACCGCGAGTTCCCACTACAAATTGCTGCACATCCCCTTGATCGTTCGACCGCCTGGGGGAACTGATGGACAGCGGCTTGAGGTACCGGTGCAGCCGGTCGACGTCTTTGTCACTCTGTTGGAAGAGGCAGGCGTTGAAATACCGGACGTGGCTCAGCGGGCGTATCGCCTGCCACTGAATGGCGCTGACCCGCCGCGGCGCGCGTTGTCTGTTGCCCAAGAGCACGGGGCATCTATCGCAGGTCTGTCAATCGCACAACGGATGAATATGCAGGCCGACCTGGCCCACTGGTTGACCTGGGTCGATTCAGTGTACATCGATGGATACTTGTTAGAGGTGAACTCGCGTGGCTCGTACGCATTGTTTAATGTGAACGAGGATCCGGGAATGTACGTAAATCTGGCAACCGTCATGGCCGGCCGGGCGGGATCGATGGCGAATCTGTTTGAAAGCTGGAGAGAGAGACACGCGGATACCAGGAGCAGTTATGAGACTCAAACACATACGCAGGTGCGTCACGGCGGTAGCGATCGGCTTGTGGTTCATACTGGGGCCGGGGGCTAGCCCCGCGCAGGGGTACATTGACCCAGGCACAGGGGCCAGTCTGTTTTCATCGCTGGGCTTGTTGCTGGGTGTAGCCTGCGCGGGTATCGCGATTGGCTTTACACAGTTCAAGCGTTGTTGTACCTGGTTGGTGGCCTTGGTGATGGCACGACGCGCCGGCAGACAACCGAAGACGCAAAGCCTGGATAAATAATGAAACCGCAGGGCCGCTATTCCAGAGTATTGGTATTGGGGATAGATGGGCTGGACCCCAAGCGGGTAGCCCAGATGGTCTGCAAGGGTGAGCTTCGAGCATTCTCTCAGCTACAGAAGAGGGGGAGATTGTGCCCACTGGCGACAAGTAATCCCGCTGAGAGTCCCGTGGCGTGGTCGTCGCTTGCAACCGGATGTAATCCGGGAAAACATGGCATATTTGACTTTATTCATCGTGATCCGAGGAATTACGTCCCCTATCTTTCGCTACAGCGCAGTAAACCGACGTTCACTGAAGGCAAGAACCGCTATGTTTCGCCGCGACGGGTGCCGGGGTTCTGGCAGATGACGTCAGATGCCGGAGTGCCGACAACGGTGATCCGCTGGCCGGTGACTTTCCCGGCCGAGAGTGTAAAGGGCCGGTTCTTGGCCGGGCTCGGCGTGCCCGACGTAACCGGGCGCTTGGGCAGGTACACTTTCTACACCACCGCCACTCAGAAAGAGGACGATGAGAATGTCGTGCGCGTCGTCTGGACAGGCAATAGGATACACACTCACCTATTCGGTCCAACAATGGCGGGTATTGCTGGATCGCGGCCGGTTCGGGTGAGATTGACCATTGAGCGGACAGACCGAGGTGTTACACTGTGCGCGGGGTCGCAGCGGTATGAAATTCGACCTCACCAGTGGTCGAAATGGTGTACGGTTCGGTTCAAGTGGGGCCCGATCCAGGTATGCGACGCCCTGGTGAAGTTTTACCTGGTCAGCACGAATCCCCAGCTTCGCCTGTTCGCCACACCATTGCAGATCGACCCGAGACGGCAAGTCTGGCCGCTCACGCACCCTGCCTCCTACGGAACAGAGCTGGCAGACCGACTCGGTCTCTTCTACACGCTCGGGGTACCTGAAGACACCAATGCGGTCACCGACGGCAGATACGATCTGGACGCCTTCCTGCAACAATGTGGTGAGATCGACCGGGAACGACGACGGATGTTTGAGCACGAACTGAATCGCTTCACGGATGGAGTGTTCGCATTCGTGTTTGACACCAGTGACCGGATTCAACATATGTTCTGGTGTGCAGAGGATGAAGCAAGCCCGACGTATGACCCGATAAGGGCCAAGAAGTACGGCCGGATCATTCACAAATTGTATCAGGACATGGACAATGTCCTCGCCGCAGCGCTCGATGCAGCCGGCAGCGATACGGCGGTTTTCGTGGTATCCGATCATGGTTTTACATCCTTCCACCGTTCGGTTCATTTGAATCGATGGTTGGTTGACAACGGTTTCATGAAGCTCGAGCAGCCCGGCGATGGCCGATCCTTGCTCGGAGACGTCGACTGGCATCAAACGCGAGCCTATGCAGTGGGCTTTACAGGTATTTATCTCAATCTCGCGGGGCGGGAGTCAAAGGGCATTGTAAAAGCGGGTAAGGAAGCGGAAGACATCCTCGGGCAGCTCGACGCGGAGCTACGCCGGGCGCGCGATCCCCAATCTGGTGCAACGATGATCCGCAGTGTGTACTTTACCCGTGACGCTTATTCCGGACCGCATGCTGCAGATGGACCGGATCTTCTCGTTGGATTTGAACCGGGGTATCGTGCTAGCTGGCAGACGGCCCTTGGAGGCGCCCCCGCCAACGTGGTGGTTGACAACGACAAGTTGTGGGCAGCGGATCATCTGGTCGATCCCACTGCCGTGCCGGGTGTTTTGGCAACCAACGTCCCGGTTACGACTACTATACCCGCCTGTGTCGACCTGGCTCCAACCGTACTTGCCTGTCTCGGACTACCCATTCCGGCATATATGGATGGCCGATCGTGGGTAGGAGACACATCCAAGCAAGAAGTGTCGCCCGATAATCTCGATAGACTGGAACCGCAATTGGTTGGCGCTGCCCATAACTGCATTGGTCCCGATGGCTTAGACGATCAACAGCGATCACAAATAGAACAGCATTTGAGCGACCTGGGTTATCTGTGACCCGCCTGCCTCGTGGTCATTCCGTGAGTTTCCTATAATATCCCATACGCAATTCAACACCGCTCTTAGTGGGATGTCCCCTTACTGCGTTCCATATGCTGAAGCGCTGCGTCGTCTTATCTGACTTACTGACTGCTGGTCCGGTAGCTCGGCGGGGCGCGTTGCTTTCACTGGCGATGGAAAATAATCGACTTTTTCCGTTTGCACATCGCGGGACTATATACGACGCTGAGTATGAGTGTTTGCAGAACGGCGCGCATCTGTGCGCGCCGGTCGCGCAGTTTCGCTTTCAGAAGCGGAAGGAGGCACAGTCGTGAGCGGTGGGCTACAAAAGCTGCTGCGATTGTTACGGTCGGAGGACGGGCCGACGGCTACGGAGTATGCGGTTCTGCTTGCTGTCATTGCGCTCACCGTTCTCGGGGCGATGAGTATGTATGGCCAGCACGTGAACGACATCTGGACGATGGTTGCCACCTCTGTCGATGTGTTCTGACCCGCCGTCCCGGACCGTCGATAGTTGTGCGGCGATAGGGTCATTGCCATTAGCCGTAAGCAAGGTACGGAGCAGGCTTCGTGCCCCAGCCGCAACATTGACCAGCAATGGCTCCCTTCCGCTCTGCGCCGGCGCGGGTTTTATCCGCGCGCTTAGTTATCGTGATGTCGGGTTGAGCGCCGGTCAGTAGATGTATTGCTATGTTGTTGTGAGCTAGCGCAGGCCGATGACGGTGCCATGCTGTAGCACTAACGTAAAGACTCGGATAATTACAGAAATACCGTTTGCACAGGGGAAATCTGTTTCTTACATTTGAGTAGTGGAGTTGGTTGTGTTCGATTCCCGCTGGCGAACGTCTGGGGAAGGGAAGCGTCCCATTCGCTTTCTCCCCTCGTAAAGACGATGCAACCGGATGAGGTCTCGTGCCACACCGACGACTGGTCGCTACGACAGTCTTTGCTTGAACCGGCTCGCGCCCCAGGAGGTCTGAGTCGTTTGGAAGGAGGGCCGGGACGCCACAACGATACATGGTGCCTGGGTGACCTTCGAAATGAATCCGGGCTGGATTCATCAGCCCCTAGTTAAAGAGGAGTGAGACATATGAAGACTTTCCTGAATGTGGCGAAGAGCTTTCTGAAGTCCGAGGATGGCCCGACGGCCACCGAGTACGCGGTCATGCTGGCGCTGATTATTATCGTGGCCCTCGGTGCGATTACCGGGCTGGGCACGACGGTCGACGGGATCTTCGGGAACGTCGACACCACGCTCACTGCTGCTACCGGCGGCGGCGCCTCGTAAGGCGTCGGGACCGAATTGCTCCGCCCGCCGCTGCGGCGGCGGCGGAACGACACCTATTCTGAGGCCGGGTCGGTGGGCGCTGCCAACCACGGCGGCGCCCACCGCCTTTATGGCCCGGGCGTGCGATAGGGGAAAGAGCTGGTTGCGTGGTCCTCTCCTCTAGTGCGTGTGACGTGGGAGTTGTTCCGATGGAACTGGGATATTGGCATATAACCTGCGCGGTTCTCGTTCCCGGGGTATTGTTGGCCTCGTGGATAGATTATTCGCAACGGCGTGTTCCCAACCGGCTGAATCTGACTCTGGTAATCGCAGGCTTCGTGACCCAGGGCTATTACTTCGGCTGGTCGGGCCTTGGAACGGCCTGCGCGGGTCTACTGGTCGGTTTCGGGCTGCTCATCGTCCCCTGGCTGATGCACGGCATGGGGGCAGGTGATGTCAAACTGTTGGCAGCAATCGGGGTTTGGCTGGGGCCTGTGCTCACGCTTTACTCGTTTGGCCTCGGCGCGGTGATCGGCGGGGTGGTGGCCATTGTGATGATCGTGTCAACAGGCCGGCTCAATATGGCCTGTTCGAACCTGGGTGTAATCCTGGCGAAATGCTCGAACCGGAGGGCGATCTTCAGTGAATTCGGTTCGGCCAGGAGTTTCGGCGAAACGTCTCAGTTGCTGCCCTATGGTGTGCCGCTGACCGCGGGCACGTTGATCGTGCTCGCCGCAAAGATATTCGGATGGTGGGGGATTTAGTCATGAACGTGAGACGACGATTCAGGCAGGCCGTTCGACGCAATATCTCGGGACGGGCACGTGCGGCCGCCGTGGTCGAGTTCGCAGTGGTCTTGCCGCTGCTGTTGACCATTCTGTTCGGCATCATCGAGTACGGCTGGGTGTTTATGGTTCGCCAGACGCTCCAGACTTCCGCCCGGGAGGGGTGCCGCCTGGCGGTCCTCCAGACCTCGGTGGAGCCCTACACCAACGTAATCGCCACCGTCAACCAGGTGATGGCCCCAACCGGTTTGTCCACCTACGAGGTCACAATGACCCACGCAACGTCGTCCAACCCGGTAGAGGTGGTCGTCGTCTCTGTCCCTTACAATGATGTCTCGTTAATGGGCGGGTTCTTCGGTACGCACGACTACGACCTGGAGGGGAGTTGTAGTATGCGAAAAGAGGGTCTTTAGGACTGATTCTCGCCGACATCGACCCATACTCTCTGGTGTAAAGCCGCTAGCCCCGCCTGTCGGGGCTACCGGCGTTTCTAGTGCTGGGAGGGGCAGGAGGCTTGCCGGTGCACCCCGTCCGCAAGCCTACCGAAGATTTTACCAACGGTTAGGTCCAATGGCGGCCAAAACCATCCGATAAACAAACGAGCTTCGGAACCCCGGTCGGTTGCTGGGGGTCCGGGTCTGTCGGAGTCGACAGGCTATGGTCGCGCGATATGTCGGTCGCAATAGTAGACACGTAACCGCAGAGGGCAAACCATGAAGCGAAAGGCAATTATTCCGTTGCTGCTCGGTCTGGGTGTCGGTTTGTTTACCGTCAAGTTGGCGGTGGACGCGATACGGAAAGCCCAAGCGGCCGGCCAGTCCACCCAAACTGTCAAAGCCATCCGAGCCACTCAGGACATCAACGCGTATGAGGAGATAACCACCGCCATGGTCGAGGTGGTCGAAACGGCGGATAACCTTTTCGCCCCGGCCAGGGAGCGGATTGAAACCGTCGAGGAGGTCGTTGGCCGTGTAGCAGCCAAGGCCATCCCCGAGCGTGCACCCGTTCTAAGAGCGATGCTGGCGCCGGAGGGAACGATACCCGGCATGGTAGGGCGAATCCCGCCGGGCTATCGCGCCGTCTCGGTCAAGATCGACGAGGTCACCGGCGTCGCTTACCAAATCAGGCCGGGTGACTGGGTGGATGTGATCGTCGTGATGGACATCGACAGCCGGGTCCGAGGCAAGAAAGAGACGATCGCCGAAGTCATTCTCCAACATGTTCAAGTCGCCGCCATCGGTCACGCGACGACCCAGCAGCCGAGCGGTGGAGCCGCCAAGGTGAAGCCCGCCAAGTCTGCGACTCTCCTCGTGCTGGAGGAAGACGTGCCCAAGCTTCATCTGGCCGCCACACGCGGCAAGATCACGCTGGCGATGCGAGGTGCTGATCAGGAGACCACCGACGCCCCATCGTGGGCCAACATGGGCGACGTGATTGCGGCCTTGCGTGGTCCCGGGTCGGCATCGCCATCATCCGGCTCAGTACCGCCCTGGATGCAGGCGATGGGGGACTTGCTTGGCGACCAGGGCGATCGGTCAAAGCCGCGTTCTACAGGCCGGCCGGCGGAAGTCGAGCCCGCACTGCCGCACACCGTAATGGTGTATCGCGGCTCGCTAGGCGGCGACACCTCCGGTGCAGTCGAGCGGATTACCTTTGAAAATGGGGATTCAAGCAAGATTATCGAGGTCGCCCAAGGACACCCATCGCGTGCATCTGCGACGCTAGGCGTGTCTAGAGATTCAGGCCGTTCGCGGGCCGACTCGCCGCGGTAGCGCGAATCGCTCCTGCGATGTCAAAGATGAAACTAAGCCGAACGACGGTCAGTGAGGAGGATGCTAGAAAATGTCTGATCTAGTCATGGACGACGGAAGGTACAAGCTTCTGCGGCGCCGTGGCGTAACCGCCGCGGGACCGATCCACCTTTGTATGGTCGCGATCGGTGCGCTCGCTTTGGCAGTTGGAGGCAGTGCGCTCGCTCAGCAGGGCGAGCGCGCGATCGAGTTCCGGGCGTCGGTTATCGATATGTCTGAGGAGGTCCAAAGCATCACCGTTCCCTTGTATGGCAGTGTGACGGTCGAATCGACCGTCGAGGTCACACGGGCGGACGTGATCGCCAAGCAGATTGCCGACGTTCAGATCCTCAGCCCCACACGTATGCTGATCACCGGGCAAGCCTATGGCACCACGAATGTTATATTACTCCATGCGGACGATAAGCAGTCCGTCTTCGAGGTGTCGGTGGAGTTGGATCTGGGCCGGCTCAACGAGACCATCAGCAGCGTCGACCCGCAATCGGACGCTCAAGCCAGCTCCGTTATGGGCAACATCGTCCTGACCGGAAGGGTGAGCGGCGCAGAGCGGGCTACGCGGATCGTCGAGCTGGCCAACCTGTTCCTCCCTCCGTCGGTGTCGGGCCGTCAGGCCGCGACGGTGCAAAACCACCTCGAGGTGGCTGGCGAGCAACAGGTCCTGTTGCGTTGCGTGGTCGCGGAAGTGGCCCGGGCAGCCTCCCGCGAACTGGGCGTCAACGGCTTCCTCGCCGGGGAGAACTTCCGCGACGCCTTCATCATCAATCAGCTAGGCGGCATTAACCCAATCAATATGGGAGCCGCCGCCGATGCCCTGGTCACCAGGAATATCCCGTTTCTGACGGGCGAGAACGGTATTCCTATCGGCCCCGCGACTACATTCTCGCTGGGGTTCCCGCGGGCTCAGATGCAACTGTTCATCCGGGCGATGGCTGATAACTCCCTGCTGAGGATCCTGGCTGAGCCCAATCTGGTCGCGATCAGCGGCGAAACGGCCACCTTCCTGGCAGGCGGCGAGTTTCCCATTCCCGTCCCACAGGGCAACCAGCAGGTGACCATCCAGTTCCGCGAGTTCGGCGTCCGGTTGAATTTCACGCCGGTGGTCATCGGCCACCAGCGCATCCGCCTGCGCGTAGCCCCTGAAGTCTCTGAGCCGGACTTCTCGGTTGCGGTGCAAATAGAGGGATTCGTCGTTCCCGGGCTGACCACGCGGGCCGCCGAGACGACGGTTGAAATGGGCAATGGGCAAACCATCGCTATTGCGGGGTTGCTCAACGAGCAGATCCGCGGAGTGGCCAGCCGGATTCCCGGACTCGGTGACATACCCATCCTCGGGGCGTTGTTCCGTTCAGTCAATTACCAGCGCTCACTTACGGAACTTGTCATCCTGGTGACACCCGAGATCGTTGCACCACTCGATGCCCACCAGGCGGTGCGACTGCCTGGACAGGATATGACTGATCCGAGCGATTTCGAGTTGTACATGTTGGGTCTGTTGGAGAGCAATGATAGCCCAACAACCGCGAGCCTTTCGTACGGTGCCGAGGATAGTGTGTTTGGGCCGGGTTCGGAACTCGAGTCTGAGCCCGAAGAACTCTCCGTCCACGGTCCGTGGGGCTATGCGGAAGCAACTGACATGCGGTGACCCACACGCCACCGCAAAGTGCCGATCGCCCTTCAGGAGGCAATAACGGCGCTTGATGGTTAAGTGGCACACAGGCCACATGCCGAATGGAGGGCGAAGGAATGACTTCTTACACTTGCACCAGAGGAGATCGCCACCGAAGACGTGCCGTCGTGGCGGTTCAAGTGGGCATTGTCATGGTCGTGCTGCTGGGGTTTGCCGCGCTGACGGTGGACCTCGGCGCTCTTTATAACACACGTGCAGATCTGCAGCGTACGGCCGACGCCGGGGCCCTGGCCGGTGCCTCTGCCTATGTCACCGACGAGATGATGCAGATCCGAATGGAGACTGGCGACGCTAGTACGCTCGCCTACGTAACCGGCCTGGCTGCGACCCGTGTCAATGAGTTTGCGGCACTCAACCCTACCTTAGGATTGTCCACATCGGCAGTCGCATCCGGCGACATCATGACCGGTTGGATTAACCTCAATTCCGCCTCCGATATTATCCACACGAATCCCCAGCCGGTTGACTTTAACGCTGTACAGGTCACCGTTCGCCGCGAAGCCGGCGGCGATGAGAGTAGCAACGGGCCGGTGGAGTTCCTCTTTGCCCCGATATTCGGACGACTTGTCGGGGAGACTTCCGCATCGGCGGTGGCCGTGTTTGACGACCGTTTCGCCACCTTCTCCGCAGGCGCGCCGGGAGCGGGGATGCTGCCCTTTACGATTCATAGAGATGCCTTTGAGTCGGAGCTGGCGGCTGGCAGCGATCAATACGCCTACGACAACGCCGACGACACGGTCATCGACGCTTCTGACGGCATTCGCGAAGTGAGGCTCTACCCTTATCCGCTCTCCGGAAGCGGGTACGAGGAGGGTGACGGCAACTTCGGCGTTCTCAATATCGGGACCGGTAATCAGGGAGTCGACGCGGAGATAGTGCAGATCCTCAACGGTGTCTCTACTGAGGACTTTGAGATGGAGATCGGCACCTCTGAGTTGACCTTCTTTGACGAGGTCGGGAGTGCCGTAAGCTACGAGATTACCGGCAGCCCCGGTATGGAGTCCGCATTGAAGAGCGCTATCGGCCAGATGGTCGGACAAGTGGTAGGGTTCTTCCTGCACGATAATGTCGTGCTTTCCGGTTCGAACGCTATTTACACGATTACGGAGATTCGATTCGGCCGCGTGATGGATATTCGTCTGACCAGCGCGCCGATCCAACGCGGGCTCTACATCCAACCTGTATCTTACAGCGGAGGAGGGGTGCGCATCGATCCAAGCGCCCCGAGTTCGGGCGGTCTGGTCGGACGGATCGTATTGGCCCGCTAGAGGAGGGATAGGCTTCACTCGTCAGCGCACACTCTCCGTCTGCGGCACGGTGGCTGTCAACCTCAGCCCGTCGGGTTCGGGTTGGGCAAGAGTGTGCAGCCTACGGAGTGCCACCACGTTGGCAACGCACTGTGTCTGAAGATTGCCGCGGCGCGGTGCAGGGACGCGGCGCCCGGATCGTTGGGGAAGGGGAAGGAAGATGGCCACCTCTACACCCAGGAAGACGATGATGACCCGCCGTCGGGCCGTTGTCGCGGCCCAGGTTCTTGTCATGCTCCTTGTCCTGTTGGGCTTTGCGACATTGACGATCGACGTCGGCACACTCTACCGGGCTCGGGCCGAGCTTCAAACCGCCGCCGATTCGGCTGCTTTGGCGGCTGCATCCGCCTATTCGACGGATGCCATGCTGCAGGTACGTCTGGACGGCAACGAAAGCGCCTTTAGCGAAGTAGTCAGCCTGGTGTTGACGCGCGGCAGTCAGTTCTCGACCCTCAATGACACCCTGGGCTCCCCCACGCTGGTTGATACCGGGGACATCGCCACCGGGTGGATCGATGTACTTTCGAGTAGCGATCCGATCGATACGGGAGCAGCGCCCTCCCAGTGTAATGCAGTCCGGGTGACCGTGCGTCGGGCCGAAGATGGTGGCGAAGGTTCGAACGGACCGGTCGAGTTCTTCTTTGCCCCGATTTTCGGGAAAATGACGGGCGAGGCGTCCGCCTCGGCTGTGGCCATATTCGACGACCGTTTTGCCGGCTACGACTCCGAAGACGGCGGATCGGACGTCATGCCGTTTACCATCCACGAGGATGTTCTTGCTGCTGAACTTGCCGGCGGCGGGGATCAGTTCGGGTATGACCCCGTGCTGGACACGGTTACGTCGGGACCGGACGGTGTCCGCGAGATCAACATCTACCCTCATGCCTCGGTGCCCGGCAACTTCGGCCTACTCAACATCGGTCTGCCCAATCAAGGGGTACCGGGGTTGGCCGATCAGATTGAGAATGGGGTTCCACCAGAGGATATCGAAGCGGAGATCGGAACGCCGGTGCTTGCGTACTACGACGAGGAAGGCAGTCCGCTGACCTACGACATTACGGGTAGTCCCGGCCTGAAGGCCTCATTGGAATCCGCCATCGAAACTCGTATCGGCGACACCATTGCTTTCCTTATTCACGACCAGGTGACCGGAAGTGGGGCCAACGCCACATACAGAATCACCCAGATGCGTTTCGCCCGGGTCATGGGCGTTAAGCTCAAGGGGGCAGCGTCCAGTCGCGGATTCTGGCTGCAGCCCGTTTCCTACACCGGCGCAGGCGTTCGCCTTGGCAGAAGTGCGGGCAGCTCGAACGGTATGGTGGGACGTCTGGTACTCGCCCGCTGAAACAACGTCCGTATATCATCAGCGAACTATGCAGCGCACCGGCAGATATAGGACCGGATAAGCGCGCACTTGTGTACCTACGCGATAAACCGGGCTTGATCCCGCGGCTTGCCGATATAGCAGCGGGATGTCCGCCCGCAGGGGAGGCCTAACAGAAGCTCAGCAAAGACATTACGTCGACGGGGTGCGTACATCCCCAAACGGATCCAGCGCAGTGGCAGTTTGGCGCTGATTATGGGCCGCGAAGCCAGATTCATCGTGTTAAACGGGGATGAGGCCTTCGGGGCTGAACTGCGCTCCAAGCTTCTTAAAGTGGAGGGAGTGAAGCTGGTGGCTGAGGTTGAGGAACCGGCACTACTCCTTCAGACGGTCCAGCAATTCCCGGTTGAACTCCTGCTCGTCAACCTGGACCCGAATCCGGAAGTGGTTCTCCCGATCGTGGGCGACGTTGCCGGTGCCAATCGTGAATTGGCGATCTTCGCCGCGTCGGAATCCACGGATGGACAGCTCATTCTCAAGGCCATGCGGATGGGCGTTAAGGAGTTTCTTCCCAAGCCCATCGATACAAAAGCCCTTGAGGAAGCGATCGAAAGGATTGCCGTAGACCGTGCCGACGCGGCGACACAAGGTAACCTGATAACGATTGTGGGCACCTCCGGCGGCGTGGGTGCCACGATGATCACTACGAATCTGGCGGTAGAGTTGGCGACGATCACTGGGGGCCAAGTGACGGCCGTTGATCTGGATTACCGGTATGGACAGGTGGCCACGCTGCTGGATGTTGATCCCAAGCATAGCCTGGCGGACTTGTGCAGTTCACCTGAGACACTCGAGCCACAGGTGATCGGACGAGCCCTGACCAGGCACAATACCGGCTTGCAGGTACTGGGACGACCCAATCACCTGGCCGAGGCGGATACGATCACCGCAGCCGCGTGCATGGGGATATTCTCCAGCCTGATTCAGTTTAATGATTATGTGGTCGCGGACGGACCCACTCGATTCGATGTCAGCGGCAAATCGGTTTTGGCGTTGTCGGATGTGACTCTTCTGGTGGTCCAGCAGATGGTGCCGTGTGTGCGCAACGCGCTGCGCATACTCGAGAATATGCGCGATAACGGTTATAACCTGGATCGGGCTAAGCTCATCTGTAACCGTGCAGGGCGCAGCTCGGGCCACCTCTCAGTAAACGACGTCACCGAGACGTTGGGGTTGGGGCTGTTCGCTTCCATTCCCGACGACTGGGAAACGGCCAGTGGAGCCATCAATCTCGGAGAGCCACTTCTGGCCTATAGTCCGAAAAGCAAACTGCGCGTCGCCATCCAGGAAATCGCCGAACGGCTGCACAGCCCCGATTCCCAGACCGATGATAAGGATACGCGTAAACAGAGCCTGATCGGCCGGATCTTTGCCGCCAGTTGATAGGACCTTGCATAAAACGAGAGTGCGCGGATGTTTGGAAAGAAGATGCCTGGCAACATAGCGGCCCCACCGCGGCCCCCGCAGGCGCCTAATCCAGCGGCGCCTGTTGCTCCGCCGAAAGCGGCTGCTTCTGCTAAGCCCAGGGCCACCAAAGAGAAGATCGAGCAGTTCAACGCTTTGAAGATGCGCTTGCATCGCAAGCTCATCGACCAGCTCGACCTGGCCCGCATGACCGGTGACGACGACACCCTGCGTTCCCAGGTCAAGGAGCTGGTTTCCAACCTGGCGGATCAGGAAAACACGCTGCTCAATTTCAACGAGCGTCAACGGCTGATCAGCGAAGTCCTGGACGAGACCTTCGGCCTGGGGCCGCTCGAAGTCATCCTCTCCGATCCGGCGATCACCGACATTCTGGTGAACGGCCCCAAGCAGGTCTATGTAGAGCGGCGGGGCGTGCTGGAGCCCACCGAGGTCGAGTTCCGAGACAACGCCCATCTCATGCACATTATCGACAAGATAGTAAGCGCGGTGGGGCGACGGTGCGACGAAACCTGTCCCCTGGTGGATGCCCGTCTGGCGGACGGAAGCCGTGTTAATGCGGTGATTCCACCGTTGGCGATCGACGGCCCGAGCATGTCCATCCGCCGGTTCGGAACCGACCCGCTGACCTGGGACGATTACATCAGTTACAAGTCTATCACGCCGGAGATGCGAGATTTCCTGGCTGCGTGCGTCAGGTCACGCCTGAACATCCTGGTGGTCGGCGGCACCGGATCGGGGAAGACCACCCTGCTCAACAATCTATCGAGCTTCATTCCCAACTCCGAGCGGATCGTCACCATTGAAGACGCGGCGGAACTCCAGCTACGCCAGCCCCACATGGTCCGTCTCGAGACTCGGCCCGCCAACATCGAGGGGAAAGGTCGGATCGCGGTCCGCGACCTGCTCATCAACAGTCTGCGAATGCGCCCCGACCGTATCGTGGTCGGCGAGTGCCGCGGGCCGGAGACGTTGGACATGCTCCAGGCCATGAACACCGGTCACGACGGATCCCTCACCACCATACACGCCAATACCAACCGCGATGCGGTGGCTCGTGTGGAAACGATGGTGATGATGGCCGGGTTCGAGTTGCCCCTCCGAGCGATTCGTCAGCAGTTCGCCTCTGCGATCAACGTGATCGTGCAGGCCCGGCGGCTTACCGGCGGGTCCCGTAAGGTCGTTGGCGTTACTGAGGTCACGGGGATGGAAGGTGACATGATCACCATGCAGGACATTTTCACGTTCGAGCAACTGGGCGTCAGTACTACCGGCAAGGCCTTCGGCCAGTTCATCGCCACCGGAATACGCCCCTCGTTTTTGGATCGCCTCAGGGCAACCGGCTGTGAGCTTGCCCAGGAGATGTTCACACGTCGGGTGCTCATGACCGACGAAAGCGAATAGACCCGGTCACCGAGGAATTGTCCGATGACCCTAATGGCTATGCTCCCCATCCTGGCTGATACGACTGAGCTCTTGGTCTACGCGCTGCCGATGGTCGGATCGATGCTGCTCTTCTACGGCATTTATCAGGTGATTGTGGAGAGCACGTCATCCACCCGCCGGAAGATGCACGAGCGTCTCCGCGGAGAACGCCGTAAACAGGAAAAGGTGACGGAGTCCATCCTGCGGCGCGGCGCGATGGGCCAGTCCAAGAGCTTCGCCGATGCCGTGATCGGTAAGTTCAAGTTCATCCCCAAGCTGCAAACGCTCCTCGATCAGGCTGACCTTGATTGGTCGGCCTCGCAGACGATGTTGAACCTCTGCGGGCTTGCACTGCTTACGACCGTCGGCCTGGCGGTGCTGCAAGTCGGTGTTCTGACTGCGATTGCGTGTGGTGCAGCCGTGATCGCAATGCCGCTTGTGTGGTTGAACTTCAAGCGCAGGCGGCGGATGGCCAAGCTGGCCGGCCAACTACCCGACGTGTTCGAAATGATGAGCCAGGCACTTCGGGCGGGACACTCGCTTGCCGGGGCCATTCAACTCATCTACGAACAGATGCCGCCGCCCATCGCAACCGAGTTCGCCCAGGTATACCACGAGCAAAACCTCGGTGTTAAAGTCGAGGAGGCGTTGCGATCCATGGCCAACCGGATCGATTCCCTCGATGTGCGGTTTTTTGTTACGGCGGTCATGATCCAGCGTCAGACCGGTGGTGACCTTGCGGAGGTACTGGACAACATCAGCGGGGTCATCCGCGGACGCATCGAGCTGGCGGGATTGGTACGAGGGTTGACCGCGGAAGGGCGGCTCTCCGGCTGGGTGCTGTTTGCCCTGCCGGCGATCGTCTTTTTCGCCACCCTGTACCTCAATCCCCAATACGCCCAAGTTCTTTTGGACGATCCGCGTGGGCAAATCATGCTAATGGTTGCCCTTGGCATGCAATTGATGGGAATCGCGATGATTCGGTGGATTGTCAATATCAAGGTGTAGCCGACTGACGGTCGACGATTTGGGGCCGCCAACCCGGTTATGGCGTATCTTCACTACTGGGAGTCTCAGGCATGAGCTTGTATCTGCTCGGTGCCATGGTCGTAGTAAGTATCGTGCTGGTCGTATATGCCTTATGGCCCAGGCCCGACCAGGAGGGCGAGACAATCAAGCGTCGGATGACTGGGCGCAAGGCCCAGGCCCAGGCCCAGGTCAGAGCGGTTCGTCAAAAGGCGGCTGAATCGGTCGCCAAACGCGTGATGAAGACGGTCGCTCCGATTGCGATTCGGCCGGTCATGAAGCAGGATGCGGAGGAGATGTCCAAGCTCCGCATGAGACTGGCGACGGCCGGTTATCATGGCGAAAACGCACCTACAACGTTCCTGGCCAGCAAGACGGTCGTTGCCATCTGCTTCGGCGTAGCAGCAGCGGGTTTCGCCTGGGCGAAGGGCTATCCGCTTCCCACTGCAGTCGGCGTCATCATGATCGGGGCCGGGGTGGGTTTTTTGGCGCCCGACCTATGGCTTAAATCGGGCATCTCCAAGCGCATGGAGCAGATTCGTCACGGCCTGCCCGACACGCTCGACATGCTGGTTATCTCCGTCGAATCGGGCCTCGGTCTGGACGCCGCCTTCCAGCGAGTTGGTGAGGAAATGCGCAGTGTCCATCCTGTCCTGGCGGAGGAGCTCCAACTGGTCACACTCGAGGCCCAGATGGGTATCCCCCGGGCCGAAGCACTGACCAATCTTGCCACCCGGACCGGGCTTGATGAGGTCAGGTCCCTTGTGGCCATCATCAACCAGGCAGAGCGATTCGGGACCAGCATCGCCCGGGCCTTGCGTAACCAGTCAGACGCCTTGCGCGTCAAGCGTCGCCAGGCCGCCGAGGAACGTGCCCAGAAAACGACGGTTAAATTGATGGCCCCATTGATTCTGTTCATCTTCCCCGCGATTCTCGTCGTGCTCGCCGGCCCTGCGGCGCTGAAGATGATCGAGACATTGAGCAACACTCCCGGCCTGCTGTGAGCGGGTGTGCCCGCCGCTCCATCCGTCCCAAAATGTGCGGGAAGCGTTGACCCACCTGGGCGACATCGACCACTTCGATTACCACCATGCCTGTGGCTTGGGAACTCCGCGTTCGGTACAATAGAGCAGTTGTGCTATGGGACCCTACCTATAAACCATGCTTGCGACCTCTTGAGGCGTTTCCGGTTTCCGACGCAGACGGTGCGGCGGTGGGGGTATATGACCGCAGCGGGCTGTCTGATGTCTCCTTGACTCTCTCGGGACCCGCACTTCGCGTGATGGGCCTGATGGACGGTGCAAACACATGCGAGGACATCCGTCGCAAGTTCGTTGCCTCGTACGGCCGCCCGCTTTCGGTCGAAACGCTCCAGGGCATGTTGGAGCACCTGGAGCGTGCCCATATGCTCGAAGGATCAGGGTTCGAAGCGTACTACCAGTCGCGCCTGAGGGAGTACCGCAGCGCCGGACTGCGTGACATGCCGCACGCCGCGGCCCTGGGCATCACCGGCGACTCGGGCGATCCATTTGACGAGATGCTCGCTGATGCAGGACCGATTACCCTGCCTTCTACGGTGCTCGGAGTTGTCGTTCCACACCTCGATTACCCGCGCGGCAGACCGTGCTATGTGGCAGCCTATGGAATACTCCGTGAACGCCCAACTCCTGACCGCGTGGTTATCCTGGGGACCAACCACTTCGGTCGATCAACGTCTGTCGTCGCCACTGCCAACGACTTTGTCACGCCCCTGGGTAAGACCCGTACCGATGCGGCGTTGCTTGAGCGTTTGGAGGTCCAATGCAGCGGCCTGCGAGCCTGTGAGCTGGACCATTTGCGGGAGCACTCTATCGAGTTGCAGGTGATCTGGCTGCAGCACCTCTTCGGGCCCGACTCGTTCGAGATGGTGCCCGTTCTGTGTCCGGATCCGTGTGGCCAGACAGGAACGGTGTCCTATGAGGAAAGTGGTATTGACTTACGCGACTTCGCCCTGGCCCTCGGAGAGTTGATCAGAGATGACGGGCGGGACACACTAATTGTGGCTGGAGCGGACTTCAGTCATGTAGGGCCGGCGTTCGGCGATGAGCGGCCGCTGGACGATGTCTTTCTGGAGGAAGTCCGGCAACGCGACAAACGCGCCTTGGACAAGCTGGCAGTAAACGATCCGACGGCGTTCCTACGCTGTGTCGCTGAGGAGGAAAACGTCACCCGCATTTGCAGCGCCGGCTGTGTTTTTGCTCTGTCTATCATGCTTCCACAGGCAACGGGCACGGTGTTGCAGTATCATCAGGCCGTGGACCAAGCGTCTCAAACGTGCGTGACTTGCGCCGCGGTTGCGTTTACCTGAGTAAGGTATGAGCGAACATTCGCTGTACCGCAGGATCATTGCGCAAGAAGCGGGAGCGTGGGCCTCTCCCGTGCGATGGCTTTTGCGCGGGGCCGAGAGCCTCTATGCTCACGCGGTTGCCGTCCGTAACGCCCGTTACGATCGCAACGGGGCTCGGATCGTTCTCCCGATCCCCGTCATCAGTGTGGGCAACATTACGGTTGGCGGCACCGGCAAAACACCGTTTGTTATCGAGCTGCTCAAACGTCTTGACCGCATGGGCTCTAGTCCTGCCGTCGTATCACGTGGATATAAGGCCGGCGAGGGTGAGCCCAATGACGAAGAACGTTTGATCCGGCAGAGCTGCCCCAGCGTGGTCTGCGTTTCCGATCCGGATCGTGCCCTGGCCGGCCAGGTTGCTCATCGTAGATTCGGAGCGGACGTGATCGTGCTCGACGACGGGTTTCAACATCGCCGCTTGCACCGCCTGCTGGACATCGTACTTGTCGATGCGACCTGTCCGTTCGGCTTCGACCACTTGCTGCCGCGGGGCTTATTGCGTGAGCCGGTGGAATCGCTGCGACGGGCCCACGTTGTCGCACTTACCCGTTGTGACCAGGTCTCGCAGGCCGTGCTTTCACGGATCCAGACGCGTCTGCACAGCCTGGCGGGTGATGCAGCCCACTTGAAGTGTAGCCACCGTGTCACTTCCGTAGAGGACCTCAGTGGCAACCCCGCGAAGGAACCTCTCGCCGGGAAACGGGCCGTTCTTTTCGCTGGGATCGGGCGTCCCCGCACCTTCGCAACCACGGTCCGTTCGTTGGGTGTTGAGGTGGTTGGCGAGCGTTGGTGGGCGGACCATCACCGTTACCGGCGTCGTGATATCGAGTCCCTTCTTCAACCTGGGCGTTTCCCGCCGCACGACCTTCTTATCACCACGGAGAAAGACGCTGTAAAGCTTGTCGCCCTGGGTGAATTCGGTAATGCCCCCATTCTGGTCATCAAAATAGCAATCGATTTCGCGGAAAACGACGGTACAATGCTCCAGACTGTGCTTGAAGAGACTCTTGGACGGGGCTAGCCGGGAATGACCCGATCGTATAAGCCGGTAGACCTTACCCAGATCAAGACCTACAGTGCGCGGCGCCGGCACCACAAGTCCAGCGTCAAAACGATGGCATCACTTCCAGGCCCCGGTGCATCCGCTGCCCAGCTTCTCGATTCGTGGCCTGATTACCTCGGAGTCACGTCGTTTCGACGGGTGGTCAGCGCAATCGTGGAGGCGGTTCGGCATGATCGCCCGGTTGTCGCCGCCTTTGGAGCTCATGTCCTTAAGGTTGGCTGCGGTCCGATTCTAATCGACCTGATACGGCGCGGCATCGTCAAAGCCATATCATGCAATGGGGCCTGCGCGATACACGATGTGGAGCTTGCCACGCTCGGGGAGACCAGCGAGGAGGTGGCGGACACGATCCATGACGGCACCTTCGGAATGGTCCAGGAGACTCTGGCGTTTTTCGACCGAGTAGCCTCCTTTGCCAGGCGTGAGTCGATCTGCCTGGGCGCCGCCGTCGGCCGACTGCTTCTCGAAGACCAAACCCCGTATCAGCAGCAGAGCGTGTTCGTGGCCGCACACCAGGCATCTATTCCTGCCTGCGTCCACGTAGCCTACGGAACAGACACGGTCCACGTGTCCGGCAACCTGGACGGAGCCGCCCTTGGAGCCGCTTCCATGTACGACTTCCGCCTGATTTGCGATGTCGTGTCCGATCTCGGAGCTGCGGATGGCTCCAAGGTTGGCGGCGTGTGGCTCAACATCGGCTCCGCGGTCGTCCTGCCGGAGGTGTTTCTCAAGGCTGTCGCCGTGGCTCGAAACCTGGGGGCGAACCTCGATTGTATGACGACGGCCAACTTCGATATGATCCTCCACTATCGACCGCACCAGAACGTCGTCACGCGGCCCGTCGCATCGGGTCGCGGCCACGAGATAATCGGCCATCACGAGATTCTCCTCCCGCTGCTAAGGCAGGCTGTGATCGAAGAATTCGCAAGCTGACCGACCTTGGAGTCGGTCGTGCAGCAAAATGGTGAAACCAACAGCCGTTTTTCTCGACCGTGACGGAACGATCATCGAAGACCTCGGTTATATCGGTGATCCCGACGACGTGCGGCTTATCCCGGGGGCGGCTGAGGCGATCCGCCGAGTCTCCCAGGCCGGATATCTGGTGGTGATCGTGTCCAACCAGTCGGGCGTTGCCCGGGGTCTGTTCGACGAAGCCGCCTTGTCGCGGGTACACGCCCGGGTCGAAGCGTTGCTCCGGGCTGAAGGGGCCGGCTTGGACGGTGCCTACTACTGTCCCTACCTTGACAGCCCCGAGACGAAGGTGGAGGCGTATCGACGCGACAGCGAGCTGCGCAAACCCAACCCCGGTATGCTGCATCAAGCGGCCCGCGATCTGAATATCGATTTGTCGCGGTCCTGGATGATCGGTGATTCTCCCAGCGATGTCGAAGCGGGGAGGCGAGCGGGGTGTGAGACCATTCTGATTAATCCGAATGGTCCAAACGCACGCGACACGAATGTGGCGGCCACGCACAGGGTAAGCAGTCTGGTCGAAGCGGTTGAGCTTCTCGAGTTTGACATGAAACGTGATCACGACGGAACGGAGAATCCCGTGAACTCCGCGCGAGAGGATCAGGTGATACGAATCCTGGGGCAGATTCGCGACCAGCTTGACCGGGTACAGCGTCAGCAGCGCCAGCAGGATTTTTCACTTGTGCGATTGTTCGGTGCGCTCTTGCAGATGTTTGCGGTCGTTGCGGCGCTCTGGGGCGTGATAGGTTTATTCGACGAGGAAGCGGGACCGGCTACGGCGCGATTCGCCCTGGCCTGCTTTCTACAACTGGCTTCGATCAGCGCCTTCGCAATCGACCGATTTCGCTAGAGCATTCGTGGTTATTGTGTAGCGACCCCGAAGACAGCCGCACATGAAGTTGTAGCGGCCGGCGCCCCTGCAGGCCGTAGTATCCCGGAAACGTGGTAACTGGCTACGGCCGCCACGGGGGCGGCTGCTACGTAAAAACGAAGCCTGCTGTAGCTCTATCAGCGGACGCCGGGAGCGATGCAAGGGCCGACTACTATCATGGGCAATACTGGGGTACCCCGACCGACATCAGGATCACCAACCGTTTCGGGCAAACGTCGCATCCCATTGACTTGGTGGATCATCGCCGGGATGGTTTTGCTGTGGCTGGCTGCCCTACTCTCGCGGAACGCAATTCGCGCTCAGTGGTGGGCTTATCGTCTTGCAGCCGCCAAGACCCCCACGGCGCGCATGACCTACTTCTACCGACTTGCCGGTCTGGGCGACGCGGCTATACCGGCCGTTTCCGGGGTGCTGAGAAGCGATGATCCGGGGCTTCGATCTTTCGCGGTCGCTGTAGCCCACCATGCATCGGGCGAGGAGGCAACCGCGCTTCTTGTGCGAGCATGCGACGACGCGGACGTGGATGTCGCCCGACTCGCCATCCAAGGCCTTGGGGTCCACGGTGATGAAGCCGGCGTCAAGGCTCTGTGGTCAATCGCTGTCGCGGGCGATCAGCACCGGGCGATGATCGCTGCGGCAGCGCTGGCCGGCGTCAACTCCGACTCGGCAAAGAAGGCACTGATTGATGTTGTGCGAAGAAGCCCACACACAGGTGCCCGGATCGAGGCGATTAAGGGCCTGGAGGCGTTGCGTGTGGAACAAGCAATTGGTGTCTTGGTTGAGGCACTCAACGACGGTGCGGTTTTCAAAGGAGTGACAGAGAGTGACACGGCAGCGGTGCGCGTATTCGAAACCGCCAGGAACGATCTTGTGCGTGAGTCCAAGGTGCCGGAAGACGCGTCCGTGCGGGTCGAGGACCGCCACGTGATCTGGGAATGTGCGGCCAAAGCGCTACGGACGATCACCGGTCATTCGTTCGACTTTTCTACTGAGGGGGCGGCCACCCAGCCCTTCGTCGCCGAGGCCTGGCGCAAATGGTGGCAGGTCACAAAGGCCAAGGACCGAACCTCGCCACCGTGACACGTTGACGTCACGAAACTGCGCCACAGCGTCGGTCGGCAAAAACCAAGGGCGGCAGCGAAACCGCTTCGTTTCACTGCCGCCCTAATCCAAGTTTGTTCTTTCGGCTAAGCCGTGGCGAACAGACCAGGCAAGTGCGGAACCTGGGGGCCAGCCCAATTACACCATGCTCTTGAGGCCCTTCAGTGGAAGGACTTTGACCACGTTGCGCGCCGGCTTGGCCTTGAACATCATCTCCTCACCGGTGAACGGGTTGATTCCCCTGCGGGCCTTTGTCGCCGGTTTGCGCACCACCTTGATTTTCATCAAACCCGGAACCGTGAAGAGTCCCGGCCCTCGCTTGCCGAGATCTCTCTTGATCAACTTTCCCAGCTCGTCGAAGACGCCCACGATCTCCTTTTTCGACAGCTCGGTGGCGTCCGCCAGCCCACCGAAAACTTCCGACTTTGTCCGTGCCTTCGAGGTTACCTTCACAGCCTTCTTCTTTGCCATATACATTCCCTTTCACAAGCCTTGCGCTAACCCATGTTTGATCCGTGCGAGAATCTAGGGCCGCGCACACATAGAATCAAGCATTTTTTCGTCATAAACAAGCATTTTTCCCCTATAAAAATGCTAAATTTCGTGGCTTGTGAGCATGCTCCGCCAGGCTCGACGAGCACTGTGCAAGATAACCGACCCGGTCTGGACCCGCGGGACGCCACGTTCGCGACGGCCAAGACGGCAAGAATCCCAACATCGGTGCAACCGCAAGTGCCCCCAGCAACACGCCCAGAAACCACACATACACAGCCCGTGGTGCCCGGACGGTCCTTGGCCTGCCCGCCCGTTCCCGACCGGTATCTGTTGGCCGACCTCGGTAAGCGCGGGCTCACGCCCGGCAGACTAGCTTGAGACGCCTCGGCGCTGTGGGCCTTGAACGCTGTTCTCAGGCTCAAAAACCGCCGGTTACAGGCCAGAAATCGGGGGTTCCCAGCCTTCTACGCTCTGTTTTCAGGCTGGAAGGTCCTAGCAAGACATGGGGTACCGATGTCCAACCGCTGCACGCCACGGGCTGAAACCCCGTGCCACACGTTCTTTAGGTGGTCTTATTCCGTGGGACCGACTCCAACCTGTGGGACCGACTTTCCAGTCGGTCAAGAGGCAGGCTCGAAAGCTCATCCCACACCAGATCTTGCCACAAGCTCCAGACGGAAGCGGGGTGACACCAAACGACGGCACCGTAAGGCCAAAGTGGTCCGCAGGATGACCTGAGTCGACCGTCCGGTAAGCGAGGCGGCTGCCAAATACGGCAAGATGTCCGAAATATGCCGCCGCCCCCGGGGCGATATCGTACCTTGACTCTAAACATGGTGTTTGCCGGACGCTGCTATCGTCGGGTCCGGAAACCGGAGATTGGCCAATGGTCGAGATCAATACAATCCACGCCCTACGTGAAACCGTTCAGAAGCTCGGGGACGCTGAGCTGAAGAACGAAATACTGGGCAAGCTTACCGAGGTTCTAAACGCTCTGGTCGCTAAACAGGGTGAGATTGAAGCGATGAGGGCGCAGCTTGCGGCTGCTAACGCTCAGGCTGGGCAATTCCCGGAGCTTGTCTACGACCCACCGGTTTGACACTCCGTGGCTGGTATGCCGTGACGCCGCAGCATCGCCCTCGCGGCGGGGCTACATGTCCAAGCGTTAAGCCACGTGATCCCGGCAGGGCTCGCTGCGCTCAGCCTGCCACCATGTCCCACGACACCGCAGCTTAGTGACGATGCCTGAGCCCGCACGGGTTTTCCACTTCGTTTGGCACAACCGCATTCGATACGCTTGAGCCATGCCGGCAGGGAGCGTACTCTCTTGTATGGCTAACCGCCGGTTTAGGAATGCTGACGATGTCAAAGCGCAAGAGAGTGAAGAAGCCCGCCGAGGCAGCGGTGGTCTTCGATCCCGTGCATGGTGGGAAATCCCTACGGATGGCCTGCGCGCTCAGCGTGGTGATCTTGCTTGTTGGTGTTGTGATGTTGATCCTGGGCGCAGGCGTCCTTTCGGGGCGGATCACCGAGGGTTGGGGTTTCCCGATGAGCGCCGTACCCAACTGGGGCCGGCCGTGGGGTCTGGTGCTGATGCTCGCGGGCGTCGCCTACGTCGTGTGCCCCGTGCTGCTGTTTGTCCGCCCCAAGAGCGGCTCGGTAGCCATGATGATTGTATCCGGGCTGAGCGTTCTGCTGGGGACGCCGTTGATCACGACAGCGATCGAGATCTTCTACAATCTCTTTCAGGAAACGAAATCCAGACCGAACTGGGTGGACTCGATCTGGGGCTACTTCATCATCATCAATGTGGCCATCGTCGTCGCCATCTACCGGACGCACCGGGTCGCAACACAGCCGGGAAAAACCGCACCCGCTAATTAGGCGGTGTGCCACTGCTCTGCGAGCAATGTGGTGTCGCTGAACCTATGGTCATGCACTGCTGACACAGCAGTGGCACACAGGCACATGGGCAAGCCACGGCCTGGCTTGGCCAGAGGGTGTCCGGGAATTACAACGCGTCGAGAATCCATTTGACCTGACCATTGGCACGCCCGCCCCCGCTCCAGCCGCCCGGCCCCGCGCCGTATTCGGCGCGGAGGTCTGGGTCAAGATCGCCACCCCCGGCAAGCCGGCCGAATGGGTGGTCCTTGTCGCGAGACCGCGGTGGCCCCGTGAGACGCCGCAGGCGGTGTGGAATTCGCCAGTAATGGGACGTTCGGACAGAGAAGAAACCGGCTGATCCTGTTGGTCCTCGCGGGGTGCATGATCGTAATTGCAGCCTACCCCGGGGGCCGATAGGAGGGATAGGACGAGCCGTTCGCCCGGGTGCCACTGGCAGCTTGCCTGCCAGTGTGTCTGCGTGCACAATGGTTCCGGGCACGGCGAAAGAGAGGTAGGGTGGGTCGTTTGACCCACTTGTTGTTCCTGCCGACCCGGAAGAACCTGAAGTCCTTGATGGACGTGCCGGGGAAGTGGATTGATCGCGTTCTGAAAAAGGGGACCGGCTCCGAGCCAAACGGCCTTCACGCCGGCGAGAAAGCCTACTCGCGAGGTGCCCGTCCCTTTTTTCAACCTGGATAAGCTGATCCTCGACCTGGACAGCTCGGTGAGCCAGACCCACGGACGCCGGGAACGGCGAGGGTCAGGCGCGCGGCTGTGTGGCATGGCCACGTCTTCGTGGCCATGATATGCTGTGGTGCGTGAAAAATGCCCACGCAAGCGTGGAGCATACCACCCGCCCGAGGTCGAAATCAAAGCAGAGGCCGACCGCGTCCAGGCCGAGCTGGCCGAACTGAAACCGAAGGTAAAACAGCTCGAAGACGAGGAGGGACCGATCCTCGAAGAGTTCGAGCGGCTGATGCTCAC
>JAUWWQ010000056.1 GCA_030616775.1 Planctomycetota bacterium
GACCAAGGCGCGGGCCGACCACGACTGGGCGACCCCGAACCAGCTGATCGATATTTCGGATGCCACCTGCTGCCTGGATGCGTTCCGCGGTTGGCCTTATCCGCCGCCTTCGTTCCCGCCGCCGGGTCCGCCGCCGTGCCAGTAGCAGCTGGGGAGTGGGGAGATAGGTTGAAGTAAATGCCCCGACGGGGAGGGGGTGGGCCATACGGCCCGCTCCGCCCCGGCGGCGCAAGGCAAGTTCGACAACTGCAGAATAAAGGAGACTAGGAAAGGTTTATTAAGGTAGACGAAAGGCCGCCCGCGACGGGCGGCCTTTCTTTTGCGCCGAGAAGCTAATCCCCCAAGACACTCTTGCGCCGCCGCTGGAATCGGTGTGAGACAAGGAGTCACACCCGTCCCCCCCAATGACTGCGTCTGTGTGTGAGACTCGTCTTGGTCCCGGCTCGTCGGGAGGACCCGCGGCACCAAACGGCGAAACACGTTTGTTTGTTGAGATCGGCATGAGGCGTTGCCGCTTGTGTTACAATCTTCCGGTCTGTGTCTTTCCAGTGTTATGGGCTTTGAATCGTAGCACAGGATCCGCTAACGTGTCCTGGCCCGGAACACGATTGGTGACGGTGCTGTAGCTCTGGCGATGACCCCGGGCGTCCTGCCAGGCCACTGATGCGGTCGAGGAGTAGGCCGTGGCGGCTTGAGCGTGGCAGAGCGGACATGAACGTTTTGTTATTACCGTGGGGAACGCTTGGCGACGTTTATCCTCACATCGGGGTGGGGATCGCGCTGCGAAATCGAGGCCACCACGTCACACTCATCGCCAATCAGCACTTCGAGCCGTTGGCCAGTGCCAACGCATTTACGTTTGTAGGAACGGGCAGCGAAGAGCAGTACCACAACACTTGGGGTAACCCGGACATCTGGCATCCGAGAAAGGGCCGCAGACCCCTGGCCCGGTGGGCCTCCCGGCCGATGCCCGCACAGTTTCGCGCGATCGCCGACGCCTACAAACCGGGGAACACCGTGGTGGCGGCATCCTGCTGCGCAATCGGCGCTCGAATTGCCCACGAAAAGCTGGGCGTTCCGCTCGCCAGCCTCATCCTTCAGCCCTTCTGGTTTGGGATTGCACAGATCCCCGACTGGCTTCCCGCGTGGATGAAAGGTCGCCTCTGCGGAGTCCTTGACCTTGCCATCAGGAAGACCGTCGGAATGAACGTCAGCGGGTTTCGTGCCCAGCTCGGCTTGCCGCCGGCGCAATGGCTCGAGAGGAACTGGTGGCTATCGCCGCAGCGTGCGATCGGGATGTTCCCGGCGTGGTATGCCCCGCCGCGGGACGGGTGGCCGACGCAGGTTCGGTTAACCGGATTGCCGTTGTTCGACGGGTGTAGCGAGTCAACGTTGCCGGCCGACCTCGAATCCTATCTGCAGCAGGGTGAACCGCCGATCGTCTTTACGATTGGAAGCGAGATGCGGCACGGGCGACGTTTCTGGGGGCCTGCGATTGAGGCCTGTCAGGCACTGGGTCGGCGGGGGATTCTGCTGACCCGATACCCGGACCAGTTGCCCGACAGCCTCCCGTCGGGCGTGCGCCACGTCAATTACGCGCCGTTCAGTCTGTTGCTGCCGAACACCGCAGGCATCGTGCACCATGGTGGAATCGGGACAACAGCGCAGGCGATGGCGGCCGGCATCCCGCAACTGATTACGCCGATGATCTACGACCAGCCCGACAACGCCGCACGTGTCAAGCGGCTGGGGATCGGCGACTTCCTGCGCCCCAGGTCTTTTCGGACGGGTGCCGTCGTCAGGAAGTTGCGAGGCTTGCTGGAGTCATCCGGGGTGACGGCGAAGTGCCGGGCGGTTGCCGAAAAGCTCGAAGACACCGATCCGTTCACAGAGACGTGTGCACTTGTTGAGCAGCTTGCGGGAAGCGATGGAGCGCCTGAGCCTTGATGCTTCTTTCCGGGCTCGAAGGGCCCACGCCAAGCAGGGTGCTATTCAAAACGAAGCGCCTGGACCGGGTCCAGCCGGGCGGCGCGGATGGCCGGATAGATGCCGCTGATGATGCCCACGACGGCGGCCATAACCAGGGCCATGAGGATGATCATCGGCGGCGTGTAGATGTCAAAAACCTGGGTGTACTTGCCGAGGAAGTTGGCCATCGCCCAACCGCACACCACGCCCAGTCCGCCGCCGAACAAGCTGATGATGCTGGCTTCCGTAAGGAACTGTTTGAGGATGTCGAAGCGCCGGGCACCCACCGCGATGCGCACGCCGATCTCACGGGTCCGCTCCGTAACGGAAACCAGCATGATGTTCATGATGCCGATAGCGCCTACCACGATCGAAATGCCGGCAATACTGTATAGGACGACGGCGAAGATGATGGCGATCTGGGCGAAGTTCTGCTTGATCTGCTCCTGGGTAAAGACCGTGAAGTCGTCGTCCGCCCCAGCCCGGATACGGTGAGAAGCCCGTAGCGTCCTTTTCACACGCTCCACACAGGCGGGCAGACGGTGGGCATCGACGCATTGAGCGACAAGCCAGGTCAAGTATCGCTGCCCGAACATCCGGCCCATCGCTGTGGTGAGCGGGATGATCACCTGGTTGTCCACCTCGATAAACCCCAGCGTGCCGCGCTCTTCCATCACACCGACGACGATGAAGGTTTTTCCGTTGATCCTTACGCTCTTGCCGACGGCCGGTAAGGCACCAAGGAGGTCTTGAGCCACTCTATGCCCCAGCACGCAAACCATGCTGTTGCCGCGGACGTCCTGACGGGTGATGAACCGGCCCTTGGATACGTTGTAGCTATTGATGACAGCATATGCCCTGGTGGTGCCGAGCACACTGGCCACCGTGTTCCTTTCCCGGTACTTTATCTGTCCGAACCCCTGGGACTGTGGGGCTGTGGCAACTATAAGGTCCTCGTTCTCACGCTCGATCAGCTTGGCGTCTGCGGGCAACAGCGAACTGACCTGGGTGACGCGGTGTCGGCGACGCTGGCTGCCGTTGAATACGATGACCTGGTCGGCGCCCAGGCTCTCGAAACGGTCCAGAACCTCGCGCTCCGCTCCTTCCAGAACGGAGACGGCGGCCACCACGGCCCCCACACCAATAATGACACCGAGAGTCGCCAGCATCGAGCGCAGCAGGTTCTGGTGAAGGCCCCGAAGCGCTGCCAGAACGAGTCTTACGTGAAACATGCGGTGCTCCCTCTACGGTAAGCGCAGTCTTTATGCCCCCGATGCGAGCCTGGCGGATGGTGACTCCTTCGTGCCCAAGCCCCTTTGCCGTGCGAACCGCGTCTGAGCGTCCCGGGTGAACGTGAGCACCTCCCTGCGCCGGGCGTCATCCACAACGACATCTTCCACCACCCGTCCGTCTCTCATATTGATCATTCGATCCGTTTGAACGGCGATGTCCATTTCGTGGGTGACCAGGACGATGGTGATGCCGCCGGCGTGCAGTTCGTGAAAGGTCTGTATGATCTGCTGGGAAGTGCGCGAATCGAGATTGCCGGTGGGCTCGTCGGCGAGCAGCAGGCTGGGGTTGTTGACGATCGCACGGGCGATGGCAAGGCGCTGGCACTCTCCGCCGGACATTTCACTGGGCTTGTGCGTGGCCCGCTGCTCCAGACCGACCCGCTTAAGGGCCTTGCGGGCCGTCGCCTTGGAGAAAGACTGACGCGTATACATCAGCGGTACGCATACGTTATCCAGCGCAGTCGTCCGGTTGATAAGGTTAAACGTCTGAAACACGAACCCGACATGCTGATTGCGAGTCCGGGCGAGCTGCTTTTCGCTCATCGCGCTGACCATCTGCCCCTGAAATTCCAGCACGCCGGAGGTGGGACGGTCGAGACAGCCAAGAATATGCATCAAAGTGCTCTTCCCACTGCCCGATGCCCCGGCAATGCTGACGAACTCACCCTCCTTGATCGTAAGATCGACCCCGTCGAGAGCATGCACGACCGACTCGCCCATCCGGTACTCTTTGCGGAGTTGAACAGCTCGGATCATTGGTTTTCTGCAGGTGTGGGCGTAGCCGGACCGGAATATCGTGTTACCCGCTGCGTTTCTTCCGCTCCCTATCCCGGTCCCGTTTGGCGGGCAGCTTGATGTAGACAGCCGTTCCTTCGGTAAGACCCTCGCGAACCTCGGAGTAGTTGCCGTTATCCAGCCCGAACTTGCAGGGTACAAACTCGGTTAGCCGCTCGTCCGGCGATGCTCCCTCTTTCGGTATATAAACGCCGAGCTTACCGCCCGGACCCTCATGGATGGCCTCGTTGGGGCACAGCACCACATCCTCGACATGCTCGGAGGTAAAACGCACGTCAGCCCGCATCCCGGGCAGCAATCGATCCCGGTTCTCGCTGGTGATGACCACATCAACCAGGTAGGTCACCACGCCGCTGAGCCTTGTGGGCTCGGGATAAATCCGCTCGATGATCCCGGTGAACTCCTCGTCGCGGAACGACTCCACGGTGATCGCCGGCATGTGTTCCATGTCCTCCGCAGCCCGACCGAGGTCCTCCGGCATCCGTAGGGAAGCGGGGTGGCCGGGTCGCGCCCAGGGAGGCGAAATTGCCAGAACCCGTCCTATGTCGGCCTCATCGACCTCGGCGCGAACGATCAGCTTGTCCATGTCCAGGACGACGACCAGCTCCGTCCCGCCGGTGATCGTTGTCATCCCGCCCTGGATCACCTCTCCGATCTGGGGGCGAACCTGTGCCACGATGCCATCGAGCGGCGAAACGATATCGGTCTTGGAAAGCCGTTTCTGAGCGTCGCCGAGCGTGTTTTTCGTTGATTCGTGCCGGGCCTCAGTCTGTTTGACTGCTTGCTCGGCGCGCGGTATGGCCAGTTTGGCTTTCTCGAGAGTGGCTTTGGCGCTGGCCAACTGGGCGAGCTGGCTCTCATAGGTGCTGATGCGTTGCAGGTGCTCCTCGTCATGATACAGGTTCGGGAAACTCTCGGCCCGCTCGGCCCGAAGCTTGGAGAGCTTCAGGGCAGCTTCGATCTGCTGGACCGCCGCCTTCGCAGTGTCCAGGTCCGCAGTACGTGCCTGTTGCAGATTGATCCGTGTCTCTTCCAACAATGCGCCGGCTGCCTCATAGTCCAGTCTAGCCCGGTTGACGTTTCGCTCTTCGTCGTCGCGTTGGAGTTTGATCAACAGATCGCCATCCTTGACCCGGTCACCGGGCTGCTTGGCGATCTTGAGCACTTCGCCGCTGGCCTCGGATTTGATCACAACACGACGGGCGGGCAGAATTTCACCGGTGGCGTTGATGGGCAGCGTCAGGTCGCCCCGACTGGTCTTTTCGGTCTTACCTTCAATACCTTCGAGAGACAGGCGTAGCCTGCTGGCGGCCGCGATGTATCCAACAACCACCGTGGTCACCAGCAAAATCACGATGATGACATTCTTCATGGCTGTAGATCCAAATCAGATTGACGACTAAATGACAAGGTGTGTCATCCCACAACCGATGACGGTGTAAACCTCAAGCCAAAACACTCCGCTACGGGCTTGTTGGTGACCTTGCCACGCTCCACGTTGATGCCCTCGGCGAGGCCCAGATCTTTCTTGCACGCATCCTTGTAGCCGAGGTCGGCCAGTTTCAACGCGTAGGGCAGCGTCGCGTTGGTGAGCGCAAACGTCGAGGTGCGGCCAACCGCGCCGGGCATGTTGGCCACGCCGTAATGGACGATGTTGTCGACGATGTACGTGGGTTCATCGTGCGTGGTCGGGCGAATGGTCTCGCAGCATCCGCCCTGATCGACGCCCACGTCAACGATGACCGCCCCGGGTTTCATTGTGGAGAGCATGTCACGGGTTATGAGGATCGGGCACCGCGCCCCGGGGATCAACACCGCTCCGATGACCAGATCCGCCACCGGAAGGTATTTTTGCAGCATCAGCCGGTTGCTGTACACCGTTCGTATGTTCGCCGGCATCACGTCATCCAGGTACCGGAGGCGATCGATGTCGATGTCCATGATTGTCACGCTGGCGCCGAGCCCCGCGGCCACCTTGGCTGCGTTCGTCCCGACGATCCCGCCCCCGATGATCAGCACCTCGGCGGGCTCTACGCCGGGTACGCCGCCCAGCAGGATTCCGCGACCCATCATCGGCCTTTCCAGGTACTTGGCTCCTTCCTGAATGCTCATCTTGCCGGCGACCTCGCTCATCGGCGTCAGCAGCGGCAGGTGTCCTTTCTCGTCGACGATGGTCTCGTAGGCGATCGCCACCGTGCCGGTCTCGACCACCCCCTCGGTCAACTCCCGGTCAGCCGCAAAGTGAAAGTAGGTGAACATAACCTGCCCTTCGTGCATCATCGCACGTTCTCCGGCCAGGGGTTCTTTCACCTTGATAAGCAGATCGGACTTGTGAAACACCTCCTTCGCGGTCTCTGCGATTGTGGCGCCGACGGCCGCGTACTCATCGTTAGTGATACCCGAGCCAAGGCCCGCGCCGGTCTCCACCAGCACGGTATGCCCGCGCCGTACCAGCTCATCCACTCCGGCCGGTGTCATGCTGACCCGATACTCGTGCGTTTTCGTCTCTTTCGGGATACCGACAATCATGATTCGATTGCTCCACAGTACCTAGGCACCCAACATGAGCAGACTATAACAACGCAACGAGTAATGTGCAATTCGCAGCCGATACCACGGTTGACCAGCTTGTCACATTTTTCCCCGATGTGGTCAATGGAGGGAAGGTGTGCGAAGTTGTCAGGCCATTGGGGCACAACTCGCTGCTCTGACGGCGATGGGCGAGGCAGCTACGCCTGTCTCGCCCGGGCCCGCTACCGATACCTGGCAGGCGAGTACCGATGGCCGGCCACTCGAACACCCCTTTTGTCGATGACGACTCTTACGGCACCAACGTCGGCCGTGTTGTACAGCGGCGTGCTGCCCACGACCGTCTGCAGCCCGTTGAATGTCTCATCCATTCGTTGGTGGCTGGAACGGATCGCAGCCCTTGCGCCCACTGCGTCGACAAACGCTTTCGAGCTCGACTCGACGCTCCCGTGGTGTGGCAGGACAAGCACATCCGCCCGCAGGTCCTCACGCTCGAGTAGCGCCCGCTGTATGCGTTCCTCTATGTCGCCCGTCAGCAGCATCGAATGACCGGCGTAAGAGAGTCGCATGACGGTCGAAGTTTCGTTGGCTGAGATCGACTCGTCCAAGTCACCAAACGGCGAGAGGAGCTCGAACGTAACGCCCCCAAGCTCCCATCGACGGTCGGCCGGATCCAGTATCTCTACGGGATGTCCCCGGTCAGCGAGCAAATCGAGTAGGTGCCGAGCCGGCGACCGCGGTGGGCTCCGTGACTCGAAGTATTCGTTGATGATGATCGGTCCTGCATCAACCTCCTCTAGAATACTCGGCAGGCCGCTGAAATGATCGAGGTTGGGGTGACTTATGTGCACTCGGTCAAGGCGTGTGATGCCGCGATGTCGCAGGAATGGCACCACCGTGTTGCGACCCACATCATATGGGCTTCGGCTACCGGCGTCGTTAAGAACCGTGCGCCCGTCCGGCAGCTCAATCACCACCGCCGACCCCGCTCCGACTGACAACACCGTGACAACTAGCCGGTCCGACGGCTGCCTGATGTACGGCCATACTACGGCGGTCACGATCAACAAGGCAAACGCGAACAGGGAGGCCAACTTGAGCCAATGGCGCGGTACGGGAATCGTTCGGCTGGATGGTGGCGACCGCCCTGACAAGTGCCGTGGCCTTGGGTTAAACGCCCAGGCGAATAACACCAGGAACACATAGAACGTGGCAATCAGCCACCAGGATGGGGTGGCGATGGGAATCGAGGCGCCGGGAAGCGACGAGAGATGCTCGACAATCCAGATGAGGAATCGGTCGGCAACCGTGACAAGCCAGGCGATGACGATACTCAACGCCGGGAAGCTTGCCGACACTACGATCTTGATGAGCGCGACGATCATCACAAGATACATCAGCGGAAACACGATGACCGAACTGACCGGTCCCCAGGGATGGACGCGGTTGAAGTACCCGGCTACAACCGGCATGCCTGCAAGCCAAGCCCCAACCGACACGGCCAGGAAGATCAGAAGGAAGCGTTGTACTGCGTGCCGAGCCCGCCAGGCCAGCGGAGATGTCTGACGGGCCGCATCGTCTGCTATTTGCCGATCCTGCTCGGCAAATGGGCGCCGGAAGATCAGGCGGTTGACCAGATTTCGTAACTCCGGCCCGGCCTGCCGAATTGCCGGTGTGATATATGTGACGCCCAACACGGCTGCGAACGAAAGCTGGAACCCGACATCGAATACCCCAACCGGATCACACAGCAGGAGCACGACCGCGGCGGCTGAAATCCAGTTCAGTCGGGCACGCGGCCGCCTGAGTAATAACGACGCACAGAAGAGCACGGCAATCACCGTGGCCCGCAGGATGGGGGGTCTCGGCTCGGCAATCAACGCATAGGCGCACACCGTCAGCATCATGAGCCAGGCGCACTGGCGCTTGTTACGCTGGAAAATGCGCCCGACAAACCAGACGAACGACATGACCACCACTACATGCGTTCCGCTCACGGCCAGGAAGTGAACCACGCCGGCCCGGATAAACACGTCGTTGAGCCGTCGGTCGAGCCGTGACCGGTGGCCCAGGACCATCGCTTCGAGCAGGCTCGCTTCTTCATCCGTACCGGTGGCCAGGTCGTCGGTGAGCATGCCGCGGACCGTGGTACGCAACCAGGTGACAAAGTCGTGACCCTGCACAAGCGGTTCAGCGTCGAGCCGCTGAACATTCTCCCGGTGATTGCATTGCAGGCCGGCGACAACACCTTGACGTCGGTAGAACGAGGACCAGTCGAACGAACCAGGATTTCGGGGCGGCTGAAACCGATACAACCAACCGAACACCTCAACGTGCTCGTTCTCGCGCAGATCGAGTACAGCCTCGCCGACGGTGACGCGGATCCGCCCCGTCACGGGTATGTCACCACTGAGTCCCTCGATCGACTCTGTCTTAAGGAGAAATGCGGTGCGCTGCGACCCGTAACTCCAACGTGCAAACGGGCTCGGAGGGATATCCAGTATCCGCGGTTCGGAGACCACTACGCCGCGTACCCGGGCGATGCGCCTGGTTTCACCGGTGTAGCGCTCGATGCTGGAAGCGGGTATTGTTCGGGCCGCAGCCAGGTGGAGCACGCCGCCTACGCACAGCGAAGCGGTGAACACCAGCAATGGGCCGATCAACGCTCGTATACGCCGGATCAAAACGAGGGCGCTAATCAGCGCAAAAAGGACTACATAGACGAACACACTGGGCTGAATCCGCCCATCGAGAACGATCCCGACAATCAAGCCGGCTGCCACCGGAAACAGTGGGGCCGTGTGCATCGCCGTGTGCGAGATTTGTTGCAACCTGCCCATCTTGGACGTAGTGTACCCGCCCGGCCCTATCTGTTTACCGTCTGCCCGGCGTTATAATATGAGAGCGCCGTGCGAACGTAGATCCTCGGCGATGCATCGCCGGATGCAAATGGTGTCAAGCAAGGAGATATCTGATGGCAGCCCACTGGGGACTGGCTTTCCGGGCTGTCATTTGACCGATTAGAGAGTCGGTTCCACAGGTTGTGCAAGCCGCTCAGGCGCGTGTGGTTCCTTAAGAGCCTATCTCATTAACCCCTGTGGCACCGGTTTCCAACCGGTGAAGTACACGGGTTGCAAACCCGTACCACACTTTTTGGGGATAGGCTCTTAAGACCGGACTAAGCAGGACAGGAGCTTTGAGACAGAGATGGTTGCAATCCCGGTGGAGGTATCCGAGATGCCGAAAGGGATGATCAGGTCATCGTTGTGGATCATGCCGCCGCATGAATAGACAACATTGGGCACATAACCGTCGCGCTCGTTCTTAGCGGGCATCAGGATCGGCTCTTTCAAGTGGCCGATGACGCGCGAGGGATCGTCCAGATCAAGCAGCAAAGCTCCCATCCAATATTCGCGCATCGGGCCGACACCGTGTGTGAGCAGAAGCCAACCCACGTCTGTTTCAAAGGGCGAGCCGCAGTTTCCGATCTGGATGAACTCCCACGGATGGATCGGGCCGTGCATCTTCTCCGCCTCGTTCCAGAAGTGGATGTCGTCGGACCGGAGCAGGTAGATGTTCTCACCGTCAAGCCGAGAGATCATCACGAAACGGTCCTGAATCTTCCGCGGAAACAACGCCATTCCCTTGTTCTGGGCACACCGGCCGTTCAGCGTGTAGACTTTGAAGTGAAGAAAATCGGTGGTTTCGATGAACTGCGGCAGGCTGCGGAAACCGTTGTAGGCGGTGTAGGTGGCGTAGTAGACAATGCGCCCGTCGTCATGGGTAAAGCGCACAAATCGCGCGTCCTCGATGCCCCGGCTCTCGTTCTCGGTGACGGGGAAGATGACCCGTTCTGAGATGGCCGAGTCGGCAGGAAACTCCAAGCGGTAACTTGACCGGGCAAGCCACAGCATGTTCTCGGCCAGTTCCTGGAACGAATCGGCACCGCCATGCCGCCGCCGAACCCTGTCAATAGCACTCTGTAATTCGGCAAAGGTGAACTTGTCACCAAGGTATCGAAGAACCCGGTTGGCCAGGGGTCTGTACCCGCCCATTTCATTCAGCTTCAGAAAGAAGCGGTTCTTATCGTACATATGAAGGTCGTGGGGGCCCTCTGGGGCCACAAAAGGAGGAACGGGGTCGAACGTGATTCCGTTGGTAGAATCGATCACGCCGCTGCGAAACTCGATCGAGGAGATGTGCCCTTCACCGCACGCGCGAAGGCTGATGATGAACCGGACCTTCCCGTCGCTCATCCCCTGCTGGTCAGGGTGCAGCACAACGGAGGGGTTGAACAGAGCGACGGACTCCAGCGAGTATTCGCTGGTAAAGTAGGTACCGATTAACTGCCGCCTCTGTTTTGTTGTAGGTACTTGGCCATTGAGTTGGCTGGCAACTGCTTCATAGTGTCGCTCGAAAACGCCGGAGATGTCCTTGTGGCGGGAGGAATAGCGATCCAGGACGCGCTCTAGGATGGACGAGACCTCCGCCTCCGACAGTGCCATAACTCGGTCGAGAATGGCGCTCACCCGCGACTCACCGCCGGGGACAAAGAGCCGGATGATCACTCGCTTGGGGTCGGCTACGAGCTGGACTGGTTTTCTTGTCGCCCTAAGCCCCCGATGGTCCATCGCGCTGACTTCTCCATCCGTCCCCCACAACCTTGCCGCGGCCCTGGTATCCAGGCAACGATGCCGCCCAAGAAAGCATAAGATACGCCGCTCTCAGCCCACGGGACCGCTAACTAAGGGTGTAGGTCCGCAAATCGCCTGGTAGCCGTCCGAGAACGACTAGTACCGTCAACCACGGATCTGCGGGTTGGGTGCCATGGGCAAACTTGTTTGCCCGTGCTTGTCACTGGCGGGTCCCGATGTACCCCGGCGAGCCGGGACGAAGACGCATCGGGACCAGTGGCACCCAAGCGCGGGCTTCAAGCCCACGGTTCGGGGTAGGATCATCGTCGTACTATTTATGAAACGCCGTACTAGCGTTTGAGGATTAGCGCTTCAGCTTCCGCAAGAAAAGCCCGAGTTGCGTCGTCTTTGCTTTGTGTGGTCTGCTCTATGGCGGTGCGCAGGCCAAGTAGCTCGGCACGGGCCTGATCCGTTCGGCCGAGCTGATACAGAGCCATGGCCCGGAACGCACCGGCTGCCGAGGCACTGTCTTCGCGTGGGGCGGAAGCGATCTCGTCTAGTTTGGCGAGAGTCTCAACGGCCGCCTCGTAGTTGCCCGCGCGGTATTGGGCCATGCCCAGGGTGGTCTGGTACCTTCCATCCTGGGGGACTCGAGCCAGGGCGGCGCGGGCCAGGATTACGGCGCGTCGATATGCGCCCTTGTCGGCGTCGGGTCTTGCGGCAATGTCCCGGCTCTTGCTGTTAAGCTCGACCGGGTAATTGCGCAGCAGGTCCTTGTAGATTGGGAGCATGTCTTTGGGATCCGGTCGTGTGGCCGACTGTGCCCCGTCACTGACCTCTATGTTGACGTATCCGAGGGCGGCGAGCCGTTGCAGCTCGTGCGCACTGACAGGGCGGGCTGTCGCCGCAAACTCGTCCACCGTAGGCCAGCGGGCCATGTAGCTCGCCAACTCGGCCGCCAGTTCGTCCGCTGCATGGGGATCGGCCTCGAGCAGGTTGTTCAGCTCGCTGCGATCGTTGGCCAGGTCATAATACTCAGGAAACGGAGCCTGGATGTATTTCGCATCGATCCGTCGCATGCCGTGCAGGCTTGCCCACCCATGGTATAGCCGTGGGGCCAGGGTCTCTACATAGATTGCCCGGTCGCGGCTGACTGCTGTCGTGGCAAGGTCGATCCCGTCCATGTCGATGTCGGTTTTGACGCCGAGCAGGCTCAACACCGTCGGCATGATGTCTATGGCTCCGACAGTCACATCGTCGATGCGGCAGGAAGCGTCGTGAAGTTGAGGGCAGGAAACAATGAGCGGAATGTGCATCGTCGTGTCGTAGATGAGTCGCGAGTGGTCCTCTTCCAGATGTTCCCAGAGTCCCTCACCGTGGTCGGAGGTCAGCACGATCAGAGTGCGGTCCATCTGTCCGCGCTGTTCGAGAAAGTCCAATAGGCGGCGAATGTGAACGTCGGTATAGGCTATCTCCCCGTCATAGGGGGCGTCGGCGAACCGGCGGGCGAATTCGCCCGGCGGATCATATGGCAGATGTGGGTCGAAGTAATGAACCCACGTGAAGTACGGCTGGTCGGTGTGTGTTTCAAACTGGCGGGTTAGCCACTTGACGGCGGCGTCGGTGATGTTTTCCGCGCGTCGGGGTCCGGCACGCCGTCCGGTCTTCGGATCCCCCCGAAAGAGGGTATCGTCATAATTGTCGAATCCCTGGCCCAAGCCGAAGCGGGCATCAAGCACGTAAGTACCCACGAACGCTGCCGTGGCGTAGCTTTCGCCCTTCAAAACCTCAGCCAATGTGGTCACTTCATCATCCAGGAAGTGTCCGTTGATGCGGACGCCATGGCCGGGTGCCTCGAGCCCGGTCATCATGGTGCAGTGCGCGGGAAGCGTCGACGGCACAGACGTCACGGCGTGGTCAAATTGGGCGCCGCGGGCGGCAAGGCGGTCAATCGTGGGTGTATTGGTATCTGCATAGCCGTAGCAGCCGATGTGATCGGCGCGTGCCGTATCGAGCGTGATGAACAGGAGATTCCAGCCTGCAAGCTCGCCCGGTTTGAGCCGTTCCTGGAATAGGGTAAGTGGCGAAACCGGCTCCGGCGCGGGTCCGGGTCTCGTGTACACCATGGCGGCCACGATCCCAAAGACGACACCGACGGCGATCACGCCCCCACCAAGAGCGCGAGCGAGTCTTGAACGTGTTGAAGCTATCATCGGCCCTTTCCACCAGATCGTCGGCTCACCAATAGCGCTGACCTTTCCTGCAGTATAGCCGAATTCGCGGACCGGTTTCCAGGGCCCTTCGCCAACCTCTTACCGGAGGGTTCACACGGCGCGATCCTCCGGCAACTTATCGTTCAGCTCGTAGAGGAGGGCGACGGCGCGGCGGAGGTGGGGGATGACGATCGAGCCGCCGACGATCAGGCCCACGCTCATGATCTCGAAGAGCTGCTCGTCGGTCGCTCGGATTGCCGAGGCGTTAGAGGTGGGTACCACGACCGTCAAGCGAGTGCGGAGCACGGGCAGTCATCCTTTGGAATTGGCATTATGCTATCGGGTGCGTTGCCAGTCGGAGTCGGCGAAGAAGGTCTCGAGTTCCTGCCATAGGGCCTTAAGGTCGCAACGCATAAGGATGAGGTCCTGGCTCGAGCCGCTCAGGTCCTTGACGTGGCCGGGGAGCGTGATCTCCTCGCGGAAGCCCAACCTGCGGAATATGCTGCGGGCGGCGACCTGCGGCCGGGCCATGCTTACTACGATCTGCTCGAGCTTGTGGCTGGCGGCCAGAGTGTAGAGTTCACGGGCCATCACCATGCCCAGCCCCTTGCGCTGAAACCGGTGAGACACAATGAGCCGCAACTCACCCACGTGCGCCGCCCAGTCGTGACCTGCCAGCTCGAGGGCACCGTCGGCCACGATCTCGTCATTCACCAGCGCAACTAAACGTTCGACCCTTCCCGAGTCGATCTGGCGGATTCGCCTTTCGACAACGTCTCGCTTGCTGACGTCGACCCGAAGATACTTCCTGTCTTCCTCGGGAAGTCCCTGGAAAAACGCCAGGGACTTGTCGAGATCCTCCTTGGTCAAAGGGCGGATCGACACCTCGGTCCCGTCCTTTAGATGTACCGACTTGCCCACAGAACACCTCCTTAGAACTGGGGCCAATGGGCCCGGCATCGCCGGACGCCTCCGATGTCCCGATCACTCCTTGGTTGACGACTTCTTCTTGAGATGCCGGATGCTGTTCGAGCGGCACTTGGGGCAGGAGCGTTCCTTGTCCTCGCCCTTCTCGACCGACTCCTGATACTCATGACCGCACAACATGCATCGAAAGGTCTCTTTTGTCGCCGCCATATAGACCTCCGGTCCGGCCGAAGCCTAACTCGCTACCGCAGCCTCCGCCTTCTTCTTTGCAGCCTTCTTGGGTTTGGGTTTCAGCGCCTGGCGCGCGTGTTCGATTTCTTCCATCGTAACCGCCTGGCGCATTTCCTCCAACTGGTACATGACCTTGGCGAACTTCTGCCCTTCTGCGGCGCTGATCCACTCGAGCTGCAGCCGTTCCGGCCGTACACCGGCCTTCTCCAGTTTGTTCCACAGGTTCTGCACCCGTTTCACCGTCTGGCGGTTGGCGTTGATGTAGTGGCAGTCGGCGTAGTGGCATCCCGAGACCAGCACGATCGGTGCCCCGCAACGAAACGCCTCCAGAACCATTTCCTCCGAGACCCGGGCTGAGCACATCGTCCTCACCACGCGGTTTGTGGTCGGATACTTCATACGAGAGATACCGGCCATATCTCCGCCGGCATAGGAGCACCAGTTGCAGGCGAAGCAGAAGACCTTGTCCTGTGGATTCTCGCCCAGGGTGGCACGCACCTGGGCCATGAGCTGGTCGTCAGTGAAGTGCCGCATGGTGATGGCACCGAACAAGCAGGTGGCCCCACAGGCCCCGCAACCGGCGCAGGCCGCCTCGATCACCACTGCCGCTTCGCCCTTCTTCCAGACAATAGCTCCATAGGGACACACCGCGGCACACAGACCGCACTTCTTGCAGGCGGTCTCATCGATCCGGCTGGTGATGGCCTCGATCTGGATCTGACCCGCGTTGAGCAGCGCTCCAGAGCGCGATGACGCCGCACCGGCCTGGCACACCGAGTCTTTAATGTCCTTAGGGGACTCGCAGAAGCCGGCGAAGTAGACGCCGCGGGTGGGGGCGTCGACGGGCTTTAGCTTCGGGTGCGACTCCATGAAGAAACCGTCGGAGGTCTTCGACAGGGTGAGCATGCCGGATATCTTGGCGAGGTCCTTCGGCGGCACGACGCCCACCGACAGCACCAGCATATCCAGCTCATGATGTTCAAGCTTGCCCTTGGTGGTGTTCTCGACCGTAACGGTGAGGTTTCGCGTATTGGGGTCTTCCCGGACGTCGCCGGGCAACCCGCGGATATAGCGTGTTCCCGCCTCCCTGGATCGCTGGAACATGTCCTCGAAGGACTTCCCGAACGAGCGGATATCCTGATAGAAGACGACGTTTTCCATGTCGGGGTAGTGGTCGGCCAGAAGCAGCGTGTCCTTGATCGTATTCATGCAGCAGATGTTGGAGCAGTAGGGTCGTCCGATCTTGGGGTTGCGGGACCCGACGCACTGGATAAAGCCGATACGCTTGGGGCGCTGCTGGTCGCTGGGACGGACGAAGTGGCCGGCCGTGGGGCCCCCGGCGCAGATCAACCGCTCGAACTCCATCGAGGTGATGACGTTCTCGAAGCGGGTATAGCCGTACTCGTCCATCTCCGTGGGGTCGTATACGTCCAGACCGATGGCCACGATGATCGACCCGATCTCCCGGGTGATGATCTCGTCCTCGTCGTCGTAGTTGATGGCCTGTTTGTCGCAGACCTCGGCACACTTCCCGCAGGCGATGGGGTTGTTGCCAAGACAGTCGTCCATATTGAGGATGTAGGAGCAGGGTACGGCCTGGGGGAACGGGATGTAGATCGCCTTGCGGGAGGAGAGCCCCATCTGGTATTCATCCGGCTTGACGACCGGGCATACCTTGACGCACTCTTCGCAGGCGTTGCACAAGTCGGGGTCAACGTACCGGGCCTTCTTACGGATCTTCACCGTGAAGTTCCCGATGTAGCCCGAAACCTCTTCGACCTCGCTGAAGGTTAGCAGCTCGATGTTGGGATGCCGACCGGCATCGATGGCCTTAGGCCCGAGAATTCATATCGAACAGTCCATGGTGGGAAAGGTCTTGTCCAGTTGGGCCATGATCCCACCGATGGAAGGCTGCTTCTCGACCAGAACCACCTGATGCCCGGCGTCGCCCAGCTCGATGGCGGCCTCGATGCCCGCCACTCCGCCGCCGATCACCAAAGCACGCTTGGTGACCGGGACGGTGAGCTCCTCCTGCGGTTGCAGGAGGCGGGCCCGGGCCACCGCGCTGGCCACCAGGTCCTTGGCCTTTGCCGTTGCCCCGTCCCACTCCCCGGGATGCACCCAGGAGCAGTGCTCGCGCAAGTTGGCCATCTCCAACAGGTAAGGATTCAGGCCCGCTTCGCGCACACACTGCCGGAACGTCGGCTCGTGCTGCCTGGGAGTGCAGGAGGCGACGACGACCCGGGTTAGTTGGTGCTGGTGGATCGCATTTTTGATCTCGTTTTGACCCGGATCTGCGCAGGTGTACTTGTTCCGAACCACGCACATCACATCCGGCAGCGTCTCGGCGTACTCGGCCACCGCGGCGCAGTCCACGGCGCCGGCGATGTTCAGCCCGCAATCGCAGACGAAGACACCCACACGGATCTTGTCATTCGTTGGGTTAGCAACCATCAGGTGCCCTTCTTGCTTAGAAAATCTTCTCCCCAAAACCGTTTCACGTAACAGCTCCTACTGCTTTCTCCGTCGCTTGCTCCGTTTTCTCTGACCCCTCCAGCATACTCGCTGCGAGGACCGTCAGATCCTGAACTTCGATGGATGGTATTCGCCCGTCCCTGCGCTTGTCCTCAGCCTGAGCACAGGTGAAATGGATCAGGCACTTGGGACAGGCTGTAATCAGCTTCTGGGCGCCGGTGCCCGCGGCGTCGTTAAGCCGCTCGGTCTGCAGGCGGCGCGAGTCCGCATCGCAGTGAATAAAACCGCTGGTACCGCAGCAAAGCGCATCGCGGCCGTTGCGGGCCATCTCCACCACCTTCGCACCGGGCATCGCCGCCAGCGTCTTCCTGGGGGCTTCATAGATACCCAGATGGCGACCCAGCCGACACGGGTCCTGATAGGTCAGCTTGAGCTCACCGTTGCTTTGCAGGGCAACTTCGCCACTCTCGAGACGTGGAGCCAGGAACTCCGCCAGGTGCTCGACACGCGGCTGGTAATGGGGGGCGACCTCCGCGTAATCGAGACGCCAGGTCCGGCAGCACTCGGCGCAGGCGGTCACAATGTGCTTGACTCCCCTTGCGGCGAACGCCGCCACGTTGGCCTCCGCAAGTGCTCGGAATGTCTCCCCGTCACCGCTCCAAAGCTGGTCGTGACCGCAGCAGCGTTCTTCATCCAACACCACCGGCTCGACTCCCAGGTGATTGAGCACGCGCACCGCGGCACGAGCAATCTCGACCGTCTCGAGGCCGAGCTGCTCTTTGAATACAACGTCAAAGATAGGAAGACATCCCACGAAAAGCCCGACCTCGCCCTCCTTAGCCACCGTAAGATCCCCGGTGATCCATTGCGTGTCTCTCAGGGGCCCATCCGGAGTAGCCATCAGACGGGCGGCACAACTGAACACATCGCGGTGAGGGCAGGGCTCGCGGGCCTCGGGTGGGATCAGCTCTCGCACACCTCTTACGTATTCGCTGAAGTGAACGTCCTGCGGGCAGCGCAGCTCGCACGACCCACAGGTCAGACAGCGGAACACCCCCACTCCGCGCCCGTTGATCTCGTCCTCCAAATCCTGGCTGGCGATCGTGCGGGGGGAGAAGTCCCCCGAGGCCGCCAGGGGGCACATGGACGTGCACTTGCCGCACTCGGCGCAAAGCACCGCCCGGGTTGCCTGACGTAACTTGGAGAGCTGGTCCATCGCTATCTCCCAATCACTTCACTTCGCCGCGAGCTTTAGGCCCGCTGCGCTTACGAGCAGTCTCGGTGATACGCTTCAACGGCTGTTCCAGCGAATCCTCGGTGATGCTCTGCGACCAATCACATACGATGCGGTCTGGATCGCCGCCCAGCGAACGAAGCGTTGAGCGGGCACGTTCCACCTGCTCGGCGGCCAACTCAGCACCCGAACCGAACCGGCACCGTTCGGACTGGCAGCCGGCGACCAGGATCCGCCGTGCTCCGCGCCTATAGAGCTCCAGCAGCATTCCGGCATCGATCTGGCCGGTGCACCTGAATCGGATGATTTCCGCGTGGGTCCCGCGTTTATCGAGCATCGGCTCAACGGTCCCGGCACGCCGCTCACAAGCCAGTACCACGTACGGAGGCTTCGCCGTCTTGGCCGATGAAGCAGTCTTAAAGATATCTGCCAGTCGGGACTCCCACCAGTCGGACGACAGGGCACCGGCGATAATTGCATCCGTAGGACAGACGGCCGTGCACAGGTTGCACCCCCGACACAACGCCGGCTCAAGCCGCGCCTTGGGTTCTCTGCCTGCGCCGTTGGACATGCTCAGGGCGTCAAAAGGACACACATCCACGCACTGCCCGCAACCACGGCATCGCGATTCGTTGACGTAAACACGCCCCGGGAGCAGATCGATCGGCACCCCAATCGACGTGTCTACCTCGCCAAGAGCGCCGGGCCTGATCACCGGAAGAAGCCATCCGGGTGTCGGCTCATCGGCACTAAGACTCATAGCTACGTTACCCGGCGCCCGGACAAACGCCGTGGGACCGGAAGGTGCCCCATCCTCCTTGGGGATGCTCAGCATGACGTACCGGCGTCGGCAGCTCGGGGCACAAACCCGGCACGCATCACAAGGTCCGCACCTGAGACAGCGCTTGGCCTCTTCCACCGCTTGCTCGGGAGTGAAAGCCTGTTCCACTTCTTCAAACTCCCGGCCCGGCTTGGGCGGCACCGAGGCCGGCCAAAGTCGTTTCGCCTCCACGGGAGGCAGGTCGGGGAACTCGTATTCAGCGGGTCTCCGCAGGTGCGGCGGCTCCTTTTCGAAGCCGGGTTTGCCGTCCTCGATGTAGTGACGGATCGACTCGGCCGCCTTGTGTCCCGCATCGACGGCTTTGATCAAGGTAGCGGGCCCGGTTACCACGTCGCCCGCGGCGAACACACCGGCTCTGGGTGCCATCAGTGTGTCCGGATTGATTGCCAACCAACGTCCCTCGAGCAACTCGCTCTTGGGGGGAATGAAACTAAGGTCAGCCTCCTGCCCCACAGCGGCCAAGACATGGTCGGTCTCGACGAGGAATTCGCTTCCGGGAATGATAATCGGGCCGCGACGGCCGCTGGCATCCGGCTCCCCGAGCCCGATCTTGATGCACTCCAGACCTTTCAGGCGCCCTCCCTCGCTGACCACCCGGGTGGGCGTCACCAAGAACCGGAACTTGATGCCCTCAGACTCGGCATCCTTTATTTCCAGGTCGCCGGCCAGGAGCTCCTCACGATAACGGCGGTAAAGGATCTCGCACGAGCTGGCCCCCAGCCGCAACGCCGCCCGGGCGGCCTCCACGGCCGTGGAGCCGCCGCCGATCACCACGGCCTTGCCCTTCACCGGCGTGTAATCACCGTCGTTGACACGTCTCAAGAATGCCAGAGCGTCCTCGACCTCGGGGCGCTCGTCTTCACCGGGCACCCGCAGACTTCGCCCTTTTTGAGCACCAACGGCCAACAAGACGGCCTTATACCCATCGTTGAGCAACCCATCCAACTCGAGATCGCCCCCCAGGCGTCGTCCCGTTTGGATATCAATGCCCGCCTGAACCAAATGGTTGATCTCGGCATCAAGCACGTCGCGAGGCAGACGGTAGGACGTAATGCCGTAGCGGAGCATGCCACCCGGCTGTCCCTCGCTCTCGAAAACCGTTACAGGGTAGCCAGCCATCGTCAGGTCAAACGCGGCGGTAAGTCCCGCGGGGCCTGAGCCGATCACCGCGACTCTCGACGAGCCGTTACGTTGCTGCGGCACGTCCAGCTTGGGGAACTCCTCCTCCATGTCGGCGACGAAGCGCTTCAACGCCCGAATGGCAACGGGCTCGTCAAATCCTCCACGCGTACAGGCTGTTTCACACGGATGGTCACATACCCGTCCGCAGATTCCCGGAAGCGGACAGCGCCTTCGGACCATCTCGAGTGCGTCGGCGAAACGCCGTTCCGCTATCATCGAGACATAGGCCTTGACGTTGATGCCCGCCGGACAGGCCTGGGTGCACGGAGCCGTTTCGATGCGCTTTATGGGCAGAGTCTCGGACTGGAGCGTGGGGACCAGCAGCCCGGCGCCTTCCAGGCCTAGTGGACCGGTCTTGGGTGCAGTCGCAACGACACTCATGACTTCACCTCCTCCACGACAGGTGCGCTAGTGGCTTCATCCACGTATTCCAGGCCCCGGTTGAAGGCGGCCATGTTCAGCTCCTCAGTTCCGGCGGGAACCGAGGATCGAACGGCCTCGCGCATCGCGTCCTCCGGAAGGAGCTTGGTCACGGCCGTGAAGAAGCCCAACATCACGATGTTCTGCACCAGCGACCGTCCCAGTGATTCGGCGATCCGGGTCGACGGTACGCCGAAAGAGGGCTGCCCCTTCTTGAGCCTCGGATGAACCAGGTCCTTTTCATAGACCAGGATGCCGTCGTCCTTGAGTTCGTCGCGGTATTTCTCATAGCCCTCGCCGGACATGACCACGAAAACATCCGGTCGCTGGATGTAGGGATACAGCACCTCGGTGTCCGAAACCGCCAGCGTCGTGCTGCAGGCGGAACCCCGCGCCTCCGGCCCGAAACTCTGGATCATTGTGGCATGCTTGTCGGAATAGATGGTGCAGGCCCGGCCGATGACGTATCCCGAAAGCACCACGCCCTGGCCGCCCATGCCGGTGATGCGAATCTCCGTCCTAGCCATGGATCATTCCTCCCTCCGGCGGGATTGGCACGTATCTATCTCCGAGAATCTTATTGTAATGCTCGTGCATACTCTCAAGGAAGGTGGGTCGCTCCTCATCGACGAACTTGCCGCAGATGAGCTTGTTCTGAAAGTCTATGCCCAGGTCACGGGTGTCCGCCCCGTGACAGATCTCCGCATTGTCGTGGTAGAACCGCATCAGGTTGAAACCGGTGCCCAACTTATTAAGCCGTGCGTACAGGGTGGAACACGGAGCGATGACCTCAATGAAACGAAAACCCTTGCGCTCGATCCCCTCCTTGAACGACTTGGTCAGCCGACGGATATGCAGGCTGGTCCAGCGGGCCACGTAGGTGGCACCACAACTCGCCGCCAGGTGGGGGAGATTGAACGGCCGCTCGAAGTTTCCAAACGGCATCGTGGATGACCTGGCAGTCAGCGGCGTGGTCGGCGCATTCTGCCCGCCGGTCATACCGTAGATGAAGTTGTTAACCATGATAATCAGCAGATCGATGTTCCGCCGGGCGGCGTGGATGAAGTGGTTCCCACCAATTCCCGCCAGATCGCCATCCCCGGAGAAGACGATCACCAGCAGCTCCGGTCGCCCGAGCTTCAACCCCGTGGCGAACGGAATAGCCCGGCCATGGGTAGTGTGGAAGGCGTCCAGCTTCATGTAGCCCGCCACCCGGCCGGTACAACCGATGCCCGATACGACGGCCGTCTTGTCCAGGTCTACGCCCGTTTCCTCGAGTGCCGTTGCAAAACACTTGACCGCCGTCCCGATCCCGCATGTCGGACACCAGATGTGCGGTATCCGGTCCATCCGCAGATACGGGGCGATCGGATGTTCCTCAGCGACCATCTCGGTTTGTTGGGTTACGGTGGTCATTTCGCTGCCCTCACTATGGCTTCACAGATGTCATTGGGGTCGTGCACGCCGCCGCCGCCGTGGGGCACGCAAATCGCGGAGGCCTGCCCGGCCGCACAGCGCTCGACTTCAAGGACCATCTGACCGTAGTTGATCTCGGGGACCACAAAGGCCTTTATATTCCCAGCCAGTTCGCGGATCCGTTTCTCGGGGAACGGCCAGACTACAATCAGCCTGATGATCCCCACCTTCAAGCCTTTCTTCCTGGCCAGATCGACACCCATCCGGGCCACCCGGGCAGTGATCCCGTAAGACACGACCACCACGTCGGCGCCGTCAGTCTGTTCCTCGTCGAAGCGGACGATCTTGTCAGCGTTGTTCTTGATCTTCTCCAGCAGACGGTGGACACATTTCTCTTGACACTCCGCGCTCATATCCGGGTAGCCGCGCTCGTCATGGGTCAGCCCGGTGGTGTGGAACCGGTACCCGTCGCCCGCCCGGGCGAACTCCGGGACATACTTGCCATTAACGTGGTAGGGCCAATACTCGCCGGGCGGAACGCTGGTGAGCGTGCGCGGCACTATCTCAATCTCCTCGGCCGGGGGAATGACGACCTTCTCGGTCATGTGCCCGACGCATTCGTCCATCATGAACAAGACCGGAACCCGGTAAAGCTCCGCGAGGTTGAAGGCGTCGATCATCAGGTCGAAGGCTTCCTGCGGCGATTGGGGGCTCAAGGCAATGATCTCATAGTCGCCGTGCGAACCCCAGCGGGCCTGCATCATGTCAGCTTGGCCGGTCATGGTGGGAAGCCCGGTGGAAGGGCCGCCGCGCTGCACGTTCACCACAACGCAAGGGGTTTCCATCATCACGGCCAGGCCGATGTTCTCCATCATCAGGCTAAAACCCGGACCGCTGGTAACGGTCAAGGTTTTCGTTCCCGTCCAGGACGCTCCCACAATGGCAGCCATACTGGCCATCTCGTCCTCCATTTGGATGAACAGCCCGCCCATGGTGGGGAATCGGCGGGCGATGCGCTCCACGACTTCGGTGGAGGGAGTGATGGGGTAGCCGGCCGTGAACCGGCAACCTGCCGCCATAGCCCCTTCACCACAGGCGAAATCGCCATCGAGATAGTGTGCGCCTGTTAGGACGCCAGCCGGGTCAGCTTTCAATTGCCGTCCTCCTTCACTGCTTACCCATAGTCAATCCGAGGAATCGCAAGCTCTAGCCCGCCCCAACCTCCGCACCGGCGGCAGCCCGCGGCTGGTCAGCCGCTTCGTCCTCGGGCGCTGCTACGCTGAAAATCGCAAAATCGGGGCAGATCATCTCGCAGAGGTTGCAGTTGACGCATTCTTCGCTCTTGACCACCTTCGGCGGGTGATATCCCTTGACATTGAACTCCTCGGACATCACCAACACGTCTTTCGGGCAGTATTCGACGCAGAAGCCGCACCCCTTGCAGCGGTCCGCGATGATGTGCACCTCGCCACGGGGGATCTTGACTTCGTCGAAGTCCAAAGGTCGTCGCCAGTATTTCATCTAAGACTCCCCACTAGACAAATACCCGCTCACATCCGGGCCTTGCAGGAACAAGATTCCACTCCGCAGGCCTACCACCTGCCGATATCCCGGGATTGCGGAACTCCAAGGGACGCTGATCCGCCACCGGCCCGTTGACCACATCGAGTTGCACCGTCAAAAACCGGGCTGGCCATGTGGGGCTCATTCCATCTCCTTGGCGGCGGCTTCGCCCGCACGTGCTCCCCGGACTCTCTGATAAGGGCAGCCACCGCGCATTCGCCCCACCGGGCAGGCGCTCTCGATGTAGACGCTACAACGTAAGCAATACCCGTGCCCGGGCTGTTCCATATTCAGAATCGACACCGAAAAACGCTCGAGAAGGCCGGAGAGCCGATCAACTTCCTCCGGAGCGAACTCATTCAGCACCGGTGCCAGGCGCTCTGCCTTGAGTCCTTCGTACTTTCGCACCAGACGCCGGCCCTTCGGACTGGGCGAAAGCAAAGTCGCTCGACGATCCCCCTTTGAGGGGCTGCGTACAATAAGACCCAGCCGCTCGAGCTTGTCGATGTTCTTGGTGGCAGCCGGCGGGCTAACGCCAAGCAAGTTGGCAACCTCACCCATTTGATGGTCCCCATTTAGCCCGATAACCTTCAGAAGATGGAACTGCGAGAGTGTCAGCGGGTACGGACTGACCTCTCCCAGGAACTTCATCTCCAGTATCTCGTGTACCACCGAGGCGAAGATATGACTGTACCTCAGGAATCGGAGGTGACGCCCTGCCCCATCGCCCTTTGCACCCTGTCGAGAACCTTCTGCCGGCATTCGGGATCCGTTTCGCCGAGGCATTTCCTTAACCCGGTGAGTATTTAACCACGTTAAATGTATTCTACGGCAAGCATCGTCCCTTGGCAAGTCCCAAATCCGAAGAATCTTCGCCAAATCGGGCGTGCAAATCCGAGGTAGCCGACAAGGGCGCCGTGCCCGCTGTCCGCACAGCTTGCACCAGCGTTTGGGTGGCCCGGCCCTGGGTAGTGGGTCAGTTTACCGGGGCTTCACAGCGGGTGAGTGAGAGCGGAATATTGACAGGATATTGCTGGCGAGTTGCGCTTATTATGTGATGCCTGCGGAAGTCATTTGCCCGTGGAACTGGCTGTCGTTCCGAAACGGTCGGCCAGCGACCTGTTCGACGATCAACTGGCAGATGTAGCTGTGTTTGTGTAGTTGGATTGAGTGAGGCCCAAAGTTGATGATCTCTAGAGCTATCGTGCCATCATATCCAGCGTGGATAGTAGGAGCTGTGAAATGAACCAAGAGGCCGCAGCGCGAATACGAACTACGCCCTTCGATTCTAGCAGACAAGCATGGTTCATCTGAACCTTCTGAAGGCAACGGCAGAGCAATTCGTTCAAAAGTCTGTCCCAAGACGAACACATTAGGTTTGAGCGTGAAGGGATTGTCCTGGGGAAACGTATAGCGTTCTGAGATTGCCTCTACGAGCTTCGCAAACTTCCCTGCTGCCAGATCAACCGAAACCGGTCGCTGCTCAAAACAGGCGATTTCGTCTCCAAGCCGCAGGTCGACCGCGGTTGTTTGATATGGACACTCTTCACCATTCCCATCAGGCTGCCGTGGGGCAGGCTCTGGGTCGATGACAAGCCAACCACTATCGAGCGCCCGTTGAATTTCTACGTTTGAAAGGATCATGTTGGCACGAGTTGTTCCTCGTCGATCGGCAGTGTTTTACGATAGGGGGTAGGAAGTACGGCCCATCGCCCATCCTCTCGCGTGAAGACATCGACGGCCACTCGACCCTGTTCCCCCTCTCCCTCAACAACCTCAACAGGCACAAATGCCTCAAACGACCCATTGCCTCTAAACCGAACAATGATTGCCCGTTCATTTCTGAACATTCCATCCCCAACGTGGCATCTCAACCATCTTGTCATGATCGGAAACCTTCCTTGGTAAACCGGACCGCGTTCTATTGCTTCACTTGATACCGGACCATAAGAAGAAATCGTGAGAGAAAACCTGAACGAGTTAGCCGCGGGTATCGTCCAAGCTGCCACGTATGATACAGAGAGCACACAGAAGGGCAAGAGAAAAATCCGGCCGCCGGTCGCCCTCCGACATCTTGCCGGCATGTAGGGCGGCCCTGCTCAACCCCGGAAGCTCACCAAGAAAAAGCGCGCCGAAATAGTGCGCAAAGCCCCGCTGAGACGGAGGGAAGGCCACCATAGTTCGGGCCAAGATCGCAATGGCCACTTTCTGTGGGCATTCTGTTCCGTTTCAACCAGACATTCTATTAATGCAAGTAGCCTAGTTCGGCATGCTTGACTCTAAGATGTAACATGTGCTATTCTACAATTTCTCCTTGCAATCTGTGGCATCATGGCGTACTATGAATATGGCCCTATAAGGAGCTAGAGATGGCAAAGGACAGTACATTAGTTAAGACCTTGCGCGATCAGATTGAAGCCCGACACAGGGAAGCTCTGCGTGCCGTTGACTTGCTCCAGCGATATTTGGATGAATGCCACGTTCCTGATGCTCAAGATGTTGAGCGCGAAACGTCGGAGACCACAACATGCCGAGCCGATGGTTCGTTTCGACAGCGAGTGCTCGCCGTTATGGATGATACGTGGCGGAACGTTGAAGCAATCGCTGAGCTTGCGGGTGTTGAGCCGAAACAAGCCCGAGGGGTTCTCTACGCGAAAAGCGTGTTTGAATCGCTTGAATCAAGGCGGATAAACGGTTCTGCTCACTTTCGCTTACTGGAGGAACCGCCAATGTAAAAAAGTGCCCACAGCCCCGGATGAGGCTGTGGGCCGAATGCTTGGAGGCTTTGCGGGGCTAGGCTGGTGCCGGTGGGCGGATTAGGCCCCTCCACCGGGAGTTCGATTCTCCCTAGCTCCACCATTTGGTCAGGCCGCGTAGGTCAATGGACAGACCACCGGATTACTAATCCGGGCGTTGGGAGTTCGAGTCTCCCCGCGGCCAAATTGCGCCCTGCACCTCCCGACAGGGCGAATCTAGTATATCGGTCAGTCGGGGCAAAAGCCAATGCTTTCTCAGGAGAAAATACATAATGCGTACTTACTTTAACTCTCGCTTTGCGGCTTTCATCAGCCGCTGGCGCTCGGCGGGACCGCCTTCTTCATATCCCCATTGGTCAAGCGTAGGTCAAACTTGTCCTGAAGAATCTTGAAGACGTTCGGCGACACAAACGCCGGCGGATTGGGGCCGATCGTGATCCCCTTGATACCCAGTGCCAAGAGGGTCAGCAAAACGGCCACCGCTTTCTGCTCAAACCAGGAGATCACCAGTGTTAGCGGGAGGTCGTTGACCGTACAATCAAACGCCTCGGACAGCGCCAGGGCCACCTGAATAGCACCGTAGGCGTCGTTGCACTGCCCCATATCCAAAAGCCGGGGCAGGCCCAAGAGCGTTCCGTAGTCATAATCCCTGATCCGGTATTTCCCGCATCCGAGCGTGAGAATGAACGAATCAGGCGGTGTCGACTGAGCGAACTCGGAAAAGCAGTTGCGGCCCGGCTCAGCTCCATCGCAACCACCGATCAAGTAGAAGTGACTGATCTTGCCGTCCTTGATCGCCTGCACGATCGTGTCGATCATTCCCAGAATCACCGTCCGATGGAACCCGATCTGTGATTCCTTGACGATGTTGTCGCGAAGCGGCTCACAGTCCTTGGCCTTCTCAATAAGTGGGGCAAAATCGTTGCCTTTGAGGCGATGGCCGCCGGGAACGGCGGTGATGCGGGTGGTGAACACGCGGTCGGCGTAGCTTTCCTTGGGATGTAGGATGCAGTTGGCGGTGGCTAGAACCGGGCCGGTGAACCGGTCAAACTCGCTTTTCTGCTTCTGCCAAGCACCCCCGAAATGCCCCACCAGATGGGGGTGCTTGCGCAACTCGGGATACATGTGTGCGGGCAGCATCTCGCCGTGGGTATAGACGTTGACTCCGGTGCCGGCGGACTGTTCGAGCAAGCTCGCCATATCGAGCATGTCGTGCCCGGTGACGAGGATCCCCGGGCCCTCGACGGTGCCTTCCTTTACGGTTGTCGGGCTTGGCGTGCCGAACTTCTCGATATGCCCTGCCTCGAGCATCTCCATGACGCGGAGGTTCTTGTGTCCGCATTCGAGGACGAGCTCGAGGTGAGCCTCCAAGTCGAAATTCACGTTGGTCACGGTGGCGAACAGGGCCTCTTCGACGAAGGCATCCACCTCCTCATCGACCTTGCCGAGGCGACGGGCGTGATGGGCGTACGAGCACATGCCCTTAAGGCCGTATAGCAACATCTCCTGCAGCGACTGAATGTCCTCGTTTTTGCCACAGACACCCGGGCTTTGCACGCACCCGGTGCCATGTGCTGTTTGCTCACATTGGTTGCAGAACATAATGGGTTTCTCCGTTGATTCTCATGACATGGTCCACGGGGAGCGCGGCGGTCATCGCCCCCCCGTGGACCAGATTAAGGAGGTCGGCCGATGGAGGTACGGCCGTCTGAACTACGGTCACTTAGTCGCGAGCCCACCCCGACAAGGAAAGATACGGTCGTCGGGAGCAAAGGCAACTGGAGAGGCCTTGGACACGGCCGAGGAAGCATTTGCCCTCATGTGTAGCCCTCCGATGCGTCTATTAGGACCATGCTGCGTCGGGCAGTGGCACGGCCGTGGCGCTGCACTGGACGCTCTTCCAGTTGCCCGTTGCTCCGATCGACCCTCTCTCCGGTTGTATTTTTCGCTAGAGCCGGTTGCCAACATCGGGCATGTATGCAATTATGCGTAGGGCTGGTAAGTTGTCCTTGATCTAGATCAAGCCGGTAGTCTTTCTTTTTTGGTAGTCTTTCTTTTTTACAGATATGGCATGTGCCGAAACGAGGCGCTGATTTGACGGAGAGTATTGGCGACATCCTTGCTTCCTGCGACTTCTTCGCCGAAATCCAGGAGGATTCGCTCGATCGGTTGGCATCGATGGCCCGCCTGAAGCATTACGCCAAGGGCGAGTTGATCTTCCGTCAAGGGGAGCCATGCCCGGGCCTGTTCGTAGTGGGCGAAGGTTCGGTGCGGATATTCAAGACGGCCGCGAGCGGCAAGGAGCACGTTCTTCACATCGTCGGTCCCGGAGCAACGTTTGCCGAGGCGGCTGTCATTGGGCGCTTCGCCTGCCCGGCATTCGCCGAGGCAGTGAAGGAGACGTCCACCGTTCTGTTGCCGCGTGGGCCGTTCATCCGGGAACTGGAGAGCAACCACGCCCTGTGCCTGCAGCTTATGGGAAGCATGGCCCGTCGGGTGCGCCACTTCGTGGGTCTCATGGAGGATATCGTCCTGCGGGATGCGAGCGAGCGACTGGCCCGGCACCTGCTCGAGGCCGGTGCGAGAGAGTCCGAGCCCTTCACGCTTCCCAAGCTCAAGAAGGACCTGGCCAGCCACCTCAATATCACCAGCGAGACGCTCTCACGAACGCTGCGGCGTTTGGCCGACGCCGGCCTGATCGAGCAACTCGACGGTCAACGCTTGCGCATCGTCCGCCGGGAGGAGTTGCAGTACCTCGCCGACGGCATCTATCCATGGCTATGAGGCTCCGTTCCATTAAGAAGAGAACCGTTATGCCCGAGCCTCCGGAATAATACCAATACATGAAACAGCAATATCCCGACCCAAGGCCGCCTTCGGCCCTCCGCGACCGCTCGGATCAAGCTAAAGCGGCTTTATCCCTCAATCGAAATGCGAAGAAACACTAGCGCTTTGTCGCCGCTCAATTGAGGGACGGAGCGTCTCGCTGGGCCGAGAATCCCTTCTCGGCCCATTCGTGCGAGAAAGGATTCTCGCACGAGCGTAGTACAATGACCTGCCCCATCAAATGATCCGC
>JAUWWQ010000057.1 GCA_030616775.1 Planctomycetota bacterium
CGCCGTTGCCCGCCTGGGTCCGACGATGGGAGCGCGTGCACCGATGGGTGACGGCCAAGCTCATTCTTTACCATGCGCGCCTGGTCCTCAGGAGGAAGGCAGCATGAAGCTTCGTGCGCATTCCTAAGTAGCACCTGGGTTCTGCTAGTTTATCAGGACCACTATCAGCATGAGCGTGTACGCAATGGCCAGTGCGTCAATCACCCAGTGATAGTAGAGCTTGATTCCTGCGAGCATTGGCCTTCGCACACGAATGCGGTACACGTAGATGTCAAGGCGCTCCTCTAACTCGCAGAGGTGATCCCGGATATCATGGCTCTTTTTGTGAAACCACCAGTAGTGATAGTAGCCCGCCAGGAAGATGAGCCAGCCGAAAGCAAAACCCGCCTTCCCAAGCAGCGGTCCAAGGGTCTCGAGTTGATTCAGCGTAAGGCCTCCAACAACGAAACTTACGGACAGCAGTGCTATGAAAAACGTCCACCGGTTGCGGACCAACTCTTGCTCAAGCCGGGCGCAGTGTTCGTATTCCTTCCAATCTCGCACGCTTCCCACCTTGTTTTGAGCGTCCTCGCCGTCCATATGCCTTGCTCCTCTGGGCCTTCAGCTTGATTCATTATATCCGGAAGAGTCCCGCTTGCACCCCCACGCATAGTGGGCAAAATCCTGAAGGGGAGCGGCGGTTGGAGAGGTCCACCGGGTTCGAGCTGTCGAGCCCCCAACAAATTTCCTTTACTCGCCCGCGACGATTCCTTGGGCTGTTGCGATCACAGTTGGCGTTTTGTCGGCTGCGTCGTAGAGGCTGCCGAACTGGTCGGTCAGCGGCGCGTCGATTTCGCGAGCTTCAGCAGCAAAGCGGTACGACACGCTCTGGTAAAGCAGTTCGGCCGTGATGGTGAACGGGCCGTTGTGGCCGGCGATGTCGATCTGGTAAGTAATCTGATCCGACCCGGCGGTGAAGTTCACGTCGTTGGCAGCCTCTCCGTAGACGGCGATATCCGCTGGAGCCGTTGCCTTGTCGAAACCGCCCGGTAGCAGGCGGTTATCCTTGGCGTAGGCCGCAGCTCGAAGAAGCGTGTAGGTTACCTCAGCCGCACTGTCCTCCATGATGGCTTCGTAGATCTGAACCTGATCGGCCGAGGTGATCAGGTCGCGGTGGGACTCGAAAATGGTGGCGTCCATCACGGCATTGTTGCCGATGATGCTGCCGTCGGTCTGGGGCGTACCCGACTCGAAAACAACCATGCTGTTACCGTCGGTAATGGTCAGGAAGATCCACGCCTTGCGGGAGGGGAAGCCGGTAGGGAACTTGTGGCCTGCTTTGTTGGTCACCTCCAGCGTGGCGGTAAGCGTTTGGCCGCTTGTCTGAGCGTCGATTATGGCCAGATCGGCCGTCTCATTCTGCAGGAAATCCTCAGTGCGGGCGATGGAATCGTTGAGCTGCACTGTAGAGGCGGTAAGTTCGAGTTCCTCGATGTTGTCCCGAAGGAGCCGCAACATCTGCACATTGCCGCCAAGGAACTGATGTTGATAAAACGGCTCACGGGCCTCGAGGCCGGAGGGGACCCGCGAGATCACCGCCGACCCCTCGGCAACGGGCATGTGGCAGTCCTGGCATTGCTGGTCATCGCCCACGCCATCGCCAAACTCGCTGTGTTGCCATTCCAAAAACGGCGTTTGCTCGGGGAAGGTCCCAACTATCTCTCCTTGTGCATCAAGCGTCGGGGTGAACAGCGTATGGCAGGTCGCGCACAGGCCGGATGCACCGATATGCTCTCCGAAGACCGGCGTGTAGCCGACGGAGGCCTGCATGACGCCGGGCTGCTGCGGGTCGGGGTATGGGCCGAACAGCGTACGGTCCGGCGAAGTCGCCCCCGTGTCGATCTCGTAGACGCCGCTAAAGCTACCCTCAGGATCGGTCAGGAACGTGTCCTGAATCTGGTGACACAGGCTGCAGGAGACGCCATCCACGGCGGGTAGATGTAGCGAGTTCTCGTCGCTAAAGAATCCGCCGTCCAGGATCAAGGTGTCGGTGCCGTCGGCGACGGCCTGAGTGTACGCCATCGGCATGTGGCACTTGGCGCAGATATCCTCGATTGTGTCGCGCAGGCCGGGTGCGTGTTCGACTTCCGAAGCGACTGAAGCGAGGAAGAACGGATCCCACGTAGCGTTTGCCATCATTGTGGCACGCCAATGGGTGTCGATCGACACATCGTTTCCGGATTCGTCGGTCAGCTCACTGTGACAGGCGGCGCAATTGCCGGACCCGACGAAGTTGTCCGTAGAGAAGTTGACCAACGGAAGGCCGGCGACGTTGTCGTTAGCGTTGTCGTCACCGTTATCGTTCACGTTGGCGTTGTCGCCGGGACCATCCATTGGGACGCATCCGACAAGCTGACCTGTCGTCGTGACTATAAGTGCACCGGCAAGTAGCCAAACCGCCGATAGGGTTGCTCGCTGCGTATTCATTGCCAACCTCCGAGGACAAAACCTGGATATCGAAACATACTTCGCGGCTGAGGCGCGGTTTAACAGAAGGTCTTAATGCTGTCCAGGCGGGCGTAGCGATTCTATGATGAGCCTCCGTCCCGACAGGCACGTTACGCGGGGGCGGCAAGCGGCTGTGCTCAGTCTGTTTCGATTCCGCAGCGCCCTTGAAACGCCCGCGCGGTAAGAGCGGCTTCGCTATGTCAACGGAACATGGGGGTGTTCTCTCCAGACAAACGGGTTCGCGGGATGCTTCGTCAGGAAGGGGTGCGATTACCACCGGAAGTTCGCCGCACATCGTACCGCATCACTGAGAACCGTGCCGCTGGACCGAGAATCCCTTCTCGGTCCACCCGCGTGCCGAGAAAGGATTCTCGGCACAGCATATAGTTGTACTATTTGCGAAACACGGTACTACCGCACCACTGAGAACCGTGTTGACATGGGCGAGGTTGTTAACCTGCCCTCAGGTTTGATTATGGTCGTCTGCGAGCGGACAGTTCGACGTCGAGGATCATTTCCTCCTGGCCGCGGAGCACGGTCACCTGGATGACGTCCCCCGGTTCCTTTTGGGCGGTTGCGGCGCGGTAGTCGTCAAGGCCGTCTACCGGTAGACCGTCGATGCGGACAATGCGATCACCGGATTGCATGCCTGCTTTGGCGGCTCCGCCGCGGGGGAATACGCGTGCAACGCGCCAGCCGGGGGCGTCGGACGTGTCGTCCATGTCCGGCATGATACCCATCACGACGCCGTGGCCCGGGCCGGTGCTTCGGAAGATCTCCGCCCGCTTATCCACCTGTGCAAAGACCGGGGTGTCCTCCCCGTTTATGAGATCCAGGGCGATGAGGTAGGCCAGATCAACGATTTGTGCGGCGCCTTGGGCGTTGATCTTTTCCGTGTCGTCGCCGGGCTGATGTAAGTCGCGGTGCAGGCCGGTGTGGAAGAACAACGCAGGTACGTCCGCGCGATAAAACGGGGCGTGATCGCTCGGGCCCCGGGCACTGTCTTCGGGAAGATACTCGATGCCGGCCTCCTCCGCCCGCCGTTCGACGATCTCCTTGAAGGAACCGGCCGTGCCCAGCCCTTGGATCCCAAGCATGTTGGTCTGGTCGTCGGGATTAAGTCGGCCGATCATGTCCAAGTTGAGCATGGCAACCACCGAATCGAGGTCGATGGTCGGCTCCTCGACGTAGTGTCGGCTGCCGTGCAAGCCCATCTCCTCTCCGGCGAAGGCCATGCAGATGACGCTGCGATTGCGGTAGGGCGTCCGGGCAAGAGCCCAGGCCGTCTCGATGACGCCTGCGGTTCCGGAGGCATTGTCGTCAGCCCCATTGTAGATGTGGCCCCGGCGGACACCCACATGGTCGTAGTGAGCGCCAATAATCACATACTCGTCGGCGTGTGGTCCCGTTCCCGGCAGCACGCCGATTACGTTTCGGGCTAATATATCCTTGGATTCGTATGCCACAGTCCCGGTCACACGCACGCCTGCCAACGGAGCGGAAGCGTTCCGGCCTTCCTCGTCAAGCTGTTGTTGCAGTTCGGTCAGCGAGCCAAGCCCACCGGCGGCAAGAAGCTCGTCGGCTAAGTGCCGCTTGACGTGAAACGCCGGAAGGCCGTAGTCTTCGCCGCGCGCCCGGAAGCGCATCAGGCCATCGATGCCGTCTTCACCAGGATCCTGATTAACGATGAAGACGGCCGCCGCACCCTTCTCGGCTGCGAGTTCCACTTTCCGATCAAACCTGGCATGGTCGGTGTAACCGCCATCGGGATCCCAACCGGGCGGCTCCCGTCGTAGCATGAGTACCACACGATCGGTGACGTCGATGCCGGCGTAGTCGTCGTATTCCTTGTCCGGGTTGGATGCGCCATATCCGACGAACACCATCTCACCCTCGAAGTCTCCTTGGGTCGAAAAGCTGAAAGGAGTAAAGTCGGCTTTGACGATTGCTTCGACCGAGGCACCTTCGAAGGTCAAGTCGGTCTCATCGAGCAGTTCCGCAGGACGAGAAATGGTGAATTCCTGGAAATAGGTTCCGTCAGGACCGCCCGGCTCGAGCCCGGCCGCGGCGAACTGACCCGCAATATATCCAGCCGCCAGATCGATACCTCTGGAGCCGTTGTCCCGGCCTTTAAGCTCGTCGTGTGCAAGCAGGGCAATGTGCGACAGGTAGCGATCGGGCGGAGTCTGAGGCGGCGCGGTTGACGGAACGGCCGGCGCCGGTTGTGGCTGTGTGCTTGGCGGTTCCGGCGAGAGTTTAACCGCATGTGACGTGCATGCTGACGCCGCAACCAGCAACATCACACTGAACATGCTGAGCATCAGACATCTGTCATCGCGACGGATCATGGATTGGCCTCCTGAATGACGCGCCTGGGCAAACATATATCCGGGTGCGCGGTGTGGATCATAACAAGAGGAAGGTTAGGCGCCGGCAGATGCGACAATTATCGACAAGACGAACCGGAGTCACCGGCGGGTGGTGTTGCCCGATTCATAAACTGGGTTTGACCAGAGCAAAAGCTTGGGTTGCAGGACGAATGGCATGCTATGTGCGCGAGGCCGGACCGATCACCGTTTTCGCGTAACGGGCGGGTGGCATGCTCCACGCTTGCGTGGGCATGTTTCACACACCGCAACATATCATGGCCACGAAAACGTGGCCATGCCACACAGCCGGCAAGGGCAACAATCCAGGTGTCGCATAATCCGTTCTTCTGGTGCCGTGACCACGCCGCCGGAACGCTACAACGGAAGGGCTTTCTTGACGAGAGAGTGCAGATTACCATGGCCAAGTAGCCTCAAGCTCAGAACGAAAGCGGCGGCGCGATGGAATGACCGGCAAGTACACAATCCAAAGAACCCGTTGGGTGGTCCTTCCTTGCACGAGAGAGGCGCGCGCAACAGCTCCAAACTCAAACGACCTGAAGGCGTAGGCGTCATGCGTAAATCATCTTCTTGCCGAGCTATTCGCATCGCGGCAGCATTGGGACTGCTGTTCGTAGGAGCATCGTCGGCCCGGGCGCATAACACCTGGCTGGTTTCGTCGCGGTACTCATCCAAGCAGCCGGCGAGCGTTCGGCTCGCCCTCGTTACCACGGAGCACTTTTCAACCAGCGAATACAGGACCAGCCCGCATCGTGTCGCCGAATGGGTGACCGGGCTCGGCCACGAAAAAAAGGTGATTGGCGACTACCACCTGGAAGGCTTGGAGCTGGTCGCCCACGTTCGCCTGGATAAGCCGGGTGTGCACGTCATCGCCGCAGCCCTGCATCCACGTTTTGTTGAATTCGAGGTCGCCTATTTCAACCAATATCTCGCTGATGAACTCCTGGTGCTCCCGACGATAACACGGCCTCAGGCAGCCGAGAACAGCTTCGTCGATTATCACCTTGCGCACGTCAGTGTCCGTCAGGAGACGCACGAACTCTGGAGAGACAACTCGTTCAGGCGTCACGCAAACGAGAGCGAACTTGCCCGACGCTATGTCACGCAAGCTGGCCGTATCCGGCGGCTGGCTGGTTATGGTGTGGGGAGCTTGATCCCCTACGGTTGGCGAGCGGTACATCCTTACCCGTGCGTTTGAGCAGAGGGTAACGCCGCTGGACACTACAATGGTCAGGCCGTGCGAGACTGTCGCCTCAGCCTCGCAGCGAGATGAGATGCCTGCTTCTGCTGCCGAGGCGATGCCAAAGGCCTCGGACGCGAGGCTCCCCGAACCATTCCTTTCCGGGCGTAGCTCACTGAACCGATCGGTAATCTTCACGGTCCCATGTGGCTCAGAGCGTGACACAATGATCCGCTGTCTCTCTGATCCGCTCACATTCCCATCGTTGGCGCTACCCAGATACCCACCTAACGGTAGCGCTGGGATCGAACACCATACAAATAAATTGTCAACGCATATCGTAAACTCGGGCGGTTTCTCGTTGCTTGGATCATGGCAGCAAATGGCATAACCTAAGCTGTCTAACGTTAAACGGCCCTGCCACGCTCGCAGGAAAGGCAGTAATCTTGGCGGGCTGTGGCTGTATCTCGACCAGGGATGCCGCGTGTGGGGAAGGACTCGATACAACACGGACAGATCGTCAACGATTCCGACCTGCAAGCCGTCCTCATGGAGAGGGCGGAGTGCCTGCACGCATACCTCCAGAGGAAAATCCCAGCGGACCTGCGGCGTGTCATCGCTCCTGAGGACATCCTCCAGGACGTGTGGGTAGCCGTATTTCGGGGCATTTCGAGTTTCAAACCTGACACGCCAGATGCCTTCGACCGATGGCTGATGAGAATCACAGAGCGAAAACTACTCGACGCGTTCCGACACACACGCAGATTGAAGCGAGGGGGTGGCCATCAGTTCGAGCACGAACCGCAGCATCGCAGCACATCCTATCTTGGTCTGTTCGCGAGTGTGGCCGCCAACCAGAGTACCCCCAGCAGCGACGAGGCAGTGAGAGAGGCGGTATACGCTACTCAGATCGCACTGTGTACGCTCCCAGATGACTATCAACGGGCGATAACGATGCATTACATTGAAGAGCGACCACATGCGGAGGTGGCGAAAGCAATGCAGAAAACTCGCCCTTCAATAAACAGCCTATTGTACCGCGGCCTGCGTATGCTGCGCCAGCGACTTGAGCCGGCTGGGAAGTTTTTCAGCAACGATGGTTAACCGCGCAAGTCGCGAACCTTTGAGAATAGAATAGAACTGCCGATTACATTCAGGTAAGATAACGGCCGTGAGAGCCAATCGCGCCAAATCGCATTCCAAGAGCAGAGAACTCGCTGAGGTCGAGAAGATCGTTCGGGAAGTAATAGACAATCGCCGGGCCGGTCTGGAAGTAGATTACTCGGCTATCGAGCGAGACCATGCCACGCTTATGCCTCAGCTCAGTGAGCGCTTGCGTAGATTACAGGCCGTCGAAGCGGCAGCGCATCGAGCGAGGCAGCAACCTCAGTCCACCAGATTAGCAGACCCGCCAGGTCTCGCGTTTGAGGACGATTTGGAGTTCCTACGCGAGGCGCTGAGTGGCTACAACATCCTGGAACGCATCCACTACGGCGGGCAGGGCGTCGTTTACAAGGCAAAGCAGCGGTCAACCAAACGCGCTGTGGCCATAAAACTCCTGCTCGATGGGCCACTCGTTTCGGATCGCCAACGAGGTCGATTCGCACGGGAAGTCGAACTCGTTTCACGGCTGCAACATCCAAACATTGTAACAGTCTACGAGAGCGGTGTAGTGCGCGGGCGACAATTCTTTGCAATGGAGTTCGTGGACGGCTTACCCACCGATGATTACATACTATTGCACGGATTAGGTGTCCGCGAAACCGTCCGGCTCCTTCAAACCGTCTGTGAGGCTGTAAGCGCTGCCCACCAGCACGGCATCATTCATCGCGATCTGAAACCGGCCAATATCTTGGTCGATCTGGAAGGCCAGCCCCACATACTCGACTTCGGTCTAGCTAAAGATGTCGCGGGTATGAGTGCCGCCGGCAAGCCTTCATCTGTCTCGGTTGACGGCCAGATCGTCGGTACACTTCCGTACCTGAGCCCGGAGCAGGCCGCCGGCATGGGTGACCACATTGACGTTCGTTCGGACATATACTCGCTCGGCATTGTGGCGTTTGAACTGATAACGGGTGGCTTCCCCTACCCGGTCGCTGGCGATCCCCAAGCCGTGAGAAACAGCATTCTGTCACGCGAACCCATCGGTCTACGCAAGGCGCTTTCACATGATCGTTCGCGTGGCTCCTTCAGCGCCAACGAGGTTAACGACGACCTGGAAAAGGTCGTCCTTAAAGCGTTGGAGAAGGACAAATCACGCCGATACCAATCCGCAGCGGCATTCGCTGATGACTTGGGCCGCTACTTGGCCGGCGACGCCGTTGAAGCGAAGGCCGCGAGCAGGCTTTACCTTCTCAAGAAGACCCTCCGTAAGTTCCGAGTGCACGTAGCGATCTCCGCTGGGTTCATGGTTGTTCTGGTCGCAGCACTGATCGGTATAACGGCGGCCTGGCAACGAGCCGAGCGGATAGGCCGGATCGCTCAAACCGGGCTTCAGATGGGCGCATATCTTAGGCTCGGTAGTGCAGACCGCGACGCGGATCGTGTGGACCGTGCCGCCACGATGTACGACAAAGTCATAGAGATGGGGGAATATCTCGCTACATTCGACCCGTTTGTGCTGCGACATCTATACAACGCGCATCACCAACTCGCTGAGCTGTACTTCGACACAGATCGCGCAGGCGAAGCTGTCGAGCACAGTGAGGCTGCCATTAGGGTCGCAGCCGATCTGCTACGGCAAGAGCCTGATAATCCTCAATGGCACCGCTTCTTGGCTTTGTCACACGAGTTGCGTAGTCGTATGGCTTCTTCCCGAGGAGAGTGGGAACGAGCCCTCCGGGAGTCTCAAGAGGCGGGCGAGATCTATGAAGCACTCCTGTTACTCCACCCAGAGAACTCATCGCTGAAATCCGACTTGGCCTTCGCACTGAGGTACCAGGGACAATGCTGTCGTAGGCTGAAGCAATTCGACGCGTCGTTGGAGCGCTACCACGCCTCACAAGAGCTTTACGAGGAGCTGACAGCGCTGGAGCCGGGCGTGACTGAACACGGCATTCAGTTAAGTCGCACGGAAGTCTTCATCGCCACCTGGCATATGTTCCAGAGGACTGCCGACCATGATCTGTTAGCGTCTAAATGGCTGCAACAAGCTGAGGATTATCTCAAGTACCTCCAAGGGTTAGGGCATACTCATCGCTATGACTGGGACGTTAAGGACCTTCTGGACAACATCCAGGCGAACAAGGCACTACTACTCAAGCGCGCCGAAAGGCGCGCGCAGGCGTCGGAGCAACCTCATTCAGGATCGTGAGGTCCTTGTCTGGGCTCCACTGGCTCATCGGGCGGCGGGTCGGGTGGCGGGTCGGAGTCCTGCTGAAGGAGCGCCGCTTTCCCGCCGAGCGCAAAGTCGAAATCGTAGTCCGCCGCGACCAACAATGTCGGCTCCTGCAACTGTGGGTCATACAGGCTCAACGTCGAATCACACGTTCCGGGAAACATCCCCGCGACAACGGCCGCTGATAGCAACTTGGGATACATGCGTTACCTCCTCGATGCCGAGGCAACGCACAAACACCCATGCGCGCACACCTCGCGCGCAACGCCCCGTGAAAGCCTCAGGCCAATGAGCTGTGAGCTGCCCCGTGGACCTAGAAAACAAGACGGACGGCTCTTCGATAGCCGCGACACTCACCACGAGTCGGCCATCAGTATGGTCGCATTCGGTGGCCGCTTCTTGGTGAGTCCTCAGGGTGATTAACGCTGACTGAGGCGGGCGCGCTCAGAAATATTCATGCGTGCGTTTTGGTTCTTCAGGGGCTTGAGTGCCTTGACGGCGTGTGCGCCGGGGTCGGGGGCAAGGCCGACGTATGCGGCGAGACATCCAAGCAGGTGTGGGCAATCGGATGGCAGGAGTACCGGGACTCTTGGTGTCGACTCCAGGCAGCAATACCATGCCCGTAGCGTGCGTCGATGAAGAAACGTGCACGCTTTGCGGTGCTTGCCAGACGGCCTGTCCGACTGAGGCGATCAGCCTTGGTGAAGCTGCCGTGAAGGTTAACGCGCATCGCTGGACGGCACATCGGTTGTCAGGTGGGGCAGATGATTGTCTGCCACAACGGTCCGAAGCCGGATGAAGTGAACTCCGCACAGCCCTTGTCAGGTTCCAGAGAGAGAGCTTCGTTAGTTGATCAGACTGGAAGGATTTATCCCCTAGAAGGAGTCGAGTGATGATGAGGATGATGAGTAAGGTGGTCTTTCCTGCGGTCTTAGTTGTGCTTCTTGGAGGCTGCAACAACTGGCCCCAGCAGGAGGCTGAGTCCGCCGGCGTAAAGAAGCCTCTGGGGCTTGTCCAGTTAATTGAGTTCCACGATATCCAGGGTCTGAGAAACTGGGCGTATGAGCTGGACCAACGAGGTCTGACGTCGCTGGTCTTTATTCAGAAGAACATGCTTGAGGCGTACCCCGACGACATTAGGTGGCTGGCCGACCGGGGCCACGAGATTGCGGGTGGGTATGCCGAAGAGGCGCTCTGGGACGTGCCGTATGAAACACAGCTTCAGTTAATGCAGGAGGCGAAGGAGTTGGTCGAAGGCGTTACGGGCAAGCCAATGCGCGCGTTCGGCAGCCGCTACTTCGCGTACGACGAGAATACGCTGAAGGCAGCTGACCAGTTGGGGGTGGAGTATGTCCTCGCGCGTGGAACCAGCGACGTCGAAGCTCTCATTTATGAACCGGACGAGTATGACTGCAAGATTATCTCGGTCAGCAACGTGACCTTCGAAGACATGGGCCGAGGCAGCCTGTGCGATTATTCGCTCTGGGCACGCGGCTCGACCGCAAGCGAGTTCGAACAGGTTCTGGACGATGCGCTGGCCAAGCACCCCAAGCGAATCATGATTGCATCGCACGCCTATCTCGGCGGTGTGAAGAAGGACTGGTGGGCTGCATACTCGAACTTGCTTGATAGCGGTGAGGTCCGATGGGCGGCGGATTTCGACGAGTGGGTGGCGCCGGAGAGCGGTGTCAACTTGCAGGTGCCGCTGAGCATGATCCCGGAAAACCGCGAAGTGCAATACACCACGCCGACACCGTCTGTTCCCCTGGAGGAGCTGGAGGACCTGGACAATATGCATAACCCCTGTGCTGCACCATGAGATTCGCTGTCAAAGCCGTGGTCATCACAAACGGGTTGCTGGGCTGCCTACAAGTACGGACCAAGACTCCGGGTAGAGAGCTTTATGCCCAGACCCACCCTGTTACTTGCGGCTTAGGTTCGCTCCATTTTAGCGCCGGTGCTGGTGAGACCTCTGTCTTTGGCATTTCGGCAGATTCGTCTGGGGGTGTCCGGCATGTCTAGTTTCAGGGTTTCTGTTCTCGTTTGTATTTTCAGCTCAGTGATCCTCAGGGGTCTTGTTGGCTGCGCTGCTGGTCCGTCCGCAACTGATGACGGCGTTGAAGATGCTCCCGCACCCGGAGAAGAGGCGGGGACGTGCTTCCCGGATGGGACATGCAACCAGGGGCTTGAGTGCCTTGACGGCGTGTGCGTAGGGGTCGAAGGGGAAGGGGAAGGCGAGGGAGAAGGCGAAAGGGACACGTTGCTCATCTTCCACAACAACAGCGGCCCGATGTGTCTCGCAGCGCTCGATTGGCTCGATAGCATGAAGCCGGAGTATCCCGGATTGGTAGTCGAAGAGCACCTGACCTACGAGGCTGGCGAAAGGGAACTGCTGGCACAGCGTACGGCAGAATTCCAGACGAGCCGGGGTGTGTCGACCAGCTTCGAATATCTGCCCATTGTGTTCTTCGAGGGGCAGGCGTTCTCCGGGTTTAATGATGAGATTGCCGAGGCCCTGCAGGAGCTCATGGCCTCTGCATCGAGTGCTTCTCCGTAGCGCGGAGACGGTAGCCGGCAGAACGGCAAGCAGTCGAGCCGGCGTGAACCGGCTGCGGTCTGCGTCAACAAATGGGATATAAACCCGTCCATGGCAGAACGAATCGAGCACAAAGCAAAGGCTGACGACGCCGCAGTGGCCGGTCGCATTCGTTACGACAAGCAGGTAACTTCAGCCCAGATCCATGCACAGGCCACCGTTGAACGTGAATGTGGAGCAGGCGATGACATTCGCAACCTTTGGAGGAATCTGAGAGACATGGGAGGCACACATGGCATCCACCTTTGAATATTCTGCTGTGGCCATAAATCACGCCCGGGCTCCGCAAAATCTCGGTCCCCCGGATTCTTACAACGGCCGTGGCCGCCCGACTCCTGCGAACGACTCGTCCTATCCTTCCTATCGGCCCCCGGAGGAGCCTGCAATTACGGTCATGCACCCCTTGACGCCGGAATGCTCAGTTTTTACAGTGTTATCCGGTAGGTGGGTGGTATGCAGTACCGCGGTCTTGGATAGGCATCGCTGGTAACAGGCCGTTTTGTCCCTCGGAAAGCAGCGGAGCTTTTTAGGGATTCGCTCGCGCTTGTACGCCGTCGGACGCGCCGTGAGGGAGAAGCCGCTCCGTCGTTTACGGAACCTCGATCGAGGGGTGGATCCGGCCTACGAAGTGAGATTACTGCGTACGGTGTTTGGCACTGTTGCAGCCGACTCTGTAGCACGCGGCTCAATACCGGGACAACCGCCCGGAATGAATGAACGGGTTTAGGGGGTGTAGCTCAGAGGTAGAGCAACGGCCTTTTAAGCCGTAGGTCCTGGGTTCGATTCCCAGCACCCTCAATGTTTGTAAGCCCTTATAGCCTCCTGACTTACGCTTCCGACACAGGCTATTGACCTGGTCCGAAAACGGGTCCGAATCGCCCTTTTGGGTCTATTTTGGGTCCGTCAACAGAGCATTTGCGGCGATCTCACGAGCTTCCGCCATATCTTCTGATCGGAGCAAGACGTGCTGCTTGAGCGTTGTCTTAATGTCAACATGATCGGCTAACTTCTGAACAATGTGTGCAGCCAGCCGTTATACAATAGACTAGCGCTCTGGCCGGTGTCACCCCAGGCAAGTCACGCAATCGATCTCCAGCTTGGCGCCGGGAACCACGAGCTCCTTCACGACGACCGTCGACCTGGCCGGCGGATTCGACTGGAAGAAGCTCATGTAGATCTTGTTGAACGCTGCAAAATCCGATACGTCGGTCAGGAAGCACGTACACTTGAGAACCTTATCCAAGCTCGAGCCGCCCGCCTCCACCGAGCCTATCAGGTTTTCCATAGCTTGGCGGCACTGTGTGGTGAAATCCTCCGACATAGGCCCGCGCTCGCCGGGCTTTTGCCCGACAACGCCGGAGACGTACACCAGCTGATCGAAGGCCACCGCTCGTGAGAACGGCGCGCCGGCACGGGCACCGATGGCCCGCCGCTCGCCGCCCGATTCCGAGGCTGACGCCACACCGGCCGCCCCGCCAAGCACCACCAGCCCCGGTGCAGTGACCGAAACCTTACCCAGAAACGCACGTCTTGTTTCATCGCTCATGGTCATTTGCTCCTTTGAATCTCAACTCTTTAACAGAACGCCTTGAAAGCCGAGCCGTCCCGACGCCTGTCCCGATGCACATCGGGGTACGTCGGGATGAGGGAGCGGTGCGCGTAAGACAACTTTGCCACTTCCTGATCCGCCTGCGGCAGACGGCTCGGCTTGGTTCGCTTAGGCACTCTTTACCAATCGATGTACGGGCACGACGACTACACGCCGTCTTTACGGCGTTGAATGATCATTTTTGTCCACCTGAGGCCGTTGCACAAGCTCTCTACCCGGCTCGATCTGCGATACAGGTCCAAATCTCTCCGTTGAGTACCCGGTCTGCAAAAAGACTCATTCCGTTTCCCGGCGAATCCCGGTATGGTGACGACCGTGACGCGCGGGCTCGGTCCGCCGGAATCGCCGGGCAAGATTGCCCTCAAGACCCCAAAAAGGAGCACTACAGCATGACGGAGGAGTACAGCTCAGCAACGGTCCGGCTTTCGTTCGCATAGCAAACGCGCAGCTTCCCACCGGCGTTTTGGGTGGCAAATGTCATCGAACTGATCGAACGCTTCTCGTTCTACGGCGTTCGGATGATTGCCGCACTGTACATCGTCACCGAAGCGGAGAAAGGTTGTCTAGGAGTCTGTTCGAGAAACAGATTGAGCCAATGGGACCGTGGTTGGGGCAGGGACCCGATGCGGTCGTTGGCGACGCGGAAGCGGATTGACTTCTCCAGGCAGGTGCTGCTCGCGGGCTGCCGCCGGCCATTAGAGCAATCTCCGCTTTTGTGTGGCGGTTGTAGCGCCGTCCCTTGTGGGCGGCGCCGCGACTATTCGTTCGTCACCCACAAGGAGTAACGCTACACAAAATCGCAGTCTGCTCTAGGGTACGGAGGATACCCGGGCCTGTAGGGTGTGACAAATGCTTCCGGCAGAGCACGCGCCAATAGCTATCGGTGCGTTCCCTGAAGCTTCTTGCACTTGCGATAATAGTCCAGATAGCCCTTGAACTCCCCGCGCTCCTCAGCGTCGGCGACGGCCACCGCGTCCTGTTGCAGTGCGATGGCACGATCGAGTTCGCCGATCTGATAGAGGGCCCGGGCGTAGACGGTGATCGATCTCGCCTCCGGCGTACGACTGGCCTCATATGCCGCCTTCGCGGCATCCAAGGCCAGATCGGGGAACCGGTTCTTCACGTCGCAAATCCCACAAAGCGTGTACGCGAGGCGCCCCATGACTTTTCCATTGCTGCCGTGGGTCTTGATGTGCGAACGGATCCAGGTGCGAAGAGCTTCGGTGTTCTTCATCTCCTCGACGGAGATTTCTACCAGCGCCCGCATGGCAACCTCGTTGGCTGGATCCAGTTTCAGGATTTCAAGGAGCCCTTCCCACACGACACCCCACTGGCCATACCGCAGCAGCAGCTCCAGCTCCCCCAAGCGTTTCTGGACCTCGCGGTCGAGCTTGGCAGCCTCAATGTCGAACGTACCGGCGACCACCCGCCCGAGGACATCGTCAAGAGCCGGCTCGAGCGGGCTGCCCTGCCAAACGATCCGACCATCCCGGTTGAGCACGAAGCAATGCGGGATGGCGATCACCCCGGCTTGCCCCAGGTAGGCCCGTGTTGTCTTCCCGTCGTCGATAGCGACGGTATATTCCATGTTCTTGCCCTGGTCAGCCACGAACTTCCGGATGGCCGACGGCGTGTTGCCGGAGGTGTCCGGCTGAGTCACCCCGACTATGACCACGTCCTTCTCATACTTCTTCTGTAATTGGGTGAGCAGGGGGACGCTCATTTTGCAGGGCGGGCACCAAACGGCCCAGAACTCGACCACGTGGATCTTCTTGCGAACGTCGCGCTTTAGATCAATCGGCCTGCCCTTGACCCACTCTACGATGGAGAGCAGCGGCCCTGGATCACCGATATCGAGGCTGGTCTGGCCGCAGGCAGCGGTTGCGGAGAACAGCATTGCCGCGGCAATAAGTAATACGATTTTGGACTTCATTACGGAGATACTCCTCGTTTCTGTCACGCGCCGGACAGCAGCATCCGGGGCGGTCAAACAGCCTACACACAAACCATACCAGTTTCTAGGACAGGCCCTTACTATGATACGCCCGATGCTGCCCCTGGGGTCGCGGCCGGTTTGGTGGCCAGCCGCCGGAGCCTGGCGCAGGCCTCTTCAAGATCGGGCATCTGCTTGGCGTAGCAAAACCGCAGTTGGTCTTCACCGTCGGCCGGGTTTCGATAGAAAGCCGACCCCGGTACGGTGGCCACCCCGACCTGCTCGAGGATTGTCTCTGCGGCGGCTGTGGCACTGGGCCACCGCCCCTTATCAAACGAAGCCAGCATGTAATAGCTGCCCTCCGGGACGAAGGGCGTAAACCCGATCTGGCGCAGTGTATCGATCAACAGCTCTCGCTTGGCCAGGTAGTCCGCCCGCATCTGGTCGTAGTAGCTATCCGGCAAGGCAAGCCCGCCCACGATGCCATGCTGCATCGGAGCTGGTGCACAGATGTACAGCAGATCGTTGACCACGGCGATCCGGCTGATGATGTCGGCTGGACCGATCGTGTACCCCACACGCCAGCCCGTCACGGCGTAGGTCTTGGAGGCACCGGTAATTGTAAGCGTCCGGTCCCGCGCTTCGGGGAACCGGCCGACGCTGATGTGCTTCTTTCCGTAGGTGATGTACTCGTAAATCTCGTCGGTTACGATCCAGGCGTTATACTCATTCGCCAGCGCGGTGATCTGTTTCAGCTCCGCTTCGGAGAAGACCTTGCCTGTCGGATTGCTCGGCGTGCACACGAGGATCATCCGTGTGCGATCGGTAAAGGCCGCCTCCAACTGGGCCGGGTCGTACGGCCAATCCGGTGGCTTTAAGTCGACGTAGCGCACGCCCACGTCGAGAAGCTGCAGCAGGTTCACGTGGTAGCTGTAGAACGGCGAAAAGACGATGCACTCGTCGCCACGGTTGAGCGTGGACAAAGCCACACATGCGAACGAACCGGCGCTGCCTACGTTCACCGCGACCTCGGTTTCCGGGTCACACTCGATTCCGTTGAATTGACGCATCTTCCTGGCGACGGCCTGGCGCAGCTCGATGATGCCCCGCAGGTTCGTATAGGTGGCGTGGTCGTCGTCGATGGCCTGTTTGGCGGCCTGCTTGACCGCATCCGGTGCCGGCTGGTCGCAGACCCCCTGGGAGAGGTTCACGCCTTTCATGGCCGCACAAATCGCCGAATAGCGGCGAATGTCTGACTGCTGTATGGACTTAACCCGGTCAGCGATCGGTACCTTCACGTAAGTTGCTCCTAAGACTCACCCGTCCGCTTACGGGCCGGGAAACCAACTCCCCAGCCGTCACGCAACCACTATACCGCGTTTTCGCAGCCCTGACAAACGACGGAGGGTGCCGGGTGCATGACCGTTTATGCGGCGAGCTTTTGGCGATTCCGGCCGGTGGCCCGGCCGCGAGGCCGTTGTTCGTGGAACCGCTCCGCCCGATCGTCCTCGCTGAGGTAGGCGGCGCGAATCTGTAGGACCGCTTCGGCGCCGCCTTGGGTCCAGAATTTCTCCGTACCCTTCACCCGCTGATTGAACTGCTTGATCAACGACTCCACGATCGCGCTGGTGATGGGCAGCCCCTCACGTCGGTAGCGGGCGTAGTCCATCCTATGGGCGTTGGTCTTGATGTACTCCAGGGTCAACGAAACGATGCGGCCCGGGTCGTCGTTGGAGGCTTTGGGCGGCGGTTGACCCAGACGCGCCGACTCGTCCTCCAACGCCGCGATCAGTTCCTTCACCTGGCCCGCCCACGCACGGCACACCAGCCGTTCGTACAGACGCCAGGCTGCCTTGGCGTGGCCGCGATACGCCGCGGTGGCAGCGGCATACAAATGCACCAACAGGTGCAGCAAGTCGAGTCCGCCTGTGGCGGACACCCATCCGGGAAAGTGCATCTCCGCTAAGCTCGACTTTTGCCATCTTCCTGGAGTCGATTATTGAAAACACCGCTGGAAATCATGGCGTCCAAAGCTTTGACACATCCGCCCAGGGGTGTGATGTGCCAAAAAACCAAGGGTTGTCTTCGGAAACCGCGGGAATGTAGGTAATTCTGGGCCTCCAAAATTGGCAAAAGTCGAGCTATCGGGGCGCCCCTGGTCGGCGTACACGGATTTCACAGCAGCTCGCGGAGGCGGCGCTTGAGGATCTTGCCGGTGGGGCCTTTGGGCAGATCCTCGCGGATGTAGACCTGCTTGGGGACTTTGAAGCCCGCCAGTGCTCGCTTCGCGTAGTGGCGCAGATCCTGCTCATTAACCTGGACCCCGCGTCTGGGAATTACGAACGCCACCGGTGCTTCGCCGCGGGTTTCATCTGGGACGCCGATGACCGCGGCTTCCAGAACGGCTTCGTGGGCTTCCAGAACTGCCTCTATCTCGCCGGGGAAGACATTCTCCCCACCGATGATGAGCAGCTCCTTTGCCCTACCAGTCACCGTGAGAAAGCCGTCCTGGTCGAGCCGGCCGACGTCGCCGGTCTGGAGCCACCCCTGGGCATCAATGACCCGCCGGGTATCGTCGGGCTTGTTGTAATATCCCTTCATGACGCTCGGCCCGCGAACGAGGATCTCGCCGTCCCGGCCTACCGGCAGAGACTCCCCATCCGCCCCGGCGATGCGGACTTCCACGTTGCGGATCGGTTTGCCGACCGTTCCCTCCCGGCAAATGTCCAACGAGTTGATTGACACGACCGGCGATGTCTCCGTCAGGCCGTAGCCTTCCCACACGGTGACACCGAAGCGCTCCTTGAAGCCGGCGCGCACATTCTCAGGCAGCGGCTCCGCCCCACTGACGGCCAGATAGATCGAGCTGAACGAATCCGGCCGAGTTGACTTGGTCCTCAACACGGCAGCATACATACTGGGGATGGCCATGATGACCGTGATCTTCTTCGCGACCACCGTTTTGACCACGGCAAGCGGACTGAAGCGCGGGATGGCGTAGACCGTCGCCCCGAGCACAACGGGCATCAACACGTTGGCAGTGAGCCCAAAGATGTGGAACGGCGGCAGGATGTTGAGGATCTTCTGACGCGGATCAACGTTGAGAGAGTGGATCGCGTCCACGCAGTTGCTGTATAGATTGGCGTGTGTCAGCTCGACCCCTTTGGGCTCAGCCGTCGTGCCGGACGTATAGAGAATGACGGCGGTGTCTTGGGGATCCGTCGCGGGTGCCGGTGGGAGACGCCTAAGCAGGGCGAAGACCGACTTTCGTTTGAGAGGTAAGTCCTCGAGAAAGAGCGTTCGAGCGGGTAACTCGGCACCAAGATGCTCAAAGTGGTGAATCGTGAGGATGAGATCGAGCCCGGCGTCTTTGACGATCCGGGCGAGTTCGTCGGGGCTTAACAGGAAGTTTAGCGGGACGGCAATCCTCGACGACCACAGCACACCGAACAAGGCCGCTGGAAATACCGATGACGCAGGTAGCATGATGCCAATCCGTTCGGATTGTGTGCTACGGCGAACCACGTCACGCATCACGGAGGCCAAACGCGCAAGTTGCCTGTAGGTCAGCGAGCGGACACCGTCATCGACGGCCAGTGTGTGTGGCGAACGGTGGTTGGCATTGAGTAAGGCGTCGACTAGCATTGGCGAGCATGTTCCCGCAGCGCGGTTGTTGCGGGAAGCGTAGAGTCGCCATGGTCGTTTGTCTAGCCGCCCTGTTGGACCGTTTGTATCGTGCCGATTCCGTGGCGACATCCGTCGGGCTGAGTGCGGCGGCATCGGTCATCTCCAGGCTGATCGGATTGGCACGCGGCGTGGCCCTGGCCTGGCTGATTTCACAAGCCCAGTTCGGCCTGTTCGGCGTGGCACTTCTGGTGGTCAACGTGCTGCTTCCACTGTGCAGTGCAGGCTTGTATGAAGGCGTAACCCGTTACGTTCCCTTCCACGAATCCGCAGGTGCGCTTCGCAAGTTCGTGATTCGCTCATCGGTGCTTGTCTTTGGCGTCACTCTGGCGGTGACGGTGATCCTGGGCCTGTTGGCGCAGCCCGTTGGGTCGGTTCTGTTTTCCGCGGCGAGGCTTGCCACCGGCCCGGATATGCCGGCCGGCGAAAACTCCGCGGGCGGAGCTTTGATGCTGGTTTCGCTGGCCTGTGTATTGACACTGGCGCTGTACCACACACTTCTCGGGTTGCTCAAGGGCCTGCGCATGTTTCGGGCATTCAGCGCCGCGGAGCTGCTTTCGGCGTTTCTGTTTGCGGTTCTGGCTGTGGCCGGCGCGCTTCGGGGCTTTACAACCGCACGGGCCCTCATAGCGGCCTACGCGACCGCATGCGTAGTTGCCGTGTTGGTCTTCACGCCGGGCTTGCTGGCCCGCTTACCGAGGGGCGACCAGCCAACGGGTAGGGAGTCATCCCGCCCTACCTCGAGCCTTCTGACCTACAGTGCCTGGGCAGCGGGAACGGCCATCTTGTGGCACGCCCTTGCCTACTATCCGATGTGGTATCTACTCAAGGTTTCGGACAGCGAGACCGTGGGCACCTTCCACGCCGTACGCATCATCACTCAGTTCGTTCAGATCGGTGCGGTCCTGCTGATCGCGGTTGTGGCGGCCAACGTCAACCGGCTATGGGAGCACGATGGGCGCGAGGTGGCGGAACCGCGTATGCGGGTGCTGACGAAAGCATGCCTGATTGCGCTGATAGCAGGTGCCAGCATCTTGTCGGTTCTACGTCCGATCGTGATGCGGTTGTTCCCATCAAAGTTTGCAGTGGGCGCAGCGGCGTACGATCCGCTCATCCTGTTCTTTTTGCTTGTGGGGATCGTAGGACTGGTTGCGGTTCGATTGAACGTTCTGGAAAAGCCGCGGCATGTGTGTCTCGCCTGGCTGATAGGCGCGGTTGTGAACGTGGCGGTATCATACCTGTTGCTGGGCCCGGCAGCCGATGCCACGACGTCTACTCAGGTCAGCGCTCTTCAGTCGGCTGCGTGGGCCGGTGTGGCCGGTGTGACCGCCGCGTTGGTCGTTTGTATCGGCCTGGTACGGATGGAGCGCCTGGCCCTCGATCTTCCCAGCATGGTTCTGGTAGTCGCCGCCTTCTCGGTAGGCTTCGGTTGGTCTGTCGCCCTGCCGGTTCTCGCCCTGCTGCTGGTTGCCACGTTCGTCACAGGACACGTTTTCACGCCACAGGAACGGGCCGACCTAAGAGTTAGCCTGCTCGGGACAAGCACCCGATAACTGTTGTCACTCTGTTCGTCCTGCGTTTGACGCAAGTCCGCCGCCTTGCCGGCTGACCGGTACCTGAGCCACCCACCATCGCAGATTCCGGCAGATCCTGATCGTTCGCAGAGCTGCCCGTCCAAAGGTGTCACTAGTAACCCCCAACAGGCAACGTACCGATATAGCACCGAGACGGAGGCCTATCGATTCCGAGAGTTGATGAATAATGTCCGAGAACAAATCGCAATCCTGCAAACCCAAGCGGCGGAACCTGCCGCGTGAAGAGCTGCTGACACTTCTGAAGACTCGATACGAGGCAGCCGACCAGGTGCGTCGCGGCGTTTGCCTGCTGAATGCCGGGCGGTACGACCAAGCCGAGGCGGCATTCAAACTCGCCCTGGACCACGGATGTACCGACGAGTCGCTGCCGTCCTATCTGGCGGCTTGCCTGTTGGGTGAGGGAAAGCCCGACGCTGCGGCAGGACAATTCGCTGAGGCAGTCGCCCAGAATGAGACAGAAGCGTCCACCCGCATTCGCCACGCTCTTACCTTGTGGTCTTTGGGCAATAATGACGCGGCGATCCAATCACTTCGCAATGGAATCCGGCAGAACCCGGAATGTGCCGAACTCCATCTGCAACTCGGCATGCTGCTGACATCGCTGGAAAGATACGAAGAAGCCGAGCTTCGCTTCACACAGGCAATCAACATTGATCATGATCACACGGAGGCACTGGTGAGTCTGGCGCTGTGTTGCGGCATCCGGAACGCACCGGACGAGGCCTTGCAGCATTTGCAGCATGCTCAGGTGCGCAGGCCCCACGATGCGCGCATCGGCCTGTTACTCGCCCAGGCCGCCGAGGCCGCCCGCCACCAAGGACACTGCATTCGTCTGCGGGCTGATATGCCTCACGATCCCGGCCACGACGATCGGGGGATCGAGGAGCTCTCGCGGGTGATTGAGGCTGAACCCGACTTCGTCGATGCCTTCCTTGCGCTTCCCACGGAGAGAACCGATGAACGGATCTTCGCCATGCTCCTACAGACACTCGAGACGGCGGTGGGACGCCGGCCTGAACACGCGGAACTGCACTATCACTGCGGGCGCGTGCTTTCCCGACTCGGCCGCAACGGGGATGCCATTGATGAAAATGAGCGGGCGGTCGAGATCGATCCGACATTCACCCGCGCCCTGATTGAACTGGGGAAACTGTATCAACAGACGGATCGCAGTGCCGACGCCGCGACACGTCTCGAGCGGGCTATTGCCGCCGGTGCCGAGTACGCCGACGTGTACTATCTGTTGGGCAACCTCTACCGCGATCAGGGGCAGGTGACTCGTGCTCACAGTGCCTACCGCCGGGCGCTGCTCATTAACGACCGCTACGAAGCGGCAATGGCAGCGCTGGAGGCACTTCCTGCAGCGTAACGTTCCCGGGGGTCTATGTCCTATTTGCTGGAGATATTGGGGCGGGGGTTGCTTGCCGAGCTCGCTGCGGCATTTCGAGATCTGCTGCACGACGACGGCCATTACTCTACACAAGAGCTTGAAGCCTACATCGAGCGCCAACCGGACTCCATCGAGTATCGACGAAAGCTGGCCATCCGGATGCTCGTCGATCATCAATACAGCCGGGCTCGCGATACGTTTCTCAGCGCCCTGGAGCTTGATCCGACCGACCGGGTTACCCGAATCGGCCTGGCTTGCGCTTTGGACGAGCTCGGGCTGACCCAGGCCGCGATTGAGCAACTCCGCACAACCTTGGAGCATCAACCAGAGGACGGGGCGACATGGTTTGCACTCGGTTTTTGCCAGGAGAGGCTCGGTGAATCTGAAGAGGCAATCACTTCTTACGAATCCGCGTTGGATGTCTCGCCACAACTGCGCAATGCACACGAACGGTTGGCCGCGATCTATCTCAAGTTTGATAACGTTGATATGGCTATAACGCACTATGAACACCTGTGCTGGTGCGAGCCGGGCGATCTGGCTGCGGGGTTGACGCTGGCCAACCTCTACCTGCGGGCGAAACGTTTCGAGAGTGCCATCCGCCAGTACCAGTTCGTGATCACCATCGAGCCGGACAACTGGGAGGCCCAGGATGATTTAGTCACCGCCTGTATCGATGCGGCGCGGTACGAAGACGCCGTCGAGGTTCTCGAGGGTCTGATCGAGCGACGGCCGGAGTGCGCCGACCAACACCTCCAGCTCGGCGATCTATACAGCAAAATGGGCCGGCAGACTCAGGCTATGGAGGCCTACTCGCGGGCCGTCGAGCTCAATCCGGATTATCTGGAAGCCACGATCAAAGTGGGTGTTTCGCGCTTGCGCGAAGGCAAATATGTTGAGGCTGCCCAGGCTTTCAACCGGGCGATCGAGATAAACGATCGTATCGTCAGCGCCTATCTCGGCCTCGTTGTCGCCCAGCAGGCACTGGGGAGAAGCAAGGATGCTCTGGCCAGCTTGGAGATGGCCGCTGAGGTTGAGCCCAATAGCACGGTGCTGTTCAGCGAGATGGCCCGCTTGCAGTTGAGGGTGTCGGTCGCCGAACAGGCTCGCAAGTATCTCTCCCCGCGGGCGATCGCCGCCGCGCCGGACGGACCTCCGGACGATGACGTCTCGGCTATGGTTCAGCGGCAGATCGCCAACCTCCGCTCCGCGCTACGGCAGCACCCCAACCACGCGGACCTACACTACCGGCTTGCGTTGCTCTTAAGACATGAGGACGATCTGACTGGGGCCATCGAGGCCCTGCGTCACGCGGTCTCGATCAATCCGCAGTACCTCAAAGCTCTGATTACCTTGGCGCTCACCTTGCGTCAAACCGGTCAAACCGACGAGGCGATGAACGTTCTGAAACGCGCCTTGGAGGTTGACCCGGAGTCTGTTGAGCTTCACTATCAGCTCGGCTTGATGTTTGCCGACAAGAACGAGTTTGCAGTCGCCCTCGATCGCTTCGAGTATGCAGCCGGCAAGGAGCCGCGTAACCTCGACTATGTGGCCAATGTCGCCCTGGCCCTGCAGAACATGGGTCTTATCGACCGTGCGAAAGCCAGTTGGCAGACGCTCTGCGATGTGGCTCAAGAGACCCACCGGGTCTCGCACCTGCTTCGCGAATGAGTCCAACCTCTAAAGATTGATCACGATCGGATGGTCTTCGCAAAGAAGCCGCAGGCGTTGCGAATCGACCTCGACTCCAAGGCTCGCTGGTGCGAGAATCCTTTCTCGCACCGTACCGTTGCCAAGTGGACCGAGAAGGGATTCTCGGTCCAGCAAACGCATAACATGCCGGGGCCCGACTTCGTCGGGCCTGGGCATACCACACCGTGCTACACGAAAACGAAGACTGGCCAGCCTACTTTCCGGCGTGGGAATTGAACTGGCCTGGACCTGGGCAGGACGCTAAAGATTGATCACGATCGGATGGTCTTCGCAAAGCAGCCGCAGGCGTTGCGGATCGACCTCGACTCCAAGGCTGCGGCCTCGCAACCGCGGCGGCCGGCCACCGTAGCCGAAGCGCAAGGGCTTTGCGACAATGTCGCTGCTGAGCAGTGATGAGCCGAAACATCCCTCCGCCCACATAACGCCTGGACATACTTCCAGGAAGCGCAGACCGGCTGCTGATAGGATGCTGGTTTCGCCGACCATGCACCCTAGCTGAAGGCGGACGCCCTCCCTGCGGGCCAGGGCGGCAAGACGCAGCGAGGGGATCAACCCACCGCACTTGCTGATCCGAATATTGAATCCATCCGCCGCGCCCAGATCGATCAGTCGGTGAGCGTCCTCGATAGTGATCAACGACTCGTCATGGATAATCGGGGTATCGAACAGGTCGCGGAGAATCAGAAGGTCGTCTTCGTTCCCCCTGGGCAGTGGTTGCTCCACCGCGGCGATTGGTACGTTAGCGGCGTCACTAAGCCACTCGATGGCTTCGTCCTTCGACCAACGCCCGTTGACGTCCAGGCGCAACGAAGCCCGGCCCTTGGCAATCGCCCGCTTGAGATAAGACGCGACACCTTGTAGCCGATCGTGGTCCCCCTCCAGTCCCACCTTGAGCTTGAACTCCCGCAATCCCGCCCAGTACATCAGGCGAAGCTGGCGCAGCGTCGATGCAAGTTCTCCGGCTGCCAGGACGCCGCTGTACCGCACTTGCCTGGCACTACCGGGCGTACCGAAACCAGGTAGGCCCATCCATTGAACGACATCGTCGATATCACGTTCGAAGGCGCGCATGGCCGCATCCAGCAACGCGAGCTCGACAGCCGCCCGCGCCGCCGCGATCAAATGGTTCTTAGCGTCGCGCCAGGGTAACATTTCGATCGCTTCGAGAGCTTCCGGGAACGACGTGGGGTGAAAGTCCATCAAGACCGGGGCATACACGCCGGACACGGCTTCACTGACCGAATCGACGGTTTCACCGGTCACGTAGTGTCGAGCGTGGGTCTCGCCATACCCTATGATGCCGCTGGTGAGTTCGACCGCCGCGACGACGGGATCGGCGAGGCCGCGACGTGAAGCAGCGTGGATCACCTTTCGGCGCAGCGGAATGGTCAATGGGAATAGGGTGATACAGTGCACAACCGCTGCGGGCACACGATGATCCTCTAATATTATGCCGGGTGCACGCCTATTGTAGGCGATCATAGTCCACCCGCAAAGCTGACGGGAATCTGCCAGGCGTGTTACACTAAAAGCCATGCCTGAGGCAAACCCCACCACGGTGCTCGCCACCGCCGCACCTTGCCCCAAGTGCGGTTATGATCTGCGGGGCCACCCGGACCACGTGCGTTGCCCGGAATGTGGCGCGGACGTGCACGTTAGCGCTGCTATCGAAGAAGCTACCCGCTGGCTGGACCTGCGATTGCTAGACCTTTGGTCCATCGGTGTGTTGCAGACAGTCGGTGGTGCGGCTGTGCTTGTTACGCTGATTGCAATCCGCCAGGGTCATTACGTGGCACTTCTGTTGGGCCTTATGGCGGGGCTCTGCGTGTCGACGGCCACCTTGTGGTTCCTGGCGGTGGCGCCGGCCATAGTCCTTCGCAGCCGCCGCCCATTCATACGGATGTTGGGCCTTGAACACCTTGGGAAGCTCCGCCGTTGGCTTTTGATGGATGCCGCCCTGGTAGTCCTGGTTCCGCTCCTGTTTGTCATTCTTACAGGCACGTAGCCGCAGCGAGATTCGATACAGACCCGGCTGAAATCTCCCCCAACAGGCCCAAGGCGACACGAGCAAAGCCGGCTATTGATGCCGTGCGTCTAACAGATCTGCCTGGTCAAGGACGTCGAAGCCACGTTCGCGGAGCACGCAGATGGCTTGTTCGATGCTGTCAGGGAGAAGGGCGATCGCAGGGGCGCCCTTCGGCCGGGTAAGCAACGGGTAGGTGTAGTGGATGCTGATCTCGCCACCCAGTAGCGCCGCCCAGGTTTGTAGTAAAGCGCGTTTGCCGCGTGGGAGGCTAATAACGAGGAGTTCCGTCTCACTGACCTGGAATCGTGCACCGGTGAGCACATCGTATGCCCGGTCGGGGTCGTCGAAAATCATCCGGCAGATTGCACAGTCAACGCAATGGATGACCGAGACGGCAACGATGCGTATTTCGGTCGTGCCGAACAACTTAGTGAGGTGCATGAGTTGCCCGACCCGGTTCTCCACGAACACGGACTGCTGGCGAACCGTCGGCAAATCATGCGCTTCGGCGGTTTCAAGTGGTTCTATGTCCATGGTTCCCCAGTTTATCGGCCATTCGGTCGGGCCCAAGCACTTTTTCCGCCCGGCGTACATGGTGCGGCTGGCTGTGAGTGCCAATTCCGCAGTGCGGGAGACTGTCAGCTTGGCAGTCGCGCTCCACAGGCCTTGAGTATAGCGCGTTACCTATTGTTCGGCAATAGGTTACATGGTGCTGGTGACGGCATTCCTTGGCACACCACGTGTACAGACGCGCATGAGAAACGCGTGCGCCTGCATGGCGCTCGACATCGAACGCTAAGGAGATTGCTATGTCGAAGATTATCGGAATCGACCTGGGCACGACAAACTCCGTCGTTGCCGTCATGGAAGGCGACACAGCCAAGGTGCTGACCAATGCCCAGGGGGCCCGCCTGACGCCCTCCGTCGTCGCCATAACCGACAAAGGGGAACGCCTCGTCGGTCAGATCGCCCGCCATCAGCAGGTCACCAACCCGGAAAACACGGTCCACTCCATCAAGCGATTCATGGGACGGCGACATAACGAGGTGAGCAGCGAGGAGAAGATCGTACCCTATAAGGTGATCGGAGCACCTGATGAGCTCGTCACGGTTGAAGCTCGGGGTAAGCCCTACACTCCGCCCGAAATCAGCGCCATGGTCCTGCAGGATCTGAAGAAGACCGCGGAGGACTACCTCGGGCAGAAGGTCGACCGCGCGGTCATTACCGTGCCCGCTTACTTCAACGACTCCCAACGCAAGGCGACCAAAGACGCCGGCGAGATCGCCGGGCTGAAGGTTGAACGCATTATCAACGAGCCGACTGCAGCGGCGCTTGCCTACGGCCTGGACAAGAAGAAGGAGCAGACCATTGCCGTGTTCGACCTCGGCGGTGGGACCTTCGACATCTCCATCCTGGAGATCGACCCGGAGATCGGCACCTTCGAGGTCAAGGCCACCAGTGGCGACGGGCACCTCGGCGGAGATGATTACGACGAAGAGCTGATCAATCATCTCGCTGAGACCTTCCGTAAGCAGGAGGGAATCGACCTGCGAAAGGACCCCATGGCCCTGCAGCGCCTCAAGGAGGGGGCGGAGAAAGCCAAGTGCGAACTCTCTACGGTGATGGAGACGACGATCAATCTGCCCTACGTCACGGCCACGGAGAGCGGCCCCAAACACTTGCAGGTGACGGTCACCCGCAGTCAGTTCGAGCAGTTGACCAAACACCTTACCGAGCGGTGTCGGAAGCCGGTTATGGAGGCGATGGAAGGCGCGAAGATGACAGCCAAGGACATCGACGAGGTGGTGCTTGTGGGCGGGTCCACGCGGATGCCGGCGGTGCAGGCGTTATGCAAGGAAATCTTCGGAAAAGAGCCCAACAAGGGCATCAACCCGGATGAGGTGGTCGCCGCGGGTGCGGCTATCCAGGGTGCGGTGTTGGCTGGTGAAAAAGAGGATATCGTTTTGCTCGACGTCACCCCGTTGACACTGGGCGTCGAGACGCTTGGAAGCGTAGCCACGCCGCTGATCGAGGCCAACACGACGATTCCGACGTCAAAGGCGGAAACATTCTCAACGGCCGCGGACGGTCAAACCGAGGTGACCATCCACGTGCTTCAGGGCAACCGGCCGATGGCCACCGACAACCGCACGTTGGGGCGGTTCAATCTGCCGGGGATTGCATCGGCACCGCGCGGCATACCGCAGATCGACGTGACCTTCGACATCGATCGCAACGGGATTCTGAATGTCTCCGCGAAAGACAAGGCCACCGGCAAGGAGCAGTCCATACGTATCGAGGGCAGTGGCGGGCTGTCCAAGGAAGATATCGAGCGGATGAAGAAGGAGGCCCAGTCGCACGCGGCCGACGACCTGAAAAAGGCGGAGCTGGTCAAGATCCGGAACGAAGCCGAGCATGCCGCCTATCAGATCGAACTACAGCTCAAAGAGCACGGCGACAAGATCCCAGCCGATCAACGGGGCAAAGTCGAAGCCGCGATCAACAACGTCCGTGAGGTCGTCAAGGGCGATGATGCGGACGCGATCAAGAAGGCCCACGATACCCTGATGACCGAAGCCCAGGCCATCGGCAAGATCGTCTACGAAGAGGTGGCCAAGCAACAGGCGGCGGCCGCGGCAGCTTCACAGCCCTCCGGTGGTGAAGGCGGCGCCGAGTCTGCATCGCCCAAAGATGAGGGTGTCATCGACGCGGAGTTCGAGGTAAAGGACGCGAAATAACAATAGCGAATGGCGAATAGCGAAAGGCGGATAGTGAAGGGCGAATAGTAAATGCCAGCCGGTGAGGCTCGAGCGGAGGCATAGGAAAAACGGGGGGCGGAAAAACGGGAAGCGCCTGGCCGCAAGATCTCCGAGCCGGGCGCTTCCTTTTTTTTCACAATTCGCTATTCTTAATTCGCTATTCCTCGGCGGCGTAGCTCAGATGGTTAGAGCGTGGGATTCATAAACCCAAGGTCCCCGGTTCGATCCCGGGCGCCGCTACTTGACGTAACTTACGCCGAATCCTAAGGTTACGGATACTCATCTGTGTAGGATGGTGCGGCCTGGAAGCCCAAGAAAAACGGCACATACCGTTTTTGCGTTGAGCTTCATTTTTGGAGGTCGCACTATGCCGAGAACCATCAAACCGCCATCCTATCGCCGTCATCGGCCCTCAGGGCAAGCTGTGGCGACCCTGAATGGCCGGGACCACTATCTAGGCCCGTACGGAAGCAAAACCAGCGAAGCCGAGTACGACCGCCTCGCCGCGATACTTACCGGTGCGAACCGGCACGACGTGACCCAGCTTCTGCCGCTGGTTCACGCGATCCCGCCGATCTCCGGTCAACGCGGGCGCCCCCGTCGGCGTCCGGATCGTGTGCAAGGCGATCGGGCGTATCATTCGAATCCGCATCGCGATGCGCTCGTGCAACTGAGCATCGAACCGGTGCTGGCGCGCCGCGGCGTCGCGCATGGCAGCGGGCTGGGTGTCTACCGTTGGGTCGTCGAGCGTACATTGTCGTGGCTGCATCAGTTCCGCCGCCTCCGCGTCC
>JAUWWQ010000047.1 GCA_030616775.1 Planctomycetota bacterium
CCCAGCCGACCCAACGGCGGTCGAAGACGCACCAGGCCATGTAGTACGAGCCGGCGGCCACCACCAGCTTGGCCCAGGGCAGACTTGCAAACCACACGAAGACGTGGTGGATTCCGGTCAGTTGCGAGCACGCGGCGTACAAGGCGTGAAGAAGGTTGGTGTGATAGATCGGAAAAAAGTACGGAGGCCCGACGAAGGGATCATGGTTGTTGAAACCGTGATCCAACAACTCCCGGATGCGGGTCAAGTGGAGGACGGCGTCGCCTCCTATGAGGGAACCGACCCTCGCACCCATCACCATATCCGCCGCCACGATGACCAGCCCGAAGCTCACCCCCCCAATGATCAGCCTGCCGATCTCCCGCCACCATCCCCGCCGGGTGATCTCGACGGTCGCGGCCACCACCGCGACCGCACAAGCGCCCGAAAACACGCTCAAGGGAGCCCGCAGCAGGTAGCAAAGAATCGACACCGGGGACAGCACACCCAATGTGACCAGGTAAGACAGCCCGAGCGTCCCCAATAAACCGGACTTTAAGTCATCCTCCGAAACCCGGCGCACGACCACATAGCCGGGTAACGCCAGGGCCAGCCAGAAAAGAAGTGACGCGTACATGAACGGCAATCAAATACTGCAAGATCCTCGGACTCACCAGTCTGCCTGGATTGGCCAGGGTACCCTACACCGGACAAGTCGCAAAGGGCGTGGCCGCTTCACGTATCAGCGTATGAGAATCCCGTGCTTCGGACCAGGGGCGTGCGCCGGCCTGGGGCGTATCCCACACTGACCCGCGCTACGGTTGTAAAGTGCGCATTTGTGGGTCGATGGCGAAAACCTCGACACGCCGATTCGCCGTGCGATTCACCTCGGACATGTTCTGAACTTGCGGGCGGTGTTCCCCACAACCACAGGCCGCCAGACGCTTGGGCGAGACACCCCGGTCCCGAAGATACCGCACCACGGCCAGGGCTCGCTCCGTGCTGAGCTGGTAGTTGTCCATCCAGCCGCTCTTCTTGATCGGCTGGTCGTCGGTATGGCCGAACACAAAGACATCTTTATCGGCGTACTCGCCTTGGATGGTGCTGACGACGGCGTCGAGCGTGCGACGAGCCTCTTTGCGGAGCGTGATTTTGCCCGGTGCATACAGGACGTTGCCCTCGATGGCGATCATTGCACCGCCTGGAACGGGCGTCCAACCGGCGGCGGTCTCTTGTGGAACCGGCCTTTCCGCAAGCTGTTCCTTCAGGACGTCCACCTCATCCAGCGCAGCCAGCAAGCGATTATCCAAGTCCTCGTGCTCACGAGTCATCGCATCAAACTCACTGCGTGTGAGGTTCAATCGCTCTGTGAGTTTCGTGTTGGTCTCCTCTAACATGGTGATGCGCTGTCTTTCTTTCGTAGCGCACCCGCTTGCCGCTATCGCCAGCATCACGACCACAACCGTTTTTCGGATCACCTGCCCACGCATCTTGCTTCTCCTTTAGTGCGGATGGTCAGCACCATCTATCTGCTCGTCCCCATCCTCTTGCTCCTTCGCAATTGCTTCCTGGAGCTTTCCGTCAACACGCCGTTCGCGCTCCTCCAATTCCGCGGCTCGCTGATCGAGGACCTTCCTGGCTCCATCAATCGTCCTTAGCCGTTTCACCTCGCGCATATCCCGCCACAGAGCCCATGCCAGCGACAAGGCCCACCAGCTCACCAAGGTCCCCGCGGCGGTGCCAAGCATCAAAGAAACCACGTTGACCTGTTTGGCGTCGTCGGTGAGTCCGAAGAACCAAACAGATACCGTATGGTAGCGGTTCTTGAACAGCACAAGGGCTATCGCTACGGCCACGATGAGTATGATTATGCCGCGAACATAGACGCGGAGTTGTCTGAATGCAACACTCACCGGATGCTCTCCAATGCCGGAAACTGTGGAACGTCAAAAAATAACAGGCGCGCCACGTCTATCGCACGGGCAATCAGCGGCCACTCGATGATTGAATCATAAAACACGACAACCGCCAAGAACGACAGCGAAAGCCACGGGGCCAGCGGCAAAGCCCGGGTCCGCTTGAAGGGCAAGGCCGCCACCCACCCGACCAAGGCCAGCCCGCAGGTCAGAAAGAAGCCCAGCACGACCACGGGCCAGCCCGCGACACACCCGGCCGCAGCCATCAGGTGAATGTCGCCCGAGCCGAATGCCTCTTTACCGAACACCAGGGTAAAGACTATTCGTACCGTCCAGCCTACGGCGCCAGCGATTACGTATCCAGTTGCGGCCGTGGCCAGCCCGTACAACGGGCTCCAGCTCCGCAGCAGGGCAAGTCCTCCGATGCCTGTCCTGGCGTGCAAAGCGTCGCTGAGCGTAGTCGACAGACCGCCGGAGCAGGCCATTATCCACCACCCGACCGCCGCGGCCAGAATCACAGGCATCAGCCAGGCAAATTCTTTCAGCGCCATCCGCCTGGCACCATGCCGTTCCTGGTAGATCGCATCGACGATTTGGTGATCCGAGGGGCGCTGGACGGTGCTCTCCCACACAACAAACCCGAAAAAGAGCAGCAGAGGGAGGAGGGCCCGGCCCGTATGGCGAAGTTCCACCGCACCGGTTTCATCAACCGCCAGGGCAAGAAGCGTCCCCACAAGCAGTAAGCCGGCGATCCACCCGCCGGCTCGCGACGGCGACTCCAACGACGGGGGAGGCATCCGCGGCGGGCGCACTTCTGCCGGAGCCGGCGGCGGTTCCTCGATTTCGGATTCTCCCAGCTCTTCGGCATCCACGTGCGGCTCACAGATCAGCACGACCCATACGATCCCCATGGCGGCCAGGGCTAACAACGAGACGATCGCCGTGGTGTCGAAGGGCCGGATCCACTCGCTCGAATGTCTGGGCGTCCACAGGGCGTGAAGCACGAACCCCGCAATCGTCGCTAGATTGGTGAAGCGCACGTCGACCCAGTAGTGCTCCAGGTCGATAACGGACATGGGCAGCAAACACGCGAAAAGAATGACGTGAGCCAAAAAGATCGGCCAGTCGTAGTCCAGCCGGTCCGTAAGGCCAAACTCGCTATGGCTGAGGCCCGCTCGGACATGCCCGATGAAGAACGCATCCAGCAGCATCAGCACAATCAACGCCATTGACGCTTCGATGACCAGATAGCGCGTCGAGATCGGGACGCCGCAGTACCGGCAGCGACCACGCAGCAAGACGAAACTGATAAGCGGCAGGTTGTCGTACCAACGGATGCGGTGCTTACAGGTGGGGCAGAACGACCACAACGGGTCTCGCAGCGATCTGTTGCGCGGCAATCGATAGACCACCGCGTTGAGAAAGCTGCCCAGGCATAGTCCCAGGGCCGTCCAGAAAAACAACCACCAGAGGGTTACCAGTACCGACGACAACGCGTCATCACCATACCACGATGGGCAAGTTTCTAAAGCCGACTGCAGGTGCCGTCACGCCAGGGCAGGTTGCCGCTTTTATGGCACTGGCAGACCGCCTTCTTGCCGGGTGTCTCATCCACAACGATCGGGCGGGGTACCACGCTCTAGTTCGGCCATGACCATTCCTCAACCGGATGCTCCGCCCCGTCGGTTAACCGCCTTCCGACGAGGCACCCGCGATCATACCAGAACCCACGCCTTTGGCTATCCGTAAGTACGCAAGGAAACTGCTATTCAGGCCGATCGCCCGGGCTTACGCCTACAGCGCTTCCAGCTCCCCCACAAACTGGGCGATGACGGATTCAGGCGTGGATGCGCCAGCGGTGACGCCGGCAACCTGCTTCCCCTCCACCATCGAGGGCTCGAACTGCTTCCAGGTCTCGAGATGGTATGTATCACACCCGGCCTCTTGGCACAGCCGGGCCAGCTCTCGCGTATTGGCGGAGTGCAGCCCGCCGAGCACGAACATGACGTCAACCTCCCGGGCGAGCTCCATCGCCGCCTCCTGCCGCCGTGTGACCTCCAGACAAAGGGTGTTGACGATCTTCACCTCGCGATAGGGCCGCTTGAGAATCTTCGCGATCATATCAGCCACGTGCTCCGGCGAGTGCGTAGTCTGTGCGACAATCCCGATCCGCTCTCTATAGGGCAGCGCCCTTTCGAGGTTCGTTTCCTCGTCGATCACCGTCACATTCGGGGCGTAGCCGATGACCCCGCGGACTTCAGGATGGTCTGGATCGCCGATCATCACAACGTGGTAGCCCTCTTCGTGAAGCTGCTTGACGACGTTCTGTGCCCGCTTCACGAGCACACAGGTGGCATCTATGATCCTAAGACCACGCTCGTCGGCCCGCTGAAAGGTCTCCGGCGGGGCGCCGTGCGAGCGGATCAGAACTGTTTTCGAGGGATCAATCGTTTCGAGATCACCGGATTGGTTCAAGCCGGCTTCCTCTAGTTCATTAACAACCTGCTTGTTGTGGATTACCGGGCCGAGAGCAACCACCCGCCCGGGTCCGTGCTCTTCGACAGCGGCCTCGGCGAGTTCGATTGCATCCTCTACGCCAAAACAGAACCCACGGGAAGTGGCCAATCTGACCTTCATGTACGTTGACTGCTTCCAGGCACAATATCGGCGAGTCCGTTTCCGCGTTAACACAGAATACGAACGCGGCAGCCCCGCCGCCAATCATCATATTCCCCCGTCGGCCAACGGACCATTCCGAAGCCCCATCAAATGTGCCCCAGTCCCAGGCCTTGCTAAAACAGCGTTGGCTGTCCGGTGGCCTTATCGCCGGTGGGCTGAGTATATGGCACGCCGAGGTGTTCACAGGCTTGACGCGTTGCCTGCCGGCCTTGGCGCGTGCGGATGACGAAACCGATCTGCAGCAAATATGGTTCGACCAGATCTTCAAGGGTGTCTCGCTCTTGCCCCATCGTAGCGGCGATGGCTTCAATCCCGGCGGGACCACCGGTGTAAACCTTGATGAGCGTGGTCAAAAAGCTGCGGTCCAGCTCGTCAAGCCCCAGGGCATCGACCTGCTGAATCTCCAGGGCCTGGTGAACGATCCGTTCGTTCAGAGTACCGTCGCCGCGAACCTGGGCATAGTCGCGGACCCGCTTGAGCAGCCGGTTGGCGACCCGCGGCGTACCGCGGCTTCGAGCAGCAACCGTTTCCAGCGTGCCCGGCCTGGCGGAGAGTTCGAGCTTGACAGCCGATCGGTGCAGGATCGTGGTCAGGTCGTCGGGTGAATAGAAATCCAGATGATAGCTGTGCCCGAACCGGTCCCGCATCGCCCCGCTGAGCATTCCCGCTCGCGTGGTTGCCCCGATTAGAGTGAACCGCCGCAAAGCGAAGTTGACAATCCGGCCGCTGAGCCCGCCTTCGATTGTGAAATCGACCCGAAAATCCTCCATGGCAGGATAGAGGAACTCCTCGACTATCGTTGGCAGACGGTGGACCTCGTCTATAAAAAGCACGTCTCCGGTTTCGAGATTGGTGAGCAGGGACATGAGATCGGCCTGTTTGGCCAGCGAAGGTCCCGAGGTTATGCGCGGAGGCGTTTCGGTCATCTCCCTGGCAATCACGTGGGCCAGCGTGGTTTTGCCAAGACCGGGCGGGCCGTCGAGTAGAATGTGCTCCAACGGTTCACCGCGCTTCTTTGCAGCCGCCATCGCGATCTGAAGCTTTTCGAGAACGGCCTGCTGCCCGACCATCTCGCTAAGCCTTTTGGGGCGCAGGGCAACATCAACCGGCTCATCGCCGGGACGTTCGTGGCCGGATAGTAACCGGTCTCGTGCCACCTTATGTCACCCTACCCCTCAACACCGGTCTTGATCCGGTAGGCGGCCCGTACCCACTCGTCCGGCGATTGCACATCCGGATTGAGCTGTGCAGCCCGTTCCAACCAACGTTCCGCATCCCCGCGCGTATCGCCCCAGGCAACGAGTACCTCCAATGCATCGCGTTGGGCTTGGGAAAGCCGGCCGGTCCTGGCCTCTTTCGGCTCCCCCGCCGGCAACGCCAGGTCATCCATCTTGCCCTTGAGCGACGCTACGATCAGCTCCGCCGCCCGGGACCCTATCCCCGGCAGGTGGGCGAGGGCTTTGGCATCGCCCGATTCGATCCATGTGGCGATCCTCCGCACGGGTTGACCGAGCGCCTTCAGGGCCTTCCGCGGGCCGATGCCCTTCACTGCGACAAACCGCCTGAAGAAGTCACGATCCTCCGGGTGCAGGAATCCCAGCATACGAGGAACGAAGTTCCCCGACGCATGATTGCCTTCGTAGAACTCCATGGTGTGAAGCGTCACGACCTGCCCTCGGTGGGCTGCCAGTTCGCTGATGGCAAACTGGGGGACGAGCACCTCCCGGGCAACGCCGTCGCGATCGAGCACGACGGATTCCTCCGTTACTTCGATCAATGTGCCGGTGAGCCGAACGATCATGACACCAGCTCCATTGGCCTTTTCGCGGAAATGTCGCCCGCGCAGCACATCGCAATCGCCATCGCGTCGGCCAGGTCCGATGGCTCGGGCAGCGTGCTCAGGCCAAGTGCGGTCTGGATGGCGCGCTGCACCTGGGCCTTGGTAGCCCGTCCGTTGCCTGTCAAATAGCGCTTGATATGCGTCGCGGCGTAGCTGCGCACCTCCATCCCGAGTCTGGCGGCGGACAGCAGGATTACCCCCCGTGCGTGGCCCATCAGAATGGCTGTTCGCGGGTGCTTGTAGTGTGCATAGAGCTCTTCGACGGCGACCACACTGGGCTGATGCTCACTCAGCACGCCGGTGATGTCGCGCTCGAGACAGCCAAGTCGCTCAGGAAGTGGCAACTTCTCATCGAAGCGACAAACCCCCGCGTCGAGCACAGACATCCGTTCGCCGGATGCTCGCAACACGGCATACCCGGTTACCCCCAGCCCGGGATCAATACCACAAACCACCGCCTCCATATGGTCCTCGCAATCCGTTCAATTGCGAAGCCTCAGTGCTCTCTGCGATTCTGTCAAGGCCGGGAGCGTAAACCACGTGATCGGCGGATGTGCGTTTGACGGTACGAGTGGGGATGCACTCGTCGACCTGCGCTGTGTTCCGCGCCCGCGGGACGCTGCAAATCGGTGTTAGTAGGGGCAGGATCAGCTAGTGGCGGAAGGTCCAACGGGCCTCGATGTACACGTGACCGCAGCCGGGCCCGTGGACGTGCCCTCTCTTGATCTTGACCCACTTGTGTCCGTGGCGGTCGTATGCGCAACCACACGATGGGCCATGCACGTGCCTGACCTTCTTCACCTTCGCCGGTCCCGGGTGCATCCGCTTGGCGCTGGCCTTCCTGGCGATGACCCAATTGCCGCCATCCCACACGTGCCCACAACCGTGGCCGTGACGGTGCCCCGTAAGCATCACCACCTTGACCCCATTCCAGTAACAGTCGTGGCAATCGTGCGTACACACGTGCCTGGCCTGCCTGTGAACGTGCGTCACGCGGGCCGGGCGAGGCTCGCGATCGTAATAGTTAAGCGAAAACCGACCGCCGGCACAACCCAGGCAACCAAGCGCGATAGAAACCAGCGAGGCTATTCCAAGTGAACGGGTTGACATTATCGATCCTCCATCAGGCGTAGGTGCCCATGCTCTAACGTATAAGTTTCGACAAGCCCACGCGGCAGGCGTTAGGACGAAATTGCTTAAACCTGTCGCGGTTCTGCCCGCAAGGAGTCGCAGACAAGCGCCATTCGTGCCGGACCTTGGTCGATCTGACGCGTGGGAACAGCCCCATTGCAAGGTCTACTTACCGGGCCTTGGGCGCTGCCGGCAATCTGGGCGTTACACAAAAACGGGTACTTCCTCACGCTGTGGACCAATTCACAGCGCCGAGCCGGATTCAATTATCTTCGTTGCAGTTCCGCGGAACCGGCTTCCCGTCACGAATAACGGCATCCCTACGGGAGTAGACGGCCTTGCCTTTAAGTTTCTTCGCGGGATTCTTCACGCCAAAAGTATGCGTCCGCCCGCCACCGGACTCCCCGGCACTACTCCTTTCATACTTCCAATCGGATCTTTCAAGAAACACGACATCAACGCGCCAGATGACCACTGGCTTCCCGGGTTCAAGAGACTCGGTTGGATCGACGAGGTATCTCCAAACGATGTACCAGCCCGGATGGTCATAGTGCGACTGAATCGCCCAAGGTCGTTTGCTGGCTTTGCTCTCGAGCGATTCATTGGGTGTCGGATTCAGCCCTGATCCGCGACGCCGGAGATCGGGAAATCGCTGTTGAGCGACATCCACATGGCGATGCTTTTCATAGTTGCTCATGGCATCCAGGGCTTTCGTTCCGAAGATCCCGACGATGGCGCTGAACACGTTTGCCTGCTCGTAGTACAGATCGATGAGCTCGGTTAGCTGGCCCTCGATGTACTTTATGGCTCTGCGAATCGCTGCAATGTCAAGACCCGGCGGGAGGGGGACCGACGTGTCGAAGTCATCCTATCTTACCATTAGGGTCCTCGAGCGGCCTGTATTCAGCCATCAAAGGAATGGCCTTAGTGGCAAGGCGGAAGTAACTCGGCTCGATCTCCAGCCCGATGCTGCGCAGGCCCAGCGCAGAGGCTGCCGCGATCGTGGACCCGGACCCCATAAACGGATCAAGGATGACTCCATCACCAAGAGGCAACGCCGCGTGGACGATCTGTCGCAGGAATCTCTGAGGCTTGAGTGACGGGTGCTGAGCTATCTCCCGCTCGAGCCCGCGCGCCGGAGAAGAGAATATCAGATCTCTAAAAGGCTCTCCGGGCGATGGTCGCCGAAGGGCACCCGTCTTCCAGCGTCGCAGGTTGTCTTGCACACGACCCTGGCACGGTTTACGGAAAAGCCCCCAAGGTTCCCAGCATGACTTGGGCATAACTGAGACGTTGGCGAACTCCTGGTGGGCATTCTTGGGACGGTCGCCGCCACGAAGCGTATGGACGACGCGAATGATCTCCCCGCGCTTCTCAAACCCATGCTCGATGAATGGCTCATACACCAAGTACGACACGAGAGGATTAGTCGCAATGAACACATGCGCGCCAGGGACAAGCACGTTCATCAGATGCTGTGCGAGTCGACGAAAGAACCGTCGAAGTGCCTGGCGATCATTCCTGGTCAGTACCGTGAACCGGGGGAGCGGGCTTCTCTGGCAACCATCGAACGATGGTGGGATACGCCATACACCACCACGACGGTTCCTCAGCTTCCGCAGTTGCTCGGGCGTGTATTCGATCAGCCCGTAGGGTGGATCTGTCACTACCGCATGGATCGAGCGTGGCTTGGCTTCGGCAAGCCACTTGAATGCATCGATATTCACGATCTCGTAGGAGCCAAGGACAGTTTCGGGGGCAAGATGGAAGAGCAGACCCGTTGTGTTCGAAGTACCCTTAACCCGTCTTGACGCTCGAACTGACGCCAACGTAAGAGAGCCTTTCCAAGTTAATAGAAGCCTTGTCACGCCGCGTAGGTGTTTGTCCTCGCGTGGCAATCATGCGCCTTCGAGTATCCTATGTCAAGGCTCTTCCTTGCTGGATTCCTCGACCCGGATACCCGATTCGCCAAGCGCGGTTTAGGCTCCCTGCTGAGTTCTTGCCCTCGACAATCAATGGCGTGGGGGGGGCACTTCCATTAGACTCACGGCTTATGTACTGGCTCGTCTTGACCGCCGTTGTTGGTCCGTTGATCGTGTCGCTTGCGGTCACTTACGTCGTGCGCGCCTGGGCACGCCGGTCCGGTTTCGTCGATCACCCCCGTGGGCATAAGAAGCACGGGGCGCCGGTGGCACTTGGCGGCGGCATTGCCCTGGTTGCGTCGATCTGCGGGCCGATCCTCGCCGGGACTGTGGTTGCGTGGGCCCTGCACGGGGACACACCGCCCACGTGGCTGCCCGGTCTGATCAAGACGCACCTCGGCGGGATGGCGTCGAAGTTGCCCGTGGTTGTGGCAATCATGGCCGGGGCGGTGGTGCTGCATGTCGTTGGTCTGGTCGACGACCGCAAGGCACTGGGCCCTTGGCCGAAGCTTGTCGCACAGTTCGCGGTAGCGCTTTTTACCGCCTGGCCGATGGGTATCCGGGCCATTGAAGTGCTCCCCGCACCGATCTCGATCGGGATCACGGTCCTTTGGATCGTTCTGATCACCAACGCGTTCAACTTCCTGGATAACATGGATGGATTAAGCGCCGGAGTGGCGGCCATCGCGGCGGCCATCTTCGCCGTGGCCTCGATGAGCGCCGGGCAAATCTTCGTACCGGTCATGGCCTGGGTCGTGGTCGGCGGGCTGCTTGGCTTTTTGGTGCTCAACTTTTCACCCGCGACAATTTTCATGGGTGACGCTGGCAGCCTGGTGCTCGGCTACCTGATGAGCGTATTGACGATCCTCACCACATTTTACGATCCCGCACAAAATCTGACGCCGCTGGGTGTGATCGTTCCGGTTGTCGTGTTGGCTGTCCCGCTCTACGACGTAGCCAGCGTGGTTTTGCACCGGATTCGCGTGGGTGAAAGCCCGCTGCGGGGCGACTGGAGGCATTTCTCCCACCGGCTGGTCAGACGCGGCATGACCCAGCGCGGAGCGGTGCTAACGATCTACCTGGCCACAGCCGCCACCGGATTGCCCGCGATCATCCTTCCGCGTGTGGATTGGATCAGTGCGTCGTTGCTGCTGGTGCAGTGCCTTTGCGTTGTCACGATGATAGCCATCCTCGAACATACGAAGACCACTTCAAACGGGTGACCAACATACGTTTCACGGGTAACCTCTGGTCAGTAACGCAACAGCGCCCAACGGACACAGGGGACCTGCTCTGTTGATGAGCCGATCGTAAAGGCGGTCAGTTCGCCGGGTGGTCGGGCGGTGAGTCGTCTCGATCTATGTAAGAACAGAGTGACCCACGACAGCGGGCGCTCCTGGGGGCCTTTGCCGGGAGTACTGTGTAAATCGTGGCAACGAGATATGCTCCAAAGGCGGTTAGAGCTGTGCCTGCCGTAGTGTGACGGGCCGCTGACCCGCGAGCAGATCTTGCAGCTTTGCCGGGCCGGTCAGGGAATTACAGAACTGAGGCGCGGGAATCGAACCTCGCCCTCGACCTTGTGGGTGTGCCTGTGGGAGCCTTTGAGGACGAGAAGGTTGCCGCAGTGTTGAAGCTGCCCAAATACCGTCGCGTGCTTTACTTGCTGCCGATCGGGCATCCGGTCGACCGTTAGAGCGATTCTCGAAATCGTATGCCGAGCCGCGGGCTTTAAGCGCGGAATCGCATAGCGAGAGGACGCTCGCCGTCCCTGACGTGCGGTATACGAAAACGGGATCTGCTCTAGACTTGGCACCAAAGTCATATGGGCGTCGATCGCTTACGGTGTTACCGAAGCGGCTTCCCCACCCAAGGCTGCATCAAGGGCACGTCGTGCTTGGGCGTGGTCTGGATCGAGTCGCAGGGCCTCGCGGTAGGCCTCGATGGCCTCGTCCATCCGACCGAGCTTGGCCAAACCCTCGCCGAGTAGATAGTGCGCATTGGCATTGCCCGGAGCATTGGCTGGATTGGCTTGAATACTCTTGCGATATGCCTCGACCGCCTCGCCTGCTTTTCCCTGCTTGAGATAAGCGCTGCCGAGGTTGAGATACGCCGAGGGTATTACCGGATTGGCGCGAATTCGTCTGGTAAGGACGCGGTCCAAGTCGCTGGCGTCAGCAGCCTCCTCCAGGGCCAGTTGCAGCGCTTCCTTAAAGTGTTCGGCGGCTTCGTCCAGTCGGTCTGCGCCGGCAAGTAGAAAACCCAAGCCGTTGTGCCAGTCGGCGGAATCCGGCGTTAGCTTCAACGCTTCGTACATGTGGTAGATGGCGTCGTCAAGATCGCCCTCATCGAAGGCGATCTTGGACAACTCTTCGTGGATGTAAGCGATATCCGGTCGTATTTCCAGGATCTTCTCGCAAATTCTCTTGGCCCTGTCGTCCTCCTTCTTGTTCAAGCTGTCATTGACGTTTTCGATCATCGTGAAGACTTTAAGGAACTCCTTTGGATCTTCCTTGCTGGTGTCGAAGTCCCAGGTCTCGACCACAGTACCACCCACGTAGCCCAGGGCGTGGAGTTTTTCCCGGTCCTCCGGATCCAAGTCCAGCTTGCTCTCGTCTATATCCGTGCGGAGATGTTTCGTTAGGATTTGTCTCAATCGTTCCTGGAAGCCGTGAGCTCTTTCCGGTTCCTTCTCCACCAGATTGTGTTCTTCGTCTGGATCCAGCTCCAGATCATACAGTTCCGGTTCTGTAGTCTGAATGTATTTCCAGCGATCGGTTTGCACGCCCAGCAGTGAACTGCATTCATATTTGGTTGCTACCATAGATTCACTGTAGAGGTACCGCTCCTCTCCGGCGGCCGTATCGCCAGTGAAGAATCCTGACAGGTTCTTCCCTTGCAGCTCCGAAGGTACAGGCAGGCCTACGATTGCCAGGACCGTAGGCACGATATCGACGAGGGATACAGTATCGTCAACTCGCCTTGCCCCGTTCTGACCAGGCAGTTTCACTATCAACGGCACCTTGGTTGTAGTGTGATAGATGAAGTAACCATGCAGCATCTCGCCGTGGTCGCCCAGGCCCTCGCCGTGGTCACCGGTGATGATAATAAGGCTTGAATCGTATAGACCCATACTCTTTAACTTGTCGAGGACCTGTGCGATACAGTGGTCGGTGTAAGCGACCTCGCCGGCATAGGGGTCGTCGGCGAATATTGAGCCATACGGATCCGGTGGTCGGTAGGGGTGATGGGGGTCATAGTAGTGTACAAAAAGAAAGAAGGGCTCAGAGGGATGTTCGTCGAGCCAGGCGATGGCAGCGTGAGTTACCTCCTCACCGCGACGCTCCGGATGCCCTCCTTTGGTGGTGAGATCGGAGTCGATCTCGTCGTCGTAAGTGTCGAAACCCTGATTTAAGCCGAACTGGGCATCCAAGATGAACGAACCGATGACGGCGGCGGTCCGGTAGCCGACTTCCCGTAATCGCTCGGCGAGTGTTACGTTATCGTCAGCCAGCCGGTAGTTGAGGTTGCCGTGCACCCCGTGGTAGGGCGGTATGGTGCCGGTGAGCATCGAACTGTGCGCGGGTAGTGTGATGGGAAACGGCGTAATTACGTTGGAAAAGAGAATGCCCTCGTCGGCAACCGCATCAATGTTGGGTGTGATTCGGCGGAAGCGCCCGTAGCTGCTGACGTGGTCAGCCCGGCAAGTATCGATACTGATAAGAACGATGTTCGGACGGCGACCTGCCGACCAATGGAGGTGGACCGCCAACCAGCCCCCACCGCTCACCACGACTAGAACCGAAACAAGAAGGATCAGGCGAAATCGTGTCACTGCTGGAACCCATCCCCAATATTATCGGTTGGTGAACAGGGTTACCCCGGTTGTGCCCCCTTGCCGTAGTGCTGGATACTCACGGGCTAATCCTATTGTAGCCATTCCGATCATCCCGCTCCAGCGTGCCGCTGCGCTCCAGGCGGCACGGGCTATCGGAAACAGTCCCGCACATCACGAATCGGTGAAAACGCGGTGGGGAGCGCCTCGACCCTCGTAACCTGCCAAATCCGCCCGTCATCGCGGAAAGTCAGCCGCCATCGCGACGCCAACCGGTTGAAAAAGGCGTCAACACAGCGTACTCGGCACGCGGCATTAAACACCGCAACAGCCTCGTTCCTCCGCGGGAACGACACCTCAAAGTTTCGCAGCCGGGCCTGGTCTACATCATAGCGAGTAAGACTTTGTTCTACGCGATCAAGAAACTCGAAACGGCTGAATCCGGCTGCCTCAAAGTCCTTGGCGAGGTGCTTACCGATGGCGCCGGGGTCGCCCAGCTCGACGGCGGCGGCAAGATCGCGGCAAATCCCGATAACCTCTTCACGTGGTGTAACGACGATGATGGATAGCGACAGTAGTGAAGGCATGGCGGCAAAGCCGATCGACACGGCCCGCCCCCACGCTCGGGTCCGCCGCCACGACCATACCGCGATAAACCCGAACTGCACCGCAACGAGCAGGATGAGCAGCTGCCAGAAGCTTTCAAACAGCAACTTCGAGATCACAGTGAGACCACTATGAGCGGGACAAACAGGCCGGCAAGACGCTACACCGCCTGGTGGTTCCTGGTCGCTGCCAATTCCAACGAGGTTCTACTTATAAAACGCACAGAACGGAATGCTAGTATTCACGTCGCTGCCGTGCGGCTGGGATGTCCAACTGTTGACGGTACTTGGCAACGGTTCGCCGGGAGATTTCGATCCCTTCATTTTTCAGCAGGGCGGCGATTTGATCATCGTTGAACGGTGCCTTTTTGTTCTCCGCGTCGATCAGCTCGCGCACACGGGTCTTCACACGGTCCCATCCCATGCTTTCGCCGTTGTCCGTCTCGGTGCCCCCGGTGAAGAAATAACGAAGTGGATAGATTCCCCGCGGCGTCTGCATGTGCTTGTCCGCGACGGTCCGGCTGACCGTCGAGGGGTCGCACTCCAGCTCGGTTGCAAGATCGCTCATCCTGAGGATCTTCAGTCCCTCCGGTCCGATGTCGAAGAAGTCACGCTGCTTTTCGATGATTGCGTGAGCGACTTCCAGCAGCCGGTTCCTGCGGAACTTGACCGCGTCGATCAACGCGGTGGCTTCCTCGACGTGTTTCCGGGCGAATTGTCGCGTTTCCTTTCCATTTTCCTTGGACTTGGCCATGGTGAGGACGTCTTCCCGAATCCGAAGCTTGGGTGTGTTTCCGCGCGCCAGTTGTAAGGTCAGTCCGCCGCCTGTTTCCGCGTACCTCACGATCACGTCGGGGCGGATGGTCGGGACCGATCGGTCACCCACGAGATAACCGGGGTGGAGGCAGAGAGTGGAGCGCATCGCCTTGATGGCCTCATTGATCTCGCCGATCGAGTATCCGGTCGCCTTGGCGACGGCCGGCAACCGGTTATGGATAATGTCATTAAGGTGACGCTCAATCAGGGTGCGCTCCAGGCGATTATCACCGCTCAACGTATCGAGCTGGAGCAACAGGCACTCAACTGCATCCCGGGCGCCGATTCCCGCCGGGTCGAGTTTATGAATCTCCTTTAGTGCCCTTTCCAGTGCATCGATGGCAATTGACGGACGTACGCTCTCGGTGATCTCTTCCAGGGGCACCTTCAGATAGCCGTCAGGATCGAGGTGGTTGATGACGGCCTCACCCGCTCGGCGCACGTCGTTGTCAACTTCGACAAGCGACCATTGGGCCAGCAAGTGTTCGTTAAGCCCGATCTCGCGACCCGCCGTGTTCGCCATCGCACCCATCTTGGCGTCGCGGTCGTAGCCGGATGACAATCGGCGCGCTCTGGACGGCGGCGGGTCGTTCAGATCCAGATCATAGTCCCTGGACATCCGATCGAGCCTGGCAAAGCTGCGGTCATTGCCGTCATCCCGTTGACCGGGGGGGACGCGACTCAAGTCTTGACCCGGCGCGGTCTCGGGGGGTTCCGGCTCAGCCACCTCCAGTGCAGCATTGCTCTCCAGCGCGCTTTCAATGTGGGCCTCGAGGTCCGCGACAGGCTTCTGCAGTATGGCCATAGACTGGATGAGCTGAGGCGTCAGCCTCTGCTCCAATCGCATCTGCTGGCCAAGGGTCTGGCTCAAAAACTGCGACATCAAGCTTATCTAACCTCTTCGCGGACGATTTGCTTCCATGCCATTCGTTGTGCTGCTACGCTTCACCGTCTCCCTCTACGTGCCTCCCATCAAGCCGCACGCTTATCGGGCCTGAAAACCCGCCATGGATTATCCCATGGATTGTCCAGACCATTATAGCATGCCGGGGCCTGGGTTCCCCATACCTCGTCTGGCAGGCGCTCTGGAACGTCACATGCGTGTGCGGGCGCGGATGGCCGCTTCCAGCATCCCCACCGTTGCGTATTCCAACTGCGACCCGACCGCCAACCCCCGTGCCGGGCGAGTCACCGACACATCGAACTCGCTCAGCAGACTTTGAAGGTGCAGGGCCGTGCCATCACCATCCATTGTCGGGTTCAGAGCCAGCACCACCTCGCGAACCGAGCCGGCTCGGACGCGCTCGACCAGGCCGTCGATCGTCAGGTCCTCCGGCTCGATCCCTTCCAACGGGGCGATGTGACCCATCAGCACGTGATACGTGCCGTGAATCAACCCGGTTGCCTCCAAAGCCATCAGGTCCTTAGGTTGTTCGACGACCCAGATCTCCCCTTTGTCGCGCATCGGGTCGGCGCAAATCCTGCAAGGATCCGTCTCGGTCAGGTTGTAGCAGGTTCGGCAGTGAATGATCTTGTCTTTAACGTCGAGGATCGCCTGGGCCAGGCCGGCAGCGAACTCGCGAGGCTCGCGCAGAACGTGGAATGCCAACCGCTCGGCACTTCTGGGACCGATGCCGGGCAGCTTCTGAAACTGCTCCTTGAGACGGGCAAGTGAGTCGATCGATTCCCTGCTCATCGGTGCTCTCGCCGCTCGCTAATTACCCCATCAGCTACCACCCAACATTTCAGTCAAGCCCGGCAGGTTCAACCCGCCGGTCAGCGACGCCAGCTCACTTTTCATCGCCTCTTGGGACTTCGCGACGGCTGCTCCGACCGCAGCCTTGACCAGGTCCTCGAGTAACTCCACGTCGTTGACCACCTGTGGATCGATCTTGATATCCACAAGCGTTCCTTTTCCGTCCACCGTGGCGCGCACCATACCGCCGCCCGCGTCGCCGTGGTGCCGACGGGCGGCCGCCTCCTCCTGCAATTTGGTGATCTGACTCTGCAGCTCCTTCGCCGATTTCAGGATACCCGCGAGGTTGCCAAGATTACCTAACATAGCCTGCTACTCCATGGCGGTGGTTTGCTGCTCGACGTCCTTGCCCTTGGCGGTCTCGTCGGCCTCATCGTCAGCGGAGTTCACTGCTGTCGGTCGCGCCGCCGGGCGAACGTCCAACAGCGTGCCCTCCACCGCCTCCTTCACTTGCAGGACCAACGGATCCTGTGCCGCCCGCTCCCACTCGGCCGAGCTTAGCCTTGGCGGCGGGGGCGCCAAGCCAGGTTCATCGGCCCGGCGCTCGACTGGTGGACCCGGACGGTCCATTGAAACCGGCGGCGTTGCCCCGCCGGTTGTTTTTCCTTGTCCGGTTACACTTTCGCTAGCGGCTGCTTTTTTTTTTGAGCGGTCCGGTTTGGGCTGCGACGCTGGTGCCCCGCCCTCGCCGTCAAGCCGGGCGATGAGGTCACCGATGTCGGTGAACTGGTGGCTCATGGCCAGCCGCACTATGGCTGCGTCCGCAAGGGCCCGCGCCGCTCCGCTGAACTTCACCTGGCGACGCAGCTCCTCGAGCAGGCTGATCATGAACACGTATGTCGGCGCATCGAACTGGTCCGCCTGAGCGGACAGAGTGGGTCTCATCGGGCCGGCAACGTCGACAAGCTCGGTATCCTCGCCGCAAACCCGCAGAAGCATCAACGTGCGGGCGTGTTCAATTAGATGATCGCAGAAACGGTCGACCGTCCGGCCGCTTTGCAAAGCACGGTCCAGCTCGCGGAGTGCACCGGCTGGGTCGCGCCCGGCCACGCAATCGATCACCGAAAAGGCCAGCTCGTCGTGCGGCGGTGGGATTACCTCATCTGCAACCTGTGTCGTCAAATGCTGCGGCTCGTAAGACAGGAGCTTGTCCAAGAGCGACAGCCCATCGCGCATGGATCCCCTGGCCAGCCGGGCGATCCGCCGGAGCACACTCTCTTCAGCGACGATCCCCTCGGCCTCGGCAACCTTCTGAAGGTGGCCGGCGACCGCCGCCACATCGATCGCCCGGAAGTCAAAGCGCTGGCAGCGGCTCTGAATCGTTGCGGGCACCTTCTGACCCTCGGTGGTCGCCAATACGAATTTTACGTGAGGAGGCGGTTCTTCGAGCGTTTTCAAAAGGGCATTGAACGCCCCCGTACTAAGCATGTGCACCTCGTCGATGATGTAGACCTTGAAGCGGGAACGCGCCGGAAGCAGAGTCGCGTTGCTGCGCAGCTCACGGATGTTGTCCACACCGGTGTTGCTTGCGGCGTCGATCTCCACAACGTCAATATCTTCACCGATGGCGATGGCCGTGCACGATTCACATTGGCAGCATGGTGTTGTGGTCGGCGCGTCGCACGAAAGGCAGTTCAAGGCCTTGGCGAGAATCCGGGCCACCGACGTCTTGCCGACGCCGCGCGTTCCGGTGAATAGATAGCCGTGGTGTACGCGTCCCGAGGCGATGGCGTTCTTCAACGTCGTCGTGATGGGATCCTGCCCGACCACCTCGTCAAAGGTGTTGCTGCGGTACGTTCGGGCGAGAACGCGATACGACATACCGGGTTCGACTCCTATATACAAACAGCAGCACCGGGAAGACCGGTCTTCCACTAATATCGACAAACCATCCGATTGGGCACGCCCGTCGGAGCCAGCCACCGCAAGCCCCCCACCGGTGGTCATTGACGGCCAGGCGATCCACGGCACCTGAGTGAACCAGGTGGGCTGCTCTGTCTCCAGCCTGACCCGTTGCCTGATCCCCTCATTGCATGGGACCTGGCCGTCAATGACAATCGGCGTAAGGGCCGGTCTGCGGTCCGTTTCGATGGCGCCGCTGCTCCAGCGAGGATCATACCACCAACCCGACGGCATTTGAACCGGGACTTACTCGCCCGGCCTTTGCAATTGGGCTTGGTTTTGGGTAAACGGTTCGTCTGTGGAGCTGACCTGTCCGAGTTGCCGGCACGTGGTCGAGGTTGAGCCCGGCCAATCCGCAAAATGTGGAAACTGCGGGGACCTGGTCAGGGGGCCTCGTCCGGGTGTCCCCACGGACCGGCCACCTGCGGTAGGTCCGAAGGCTCTGGGGGAGCCCGTTCCACCGGCAAAGGCCCCTCCACTCGGAGGCGTGCCCGCCAGTGCACCCCCTCCGCCGACCGTTGGGCTACCGATAGGACCGGTCACGCGTGCGGCTTCAATCGTCGCATTCGTTTCCGGCCTGCTCTTCTTCATCCCGTTCGTGACGCAGGTTTTGGCGATCTGCGCAGGCGTATACGCGATCGCCCGGCCGCGCCGGCCCAATGAGCGCGTGATATTGGCATGGATCGGAATGGTCATAGCGCTTGTGGCTCTGCCAGGTTGGCTCTACGTCAGCACTCTGTTTGTCGCAGCCGCCAGGACGGCCACCTTCACGATGGGCCGTCCCTACCGCCCAATTGCAGACGAGCCGTGGGAGATGACCAGTGCGTTGGTGGAGCAGATGAAGCGGATCCACCGCGGGGCGAGCGCTTATCGTCGTGACTTCGGGAAGTGGCCGTCTGATGTGGACGTCCTGGTCGGGCGGTCACTGCCTCGGGGATTCAGGATGCCGGCGGGGCTTACCTATCGACCAGTCCCCGACTCCGAGCAGCGATCATATTCTTGGGTCCTGATCATTTCCGATGAGGTAGAAGTAGGCCCGGACGGAGAACTGCTCGGGCAGCCACATCGCCTGATCTGCCGGCTCAGCGGCAAGGTGGAACTTCTCCCGGCACCCGAGGTCAGCGTCCTGCTGAACACCCAATGAACCGAAATGACGCCCGCAGGACCCACCAGACCGACCACCGGGGACCAACCCTAAGCCTTGTCGGGAAGCTCAAGCCCTTGTGGGACCGACTTTCCAGTCGGTCAGTCCACTGCCAGAGCGTGCCACGCGCCTGTCGGGCGGAGGTCGACCTACGGGCGGTGCCATTCGTTGCAGGCGTTGCATAGTGGAGTGAGGTCGAAACGTTTCTGGCGGTGGGCTTCGCGAATGCGCGTAAGGGCCTCGCCGTGCCATATCTCTTCCAGGGATTGCTCGCCGATCCGGCCGATGGTGTGCCGCCCATTGAAGTCCTGATCGCACATGGCCACTTGGCCGTCGGCAAGGATCAGGCATCGCGAACGAATGCGCCGGCAGGCGACCCGAGGTGACGGAGCCATACAGATAACGCTTCGGTCTTCGCACTGACCTGCGTAGTGGCTATGCCCGCTGATAACGACCGCCCCTTGACGGCGCAGCCAGCCGTCATGGAAGTCATCGAGTTCGTGCACGTTGTCACGCGCCTTGGTCATCTCGGGCACGACGACGGGCCTGACCGACCTGCACCGCTGGCGAAGCTCAGACAATCGATCCAGCCGCCTGATAACGGCGTCCAGGTTGGCTGCTGTGGGATCACGGGGAGACTGCAACTGTCCGTAAAGCTCGGGCGACCAAGCGTCGAGCGTCACGTCGAGAACGTCGACATCGTTCGCGACGATGGCTCTAATCTGCTCATCGACAAGGTCGGCTGCACTCGTACGAATCGCAAGCCCGAACAGAGCACGTCCATTTCGCTGCACCGAGCGGATGGATTCGAGAATCTCGCAGAACTGCGGATGCCGCAAGGGGTCACCGAAGCCGCCGAGCATCAGTAACGAATCGTCATACCGCGTAATTTCGCGAACGATGTGCTGGACGACTGAGGGATCGATCGGCCCGCGTGTGTCGACGCGGCGGGCTCGCGGCCTCAGCAGCGCGTCAGGGTAAGGATCGTCGGTGGTCAGCTCGATTTCGACCTCGCGCGGTAGCGGCTCGACCGCGGTCGCTTCGTGATCGCTGAGCCACCTGCCGATAGTTGCCGGATCCGGTGCTTCATGTTCCCTCAGCAGCGACGCCAGCCTTTTCACGGATCGATCGGTATCGGCTATCAGTCGACCTGTCACGTAGTGCAGCTCGGCCGGCACTTCACAGCAGCACGGCTGAAAGATCAGGTCTTTCTGCGGGCTATCCGGCTTATAGCTAAAGAGCCAGCCGACGGGGATGCCCTGTCCGGCCAGCTCGCCTACCAGGTCCGCCTCAAGCAAGACGCCGGCTAGACCTGGCGGAGCCTGCGTGAATGTCAAGCGGCTGTCATCTCCAGTCTCGCGGTGATGCTTTATCATCTGGTCGGCCAGCACGGGGTCGAACAAGGATGCAGCGGGAGGCACGCTCAGCACGGCGTCCGCCCGCACGGATTGAAGCAGGCCGTTGATGAGACTCGCGTCCGTATACTCGTCAAAACAGGTGGTTCCGCCGATCCCGCCGCGCCAACTGTCCAGCGACCATTTGCGCGCCGGTTGCATAAGCGCCGCCCACTGAGAAGGAGCGACATCGTGTTGACGAACAATTGCGCCGGTGCCTTCCAGGATCGCCGCACATCGCTCGTGCTGCGCCGTCGGACAGAGCACGTAGACTGCTTCAATCTGCTTTGCCAGGCTGACGCGCCGGACGGTACGCTGCAGTATGGGGACGCCGAGAAGTTCATCGGCGAGCCGACTCTTGGTGCCCAGTGGTGTCACTTCGAGATCGGCTTGAAGGACTGCTATGACTTTCATGGTGAGCTTTCGGTTCGCCTTAGGCGCTCAAGAGCCTCGGTCAGGATGGGTTTAATCTCGACGGCCCCGTCACGAACGCCGGTGATGAAATCCATGTCCCGGGCAATCTGCTGCCTGGCCCGCTCGATCTGATCACTCTCCACGGTGCTGATCCGTCGATCGGCCGAGAAGCGCCGCAGCTCCGCCAGTTGAGAGAAGGTGTTGACCATCCGGTAGGCCCGGCTGTCCTGCTGAACCCTGGTGCGCAGCTCGTCGACGCGTATGAGACGCCGGTTAAAGCGCGGCGGGTCGTTCGTAAGGCCGTCAAGCTCCTCGAGCAGACCGAGCAGCTCCTCACACAGACCAACGACCCCGTCCAGCTCTTCGATTCGCCGCGAAAGTTCAGCCCTGGTTGCGCCCAGCCGGGAGTCGTCCCGCCACCTGGTCGTTTCGCGATAGGCGAACCGCGTTGGATCAATCTTACGGCTGCAAAACCGCTCTCCGGCTTTGCTTAGCCTCATCGCTTCGGTGCCGCGAATCATCACCCCGCCCTCAGTTGCGTTAATGACACGTCGTGGCACCGCGACGATATCCTTTTCGAACTGTTCCAGATAGGTAAGCAGCAGTTCATCCGTGTAGAGCTGTTCCCCGCATGCTCCCGGCACACGCCGGAGAATGGGGCGGTTCCGCACGATGCGCTCCCATTCCTTCTGCTCGATAGTGTTGAAACGGTTCAGCTCGCCGCGCCAAGCCCGATGGATTTCCACGCCGGGCAAGTAAAAAACGTGACCTGTATAGGCGAGGTCCTGGCCGACGAAGATAATCGGATCGCATCCCATATAGACCGCAAGATAGAAGGCCAGGTGAGCGACCGTCGCACCGGCTTTAAGCCCTCCGCGGGCGCCGAGCTTCTCGCCGATCAGCAGCCGGGCCCAGCTATTATCCAACAGCGATACCGGCCCGGGATAGTCGTCGACCACGTGCCACGTCGCCTTGGGTTCGGCCACCAGGTGTACGCCGCGCAGATCACCCGCACCTTCGAAGAACTTTCGCGACATTTCGTGAAAGTCGAGGCTGGTGACAAAATCCGGCACGATGCCGCGCTGCATCAGCGGTTTAATCACTGTCTGGGCCGCACACAGCACGGCCCGCCCTTTCAGGTCGCCAAGCCGGTCAATGTTTCGCGACAGAGAGGGACCGGCTGAAATCACCACCGCCGGATCGCCGACAAAGCGATTGTGCAGGATGTCGATCGGCGGGGTGGTCACATAGTTCACCAGGTTCATGGCGATGTTCTTGCAGGTGATGCGCGAGTTGGTTACCAGCGTCACCAGCGTCATCCGCATATAGGTCACAAACTCGGCGATCGCCTTGGTGATCGCCCCTTGGGCTGCTTCCGCAATTCGCATGGAGGGTGGGTGCCGCACAAATTGGGCACCCAGCATCATCAGGGTGTTGTATCGTTTCAGCCGCTCATGCAGCCGTGTCTTGTCGTCGTCGGTGAGGATCACAAACCGATTCGACGCTATCAGCTCGGCAAGGTCCACACAGGTCAGCGCCGTGGCAAGGAGCGGAATTGACGGCTCACTGCAGAGTATGAAGCTGTCGCCGCGAAGTCGCTCATAAAGGGCTTGCACGTGGTAGCCAAGCCCCAACCCCGCTACCACAAAACAGTACTTGCCTTCGACTGGAATAGAGGCCGCGAAATGCCCGGCCTCGGCGACCGGGTCGTACCGGCTGTTCAGATACGTGTTTCTCCCGTCGGGGGTCGGCATCCTGGCCGTCCACGCACTGCTGCGGGTCGGTTCCAGGGGGATTCGTTCGTCGTCGTTCACCGCGTCAACGCGCAGAGCCAGTTCCGGATCGCAACGCCACAGGGCGCGCATATTATGCAGGAACAGCTCGTTTCCCACGGCTGGAGCCGTGTGATCACTCATGGGCGGTTCCTTCTCACCGGTGCTCACCAGGGTCCGATTCGCCGGTCACCTCGACAAACGAACAGCCTAATGACAATGCCCGTCTCAACCGGTGCTCGTATTGGGTTCGTGGTATCTCCACCGCTCCGAATCGCTGGAGGTGTTCAGTCAGAAACTGAACGTCCAGCAGGGTGAACCCGCGTCGGCGTATCCGCTCGATCAGATATACCAGGGCCAGCTTCGACGCGTCGGTTACCCGATGGAACATGGACTCACCGAAGAATGCTCCACCGATGACCACACCGTACAGCCCGCCGGCCAACTCTTCACCGCGCCAGGCCTCGACGCTGTGTGCAAATCCCAGCCGATGCAACACACGGTAGGCATCTTTGATATCGTCTGAAATCCAGGTCCCCTCCCGACGATCTGCGCAGGCCGCGATCACCTCATTGAAGGCGCGGTTGACCGCCAATTGGAACTCCCCTCGCTTCCGAAGGGCCCGTAGCGATCGCGGCACCTTTACAGCGTCCAGTTCGATCACCGCCCGCGGGTCCGGGGCAAGCCAGTGGACCTCACCCTTGTCGTCGGCCATTGGAAAGATCCCGACCGAGTAGGCGGCCAGCAGCTTCTCGGGGGCCAGGTCCGGACGGGCCATGTCATGTTACGCCTGGAGGATAGCGGGGATTTCGGTCAGTCTGCGAATGACGTGGTCCGGGCGGACGCGGCCGTGGGGGATCCGGCCGTTCCGGGCCAGCAGGGCTGTTTTCATACCCATGCGGGATGGGCCCTTCACGTCCTTGTCAACGCGGTCTCCAACGAAGAGCGTCCGGTCGGCCGCCACACCGAGCCGGTCAAGAGCCAATCGGAATATCTTCCGGTGAGGTTTCATGTATCGCACGTCGGAAGAGTACACCCGAACAGCGAGGTAATCGAGCATTCCCTCGCATCGAAGATAGTCGTCTATGGCAAAGCTCGGGAACGGCGTGTTGGAGACCACGCCCAGCTTAAACCCTGCTACGTGAAGCTGTGTGATCACATCCCTCGCGTCACTGTCTACCGTGAGGAACCGGCGCAGCGCCTGTGTACACCGCCGGCCCAGGTCGTTGACCTGCTCGTCGTCGAGGTTGACCCCCATGCGTCGGTGGCAGCGCCTAAAGGCTTCCACGATTTGCACCTCACGGCGTACGATCCGCGACCACACATACGCCCGCCGAAACGCACGCTTGATCGCTCGAACATAGGCTTCATATGTCGGTAGCTGGTACCCCAGTTCGCAAAGCCGATCATAACCCGGATGGGTGCCGGCTTCGAGAAACTGGCGCGACCTTAGAGTCTCAAAGTGGAGAATCGTATCCCCAATGTCGAAAAGCACCGCCTCGATCATGGCGCCGTTTTGTCCTCGTTCAGGCAAATCACAAACAGCGTATGATAACCGCCTCCGAGCAATCCAGCCAATCTATGCCCGGTGACGAAGCTTTCCCCGGAGTTTTGGGTGCATGGCGGACGGCGCCCGCACCCCATGTAGCGTCCGGCGCCCCTGCCGGACGTATACCGTTGGAACCGCACCGGTCGACGACGTCCGCCACGGGGGGGCGGACGCTACAGCAGCGTCCGGCGCCCCTGCCGGACGTAGAGCCCCGAGCCCATCGGTGACGGGGCATCAGGAGTAACCAAGTATCGACATGGCGGCCGTGGAGTCTATACTGTCCCGCGTCTGGGTCTTGAGCAGCCCTGTCGAGGCCCGGAATTGCCGCACCACTCAAGATGAAAACGCGTCATGGGCGACGAATTGTCAAGAGTGTTTCAGCCGTTTGCCAGCCACGTATCACCTGGGCAAGTTTGCCGTAGTCACCACGGAGACCAGACATGCGTGGACGGAAGGTAGTCCTACTTCTGATTCTGGTTATGACAGCCGTGTCGCTGGGCGTTGCCGGCATCGCGATGCACATGTTGTACGACGTGGCATTCGCCGAGCAGCGTGCGCACCTCGTGGAAACGGCACAAAGCCAAGCTCGTCTGATAGAAGCCATTGCCCGGCACGAGGTCAGCCACAGCGGGGGCGCCCACCCGGAAAGTCCCCAGGACGCAACGTTGAGCCGGATTGTCGATGCGCACAAGCGCTACCAGGGATTCGGCCAGACAGGAGAATTTACCTTGGCCCGGCGCGAGGGGGACCAGATCGTCTTCTTGCTCAGTCATCGTCACTATGACCTGGGCAATCCCAAGCCGATTCCCTTCAGTTCCCAGTGGGGTGAATCCATGCGGCGGGCGCTCTCGGGTCTGTCAGGGACGGTGATCGGGCTGGACTATCGGGGAGTAGAGGTGTTGGCAGCGTACGAGCCGGTGGCGGAATTTGACTGGGGCATCGTGGCCAAAATCGACCTGGCCGAAGTCCGGGCGCCGTTCGTGCGGGCCGGGATCATCACGGGTTGCGCCGGGCTGGCGATGGTATTAGTCGGCGCGGTGCTCTTCTTCCGTATCGGTACCCCGGTGGTACAGCGGCTGGAAGAGAGCGAGAAGCGATTTCGCTCCATGGCCGAGACTACCAGCGACTGGATCTGGGAAGTGAATCAAGATGGCGTCTACACCTACGCCAGCCCAAAAGTTAGGGATCTCCTGGGATATGAGCCGGAGGAAGTTGTCGGCAAGACGCCGTTTGACTTCATGCCGGCGGATGAGGCTAAGCGAGTTGCCCAACTATTCAAGGAGAGAATGGAGGCGCGCAAACCTTTTCTCGCTACAGAGAACACCAATCTTCACAGGGACGGGCATCCCGTGGTGCTGGAGACCAGCGGCGTGCCCATTCTTGACCGCGACGGGAAGCTCTTAAGTTACCGGGGGATTGATCGGGACATTACCGATCGCAAGCAGGCCGAGGAGGTGGCCCGCACGGCACAGCAACAGTTGCTTGAGCAGCAGCGATCTGAGAAGCAACGCGTTGAGGCTGAACTGGACAAGGCCAGAGACCAGTTAGTTGCGCAAACGCGATTGGCAACTATCGGACAGATATCAGCCAGCATCGCTCACGATCTGCGCAACCCACTCGGGACAGTGTGCAACGCCATCTATTACCTCAAACGCCGACTTACCGGAGGCGAGCCGCAAATCGGCGAATACTTGGACATCATCGACCAGGAAATCACCGCTGCGAACGGCATCATCGCCAATCTGATGAGCATGATTCGATCCGGAGAACCAGCCAAGCAGACTGTGGACCTTGGTCGGATTGTCCACGAAGTGTTAAACCGCGCTGGTCTGCCGGAGGGAGTCCGGTGTCGTACGTCGCTGGACCCCGATCCGTTCACGGTCCGGGCCGATGCGGGGCAATTGCGCCAGGTCATCACCAACCTCGTAAGAAACGCCGTGCAGGCCTTGGATCGACGGGGAGAGATTCTAGTGACTGCGGCCCGCTCCTTGGATCACGATACGATCGTCCTTCAGGACGACGGGCCCGGAATACCACCCAATTTGCGCGAGCGGGTCTTCGAGCCGCTGTTCACCACAAGGACCAAAGGCACTGGTTTGGGGCTGACCATCTGTCGCCAGATCATCGAGCGGCACGGTGGGATCATCGAAGTAGTGGATCACACAGGCCGCGGTGCGAGCTTTCGGATTCGGTTACCGCGGTAAGGAGTGACAGGGGTTTCAAGTATTAGGCGAGCACAATCATGACAGGAACCACAGTTTCTAAGAAGACGTCACGAATTCTCATTGTCGATGACGAAAAGAACATGCGCAGGACCCTGGCTGACATCCTTCGGGATGAAGGGTACCAGGTAAGCACGGCCGCCACCGGGGATGAAGCGGTCGGAATGTGCATAAATGAGAGCTACGACATCGTCCTTATGGATGTCCGCATGCCTGGTATCGACGGGGTGGAGGCGTTTCGGCAAATTCGGCGGCATCAAGAGGGCGTCCGCGTCATCATGATGAGTGCCTACAGCATGGACGAATTGAAGCACGCCGCCCTCGAGCAAGGCGCCGTCGCTTTTCTGTCCAAGCCGCTAGACATGGAGAAGGTGGTCAAGCTGATCGGTGAGGTGAAGGATACGGCCATCTTGGTGGTCGCGGACGACGAGGGAACGGCCGGTCTGCTTCACTCCAAGTTGAAGGAACACGGATACAGGGTGACCGTGACCACCTCGCCGCACGATGCCCTGGAACTGGTCGAGCAGATACGGTTCGATCTGGTCTTCATTGACGCGAAACTGCCGTCGATGAACGGTCTGGAGCTTTACCTGGCAATCAAGAAGATTACTCCGACCTCCGTAGCGATCATGATTACCGGTATGGACAAGGAGTTTGAGGAAATCGCCAGGGAGGCCGTTCGACGGGCTGCGTACACGATCGTGAGAAAGCCGCTGGACATCGACCACGTTTTGGGCTTGTTGCAGCGGATTACCGGTCAGCGGGCTTCCGATTACCTTCGGAAACCGTCGCCGGATGTCTCCTGATCAGTGAGGGAACAGCTTAGGGAAGGGCATACCAATGTCGGAGATGACCCAACGAGAACGGATCTCACGCCTGCTGATCGTCGAGGACGACGAGCCGCAACTGCGTACCCTCACGGCCATCATGCAGGACGAGGGATTTGAAGTAATCGGCTGTTCGACTGCGGCCGAGGGCCTGGACCACATCAAACAAGAGAACGTCGGCGTGGCTATTGTCGATCTGCGCCTACCCGACCTCAGCGGCACGCGATTGTTGGAACAGCTTCAGACTCTCAACGGCGCGGTGCGCATCATCATCAATACCGCGTACGGGTCGTTTGACTCCGCCAAGGATGCCGTCAACTTAGGTGCGTTTGCGTATGTGGAAAAGGCAGCAGACCCCGAAGAACTCGTACGCCAGGTGCACAGGGCATTCCGAACGCACCTTCAGCACTACGCCGACGATCTGGAAGTCGCAGTGGCAAGTCGGACCAGTGAGCTGCAGCAGGCCAACAAAGCCCTGAGGCGAGAAATCACCGAGCATAAGGAGACGGAGGAGGCCCTGCGGGAGAGCGAAAAGAGTTTTCGAGCCCTGGCGGAGAACGCCACCGATGGGATACTGATTGTCACCGACGCAGGGACGTGCAGGTATGCAAACAAGCACGCTGGGCAAATTGCCGGCTGTGCCCCCGCGGCACTGCTCGAGGCCGGTTTCAAGGATTTGTCACCGGCCGACGAATCAGGAAATGTCATGGAAGTATTTCGGAACCCATTGGGATGGGACACTGTCCCTGTGCAGCGTGAGACCGTCCTGCTCCGCAAGGACGGCCGGCGCATCTGGGTCGAGCTGACCGCTGCGAAAACGGTCTGGCAAGGTGAGCCGGCGGCTCTCGTTGTGTTTCGCGATGTCACCGATCGCGAGGCGGCACGGGAGCGCTCCCGTCAGCACCAGGCGGAGCTGGCCCACGTCTCCCGCCTCAGCACCATGGGGGAGATGGCTTCGGGCATCGCCCATGAGCTTAATCAGCCTCTTTTCACGATCATGAACTTCGCTCAGACATGCCGGTTCAAAATAGAGTCGGGAAGAGCCGGCCCCGACGAGATACTTGATAATCTGGAAGAGATTACCGCGGCAGCGGAGAAAGCGGGTCAGATCATCCGCCGGCTGAGGGAGTTTGTGCGCAAGCGAGAGCCGCGTCGCTCGACCATAAACATAAACAAGATCATTCATGAGGTAGTGAGTTTCGTAGAATCCGAAGCCCGAATAGATGGGATACGACTGCGACTGGAACTTGCTCTGGACGAGCTGAGAGTGCAGGGTGACACGGTCCTGATCCAACAGGTGATCTTGAACTTGGCGCGCAACGGCATTGAGGCCATGACCGGCAGCAAGGTCGATGAGCGGGAGTTGACCATTCAGACCTCAGAAGCCGGAAGCGATGCCATCGAGGTGGCCGTTTGCGATACCGGACACGGTTTGTCCGGCGAGCCCGTCGACAGGCTGTTCGAGGCTTTCTTCACTACCAAGCCGGAAGGACTGGGGTTGGGCCTGTCGATTAGCCGATCTATCATTGAGGCAGAGGGTGGTCATCTGGTGGCCACGCCGAATCCCGATCGTGGCATGACCTTTCGATTTACCCTGCCCGTCTCCCAGGGAGATCAGGACGATGGAAGCTGATGGTACCGTATTCGTAGTGGATGACGACGCAAGCGTGTGCAGGTCGCTGGCGCGGCTGATCGAATCAGTGGGTCGGCCTTTCCAGACTTTCAGCACTGCGAAAGAGTTTATGGATGCCTACGATCCCGCCACCCCAGGCTGCCTGGTGCTCGACGTGCGTATGCCCGGTATTAGCGGTATCGAGCTTCAAAAACAGCTCGCCGGGAAAGGCATCAACATCCCGATAATCATCATCACCGGCCACGGGGATATACCCATGGCTGCCGATGCCATGCGCAGAGGCGCCGTGGACTTCATGGAAAAACCTGTCAGTCCTCAGTTGCTCCTGGACCGCATTCAACAGGCATTGGCGCAGGATTTTGACAACCGTCAAACCAAGGCGGAACGTGATGACCTCGCAGCTCGAGTCGCGCGCCTGACTCAGCGCGAGCGCCAAGTTGTGGATCTTGCGATCACCGGCATGACCAACAAACAGATTGCCACTCAACTCGGCGTCAGTCCTCAGGCTATCGATGCCCACCGGGCGAAGGCCATGACCAAAATGCACGCCAATAACGTGCCCGAACTTGTGAAACTGATGGTCAAAACCGGGGTCGGCTAGGTAGACCCAACTGCCGCGCTGGCTCTACCAACCAGTCTGTTAAACCTTCCAACTGATTATTCCTTCTTATCGTACCGATCTGGGTAACGGGTAGAACGGGTGTGACAATTGACCAAGGCGGTCTAACAGAACCCGTGGGACCGACTTTCTAGTCAGTCAAGTGCCAGCACTGCGTTTCACAATTAGTGCGACTATTTGCTGTGCCGAGAATCCTTTCTCGGCACCTGCCAGAGGACCGAGAAGGGATTCTCGGTCCAGCGATGATAGTCGCGTTTCTTATGAAGCACTGTGCTAGGCTGGAAAGCATTGTCCGCACTGGTCTGGTTAAAGACTCTGAGTTGAGCGGACACACTTCAGGCTGTCGTGGAAGCGGCAGCACTGAGGAGATAGTGTGAACGTACACGGACAATACGTCGTTTCTCTGGCAGTTCTTCTTGCCATCATCGCGCCTTGTGGCTACGTCATAATACAGGCATGTTTGGGCAACCAGAGGTTGCTGGCGGGCTGGCTGTTGCTTTTGTCGCTTGCATTTGTGTGGTATCTCGTTGCAGTGTGGCGTGCGATTTGGGCAGATGACTGGCACAGTGGGCGGAGAAAACTGCGCCGTCAGCATCGGAGGCTGTGACGTATCGGATCAGTTACCGAGCGTCGCCGACTTGGCCCTGGCAGCACCGGTATGTCCGCAGGAATATCAATCAATTGTAGTGTTGATGCAAGCCCGCCGACAGCTGGCTGATCTTGACACCGAGGGCCGGCGGCTCATGTAGGTAGGCTATCCGTTGCCGCATCTTGGAGCAATTCACGGCCTTTACGCACCTGCTGATCGATCTGGTCGAGTAGCTGACGCCCCTCCGTGGGAGGTTCATCTTTGGCGGCAGTCTCTTGTCTGTCCTTTGGGTGGATATCTCTCATGCGTCGCAGCAGTCTGGCGTCTTCAATGAGCGCCGACTGACTCTTGGACACCTCCAACAGTTCGCGACTCTTCACAAGTAGGTCTTTCTGCTGCAGGGCGCGTCGAATGGTGATGGCCAGGTCGATTTCATTGCAGGGTTTGGTGAGAAATTGATACACTTTCCCCTCGTTAATAGCCCGCAGCGCCGCGGACAGCGTAGGATAGCCGGTGAGAACGATTCGGACTGTGTCCGGGTATTCCTGAGCCACCCTAACCAGAAACTCCGTTCCGGACATTCCGGGCATCTCTTCGTCGGAAATGATTAAGTCGATATTATGTTCCTCCAACAGCATGGCCGCCTCCTCGGCTGCGCCAGCGGTCATAATCTCGTAGGGCTCCTTTCGCAGAACACGCGTCAACCCGGCAAGAAGGCTTGGCTCATCATCCACCAAAAGCACCGTATGACTCATGTGATTTCCTCCAAGTCGCTTATGATTGGGCCGCGTGTTGCACGGGGCGTGAACCGGCTTTGGCACGTACCAGCACCTTTATCGGCTCAGCCAGGTTCCGATTGCGGGCAAAGTTCTTCAGTCGCTGACGCAACGATGGTGTCACCTCCTGTCCCTTGCTGACAACCAGAGCCCCCTCGGTGGTGATCACGTCCTCGGCGAGGGTCATCTGCGTGGTGAGATCCTTCACGGCAACCTTCTGGACTTCAAATGACTCCTCAAATCCGACAATGGCTTCCATTACTGCGAGAATCTCGGGATCATACCATCCTGGGCGCTGCCGTAGCTCGACGAGGACATCTACATCCGTGAGCCCACTCCATTTAAGGGTATCGTAGTCCAAAGCTACCTTGAGAATACGGGACCCTAAAGGAATCTGTTTGCCCGATACCGAACCTGACGGAACACCGGAGCCATCAAAACGCTTTTGCTGGTAGGCGATGATCTGAGCAACTTCTTCGAGCCGGGGAATATTGGCGACCAGATCGCCCCCCACTGCGGGATGGGCCTCCAGCATCTGGAATTCTTCCGAGGTCGGAGCCCGCCCGTGATATAGCTTCTCGAGTGTGTTCTGGGGCACAGTGACACACCCAATCTGTGACAGCATGGCGGCAATCTCGAACTGCCAGAACTTTTCCACACTCAGTTGGTCACAAATTGTACGGACCAACCGTCGAACCCGGGAAGCATGGCCGAATGCCGTCGGGTTGGTGAGTGACAATACGTCGGTGAGAACTTTAATGGAGCCGCTAAGTGTCTTCTCCAAGAGTTCCTTCTCGGCCGTGACCAGTCGATGCTGTTCAATACCAGCGGCGAGCGCCTTAGCGAGAATTTCCGGAGGACACGGTTTGGTCAGAAACCGAAAGATGTTTCCTTCGTTTACGGCTTCAATGGCCGTCTGCAGGTCCGCAAAACCGGTAAGCATGATGCGCACGCTGTTCGGAGCTCGCTGTCGCACCTCGCTGAGCAACTGGATCCCATTCATACCCGGCATGCGCATGTCGGAGACGACGACGGCATAGGGTCCCTGGGCATCGATCGCCGTCAGAGCCTGCTCTGCACCCGGCGCCGGGTCGATATGGAACTGCTTCCGAAGACCACGCTGGTAGGCTTGAAGGACACTGGGATCGTCATCGACACACAGGATCTTCTCGGTCATCCTGCATCTCCTCCGCTGAGGACCTTCTCTGCGACATCCCGCCAGGCGGGAATCCGGTCGGCGAGGCCCAACTGTGTCAGGTAATCGAGGTCAAGCTCCTCCACCCCTCCAGCAGTGTCTTCCTGGTGCCACTCGTGTATAAGTACATTGGCAACATGCACTGCCGTGAGCGGAGCGAACACATCGCCGTAGGACTTGCCGGGGCAGTGGTGAAAGGCAACCGCCTCCACGATGGGATCCGGAAGCCCCCACAAACCCAGAAGATACGCGCCCACGTCCGCGTGAGTCGCCCCGAAAACCTCGTGTTCCGTATCGCAAAGCGGAAGGGAATCGTCCCGGGCACGTACTACCGCTTCCTGGTGCTGTTCGGGCAGATTCTGGGCAAGCACCAACATCCCTGCATCGTGCAAGAGAGCTGCCATAGTCGCGTCATTGGCCACCTCCCGCCTCACACCATCCGCCACCGCAATCTGCTTCGCTACTGCCGCAGTCTCCATACTATGTTTCCAGAGACGCTCAAGATCAACACTCTCACATTCAGTGTCCTTGAGCTGTGAAAAGACTTCAACGCTAAGGACGAGCGCCTTGAGGGTATCCGTGCCAAGCATTGTGGCAGCCTGACTGGGACTGGAGATGTGACGCGGGACTCCGAAGAATGCCGAGTTGACAAGTTGCAGTACCTTGGCTGTCATACCCGGATCCTTTGATATGATTACCCCGACACGCTTTACCGACGCGTCCTGACACTTGAGCTCGTCCATCAACTCCGCGTATAGACGGGGCATGCTGGGCACTGACTTGAGCCGCGATAGCAACTGTTTGAGCGGATCATCCGACAACAGGTCATGAAGAGCGAAGGCCCGATCAACTGTCCGCTTTAATTTGTCCGGGTCACATGGTTTCAAGAGATACTGGTGAGCGGTTCCCACCGACCGTATGACCGTCCTATTGGAAGCGTGGCCTGAAAGGACTATGCGCACCATCTCCGGGTACTGGCGCATGACCTCAGTCAGTAGTGCCGCGCCGTCCATTCCGGGCATCCACATGTCGGTGACCAGCACGTCGAAAGTCTGCTTGGATAAGGCGTCGAGAGCTTCTTGGCCGCTTTGGGAGAACACCATCTCCCATTCATGGCGCATCGGACGTAGCATCCTCTGCAAACCTTGAAGGATCTTCGGCTCGTCATCCACAAAGAGAATTCTCTTCATGTCACTTACGCCGGGGCGACCGGGCAGCACATTTTATCAGACAGTTCAACTCGGATCGCCTGAAATTCATCGTCGTCAACGAAGAGAATGCGCTTCTTCACGACACTCGACTCCTGCTTGCTCATCCAGTGCTGATTCGATTGGCAGGCGGATGATGAACGTCGTTCCTTTGCCCACCTCGCTTTCAACGTCGATGCATCCACCGTGTTTGTTGACGATTACGGTATGTGCAATGGCCAATCCCTGGCCCGTTCCCTTGCCCACATCTTTGGTGGTGAAGAACGGGTCAAAGACTCTGGATCGAATCTCGGCGGGCATCCCGGAACCTGTGTCGCTGATGCAGATTCTGGCCCAATCGCCGTCTTGTCGGGTAACAACAGTGATTGTTCCCTTCTTACCCGTATTGTGACCGACAACGTCCTTAATGGCGTAGGCAGCGTTGATGATCATGTTCAAGACCACCTGATTGAAATCCCCTATCAGGCAAGGTACGAGAGGAAGCGAGGGATCATAGTCCGTGACCATCTCGGCTACATATTTCCACTCATTCCGCGCTACGGTGACAGTGGTTTCGATGGCTTTGTTCAGATCGGCGGCTTGCTTGTCCTCGCCGCCCGGATGCGAGAACTCCTTCATAGAGCGTACGATCTTGGCCACGCGTTCAACCCCTTCAAGCGACTGGTCGATCGCCTTAGGTATCTCCTCCGTGAGATACTCGACATCTGCTTCCTCAACGGCGGCGTCTGCTTCGGCGACGAGTTCGGGTGGTGGCTGGTTCTCTCGGCTGGCCTCCAGCAACTGCTCGTACTTCGCCAGCAATGTTCGTAAGTCGCTGAAGGCATCATGAAGAAAGCGTATATTATCACCGACGAATTGTGTCGGTGTGTTGATCTCGTGGGCAATGCCGGCGGCCAATTGCCCGATCGACTCTAGCTTCTGTGCCTGCAACAATTGTGTGTGGACTTGGTTCAACTGCTCGACCGTATCTTCGAGGTGCCGCTTTTGCTGCTGCAATTCATCGGTTCGCTCTTGCACGACTTCATGTAAATCGTCTATCTTCTGCCGTGTCTGCCGGATGACTTTCCATTTTTGGGTCAGAGCGTACGCCAGTTGGCGTACTTCTATATTGTCGAACGGTTTCTTGAGGATCAGCAACCTGTCGGCTATGCCGAGTTTTCCGATGATCTCCTGCCACGTGTAGTCAGAGTACGCCGTGCATATGACCACCTGCAGGTCCGGATCGTCCTGCCAGAGGCGCAGGATCGTCTCAAGGCCGTCCCAGCCGGGAGGCATACGAATGTCAACGAACGCCATTGCGTAAGGACACCCGGCTTGAACGGCCTCGCGAACCAGTTTCAATGCCTCCTGGCCTTGGTACGCTGAGTCGATATCGAAGCCCTCCGCTTTTCTCGTGGTCGGGACGCCACCAAACAATGCTTCTTCCGCCTTGTCGAGACTGGCGGCGTCAATCTCGTTTAGCCCAAGGATCTTCTGGAAGTCTTCGTGGACAGCCTGGTTATCGTCGATCACCAGGATTCGCTTGTTCTTGTCGATGCTTAGCGCATTCATCTCCGAACCTCTGCCGGCCGGAGCGGCAGTCAGATGCTGCTAGTGACAATGGCCAGGGTGATCGTCCAGAGTGACCGACGCTCCAGCCGCCTCTCTGGGCCATTTAACACTAGCTGGGAAGGTGAGCTTCACTGAGTCCGGCCCCAACAGACCGGGGATGCCAAACAACTGCACCTCTACTATAGTCAGTACTGGAGGAGCGAACGCCGGGAACACGAAAACCGGCGCCAGCCCACAACCATGGCACTGAGTACTGGGGTCAGAATTCCTCAAAGGTCCCTTGGTTGATCTATGGCAACCGACATTCACTAAGTCGGACTTCTTAGCGTGTGACTTCTCCACGAAGACCGTACACATTCAGACGCAGGAAACCCGTACTCTCAGGTCGGCACCACAACCGGGTGTAATCAGTTGGAAGATTCAAGTAGACGTCTGTGTCTGCCAAGGCTTTGCTTGGCCTTGCCTGGCTGTGGCTGGCGTTGACCGTACAAGTTCTGAGACGTAAGCATGCACAGTACAGACTTCCCCCCCACGTTGCATAAAACCCAGCTCGTAGCGGGCGGAAGTCTTGAAATCTCCCGACGAATCGCAGTCGTTTGCGCTCCATCAACCGGTGTTGACAAACCCCACGTTCAGTGAGTTCTGCCGACCG
>JAUWWQ010000104.1 GCA_030616775.1 Planctomycetota bacterium
CGTCCGATGCCGTAAGCTTGTCCTCCTCGTTCCAAGCGCTGCCGGACCAGTGGTACACATAGGCTGATCCGCATTGACTGCCGGCGCCGCAAGGGTCGGTACGGGCGCCGATCACGGCCGCTTCCCCATCAACGGACACCGCATGGCCGAACTGAGCCTGATCCCCGGACTCCGCGTCGGAGGCGACCAGCTTATTCAGCTCGCAGGTTCGTACCGATCCCACGCCAGCGTATACGTAATCTACATAGCAGGCATGATAGCCCACCCGATTGCAGCCGTACTCGATTCGCATGTATCCGCCTTCGCCCCATCCGGAGCTCCACGAATTGCGCAAAAACCACACACCCTCTGAGCCTTGATTGTCATCCCAACCAACTAGTACCACCCCGTGGTTGATCTCGGACGCTCCGCAAGCGTTGAATACGCCCCTGTCGTAGGCCTTGAACACCGAGTCTACGGCTACACCCACCGTCACCGGACCGTAATCCATGATCGCCTGCTTGATGGCGTTAACCGGCGCGATGGTCCAGGGCTCGCCGATGTAAGCCCAATCTTCAATCCAATACTCGTGTGGATAAGGACACACACACGGGGCGTCCGTGGCCGTGTAGGGAAAATCAGCCTCCAGGACGGCCCCGGTCCCGCCGCACCAGTCTGTTTTCCATTGGTGGTAGTCGTGGGCCCACCAGCCACCGTCACAGCCCCAGCCATCCTCATTGCAGCTGACCAGCCATTGCTCGGAGAGATCCACCTCCACGCCGTCCTTGATCAGGATATTGCACTCCAGGGGACCGACCGTTGCAAACGCCCAGCAGCTTCCACAATTGCCCTGGTCCTTGACGGACGTACATCCCCCCAGTTCCCGCCAGTCGAAGGACTCCGGCAGGTCACGCGTCGGCGTGCACGGGTCGAAGCGGGCGTCTTTCCACCAATCCTCCGGTACGATCAGACCGCAGAGATCCTCCATCGGACGAGCAGTTGCCGGGTTCTTACCGACAGTGAAGGTCCACCCCTCGGCCCGTCCACGCTCCTGCAAGGCGGCAATGTCCGCAGGCGAGAGCTGTCCCAACGCAGTACCGGCAGCCACTAGCACCACAGCCGGCGGCATCCAGGGGCGACCCGTCCAGCCACGCTTCCACCTTCTGCCAAAACCCGACGCCTCCGCAGATTCGCTCGAACACGACTGACCTGCGGTCGGCACTTCTCCATCAATCCTATGACTGGTGATTGGCATTCCCACGCTTGCACTCCTTTCATGTCACCACGGGTTGAAAGCCCGTGCCGCGTTCGGCACCCTGGAAAACGGCCACCTCTCCGGTCTCGATCGTGAGGGGCTGCGGCTCGTCAAAGTAGTAGTACTGCCATTGTGCTTTACCTTGCCCGGCGTCGGCGGACTGCAGGTTGAGGGGTCCAAGGTTTCAGAACTTCGGTGTGCGTGAGTCAGTCGGGTTGACTCACTCGTTGTCAGCGCCTGGCTCCTGCGGCTGTGGGGTCGATTACGAGTTATGTGCCGGCAGCATCGCGTGATGCCAGGCCGTTTAACTGGTCATCGTCCGGTCCTCGCGGAGTTCGCGGTCCCCCTTGCGGTACTGTTCGAGAGCATTGGTACGATCCACCTGGTCCGCGAGGAAGTACACTAAGACGGTTCCGCCCACCTGGATTTCATCGCCGTCCTCCAGCACTTTATCGGTACACCGCTGGCCGTTGATCAAGATGCCGTTCTTGGCCTTGGTTTCGTAGATCGCGTGACGATCGCCGGTCTTGCGGATGATAAAGTGCTTGCGCGATACCGTGGAATCGACGATCTGTATCTCCCGTGCCGGATCGCGACCGGCCGCCAGCGTCCGATTGCCAAGCTGGAAGTACTTACCCACTTGTTCGCCCTTGGTGATGATCAGGCAGGCCATAGGCAACTCCTCGATGAACGAAGCTGGTCCGACACACATCTCGAATTGTGTTTATCTTAACAAATCGAACCGAAAAGGGCAACCCAGCTTCCGGGCAGAGGTGGGCACGATCGGACAGCGGGCCGGCGCGACAGTAGCCTGCGTGATCCGAGACGTTAGAATACACTGGTCGAGGCTCGCGGTCAGCCTGAACCTGGAATTGAGGATCCGACAGAGGCCATGCCCACCGGCGACGTTTATGAGTCCCCACTTGTAGCTCGCTACGCCTCACGAGAGATGAGCGAGCTGTTTGGGGCACGACACCGCATCATCACCTGGCGGCGGTTGTGGCTGGCCCTCGCCCAGGCCCAGCGACGTGCGGGCTTGAAGATTTCCGCTCGGCAGATCAGGCAGCTCGAGCGCACGCTCGAGGACGTCAATTTCGCCGCGGCTGCCCGTCATGAAAAGCGTCTACGGCATGATGTCATGGCCCACTTGCATGCCTGGGGGGATATTGCTCCGTCGGCGCGCGGCATCTTGCACCTGGGCGCAACCAGCGCCTACATCGTCGACAACGCCGACCTGATCATCATGCGTGACGCGCTGCGCATGATTGCCGATTGGCTTGCGTGTGTAATCGACGCCTCGGCGACTTTCGCCAAAAGGTACCGGGCCATGCCTACGCTCGGTCTGACGCACTACCAGCCCGCCCAAGTAACCACCGTCGGCAAGCGGGCAGCGCTTTGGTGCTACGATTTCGTCCGTGATCTGGACGAGGTCGAACATCGGCTTTCGTCGCTGCGGTTTCGCGGTGTCAAGGGCACAACCGGCACGCAGGCCAGCTTCCTGGCGCTGCTTGACAACGATCATGACAAGGTCCTTGCGCTCGAAGCCGACGTAGCCAGACAGTTTGATTTCGACGGGGTCGAGCCGATCACCGGACAGACCTATTCGCGCAAGGTCGATGCTCAGGTAGTGAGCACGCTCGGCGGCATCGCAGCCAGTGTCCATAAGTTCGCCAATGACATCCGCCTGCTCGCAAATCTCAAGGAGATTGAAGAGCCGTTTGAAAAGCAGCAGGTCGGCTCCAGCTCTATGGCTTACAAGCGCAACCCGATGCGTTGCGAGCGGGCCACCGGCCTGGCGCGGTTCGTCCTTTCGCTGGTCCAGTCGCCGTTGCAGACCGCGGCTGAGCAATGGTTCGAGCGCACCCTTGACGATTCGGCCAACAAGCGCCTCAGTGTTCCCGAGGCGTTTCTCGCGACGGAGGGGACGCTTCGTATCGTCACCAACGTCGCCCGTGGCCTGGTTGTCTACCCGAAGGTGATCCAAGCTCGTCTGCGGGCTGAGTTGCCATTCATGGCCACCGAGAACATATTGATGGAGGCGGCGTTAGCCGGTGGCGATCGACAGGACTTGCACGAACGAATACGCCGGCATTCACACGCCGCGGCCGCTCGCGTCAAGATGGAAGGAAAGGACAACGATCTGCTGGAGCGACTCGAAAGCGACCCGGCATTTGCAAGTGTGAACATCAAACAGGTGACTGACCCGAAGCGCTTCGTCGGCCGGGCGCCGCAGCAGGTGGATGAATTCGTTAAAATGTATGTCACCCCGATCCGGCGGCGCTACCGCAAAATGTTGGCAACCAAGAGCGATTTGTCTGTCTAAACGCAGGAAAGGAGATTCCCGGAATGGAACGAATCCAACTGGCAAAGCGCGTTCGTGAAGCCGCTTATCTGGAGGGCGAGTTCACGCTGCGATCCGGCCGTAAGAGCAATTATTATCTGGACAAGTATCTTTTCGAGACGCAGCCTGACATACTCAAGGCACTCGGTGAGATGTTCGCGAAATACGTGGCTGATTCCACCACGCTTATTGCCGGGGCGGAACTGGGTGGCGTCGCCCTGGCCGCGGCCACATCCATGGCCTCGGGAAAGCCGTTCGTAATCATTCGAAATACGAAGAAAGATTACGGCACCGGAAAACCCTACGAGGGAAAGCTGTCTGACGGCGACTCGGTCCTAATCGTCGAGGACATCGCCACGACCGGCGGCCAGGTCCTCGAAGCCGCCAAGTTCATTACCGGCATTGGTGCCAAGGTCGAACGGATCGTGGCTGTCATCGACCGCCAGGAGGGAGCCGGCGAGAACATCGAAAAAGCCGGGTTTGCCTTCGAATCGCTATACACCAAAGCCGACCTGGGTATAAAGACTTAGACCGTCTAACAAAACGAGTTCCGTAGGGTTCTCCAACAGATGATGACGCAGCCGAGTGTCATGAACGCTTCGTGGATGTCGGCGCGGCGTTCGTACCGGACGCGGAGGCGGCGGAACTGA
>JAUWWQ010000077.1 GCA_030616775.1 Planctomycetota bacterium
GAATGGGGCGTGCGAGGGAATCGCAGAGCGCAAAAAGAAACCGCACGCACGCACGACGGAGCAACCCCAGGAGTTTGCGCAGGTTGGCCCCGGCAGCGGCCAGCACGGCGTTGATCGCATCGCCGCATAGCCTTGCCAGGAAGCACCGGCCCATGCGGTGATCGCTCTTGAGGTGGCTGATCTTCGGTTCGATCGCGCTGCGACGGCGTCTACGTTTTCGTTCGGCACGCGTCGTGTTCTTTCGACGCTGCCCGGCGATGTGCCTGTACCCTTTTTCAGCACATGATACCTCCGCCGGGTGCCCCATGTCCTTTCGGACATGGGGGAAACGATGATATACCCTCAGGGCTATGCCCACGATCATCGCCTCCCCCACCCCGATGTACATCGGGGCGGTCCACCCGGCCGCGCAGCATCAACCAATGCCCCCATCCCGGCGCGCCGGGACCAGCCTTCGTTCGGTCGCCGCGTCAGCCACGTTGCGTGAGCGAGGTCCGTGACAGAATCGGCGGGTGGGGTCGCAGGCTGAAGGCCTGCTGTGTAGTAGCCGGGGGCAAGCGGAGCGCCGCCCTCGGATGGTGCCGCCACCGAACCGCCCGACCCTGAAAGGGTCGTCTATTCTCTGCGGCGTGTGCGACGGGACGTATATGCGACCCCTGCAGGGTCGACTGGAACGGGTGTTGGAGTCACCGTGGGCGGCGTCCGGCCACGGCCGGACGTGCCCACGGCTACAATAGGTCAGCCTTTCAGGCTGTAACAGCGTACGGCGATGAAGTTGCCTAGACTGTCACGGACCGGCATGAACGGCGGCGGCACACCGGCGTTGCAGCGGCCACCACTCCATGTTATGCTCCATGCACGTTATCTAACGGCGCCTGACCAAGACCTTTTACTGGCGCGAGTTTGACCTATGAAGAGCAAGGACGATGCCGGAAGGATGAAGGCGGAAGGATGAAGGATGAGTAGAGAAGCGGCTGTCCAGCTTTCATCCTTCAGCTTTCATCCTTCATCCTTGCTGAGCGCGTCTCTGGCAGACGATCCAGAGCTGTGTTATACGGACAGGAAACCAAAGTTCCGCATGTTATGCGGATCAAGCTAATTATTGTTAGCCGGAGAACTCGGAGAGTCACGTTGGAGGTAAGTGATGGCAAAAGCAAACATCGTTAAGCCCAATGGTACGAAGGTAACATTTGAAGGGACTGCGGCAGAGGTTACCGCACTTCTAGAGAAGTTCTCGGGCGACACCAAGCCGTCGACGTCAATTCGGACATCTCGCTCCTCGAAACCGAAGGCGGGCAAGAAAGCCCGGGCGAACAAGAAGAAGGCACAATCCCGGAACGGTCCGACGGGCCTGATACTTGGGCTCCGCGACGATGGATTCTTCAAAACGCGAAAAACCCTTGGGGATATCCAGAAGAAGCTGGAGGAACAAGGTCATATTTATGCCCAGACAAGCCTGTCTCCTGTTCTAATTCGCCTTGTGCGTGCTAAGGGTAAGAGGCTCCGCCGGCTGAGAGAGAAGAAAGGGTGGGTATACGTCCATTAGACGGAAGGTTTTGATGTGACCAGTAGCCTACTCCAGGAGTTTCGGGACCTTGACAGGCACACCAAAGACCTTTTGGCTGATCTAGAGTCCCCGCTAAAGTTGTCCTTCGCTACGCTCAGCATCGCGCACGACAAGTGCAATGTTGAACGGCTGTCGGCAGAGCATATTGTCGCGTGCCTTGAGGCGTCCGGGGTCGCCGTCAGGCGCAACTCAATTTCGCGCGCGCTCGCGAGAGCGTCTGATCGCGTTTCTGTGTCGACCGCCTTGGACGGGGAGCGTCTCTATCGCCTGATGACGAAGGGACAGCGAGAGATTGCCCCACTCCTGGGGGGAGGAGGTCTGACTGTATTAAGAGTCGATGGCCAAACACCGCGCACGGCACGATCCAGAATTGGCGAACTTCTCGGTGAGCTCAAAGGTCTCGTGCGCATATGCGACCCGTACTACGGCCTCAGAACACTGGACTGCCTCGACCACATCCCGAAGACTTGCTCCGTTCGCTTTTTAACTGGGCGCACGAACGAATCCGGACATAAGTTAAAGGGGGGTCTCAAGGACTTCAAAAAGGAACGACCAAACATTGAATTCCGACTTGCTAAAGCGCCCTCGGAACTTCACGACCGTTACGTTCTCACGTCTGCGCAGCTGCTTTTGGTCGGTCATGGTCTGAAGGATATCGGTGGTAAAGAGTCGTTCGTGATACGGATCGACCACAGACTGGCAACCGGATTAATCAACCAAACGCGCGTAGCCTTTGACGAGCGATGGAAGCAAGGGAGTCTAATCTAGTGCGAATACCCGGGCGGGTGGCATGCTCCACGCTTGCGTGGGCATGTTTCACGCACCGCAGCATATCATGGCCACGAAGACGTGGCCATGCCACACAGCCATAGCCACCAGTGATCTTGATCGTTCCCGGCGTCCGTAGGTTTCGCTCACTCCCGGCGCGCCGGGATTCAGGTCGAGGATCAGGGCTGAAGGCTGAAGGATGAGGTATGAAGGATGAAGGCCAAAGGACGAATCGGAGATCGTTGAATCACAGGCAAAACATGCACGTATCATCCCATTACGATCAATCTACTTCCCCGGCAGGTCCATAAAGGAGTTCAGGTTCTTTAAGGCTCGTCAGGAACAACAGGTGGGTCATACGACCCACCCTAACACTGCGCCGCCTGCGGCGTCTCGCGTGGCCAACGCGGTCCCCCGACCAGGACCACCGATTCGGCCGGCTCGCCGGTTCTACGCCGCCGGGCAAGATCGGCGATGGTGAGTTTCAGGACCGGGTGAATGACGTGGCACGCGATTTCAGCCAACGGTTCCAGGACGAACTGGCGCTTGTGGAGATGCGGATGCGGAAGTGACGGAGCGTGGTCATCGGTTACGAGGTCTTCGTAGAGCAGCAGATCGATGTCGATCACGCGGGCCTCCCAGCGCTGCCGGCGCACACGACCTAGCGATTCCTCAATCGACAGAACGGCGTGGAGCAGCTCCACGGGCGTCAGAGTTGTGACAACGCGCATGGCGGAATTGAAAAACGGTCCCTGATTGGAGGGACCGCCCACAGGAGCGGTCTCATATAGCGACGCCGTGCCCGTCTCAAAGTCCACGCGTATCTGGGGATGGTCATCCACCGCAAAGACGGCAGCCCGCAGGGCGGCAAGCCGATCTCCAAGATTGGAGCCCAACCCTAGATAAGCTGTCGCTGTGTCGGGGCCGTTGCGCATCTGCTGATCCTACCAGGCGATCTTCGCTATGCGGCTAACCGCCTCGCGAGTTCGCTGCTCGGAGACCGTCAGTGCCAACCGAACATATCCCTCGCCGGCGGGGCCGAAACCGGCACCGGGAATCACGACAACGTCGGCTTCGTCCAGGACGCGCGAGGTTGCGGTCATGGAATCAACACCGGGCGGGCACTTCGCCCACACATAGAACGTCGCCCGGGGTGGTGTGACGGGCCAGCCGGCCTCACGCAATCCTGCCACAACCAGGTCCCGACGCCGCCGATAAACCTCAATCTGCTCACGGATCTCCGGGCGATCAATGCCACGCAATGCCGCAACGGCTGCATGTTGGACGGCCTGGAAGACGCCTGAGTCGAGGTTGCTCTTCACTTTCGCAAGGGCGGCCAACACATCCCGGTTGCCAACTGCAAAGGCGATACGCCACCCGGTCATGTTGAACGTCTTGGAGAACGAGTGGAATTCGATGGCCACGTCCTTGGCCCCCTCGACTTGCAGGATGCTTGGCGGCGGGCTGCCGAAATAGATTTCGCAATACGGTGCGTCCTGGGCGATGAGAATGTCGTGCTTGCGGGCGAACGCCACCGCTTCCTCGAAAAACGACAGTGGGGCAACGGCCGCCGTGGGATTGTTGGGGTAATTGAGCCACATCAGCTTCGCGCGACGCCTCACCTCCGCCGGTATATCCTCCAACACGGGGAGCCAGCCGTTCCGCTCGGCAAGCGGCATCGTATGGCATGTACCCCCCGCGAAGATCGTGCCGGACACGTACACCGGGTATCCGGGCTCAGGTGCCAGGACCACATCACCGGGATTGACGACCGCAGTCGGCAGATGTCCGATCCCCTCCTTCGACCCTAGAAGGGCTACCACCTCGGAATCCGGGTCAAGACTCACCCCGTAGCGTCGGGCGAAAAAGTCCACGACGGTCCGGCGCAACTCGAGCATCCCCACCCCCAGAGCGTACCGGTGGTTAGCCGGGTCGCGAATCGCCTCAGCCATGCGGTCCACGATGAACTCGGGCGTGGGATGCGATGGATCACCCACGCCGAAGTCGATCACGTCTCGTCCCGCGGCCAGGGCCTCCTTCTTCTTGCGGTCGATCTCGACGAACAGGTACGCCGGCAGTTGAGAAAGACGCTCGGCACGCCAGGTGTTCACAGCAGCTCTCCCGACAACCCTTGTAGTTCCCGCTCCGGCGACGCCCGGGCGGATCGCCCTTACTACCCCGGCCCTTTTCAAGCGTCAATCGCCCACGACCGCAATCGGACCGGCGCCCCTCACGAGTGCCCGGTGCCGGCCCCGCTCTTCCGCCAGGAGTGTCTCGCGATCCATGTAACGGCCGTCCCCCATGCCGGCCGTGGAGAGCTTCAGTTCGTCCCGACCGGGAATAGCAATAGCCCGCTCCCTCGCGGCGTGAATCCTCGGATTAACAACCGGCGCTTAAGCACGTCCTAGTACCATGTTTCGCAAGTAATACGACTATACGCTGTGCCGAGTCCCGATGTACATCGGGATTCTCGGCACCTGCCAGAGGACCGAGAAGGGATTCTCGGTCCAGCGATGATAGTCGCGTTTTTTATGAAACGCTGTACTAGCTTGGGAGCCGGGGTGTAGGGGAGGGTGCGGGTAAGGACTCGCCCCGTGCAGACTCCTGTCAACACCTCCGGTGCGGAGCCTGAACGATGAAGACTGGAACGGCGTTCGTGAGTGTAGTGTTATCGCTTCTTGCCACATCGCCGCTTACGGCCGGCGATCCGCAGAACGTCACAATTCGAGGCGAGAGATTCGACGTTTGGCCGGTTGAGGACCTGGTCAAACGGGGGTTCGACGTCGCTCCCGTTCCACGGGCTGAAAACGCCGCCTGGGTCTACTTGGAAGCGGTCAACACCTATGTAGAGCTGCCTGAGGCGTTGGAAGACGCGTTTAAGTACACGGTGGACGAGACCTGGCCCAATGGTCACACAGAACTCGAAGAGTATGTGAGGCTACCGGGGAACCAGCGTGCGATCGAGCTGACGTGTAAAGCGGCTACGATGAGTGGGTATCAGATGCCCTACTCCGGCGATCGGACGGACAGTATTCTGGGCATACTATTGCCCAGCCTTTCGCACATGCGGTTTCTCGCCAAGCTCATGATCGTGGACGCCCGCCGTCTGGAGGCACAATACCAATACGACAAGGCGGTGAACCTATATGTGAGCGTTATGCGCATGGGCGCCCATGCGGCTCAGGGGGTTACCCTGATCGAAGGGCTTGTCGGGATGGCGATCTGGCGGATCGGGGAACGGGCCGTTTCGGATATGGCCCTGCGCAGGCCCCTTTCGCACCGGCAGCTCAATACACTCCTAACCGAAGTGAACAAGCTCGCACCCCGATTACCCACAGTCGATCGCGGGTTGCAGGGTGAGCGATCGATGGGTCCGGCTGTCGTGGATGAACTCTGCTCGCGGCCGGTGAGATTGTTGGCCAATCTCTGGTTTGGGGCTGAGGCCGGCGATATGCAGTTCGTTCCCGAGGGCTTTACCGCCAATCCCGAGGACGGTTGGAGCCGGCTTGAGCTGCGGGTCGGCCGATTGATCTATCCCGACCGGGCGATCAAAAGACATATGCGGGGTTATTACGACAAAGTCCTCGAAAAAGCGAAGAAAGGTCCGGCTAAAGCAGCGGCAATGTCCTTCGACGAGGAGCAGTACATTCAGGAGGTGATACCTCAATGGGACGTACTCTCGAGAATACTGCTTCCATCGTTGTCGCGGGCCGTCACGATTGGCGAACGCATCAAGACCGAGTTGACCGCCACGCGGGCGGTGGTGGCGATTCGTATCTACATGCTCGACCACTTCGGACGACTACCGGTGACCCTCCACGAAGTCGAGGAGACACTACCGAAAGATGCTCTGATTGATCCGTTCAGCGACGATCTACTCGTCTATCGCCCGAGCGACGACGGCTTCCTGTTATACAGTGTGGGGCCCAACCTCGTCGACGACGGCGGGCAACAGGGTAAACGTTGGGACCAGCTTGACATGGTTTACAAGTTCCCGCCGGAGGCGGTCAAGCCCTTCGAGGTACAAGGAGACGAAGAATGACGTGGTGTGACGATTCGCTGTCATGTAGGACCAGGTTGTCTCTCATAGCTGCGGTCATTCTATGTACGGGGCTGGTTGGCTCACCGGCGTTGCCGGAATCGCAGACCGGATCCACACAGGATGGTGCTGCGTCTGATTCCTCACGCGACCATAAGATTCTCGGAGTCGCACCTGCTGATGCGTGGTTCGTTGCATATACGGCCAACACTGAGAGAACCTCCAAGAGCCCCATTCTCGAGCGGATGACTGGTGGTCGTCGAGACCTTACGGGCTTCGTGCGCACGGTAACGGAGACCTTCGACGGGCCGGCCATACTGGCCATCAGTGGCACACCGGACAACCCGACTTCGTGGCAACTAACCTTCGCCGCTCGAACTATGCTCGACCAGAACCAGCTCTTCCAACGCTTTAGCGAAGACATGGTGCCGGCTTGGAACCGCAGCGGCACAAGCGCAGCCACCGGCGCCGTGCAATTTGTTGACGATGGGCGGCATGGGTATCTCACGCTTGCCCGTCCGGTCCCCCTTTCGCTGACATTGGTAACTCGTGACGGCATCGTGTTCGGATCAACCACAGCGCACGTCACCGAGGATTGGCAACGCGGTGTCGAGACCTATAGCATCTTCGCCAACTCCGATGAATTCAAACGATTGAGCGCGGGCTGGTCAGGACCGCTTGGCACGTTTATATATCTCGACCTGCGCACCCTGATCCCCAAGGCAGCCATTTCGCTTAACCAGGTCTTGCCAAAGCTCTACGAGACGTTGCAGCTCGATGTGATCGAGAGCATCGCTCTTGTTAGTGGCGGTCCCACGGCCCCCTGCCCACTTCGAGTGGCAGTCGGTGTCTGCGCGATAAAGCCGGGAGTATGGCATCTGCTTGCATCCACGCCGTCCGAAGCCAGGCTGGCTAGGGCCTTTCCGCCGGACACAACGCTTCTGCTCGAGGGGTCAATGAAACATGGTTCAAACATCGCTGACGACGTCAAGGCCCTCATTGCGGCAATCGATCAGGAGATCACCGACGAATATGATCAGGAGTGTGTTGAGTTTGCGCGCGAGACCGGCCTGGATCCACAGAGTGAAATCCTGGCTAACTTCGTCCAAGCGTGGGCTTTTGGTGTCGGCGGCGATAGTGACGGTTTTGATGATCCCCTGCTGGCTGTCCAGATCGAGAGCGCAGCGACATTCAAAACGCACCTTCAGACACTTCGAGCCATCTACCAGCTTCAGACCAGCTCGATAAACCACCGGGGCGTGACCATCGAACGGGCGGCACGCGAGGCGGGCCCTTTCTCCTACGCCGTTGTCGACAACCTGCTGCTGGCCTCATCAGACCATGAGATCGTAATGCAAGGGATCGATGCGATTCTTGACCGGAAGAGCCTCGACCACACCAAAGCATTCAACGCTGTCCGGCGACGCACGGGTCCGCAAACCTCCAAGTTTGTGTACATCAACTTGGCTGAGTTGTTCCCCTTGCCGCCGGATTCGGAAGATGATGCGGATATCGCCGACCTCGAGGCTATCGCCAAGGCGGGCACCGCCATCGGGTTGGCTGTCGTACCCCATGAGCGAATGATCGCCCTGGAGTTGGCGTCAAGCGATGACACCGCAGAAGAGGCGATGGCGCTGCTTTGGAGATCGGTTGACGCGTCACTCGATCGGGCACGCTACCTGTCCGCCCGGTCCATTTCGATGGCGAATGTGAAAGGTCTGCTCACGGCCTGTCATGTGTATGCCGCCAACCATAAAAAGCGGTGGCCGCCGTCGTTGGACACCCTGGTTCAAAGCGGCGTCCTGGGCGACGAAGCTGGGGCTATGACACTGCTGTCAAACCCGTACCAGGGCGCTGCGAAGCAGAGGGAGGGTTACTACTACCTCTATCGCCACATCGCAGACCCGGCCTCCGTCAAGAACCCGGCCGCCGAAGTGGTCATAAGTGAGCCGGAGATTCACGACGGCGGTGCGTTCTTCGGCTTTATGGACGGGCACGCCGAATGGATAACCTCTCCCCGGGCGGACATACTACTGAGCACTATGCGATCAAGGTGATAGACCCATGCGGCACACCTCACGGCCACTCATTCAGCGCACCGCACTCAGAAACGATGATTGCGGTTCACACCCGGTGACCCTGTTGATAGGTCTTCCACATTCCGGGCAAATGCCCGAGACATTTCCAGTAAGGTTATAGCCGCATTGCAGGCAGCAGTTGAGTTTGCGTCGGCGCCACCGTTTTAATGGCCCAGGAATGACAGCGATTGCGAGGCAGATGACAAAGACAATAGTCGCCACCCAGAGCGGAAACGTTACGAAGACCAAACACAGTTGTCCCCGAATCGAGATGAATCGGAGGCTGACGGACGGGGATGATCGCTCAATATGGTCCCACGTGAAGCCCGGAGAGTGATGCAGATGGCCATCAGGTATGCAAAGTGTAAGGAAGAAAGCCCTTCCACGGTACGCCCAAGTGACACTTGGCCACTGCAGGACCGCAGGCCGATAAACCAAGCGGGCATGATAACTCGTTGCCCAGATAACGAGTGTTCCCGACGTGGCAAGACCGAGCACAATCATGGCTGTTTTGCGAATCACCACAAGTTCTATACCGGATGTATGTGGCAAGGTTGCACGCTCGTGTGGCACGGTCTGGCAGAGCCAGGCCGTCGCGCAAAAGCATGTCTCTCTGCAGAGCCTCTCAATTCGTAGGAGAAAAAAGAGAAAAAAGGTGTCAGGATGATTTTTTTCGAGACTACAAGACGCGTTGCGGCGCCTGAGCGGACAACCGCGCCATTTAGATCTACAAAAGCAATGAAGAATAAATCATCCTGACACCTTTTTTCGCGTCAAGCAATTCAATCAGCGGGTGAAGGGTACGGAGATATTCTGGACCCAAGACGGCGCCGAAGCGGTCCTACAGATTCGCGCCGCCTACCTCAGCGAGGACGATCGGGCGGAGAGATTCCACGAACAACGGCCTCGTGGTCGGGCCGACGGCCGGAATCGCCAAAAGCTCGCCGCATAAACGGTAATGCACCCTGACAAGAAGCTACAGTTGAGTCAACAGGCAGCGGAGTGTAATATGGCCCCTGGTCAATGACTACCTTGCGTCACCGGATACCAGAACAATGAACAAGTCGGTAAGCGTCGTAGACATCGAGACCATTACCAAGACCTTCGGGCAGCAGACCGCGGTCGACAGCTTGTCGTTGTCCGTACCGGAAGGGTCGATCTACGGATTCATCGGTCCTAACGGGAGCGGCAAGACCACGACGTTACGGATGATCATGCGCATCTACCACCCCGACCCGGGCCCCGGCCGTATCCGGGTGCTGGGTGAGGAATCCTTCGATGCGGCTAACGATCGCATCGGTTATCTGCCGGAGGAACGCGGCCTGTACAAGAAGATGAGGGTCCGCGAGATCCTGCGCTTCTACGCGGAGCTCAAAGGCCTGCGCGATTTCAAGCCCGCCGTCGATGGCTGGCTCGATCGCCTGGACCTGATGGATGCCGCGAACAAGAGGGTGGAGGCCCTCTCCAAAGGCATGGCCCAGAAGGTGCAGTTCATCTCCGCGGTCCTCGCCCAGCCCGAGCTGGTGATCCTGGACGAGCCCTTCACCGGCCTGGACCCGGTAAACACCGACGTGCTGCGTGAGGCCGTGCTCGATCTGCGGCGCCGAGGGGCCACGGTCATCTTCTCGACGCATGACATGGGTGTGGCAGAGAAGATGTGTGACTTCATCTTCATGATCTTCAAAGGTCGGAAGGTCCTGGACGGGACCCTCGAGTCGATCCAGGAGACTTACGGGCAGGACACCGTGCGTGTGAGCGTTGAAGGAAACGGATACGATCCCCACACCATTGACGGCGTGGAGAAAGTCACCGATTTCGGCCGGTTTCAGGAGCTCAGGATCACGCCGGAAACCGACACTCAGGATTTGCTAAGCGCTTTGATGCGTTGCGGCCGGGTCACGCATTTCGAGCTGGCCCGCCCCTCGCTGCACGACATTTTCGTCCGTATCGCCGGTCCGGATACCCAGGAGACCGCCGAACAGACGACCCCGCTGGAGGCCGATGATGCGTAGGATCATCGTTGTGGCCGTTCGTGAATATCAAGCGGCCGTCAAGACCAAGGCGTTCATCATCAGCATTCTGGCCATGCCGGTCTTCATGGGCGGCGGGATCGTGGTCCAGACGTTCATGCGAGACAGGGTCGACACAACCGACAAGAAGATTGCGGTTTTGGATCAAACCGGCCGGCTCTACGATGCCGTGGCCGAGGCCGCCCGGGAACGCAATGAAACGGGAATCTTCAGGGGTGAGGGCGAGGCCCGAAAAAAGATCAGGCCGCGTTTCCTGATCGAGCAGGCCGAGGTCAGTTCGGATGATCCCGCCCGCACGGTGTTCGAGCTTTCCGAGCGTGTGCGCAACGACCAGATTTTCGCTTTCGTGATCATCGGGCCGGATGTTGTTAAGCCCGGCGATGATCCTACGCGGGCTCGGGTGGCGTATCACTCCAACACCCCCACGTACGACGATTTTAAGAACTGGGCGGCCGGGGTCCTCAACAGACACACGCAGCAGCTTCGTTTTCAGGCCGTCGACCTCGAGCCGGAGGTGGTGCAAGAGGCTACGCAGCGCGTGCCCGTCGCCAACCTCGGCCTGGTCTCGCTCGACGAAGAGGGCCGCATTACAGAAGCCGAAGAAAGCAATCAAATCGCCAACATGCTCGTCCCCATGGGGCTGATGATGCTGATGTTCATGGTGGTGATGGTGTCGGCGTCGCCACTGATGCAGAGCGTTGTGGAAGAGAAAATGCAGCGCATCGCGGAGGTGCTGCTCGGCTCCGTCACCCCGTTCCAGCTAATGCTGGGCAAGCTGCTCGGGATCGTCGGCGTCTCACTGACTATGGCCACCATTTATCTGGTGGGTGCATTTTTCGCGATCCATCAGGCCGGATACGGGCAGTTTTTCCCAACGCATCTGGTGTGGTGGTTCGTCCTGTTTCAGGCCATGGCAGTGCTGCTCTACGGCTCCATATTCGCCGCTATCGGTGCTTCGGTCAGCGACATGAAGGAGGCACAAAATCTGATGACCCCGGTGATGCTGCTGGTGATCGCGCCGATGTTCGTGTGGCTAAACGTCGTCAAAGAACCCCTGGCCACATCCTCCGTGGTCATGTCCTTGTTCCCACCGGCGACTCCGATGTTGATGATTCTGCGCCAGGCCGTACCACCGGGTGTGCCGCTGTGGCAACCGCTGTTGGGTGTCGGGCTGGTCATTGTGACGACCATGGTCTGCGTCTTCGCCGCCGGCCGCATCTTCCGTGTAGGAATCCTCATGCAGGGTAAAGGCGCCAACATCGGTGAGATGATGCGCTGGGTGTTACGCGGCTAGAGCATTCTCACCTATTATGTAGCGGCCGGCGCCCCTGCCGGCCGTAGTATCACGGGAACATGGCAACCGGCTACGCCCGAATCCCGACCCCTGTCTCCCGATGCCCCTAGCCCTATCGCCCCTATTCCATCACCCTCTCCCAACGCTTCTACGTGTAATCCATCGCCAAGCGACGAACCACCCGCCCACGAATACCATGACCGCTTCTATCAGCGTAAGCACCGATAGCGTCACCGCTTCCGGCCCCGTTGGTCCCGTCGGCGATGTTGATCATGTCCGCCTGGTTGGCGACGGACTCAAGGTCAAGACCTTCAGTTGCTATCACCGTTTCTTAAGCCAGGCTCGTTGGGCGGTCGACGCCCTCGGCCGGGTTATGCTTGGTCTGGTGTTGAAGTTTATCCCCGAAGACGCTCCGATCATCGTGGCGGTCTAGTGCGCCCCCTCAGGGAACGCACAACCGGAAGCACCGGACAGTATATGCGCGTCCGGTTGACGCGGCCCGGATTGCGCGTATTCTGGACTGCGTTGGCTGACCCGGGCTGTGATGCGTTCCACGCCAGGTACTATTATGTAGCGCGGATGTGGCGGAATTGGCAGACGCGCTGGCTTCAGGAGCCAGTGGGGGCAACCCCGTGGAGGTTCGAGTCCTCTCATCCGCAATCGCAGACCGTTCGAGCTCCTCAACGCGTCAGCCCTTTTCTTCCCCCGCTTGGTGACATTCAGCGGATCGCGCCAGCTTGGCTGTCGGAAGCCGGTTGAGCATAGCTCGCTCAATCCGTGTCAACGGTACGCTGGCAGGCAAACGCCGTAGGAAAGAGCCCCACGGGCGGCAAGAGCCCGGTCCGGGTCCTGCAAATGCTCTGGATCCTTCGTCAGGAGTTGGCCGATGGCTCGTATGGTCGGCGGTTGTGCGGGGCTGGGGGGTGTGTGAAAAAAGTGGTCCGGGGGAGGGTTGCATTTCGGGTGGGGGGGATATAGACTATGAGGTTTGGGACACGTTGAATAGTGGAGTTTTGGAACGTAACTTTTGATTTTACAAATGGTTAGCGTCTGCTAGGGAGACTGCGGACGAGGCGGAAAAATCTGTGACGATGACGATGACGGCTGAGGCAAAGACAGGGATGATCAAGGATTACCGGGTCCACGAGATGGACACGGGTTCACCCGAGGTTCAAATCGCGCTGCTAACCGCCCGAATCCAAGAGCTTACCGAGCACTTGCGGGGCAATAAGAAGGATCATGCGGCTCGTCGTGGTCTGCTGAAGATGGTCGCTCGCCGCACGAGCCTCCTCAAGTACCTCACCCGGACCGATAGTGCGCGTTACAAGAGCATCATTGGCAGACTCGGTCTACGAAAATAACGCAACGCCGCGATCTCTGGTGCCGTGCTCCCTGCGCACCGATTGAGATTCCGTGTGTACTGGAGCGGCTGTGCTCCGTCGCCGTACGTTACATGCATAGAGCTGGGCAGATGCGTAAAAATAAAAGGTGCCAAGCGTAGATCTTGGCGTAGAGTTGTCGTATAGGAAAAAGAGACGGTTGAATTAGACAATGACCCAACACATCGTAGAACGTGAAATTGCCGGTCGGATATTGCGGATCGAAACAGGCAGACTTGCGAAGCAGGCGGCCGGCGCAGTGGTGGTTACGTATGGAGACACGGTGGTATTGACGGCGGCACTTACCGGCCCGCCTCGGGAAGGGGTTGACTTCTTTCCGCTGACGGTCGACTACCGTGAGAAGACGTACGCAGCCGGTAAGTTCCCGGGAGGGTTTTTCAAGCGCGAAGCGCGTCCCACCCAGAAAGAAGTCCTCACGATGCGGATGACCGACCGGCCTATCCGCCCCTTATTCCCCAAGGGCTACCACGACGAGGTACTCATCCAGTCGATGGTTCTATGCGCCGATCAGCAGAACGAGCCGGACATCCTGGCCATGATCGGGGCGTCGGCGGCACTATCGGTGTCGCCACTACCATTCGACGGTCCGATAGCGGCCTGTCGCGTTGGTTTCGTCGACGGACAGCACGTACTCATCCCAACCATCCCCCAAATGGAATACAGCACGATGGACATGGTGGTCGCCGGGCACAAGGGCGGGATCAATATGATCGAAGTCGGTGCTATGGAGGTGCCCGAAGAGGTGGTTATAGAAGGTATCGAGTGCGGCCGCAAGACCGTCGTCGAAATCTGCGAGCTGATTGAAGAGTTGCGGGAGAAGGCCGGCCAGCCGACGGAATGGACACCGCCGCCGCCAAAAGACGACTTGCTGGCCGAGCTGCGCGACAAGTATGGTGGTCGTCTTCGAGAAGCCAGGTTGCTTACCGGCAAGCAGGGCCGCTACAGCGCCATCAACGAGGTGTTCGAGACCGCCGTGGCTGAATACTGCCCGGATGATGACACCGATGCGGAATATGACCGGGGAACCGTCCGTGAACTCTTCGACCAGATCCAGCGGGAGATCATAGCGGACGCGATCGTCGCTGAGGGAAGGCGCACGGACGGCCGCGGTGTCAACGACATCCGCCCGATCGTTTGTGAGGTGGAAGTACTGCCGCGGGTCCACGGTTCCGCGCTATTCCAACGCGGCGAGACTCAATCCATAAGTGTGATAACGCTTGGCACCTCCCGCGACGAACAGATCGTCGACGGCCTGACCGAAGAGTACAGCAAGAAGTTCATGCTGCACTATAACTTCCCACCGTTGTGTACTGGGGAAGTGAAGCGAATTGGGCCGACCAGCCGTCGTGAGATCGGCCACGGGAACCTCGCGGAAAAGGCGCTCCAGGCAGTTTTGCCGACACCCGAGGACTTCCCCTACACCATTCGTTTAGTCTCGGAGATTCTCGAATCGAACGGGTCCAGTTCGATGGCCTCGGTGTGCGCCGGGTGCCTGGCGCTGATGGACGCCGGGGTACCGATCAAGCAGCCGGTGGCCGGTATCTCAATCGGCATGGTTGAGTCGAATGGGAAACGCAAGCTGCTAGTGGACATTCTCGGCGAGGAAGATCATTTCGGGTTGATAGACTTCAAGGTCGCCGGCACCCAGCGTGGCGTGACCGCGGCCCAGCTGGACCTAAAGGATCGGACATTGCCGCCGGAGGTCCTCGACGAGGTATTTGAGCTGGCCAAGGGAGCCAGAATGGATATTCTCCGGGAGATGCTCTCCGTGCTGCCGGCTCCCCGGGACTCGATCAGCAAGTACGCCCCTCGCCTCCTGACCACCAAGGTCCCGCAGGACAAGATTGGCAAGGTCATCGGGCCGGGCGGCAGCTTCATCAAGTCCATAGAAGCGGAGACCGGGGCCAAAGTCGAAATCGACGACGACGGTTCCATCCTGATTGCCTGTATGGATGTAGCTGGGGCGGAGCGCGCCCTGGAGATGGTCGAGTCGGTTACTGCGGAGGTCAAAGTCGGCAAGGTCTACTCCGGACGTGTGAGCAGCGTCAAGGACTTCGGGGCGTTCATCGAAGTGCTCCCCGGGCAAGACGGGCTGTGCCACATCAGCGAGCTGGACACCGATTACGTGCGATCGGTCGACGACGTGGTCAAGATCGGAGATACGGTTCGTGTTAAAGTGATCGCGATCGACGACCAGGGGCGTATCAAGCTGTCCCGCAAAGCGGCTGCCCTGGAGGAAGCCCAGACCACACCGTGACCGCGATGAAAGGGTATGAGTGACACCGCTTTTGTGCTGGTAGTGGAGGATGAGCACACCGACGGTGCAGCGATCGCCGAGGCATTGTCACGGTCGAAGTACGCATGCAATGTGGTGGACAGCGGTAGCGCAGCGTTCGAGAGCATCAGCCAGCGTCCACCGGACGTGGTAATTGCCGATTGCGAACTTGGTGGCAAGATAAGCGGGATCGATGTGCTTCGGGAAGCGAAGCGGGTTTGCCCCGATGCAGAGGTGATCCTTGTCACCGCCCAGGGCGGCGAGGCCCTCGCCCGAGAGGCCTTAGGCCGCGACAGCGAATCTCAAGCTTACGACTACCTGATCAAGCCGGTCGATATCCATGTCCTGCGTGACAAAGTAAGCCGGGCCGCGAAGCAGGCCCTGGCCGCCCGCGAGGCTCGCCTGCTGCGAACCCAAGTCGACAGGGCGTTCGAGTTCTGCGGGATCATCGGCAACTCGGACGCAATCATGCGGGAGATCAAGCGGCTAAAGAAAATCGCTCGGAGCAAGAGTACCATTTTAATTGTGGGCGAGACGGGAACCGGCAAGGAACTCTTTGCTCAGGCAATCCATCAGAACTCCCCTCGCGCAGGTAAACCTTTCAAAGTGCTCAATTGTGCCGCGGTTAGTGAAACGCTCCTGGAAAGCGAGCTGTTCGGGCACGTCAAGGGGGCATTCACCGGTGCCGTCGTGGACCGCAAGGGCCTGATTCAGGCAGCCGACGGCGGGACGCTGTTCCTTGACGAGATCGGGGACATGCCCCTGCAGATGCAGGCCAAGCTGCTGCGTAGTGTGGAAACGGGTGAAATCCTCCCGGTGGGATCGAACGACGCCCAGTATTTTGACGTTCGCTTTGTGGCTGCCACCAACCACGATCTGTCGGAACTGATGCGGAAAGGCCAGTTCCGTGAGGACCTGTTCTACCGGTTGCACGCCGACGGGGCGATCCGCATACCGCCGCTCCGCCGCCGCCGTGAGGACATCCCCGTGCTCGTCGAGCGTTTCATCGAGCAGGGTAACCAAGAGCAAGCCGCCAGCATTGAAAGTGCGTCGCCCGAGGTCATGCGGAAGCTGGTCAACTACAACTGGCCGGGAAATGTGCGCGAACTGCGCAACATCATCTTCCGCATGTGTCTCGAAGCCGAGGGGCCGATTCTTCAGGTTGAGGACCTGCCCGAGTTGCTCAGGAGTTCAACGGACATCGTTCTTGCGGGACCGCCGAACCTGGCCGGCATGACCATGGCAGATGTCGAAAAGCTGCACATCATGAACACGCTGCGCATGTTCGGCGGCAACCGTGAAAAGACAGCCAAGGCCCTCGGCATCGGCGCTAGAACCCTGTACCGGAAGCTGCGCGATTATGGATTGCGGTAGATCGGCGGCATTGACCTGGAACTGCTGTTATCTCCTCTCATCTCCTCGACGGGTGGCATGCTCGGCGCAGGCGAGCATGTTCTCACAATGAGCATGTCCGCGCTTCGCCCGGACATGCCAGCCGTCGCGATCATGGTACTATTTCCTCCAATCGCCTTTGTGTTGATATCGAAAAGGCCTCTGACGTGCTCGTCTCGGCAACACCCATAGGCATAACGTCAACAACACAAGAGACGACGGCTCGGGGATGACGGCGACCCATCCTTCGCTCCGTCCGAGCGGGTTCGTACCATAGCCGACGATCACCGTGCCGTCGGCGGAAACGCCAGTCACATCCCATAGCGTCCAACCGGTCAGGTCGAGTCCAAGATCGACTTGCAGCAGATCTTGGAGACCACGTAAGCCATTCGCCTCGTCCCAGAAGATTGCAAAGGCGCCACTGGAACCAGCGTAATCTACTCCGACAATCACGGACCCATCGCCTGAAACATCCAAAGGTGTGAAATCGCCCCCCAATGCAATCATCCCCGTTTCGGTCGTCCACCGAAACGCCTGCGCCCCGGACGGCGACCCACTACTTCCGACGATCACGCTACCGTCCCCAGAGACGGCAGTCGCCAAGCCACCGCCTACTGTCTCACCGAAAAGAGACCCGAGACCGACCATCCCCGTTTCGGGCGTCCATCGAAAGGCCTCAGACTCCCCGTCGCCGGAGTCGCCGGACCCCACGACGACCAACCCATCGCCGGAGACACCCCTGGCTTGGCCCCCGAATTCACCACCGGGTAGATCACCAA
>JAUWWQ010000015.1 GCA_030616775.1 Planctomycetota bacterium
AGAACATTGTCGTCACAGATGCCGGTGGTCCCGTGGCAGCAGGCGCCGGTGTGCTGCAAGCAGATGATCGCGCTGCACGGCGTGCCCTTGTACCAGTCGTCCTGATCACCTACGCAATCGCCGGGCAAGATGTAATCGTCGCAAACCCCAGTCGTCCCATGGCAGCAGGCACCCGTCTGGTCGCAGTTATCATCACAGAATGGGTCATAAAGTGGATCACACTCCTCCCCGCTGTCGGCCTGGACGATGCCGTCACCACAACAGGTGCAATGATCTGTGGTGTTGGGGGCCCGGCAGGAGGTACACGCTGTGGTGCCTAAGTCCGTCCCGTCGCAGGTTTCGCCTTCTTCGGGCTCAATTATGTTGTTGCCGCACGTATGGCACGTGCAGTCGTCGGTGCATCGGCTGAACGGAGAGACGAACGCACAGTCCGTGTCGGTCTCGCATTGCTCAACCGGTTGAACGATGCCGTCGCCACAACAGGTGCACTCATCCGGATCACCCGGAGCACGGCAGGAGGTACACGCTGTGGTGCCTAAGTCCGTCCCGTCGCACGTCTCGCCCTCCGCGGGCTCAATGATGTTGTTCCCGCACCAAATGTGCTTGACCTCGCCCACCTGGATAGGTTCGCACCTGCACTTGGCAGTCGTGTTGGGAATGGTGTCTTCTTCATTCATGCAGCTCGGTTTGCCCTCCGACCCGTCCGACGTGCCGTTGTCCCAGCTCGTGCTGGTTCCCAGGTCGAGGAAGCCGTTGCCATCGTCGTCCTGACACACGATGGTGATCTCTGGGAGGTTCAGGTACGTGTGCACCCCCTGTTCCAGGTCGCCGCAAAGGTCAGGCGGGTCCTCGGTGCACTCGCCGTCGTAGTACGGGCCAGCTCCGCTATTGGGGTCGTAGCCGAAATCACAGGTTTCCCCGATGGGGCAGTCGTCGTCCTTGAAGCAGTCAGTTCCACTAGTCGAGCAGACAGGAGTGCAGTCACCCGTTGTGCCGGGCTCGAGCGGGGTAACGTCCAGGAAGTCCCGGAAACAGTCGCCCGTGAGGGCGTCGCCACCATCCAAAGCTATGTATATCCCGACATCATAGCGCTCGGAGGCTTGCGCGACCATCTCGGCCTGGAGAGTCAAGGTGACCTCCTCACCTTCGGTGCACGAGATCAGGTCTGACACGCAGGTACCCCCGCCCGAATCACAGGCGGGAGAATTGCCCACGACACACGGCATTCCATGGTTGGTACCACCGTCGCACGTACCGAAGATGTTGTAGACCACCAGTAAGACGTCGTTGGCCGTACAGCCGTTCAGAAGGTCGCAGGTCGTGACGTCGTCCATACAACTAGCGCCGGGACCCGCGGGAACGGGGTAGCATGGTCCCGGATCCTCCTCTGCGAGCGCGGCGCGGCCGCCCAGGCAGATCACCAGGACAATCGCTAGCGCTGCCACAGCTCTGTTCGTCGAAGACACAATGCCGATGTTCCGCAGGCTTGAGCATTTCATCGCTCGTCTCCCTTTCCCAGGTTGCCTTGATTCACCCGCCACGCTCAGAGTCGCCCCGTCGCCCTACTGAGACATCCCCGCTGCCAATTGAACGGAGACCTATGCCCCTTTCGCGCATTCGGCTCCGTAAGCTTGGCCCTACTGGCATGAATCAGCGCGGCTGGTTTTATCCCTCCCACGTTACTGGCCGGTATCCGCCGCCCGCGCACCCTCTAACGTCTCGCCGTGTTGCTCCGGCTGGGCCCGGCCAACTAACTCCTCGCCGATCCGGAGGCGAGTGCTATGGTAGTGTCAGGATGACCCCAGGAAGCGCGCACTTACTAACTGCGCGCCTGGGCACCGAAATGATCTGCCCGTCTTCACCACCTCCGAATCCAATCCGATAACGGCTTCAGATTACCCGATCCGCCAGATTGCTGTCAAGGCTGAAAAAAATGGTGTGTATAAGCCAGCTTGGGCGAGCCCGGCGGCGGGGAGAACCATCCCAAGGAGCCCACGCAGCGGGCGTATTCGGGCAATTTGGCCTCATTACGGATGTAATGTCGCATGTTCGGGCGCACGCCGTGTTTGCGTTGTGGCGCCATCGGGCGCACTGACCAAGGCAGGACGACTTGCTAAGACGGGCTCCTCGCCGGATCGGGCACACGGCCGGTTGCGCTAGCCAGGACCAGCGGCGCACGGCTGAGATGAAAAGAGTAGCTGCAACCTACAGACTAATGCGACGATGAGCTGGTCGTACGCTGTATACCCTGTACGCGAAGCGTGTTGATTCTTGTCTCAGTCACGGTTGTTTCGCCGCTTTCGCCCACGACGAGCCGACTACGGCGTCTGGGACGGACCGGTAGCCGTTGCCGGAAAGACCGTATGCGGAGGCGTCCGGTAAACCCGATACCTTGCACGCCCCTTGCCTAACCTGAAGTTGTGGAAAGACCGTAACCGAACCCTAGCACTTGACTTGCGCACGTCTTCTCGCTAGAAAAGGCTACAAGCACGTGGGTTTTCAGTACTGGCTTCTGGGTTGCGCCCCGATCGCGTAAGTATAAGTAGTGGGGTAAAGCGCTGAGATGCCTCGACCCGTTCACGGTGGCCCATAGGCTAAACCATGAATGATCTTCCTGAACCGAGCAGACCAGCCGAGGCCGGACTGAACGACACAGCCCCACCCGCAGGGGCGGGCGATGAAGCGTCGGCATTCCCGGATCCTGATCCACTGTCCCCCACGATGGCGGATATCGACCGCGAAGTACGTGAAGCGATGGCGTCAATGACCTCTGTGGACCCATCCGTTCTGTACGACGAAGTCAGCACCAGCGAGTCCGTGGCCCCGGGCACCGTGCTGACCGGTACGGTCGTGGGCCTATCGGACGACGAGGTATTCCTCGAGTTCAGCGCCAAGTGTCAGGGGGTGATGCTTCGCTCCCAATTCGGCAACAAAGAACCGATCAACGTGGGGCGTCGGGTCGACGTTGTGGTTGAGCGCTACGACCCGGAGGGCGATTTGTTGATCGTCAATCGCGAGGGTGCGATTCAGCGCGCCACCTGGGCCAACCTCTCCGTCGGATCGCTCGTCGAGGGCAAAGTTACCGGCCTGATCAAAGGCGGTTTGGAAGTGGATCTCCAGGGAATACGCGCCTTTATGCCAGGGTCGCAGGCTGATGCCACCCCGATGAAGGACATCTCCGTGCTGCTCAACGAAACGGTTCGATGCGAGGTCATCGAGGTGGATCGACGCAACAAGAACATTCTTGTCAGCCGCCGGAAGGTGATCGAGCATGAACGGGCAGACGCTCGCCGGAAGCTGAAAGAAGAGCTCGAAGTCGGGCAGGTTCGCCGCGGGATCGTCAGGAACATCACCGACTTTGGTGCTTTCGTCGATCTTGGCGGGCTCGAGGGCCTGGTGCACATCCGCGACCTGAGTTGGAGCATGGTCGACAAGGTTTCGGACGTGCTCTCACCCGGCCAAGAGGTCGAGGTGAAGGTGCTCAAGATTGACTCGAAGCGTGATCGCGTCTCCCTAGGTCTCAAACAGGCTCTACCTGACCCGTGGGCCAATGTGCCGGAGCGGTATCCGCTCGGTACGACGCTCAAGGCGCGGATCACCCGCACCACGGACTTCGGCGCATTCGCAGAGCTTGAACCGGGCATTGAAGGGCTAATTCCCCTCAGCGAGGTGGGCTGGCAACGGGTGAGAAAGACCACGGATGCGGTGTCGGTTGGCGATATCGTTGACGCGGTAGTAATTCGGGTGGAGCCGGAGAGGCATCGCCTGGCGCTCAGTATGAAGCAGGCCCAGCCGGATCCGTGGGACGGCGTGCTGGAAGGTTTTTCGCAGAACTCATTGACAAAAGGTCGGGTGACCCGTCTGGCTGACTTCGGTGCCTTCGTCGAGGTGGTGCCGGGTGTGGAGGGTCTGATTCACATCTCCGAGCTTTCGGACCGACGGGTCAAGTCATGCAGCGACGTGTTGCAGGTTGGTCAAGAAGTGGAAGCCCGGATCCTGGGCGTCGACAAGGAAAACCGTCGCATTTCCCTATCTCTCAAGCAGGCCAGGGAACCGGCTGAGGATCACGAAGCCGGGCCTATCGAACCTCCGAGGGCCCCGAGGAAGCGGAAGAAACAGCTGCGCGGCGGTCTGGCAAGTCACTTCGATTGGTAGCTGCTTGGTCGGCAGTGGTGATTGCCTCAACTACCACCTGATTCCGTAGCCTGTTGGGAAGCCATACTGGCCTGGGCATGTAGTGCCGGCGCTGCTCCCCCAAACCCGTACAACCTGCGAGCGACAGGCCATCGGGGTTGAGTATTGGGGCTTGGCCCGATACGCTACCATCTTCGGCGGTGCCGGTGCTCGGTGTTTGGGACTGAGACGCCGGACCTTGATATGATGCCCGTATGGTAACCGACGGCCGCGTGACGGATGAATTTTGGACTGATCGATCGTATCGTTGAGTTGACGCGAAGCGAGCGCATTGTCGCCGTCAAAGCAACGTCGCTGGCGGAAGAGTACCTGGCGGATCACTTTCCGACGTTTCCCGTCCTACCGGGTGTGCTGATGCTTCAGGGCCTGGTGGAGGCGGCCACTTGGCTGGTCCGCGACGCGTTGGATTTCTCCCCAAGCATCATCTTGCTTCGTCAGGCAAAGAATGTTACATACAAGAACTTTGTCAGACCGGGCAATCTGCTTACCTTGACGGTCACTTGTCGCCGGCTGGCGCAAGGCGAAAGCGGTTTCGACGGTGTCGGGCACTGCAATCAGGATGAGGTGGTTCGAGCGAGGTTCGGCCTGACACACTTGTCCCTCGGGCAGTCTGAAGGCGCGGCTACGCCCGTGGATCAACGACTGGTGGAAGCGGCGAGAGCGAGGTTTGCCCTCCTGCGCCGGTAGGTAGGAGGATTTTGAAGACCGACAGAACGTGTACCCGGGCCGTTTAAGCGGCACCCCACAAAGCATAGACGACGGAGGTCTAAACGACATGGCTCCAAGCCGTGATGAACTTTTCACGCAGATCCGAGACGTGCTTGGCGACGCGCTCGGCGTCGACGAGGAAGAAGTAGTGCCCGAGGCGACACTCCAGGGCGATCTCGGAGCCGAGAGCATCGACTTTCTGGACATCGTCTTTCGGCTCGAAAAAGCGTTTTCGATCAAGATTCCCAAAGGCGAGCTGTTCCCCGACGACATTCTCAATAACCCGGAATATGTCCAGGATGACAGGATGACCCCGGCCGGCCTCGATAAGCTCAAAGCGACTGTTCCGCACGCGGACTTCTCCGAGTTCGAGAAATCCCCGTACCTATCGAAGATGCCTGACTTGTTCACGGTCAACACCATCGTCAACTACGTAGAAAGCAAGCTCGCCGCCGCCTGACGGAACTGTGACACCGCTCCTCACACCCAGGACCGAATAAGGGACGAAATCGACATGCGATGGATCTGGATCGATGCTTTCGTCGAATTCGTCTCCGGGGAGCGGGCCTCGGCCGTCAAGAACGTGACACTCGCCGAGGAGCATCTTCGTGATCATTTCCCGGGGTATCCTGTCATGCCGGCAAGTCTGATAATCGAAGGCATGGCCCAGACAGCCGGAATCCTGGTCGGAGAAGCCCGGGGGTTCGCAGAAAACGTGATTCTTGCTAAGATTCGCACCGCGGAGTTTGATGATTATGCTGTCCCGGGGGACCAGTTGCGCTACGACGCCGTCATCGAGTCCCTGGACGAGCGCGCCGCAGCCACGAGCGGGACGGTTTTGAAGAACGGCAAGCCAATCGGGCGGGTTGACCTAATTTTTTCGCACGTGAACCAGGCGGACAGACCTGCCGATATGCCGGATCACAACTTCGTATTCACCGGGCAGTTCATGAACCTGCTTACGGCGTTTCGCAGCCAAGGCGGGAGTGGAGGCGATCAACCCGATGGCAGATAGACAGCGGGTGGTCGTTACGGGATTAGGTGTTGCGACGCCGACCGGAATCGGGATGGAGCCGTTCTGGGACGCCCTGATCGAGAAACGCCGCGGGATCAGGCGTATCCAGGCGTTCGATCCGTCGGGCCTCGCTGCTCAGGTCGGCGGTGAGCTTCCTTCTTTCGCGCTCGGCGACTACATACCCAAGAGCTACCGGAAAAGTGCCAAGGTGATGTCACGAGGCATCAAGATCGCCATGGTCTGCGCTTACCACGCCGTCAAAGACGCCGGCCTTAAGACCAAGTGCATCATCGAGCGCGGTGAAGCAAACGGCCCGCCCAATCTCGACAGCCGGCGGTTCGGGGCCAACATCGGCGCGGGTCTGATCTGCGCCGACCTCAACGAGCTGGCCGGTGCGCTGGCCACGGCCGCGGATGAGGACCGCCGCTTCAGTCTGATCCGGTGGGGCACAGAGGGCATGAACAACCTTACCCCGCTGTGGCTGTTGAAGTTCCTGCCCAACATGCTAGCCTGCCACGTGACCATCGTGCACAACGCCCAGGCACCCTCCAACACCATCACCTGCGCGGAAGCGTCCAGTCACCTGGCGATCGGCGAAGCCTTCCGAACCATTGCCCGTGGCGACGCCGACGTGTGCATCTGCGGCGGAGCGGAGAGCAAGATAAATCCGATGGCAATTACCAGACCGCTGCTGTGGGGCCGGCTGAATACGGACGACAATGATGCTCCCGAACGGGCGTCCCGGCCCTTCGGCGCTCGCCGGTGTGGTATGGTGGTGGCCGAAGGTGGTGGGCTGGTGATCCTCGAATCGCTCGACCACGCCCGTGAGCGTGGTGCCAGGATTTACGCCGAGGTTGTGGGGCTCGGGGCCGGAGCGAACACCAACAGTTGGTCAACGCCGGACCCCAAGGGTGCGGGTATTGCGCTGGCGCTTCGCAAGGCATTGGCCGACGCGGGTACCGCCGCGGACCGGATCGACCTGGTTACGCCTTTCGGCACCGGCACGGTAGGGCATGATGCCGGCGAGATGGCAGCCTGGAACGAAGTGTTTGGGGCGCGGTTGGATCACATCCCGGCGATGACCAGCCGCGGGGCGATCGGAAACAACGGAGCCGGGTCGGGTGCGATCGACTTCGCTGCGACGGTTGTGGCCCTGTATCGCAACACAGTCCCTCCATCCCCTAACACGGAGGACCTCGACTCCAGGTGCCGCTTCCGGTTTGTTCGAGAACATCCGATCGACGCCAACATCACACAGGCGATCAGTGTTGGCTATGCATTGGCCGGCACGCAGAGCGCCGCATTGGTGATTCGACGTCATCAGGAGTAGGCCGTTGGAGCGACGCGTCGTCATCACGGGAACGGGCTGGGTGACGCCCCTGGGCCACGACATCGAAACAGTGTGGCGGCGTATGCTCGCCGGAGACAGCGGTGTGGCCTCCACGACGCTGTTCGACGCTCGAACGTTTCCCTCATCTTTTGCCGCCGAGGTCAAGGACTTCTCGCTAGTTCAATTCTTGAAATCAGACGCAAAGAAGCACCAGGGGGCGAGCCGCAACACGCAGTTCGCCCTGGCTTCGGGTGTGATGGCCTGGGAGCATGCAGGATTATCACAATATGTGGGCCTCGATCCGACCCGTGTCGGCGTCTACCTGGGCGGCGGTGAGGGGCCGATCGATTTCGACCCGTGTGCGGCCGCAGCATTGGCTGGGTGTTTGGGCGAAGACTGTGAAGTGACACCCCTTGACACTGTGCGATGGGCTCAGACTGCGCTGCGCCTGCTAGACGCCACATGCGAACTCGAGCAGGACCCGAACATGGCGGGCGGACACCTGGCCGTCCAATTCAACGCCCAGGGCCCCAACTTCAACACGCTCACCGCTTGTGCCGCCAGCACACAGGCAGTTGGTGAAGCCATGCAACTGATCCTCCACGGTGACGCCGACGTGATGATCACAGGCGGGACCCACAGCATGATTCACCCGCTGGGCATAACGGGGTTCAATCGGCTGACCGCTCTATCGACTAGAAATGACGACTATTTGACAGCTTCGCGCCCCTTTGATCGTACGCGCGACGGGTTCGTTCTGGGGGAGGGCGCCGCCATCGTGATTCTCGAAGAGCTGGAGCATGCCAGGCGTCGCGGGGCCCGGATACTTGCAGAGGTCGTCGGTTTCGGTTCAACCGCTGACGCGTTTCGTATTACTGACATCCATGAGGAGGGTCGCGGGGCGATTGCCGCAATGCAGGCCGCCCTGGATTGCGCCGGGATGACCCCGGAAGACATCGACTACATATCCGCCCACGGCACCGGTACGGAAGAGAACGACAAGATCGAGACGCTGGCCATCCGTGGCCTCTTCGGCAAGCACGCCGACAGGGTCGCGGTGAACAGCATAAAAAGCATGATCGGGCACCTGATCGCCGCCGCCGGGGCGGTGGAACTGATCACCTGCGTGTTAGCCATCCGCGACGGCGTCATACCCCCGACCATAAACTACAGTACGCCCGACCCGAATTGTGATCTGGACTGCGTGCCCAACAAAGCCCGCAAGCGCGAGGTGCGAGCTGCCCTCTCCAACAGCTTCGGCTTTGGAGGCCAGAACAATACCCTCATTGTCCGTGCGCCCAAGCATGTATAGGGTGTGCCGCGCGTACCTCTAACACTGGTGTGGGAACCTTAGTACCGCGTTTCATAGGATGCGCGACTACGGTCGCTGGACCGAGAATCCCTTCTCGGTCCTAAGGTACTTGCCGAGACAGGACTTTCGGCACAACAGATAGTCGCACCAATTGTGAAATGCAGCATTACTCTGATTTCCCGCCAGGGCGCGTGTAATACTTGCAGCGGCTGATGCTGGAGCAGGAGCAAGACCGCTTTTGGCTAATTCAGGAGAGCATCTCCGATGGAACCAATCTATCTCGACTACAACGCCACGACACCGCTCGATCCGGCAGTTGTCGAGGCCATGCGGCCCTATCTCGAAACCCACTTCGGCAACCCATCGAGCAGCCACGTGTACGGAGCGCGCGCCAAAAAAGCCGTCGAGACCGCCAGGCGCCAGGTCGCCGACATGCTGGGAGCCTCTCCCGACGAGATCGTATTTACCAGCGGCGGGTCCGAATCGAACAACCTGGCCATCCGCGGCGTTGCTCAAGCACTCAAACGGAAGGGAAACCACATCGTCACCTCTGCGGTCGAGCATCCCGCTGTCATCGAGGTCTGTCGCTACCTCGAAGCCCAGGGTTTTCGCATCACGGTCGTGCCCGTGGACGAAACCGGCCTGGTGGATTCGACTGACGTCGAAAAAGCCCTTACGCCGGCCACCATCCTGATCACCATCATGCACGCCAACAATGAAGTCGGAACGATACAGCCTATACCCGAGATCGCTGAGATCGCGCGCCGCCACGGAATTGTCATTCATACCGATGCCGCCCAGTCCGTCGGCAAAATCCCGACGAAGGTCGACGAACTGGGAGTGGACCTTCTATCCATAGCCGGCCACAAGCTCTACGCTCCCAAAGGAGTCGGGGCACTATACATCCGGACCGGTGTTAAGCCGGAGAAGCTCATTTTCGGTGCCGCCCATGAACGCGGTTGGCGCGCCGGTACGGAGAACGTTCTGGAAATCGTGGGGCTTGGACAAGCGTGTGAGCTGGTAAGTGAACACCTTGACAGTCGTGCAGCCCATATGAGAACGCTGCGCGACAGACTCTATGACGGAATCACCGCCAGAGTCGGCGACATCCGACTGAACGGCCACCCGGAAAAGCGATTACCCAATACCCTGAGTATCAGTTTCCGGGGTATCGAGGCAGATGCCATTCTTTCGGAACTTACCGAGGTCGCCGCTTCCGCCGGTGCGGCATGTCACGCCGACGAGGTGGTCATGTCGGATACCTTGAAGGCAATGGGGATTCCCGTCGACTTCGCGATGGGCACCGTACGCTTTTCGACCGGGACATTGCTCACCGAATCGCAGGTCGACCGGGCGATCGAGGCTGTTGCGGCCGTGGTTGAAAGACTCAGGCCCGAGGGTGGCGCGGTTGCCTGCGGTATCGAGGCCGGCGAGAAAGTGAAACTCACCCGTTTCACGAGCGGCCTGGGCTGCGCCTGCAAGCTTCGCCCCCAGGCTCTCGAAAAACTGCTGGCGGCAATGCCGCCGCTCGGGCACCACCCCAATGTACTGGTGGGAACCGAAACCGCTGACGATGCGGCGGTGTACAAAGTCGCGGACGATCTGGCCGTCGTTCAGACTGTGGACTTCTTCACGCCGGTTGTCGATGATCCTTTCCACTTCGGTGCTATCGCCGCGGCCAACTCGCTGAGCGACATCTATGCGATGGGCGCCAAACCGGCCTTCGCACTGAGCATTGTCGGTTTTCCGTCAAACCGCCTGCCACTAAGCGTGCTTGAGGAAATTCTTCGTGGCGGGCGCCGGGTCGCGGATTCAGCCGGTGTGCCCATCATCGGTGGTCACACCGTGGATGATCCCGAGCCGAAGTTCGGACTGGCTGTGACCGGTCTTGTCCATCCCGACGATATCTGGACCAACGTCGGAGCTGTGCCGGGTGACGGGCTCATACTCACCAAGCCGCTCGGCCTGGGCGTCATGACCACGGCGCTTAAAAGGGATCTGCTGGATCCGGCCGGCGAGGAGCTGATTCAAAACATCATGGTGAGCCTGAACAAGACCGCAGCGGAAGTCTTGCGGAAGTTCAGGGTGCACGCTTGCACGGACGTAACCGGTTTCGGGCTTCTGGGGCATCTGCGCGAGATGTCGGCTGGAAGCGGTGTGGATGCCGAAATCGACCACCGGGCCTTGCCGATCATCAACGGTGCGGCGGACCTGGCCACAGGCGGAATGGTCCCCGGTGGAACACTGAACAACAAATCGTTCGTCGAGCCTCACGTAAGTTGGGACAGCAGCGTCTCTGAGACTAACCGGATATTGGCGTGTGACGCTCAGACATCTGGTGGACTGCTCGCTGCCGTGCCTGACGAAGATGCGGATGACGCCGTTGCGGCACTGCGGGCCGCAGGTGTCGAATCCGCCACCCTGATCGGTCACTTCACCCGAAAAGGACCGGGCCGGATTGTCGTCCACTGAAGCCTCTTCCCAACCGAATCCACCCGGCCAAGGGCACGCGGGGTGCCACTGGCGGCTTGTCCGCCAGTGTTTTCACGCTCTTGATTTGACGCGGCAAATGTAGTAGAATCACATTTACTGTCCGCCAGACCGGTGAGCCAAATAGCCGGGCGGACGAATCGCGATCCATTCGGCGTGCAAGGGGACAAATGGCGAACATGTCGCCAAGGCCGGTATGGGGACCACGGAAGGCGGTACCCGTCAGCAGGTATTGGGGGAACATGTCATGCGATACTCGACAGCGATCGGCAGACTTGCGGCCGTGTGTACGGCGCTTCTAATCGGCACGGGCAATGTCACCCTCGGACAATCCCGCCCAATCGTAAGAGAGGGCCGAGCGGTGATGGGCAGCGAGCAAGCTGGAGAACCGACAGCGCCGGTCGATGGCACTGTCTCCGGGCCGAACGTGCACGGAGCCGAGAATGCGCCAGATGACGCAGGCCGCTCGGTTGGCTCAACCGGCCCGGATGTCATCATCGGCGATTTGCAGAGTGTTCTTCGCTTAGGACGAGTGGAAGATATCACCGCGTACGCTGTGGGAACGGACCCCTGCAACATTGGCGATCAACGGGCAAGCTGGATTGCCCACAACAATCAGCACCCGGTCATCGCTCAGAGCATGTTTCGACTCAAGGACGGTCGGTTCGAACAAATCGGAATGAGCTGGATGGTCCATGAGTTCTACGCAGTATCACAAAGCCTGTGCGCCCCTTGCCTGGACCCCGCGGATGGAAGCGAGATGGGCGTTGGGTGCTCCGGCTCCTGCGCCTCCGCCTACCTCAACGGGTTGCAGACCAACATGAGCCTCCGATCCGACGTCAATGCCCACACCGGGTATTTCCGATATCCATGGCAGGCGCCGCAACCGGAGGAGATCATCGGTAAGCGGATTAAGGTGTACGACGACGACATCGACCCGGCCTTGAACTACGGTGCCTCATACTTCGTCCAGGGGCATTATATCACCGCGGATGACGCCGCCGCCGGCAACGGTAACAACAACGCCTCGTACCGCCCGGTGGCGGTCGTCGTGAACCAGTTCGACCCTCCCAACACCTACAATGTCGTCGTCACCGGGCTGACCCAGCGGGAGCGGCCGGCCATCCGCGCCTGGCAGGATATCGACTCGACGGTCATGGAAACCGACATCCAGGTACCGGGCGAGGGCCTGTTCATTCTCGCGGCAAGGGCCACGGATCTTGAAAACGGCTTCTGGCACTACGAATACGCCATACAAAACCTAAACTCTGACCGGTCCGCCGGTTCGTTTACCGTGCCTCTGCCGTACGGGGCGGTGGTGCAAAACGTCGGATTCCATGACGTGAACTATCATAGCGGTGAGATCTATGACCTGACCGATTGGCCGGCGACCGTCGAGGACGGGACCATCACTTGGTCGACGGACAGCTACGACGACAACCCCAATGCCAACGCCTTACGGTTCGACACGCTCTACAATTTCCGGTTCGACGCTAACGTGAGCCCGGGATCAACGGTGGTGATCGTTGGCCTATTCAAGCCAGGCGAGGCGGGCCGGCCGGACCAGGTGATGGCCAGTACGACCGGCCCTTCGCTCGAACCTATCGACTGCAATGACAACGGTATCGCCGACGTCTGCGATATCGCCTGTGGCGAGGATTGCGAGCCGCCCTGCGGCAAGAGTGTGGACTGCAACCAAAACGACATTCCCGATGAATGCGAGCCTGACTGCAACGCCAATGGTGTCGCCGACGGGTGTGACATCGCCAGCGCTATAAGCAACGACTGCAATGAAAACACCATACCCGATGAATGCGAGCCGGACTGCGACCACGACGGCATCCCCGATGAATGCGATACCTTCGAGGACACCGATGGTGACGGCATCTTTGATTGCTTCGACCTGTGCCCGCTAACCACGCCGGAGGGCGCCTGCGTATGCCCGGACCTGTGCCGATGTTGTTGGCCTGAAGGGTACTGTTATGATTACTACCCCTGCGAGGCCTGCATCCTGTACGGAGGGACGCCGGACTGTATCGCAACGTTCTGTCGGGATGGTTGTCTGATCGGCGACGGCGACGGGGACGGGGATCGCGACCTGGGCGATTGGGCCGGTGCCCAGCGCTGCTACACCGGCCCGTTCGGCACCACCGAATATGTTAGCCCCTCCCCGGAGTGCATCCTGCATTTCGATTTCGACGATGACGACGACATCGACCTGGACGACATCAAGAAGCTCCAAGAGAACTCCGCCGGGCCATAGTCTGTGCTGAGTCAGCCGATGGCCGAGGTTGATCGCCCAGAGGGCGTCATCAGCCCCGTAGGGTGGGTCATCAGATCCACCTGTTTGCTCCCTCGTAGAGGGTATTATCCGTACCTCTATCCCGGCGGATACAAGGCCCCCGCTATCTGGTGGGTTCACAGAACCCACCCTACGTTGCTAAGGGGCATCCGGTCGCCGCAAAACGTCGTCGCCACAAGTCTTTGCAGCGTCATCGGTCCCCATTGTCTGAGCAACCTGTCGCCCTGACGGCGATACGTCGGGCAGCGAGGTCAGAACCGCAGATTGCTCAGTCTGGTAGCTGTGCGTGTACCGGTCGAGGGTCAGGGCAACCGTAGAATACCGCGCCAGGGTTGCGCCGTCTTTGGATGCACACCGCCCACCGCGAGGTTCGTAAGGAACGAATGGCGCAGGCTGTGAAAGTCAGCGACACACCCGGCTTTATCCCGGTAGAGAATGCCAGCCGCTTTCAGGTCAGCCCGTAGCATACGTGCAAGATACTTGCCTTTGGGCGTCACAAACACCGGGGTAACCGGAGCAAGCGTTGCCATAAACGCCCGCGACTCTTCTGCTGATTCCGATCTCAAGGGAAGCGTGTCTTCTCAACGCCGCTTGGAGTACGCCGCCGCCACCGTTGCCGCGGGTGGGTTACCGTCCAGCGGCCCCATGCTGACCAGCTTATCTACGCTGTGCCGAGTCCCGATGTGCATCGGGATTCTCGGTACCTGCCAGAGGACCGAGAAGGGATTCTCGGTCCAGCAATGATAGTCGCGTTTTTAATGAAACACGGTACTAGACTCGCTCGGGATGGAGGTCACGCCGTCCTCGCCCAAATCGCAGCAAACGGCACCGCCGCGACTCGCTGCCATCGGCAGCCCTCATGGCCACGGCCGATCGGGACCGCTCCCACGCATATCTCGATTCGATCTCAATCGCCCTGGGCCGCCTCGCCCCGGAGACCGAGGTCTCCGCGCAGGACGGCGGCTGGCTCGCCCCACTGAGATTTTTGGAAATCCGGTTGATACAGGGCCGAAGCTCGTGTAGATTCCGCGATTGGAATATACCCTGCTGGAAGGGGTTTTTTGCGCGGACGGGTAGTCCCCGGTCCAAGGAAGGGCGCGGCCCCTCTGTGGCCGAAGACGACCTTTGTCAGGTCCTCGCTAGCCTGCATCACAATGGCGAGAAGACGCCATGGTTCCAACGCCCCCACTTCGCGATACTGGAAGCAGACGCGCTGAGTAGTAACGCCCCGTGTGAGGCGCGGGCGGGGCGGGGCATGGTGTCACCCGGAGATGTTGTTAAGGCCGCCTAGGAGCTTCGGCCGAATCCCTCTCAGAACCTAAAGCCGGCAGGGCTAACACGCCGACAAGGAGGTTGTTATGTCTCAGCTCGATACGGCGACCGGTTGCCCTTCTACAGACGAAGCCGAGTTCGATCTCGCCCGTCAGATCCAATCCACGTTCGTGCCGGAGAAGTGTTATGGTTGGCCTGGAACTCGCATCGCTGCCAGGCGTATCGCCGGCGGCGGTCTTGGTGGCGACTTCCACGACGTAATCCGCGGCCTGGACGAGCAGTACACCCTGATAGTCGGCACGATAACGGGTCCAGGGCTCTTTGCAGCGCTTGGTAAGGCTGTTCTATCGGGCGCCGCCCGAAAGTTCGGGCCGATCAGCCGTTCGCCTCGCGTGCTGATGGACCAACTTAATCGCCTACTTGGCCGCATTAACGCAAACTTGCGCGATCAGTGTGTGAGGTGCTCGGTATTTATCGGCCTGGTGGATCGTGCAAGGGGAATCCTCGATTATTCTAGCGCCGGATGCTGTCGAGCGTTGGTCTGGAGCCGTGAGGGCGAGTTATACGACCTTCAGAGCACAGGTGCCATACTGGGTGGCTCGGCGAACCTTGATTGCGCTAGCGAGCGGCTCGAACTGACCTCGCTGCGGCGTCTGGTTATCTATACCGACGGACTGACCACGGCGCGATCTATTTCGGGACAGCCCCTGGGGATGGCCCGGGGACGACGCCTGCTGACTGATACGGTGCGATTGCCCGCGGACAAGCAAGTAGAGGTAGTCTTGCAGGGCCTGCGTAACCACGTCGGTCCGGACCGTGTCCTCACCGATGACGTGACCGTGTTCCTGACCGAGTTTATGGAAGGCGTCACCGCACCCAGCGCCGACTCCATGAGGACTTGGCTTCGATCCTACGATCGGGTCGGTGGAACGGTGCCCGACTCCTCGGTGTTTCTAGGTTAATCGGCTGGCGGTGCCCCGGGTGGCACCGGCCTGTACGTCTTAGCTGAGGCACCAGCAGTACCCGGCGGGTGCGGATTGACTGGGATTGTCTGGGCTGGAGTTGGCCTTAGGAGCAAACTCATGAGGATGAAACGACACTGATGCGAATCGCGTTTCTTTCTTGGGAGTCAAAGCATTCTATCGCCGTCGGCGGGCTCGCCGAGCACGTGACCGAGTTGGCGGTGGCGCTCTGCCGTCAAGGCCATGAGACCCACGTCTTCACCCGGATCAGTGATCGACAATCCGGTTACGAGTGTATCGACGGGGTGCACTACCATCGCTGTCCGTTCGAGTCGCACCCCGATTTCCTCGTCGACAACCAGCGAATGTGCGACAGCTTCGTCTGGCACCTGGTGGAGACGGAGAGCTACCTGGGTGCGCCCTTCGACATTGTTCACGGGCACGATTGGCTCTCGGTAAGGGCGATGAACCGGGTCAAAAATGAGCACGGTCGCCCGGCGGTCATGACGGTGCATTCCACGGAGTTTGGCCGGTGCGGCAACCAGCTCTTCGAGGGGATGTCGAGACGGATCCGGGAGATTGAGTGGGAAGGTACATACGTCGCGGATCGGGTGATCTGCGTGTCCGGGGCGCTGCTGAAGGAGGTTCAGGGTCTCTACCGCCCACCTGCTGACAAGATGCACGTCATCTATAACGGCATTGACGTGCGGCGATTCGACGCCAGGGTCAACACTCGTTCGGCTCGCCGGCAGTACGCTGTCGGTCTGGAAGAACCGATGGTTCTGTTTGCCGGACGGATGACGCGGCAGAAAGGGCCCGATCTTCTGGTGGACGCCCTTCCGGGCCTGCTGGAGCATCATCCAAAGGCCAAATTCGTATTTGCCGGCGATGGTGACCTGCGTGATGAGCTCGAGCGACAGGCTGAAGCGCTTGGGGTCGCCCCGGCTACCCGCTTCATCGGTCATCGCAATGGGCATGAGCTGGTCAGCCTCTTCAAAAGCGCCGACATCGTCTGTGTGCCGAGCCGCAATGAACCCTTCGGGATTGTAATTCTCGAGGCCTGGAGCGCCCGAAAACCGGTTGTGGCGACGCGTAACGGCGGGCCCGCGGAGTTCGTCGAACATGAGAATACCGGAATAACCGTCTCCGATAACCGCGACTCCATCAGTTGGGGTCTCGGGAGGGTTCTGGCAGATAAGACGCAGGGGCGGCGCATGGGACGCAACGGTCGCCGGGAGGCCGAATCGCGGTTTTCTTGGGATATTATTGCCACCGCGACCGAACGGGTGTATCAATCGGTCTTGAACAGCACATACCGCTGGCGACGGAAATAAGACGCGTGCGTGGGGGAGATATCCGGGATGGCCCGACAACGCAGTGACAAGGGGGAACGCGGCACTGGAAAGGCCCGACAGGCGAAGCCTAAAGCGGCCAGAGCAAGCACCAAGGCAACATCCAAGGCTACCACCAGGTCGGTGAGCAAAACCGCCAAGAGCGCCAAGACCACGAAGACCACCAGGACCGCTAAACCGAAGCGGACCGCCGCAAAACCGGCCCGAGTGATTCAGAAATCAATGCCCGCTGCCGACGTGACCGCCGGGCTGGAGCCCAACTTCCAAGAAGTCCAGGAAAGGGCTTATCAGATTTATCTGGGTCGCGGGGGTGTCCCGGGTGATTCCACGTCGGATTGGTTGCAGGCCGAGCGCGAGTTGCGGGAGTTCCGCACGGCTCGAGCAGCCTCCAGAAAACGTCAATCTCGGTCGCGCTGACACGAACGCGACACCTCGCTTTCAAGCGTGCAATTCGCATCGAGCTTCGGTAAATTGGCACGTTGGGCACACGCCAAAAGCACCAAATCCCGAGTTCTGGTCGTTCCATGTACGCGATCGGAGCGTGACCATGCAACCGGCCGGTCCTATCCAGGTGTCTCAACGTGGGTCTGAGCGGTCGAGTCTCGTGCGGATATCGTCCAGAACTCTCTGGACGACGGGGTCGGCCAGAATGTCATTTATGGTTCGCCGCATCCGGCGAGACCAGCTCCGGTAACGGTTTAACGTCACGCCTGGTAGGTTCACAGGCTCGGTCTCGCCGGCGAGATCGTCTAATGAGATCCCCAGCAGCGGACATGGCGTCCGGGCGAGGAACGCGTACACGGCCGCGCAAAGTTCCTCCGCTGTGGCGTCTTGGAGGTCAAACGGAAATCCCTCGTCGAGCAGGCGCCTGGCCAGCGCCGCCCGGGCGCCCTGGCGGTCAGCTTGGGCACCTTCCAACTCCTGCCCCGAACGGATCAGGCCGATCTCGCGCCGGATGTCCAGGTCACGACCGGTCCAAAACCCCGCCAGCGGCGGATGGTCATGAGTCGTGGACGTAACCAAGGCTCGCGGCGAGTACGAATCGGAAGAGCGGAAGCCGCCGCCTTCGTTTCGCTCGAAGTACATCACCTGTGATGACAGAATCTCCCATTTCGCCAACGCTTCCGGCACCTCCGGTGGGACCGTACCCAAGTCCTCACCGACGATGACAGCCTCATGACGTTGGCTTTCCAAAGCCAGGATGCCCAAGAGGTCTTCCGCCGGATAGCGCACGTACGCACCGTCGGTAGCCGGGCACCCGTCAGGCACCCAGTACTGACGGAAGAGGCCCATGACATGGTCAATACGGAGCATGCCGGCATGAGCCATCGCGCTTCTCAACACCCGAACCCAGTAGTCATATCGCCCGGCTGCAAGACGGTGCGGATCAACCGGTGGAAAGCCCCAGGTTTGACCGGTATCAGAGTAGGGGTCGGGGGGAGCCCCGACCTTCACGCCTTCAACGAACAAATCGGGTGACTCCCATGCGTCGCTGCCGTCTGCGGCTGACCCGAGGGCCAGATCGGAATATAGCCCGAGTCGCATACCGGCTCCTTGGGCATTGGCAGCAGCCACCGCGAGCTGCCTGTCCAGCTCAAACTGGACGTAGCAGTGGAAGTCCACCTCGCGCCGATGGGCATTGCGAAAGGCCTCCACCTCTGGTGAATTGTGGGAGCGATAGGCTGCCGGCCAGTCGCGCCAGTGAGCCTCACCTTGTCCTCGCTGAGCAAACCACGTCTGCAGCGCGCAAAACGTGGCGAAGTCTATAAGCGGCTTGCCCTGCGTTGCGACATATCTGTCATACGCGCGCCCACGGTCCGACCCGGCCTCCCCGTGCCGCTTGAGGAAGGTGCCGTGGAGCATTCGCAGGATTTCGGCCTTCAGGGCCGCCACGCGTTCGTATTCAACGTGCTGCAAAGAACGTAGCCGTTGGAGTTCCTCTTGAACCGCAGGGGATTCAACGCGGGCTCGGGCCTCGTGACACTCGGTAAACTCAGGGATTGCCTCTATGTCAAGATAGAGAGGATTACGATAGATGCGACTGGCCGGGCAATACGGGCCAATTCGTTCACCACGATTGCCTATAGCATGTAGTGGGTTCAATCCCACGAATGCTGCTCCATGTCGAACTGCCTCTGAAGCAAGGTGGCCCAGGTCGGTCAGATCGCCAACACCCCAGTCTCGGTCACTGCGAACCGTGTAGAGATTCGTCCAAAGGCCGTACGCACGACGGTTGCCAAGGCGTTCTGCAAGGGGATGGCAGCGACCGGGAGAGACGATGAACGATTGCTCAGCCTTGAGAACGCTCCCAAAAAACTCCGCCGTTGCATGCACCGTGTGGTATCCCGACGGTAGGTTCACCGGTAGCGAGACGACGATTGAATGCTCAGACTCAAGCGGCTTCGAGCGGCCTGAAGTCGAGTGCGAGGTACCGTCCTCCGTGTGCAGATCGATATGCCACTCGATCGGAGCGGGATCGTGCCCGGGAATTGTGAGGTGCACGTCCCGTGCAGCCTCGGAGTGGGCACAGACCACACGAACCGGTGCCAGGAGACGCCGCTGCCTGGACCGGTCGAGATTCTCCAGCACGTGGGCGGCCGCTTCCTCGGTCGACGGGTCCAGCCCCATTGCCGCCAACAGCGCCTCTCGAGTGGAATCTTCCGTGATGCGCTCGACGCCGCCAATGTCAACGTAGGCCGGAAGAATCCCCATGCGATCCGCCAGCGAGCGAAGGTGTGGCCGATCGGTCATATCAGTCAGCCGGCGCAATCACCATGGCCGCCAGTGGTGGGAGTGTCAGGTTCAGCGACTGGGGGAAACCATGCGCACCGACATCGTCGGTGTGGAGCATGTCTGGAAGTGGATACCCGCTTCCGCCGTAAGCGGGGTCATCGCTGGAGAGTCGGTACACGTAACGGCCCGGCCGGGGCATACCGATCCGATAGTTGTCCCGGGGCACAGGTGTCAGATTGAGAATAGTGATCAGAGTCTCATCGGTCCACTGCCGCCGGTACGACACTACCGAGTTATCGCAGTCGCTGCAGTCGATCCACGCGAACCCCTCAGGATCCGGATCGCTTCTCCACAAACACGGAGACTCGAGATATAGGCGCCCGAGATCTTCCATGAATCGGGCAAGACCGACGCGCATCGGATCGTCGGTCAGATGCCAATCCAGGCTCGCGTCGTAATACCATTCGTTGTACGTAGCCAATTCCGTCCCCATGAACAGAAGCTGCTTGCCCGGTCGTGTGTACTGGTAGGCCAGCAGGGCACGCAGGTTGGCGAATTTCCGCCAGATGTCTCCCGGCATCTTCTCGAGGAGCGTTCGCTTTCCGTGCACCACCTCGTCGTGCGACAATGCATTGATGAAGTGCTCGGAGTGTTCATAGAGCATGGCGAAGGTCAGGTCATTCTGATGATAGCGGCGATGAACGGGCTCTTTAGAGAAGTACAGTAGCGTATCATGCATCCAGCCCATGTTCCATTTGAACGCAAAACCCAAGCCCCCTTGTTCCGACACGGGTCGGGTCACGCCGGACCAGGCGGTGGATTCCTCGGCAATGGTGAAACACCCGGGACACTCGGTCCGAACGGCCTCATTCACCGCCCGCAACAACTCAAGTGCTCCGATGTTCTCCTTGCCGCCGTAAAAGTTGGGCAGCCACTGGTCTTCCGTGCGGCTGTAGTCCAGATAGAGCATGGAGGCGACGGCATCAACGCGCAATCCGTCAATGTGAAACTCTTGCAGCCAGTAGAGTGCGTTGGCGATCAGGAAGTTGCGCACCTCGCTGCGGTCGTAGTTGAAGATCAAGGTGCCCCATTCGGGGTGTTCACCTAGGCGCGGGTCGTCGTGCTCGTACAGGGCGGTGCCGTCGAAACGCCGTAAGGCGAAGTCATCCTTCGGGAAGTGGGCCGGCACCCAGTCGAGGATCACGCCGATTCCGGCACGGTGGCAGGTGTCCACGAAATAGCGAAAGTCGTCCGGCGACCCGTACCGCCAGGTCGGTGCATAGTACCCGGTCACCTGATAGCCCCATGAAGCCGCCAGGGGATGCTCCGCGACCGGCATCAGCTCGATGTGCGTAAAGCCGAATCGCTTCATATGATCGACCAGCCGGGGGGCAATCTCCCGGTAGGTCAGCGAACGATTCCCCTCCTCCGGCACCCGTGCCCATGACCCCAAATGCACCTCGTAAATCGAGACGGGCTCACGGATGAGGTCTCGGCCACCACGAGATTGCATCCATTCGGAATCCCCCCAGATATACGAAGACGCCACGACCCGCGAGGCATTACCCGGCGGGCCTTCCATGGCCTGGGCGTACGGATCGCTCTTAAGGCGGATCGCCCCGTCCTGAGTCTTGATCTCGTACTTGTAGAGCATGCCCGGCTTCAGATCCGGTATGAACAGCTCGAAAACTCCCGAACTGCCCATTTGTCGCATGGGAAAGAGCCGGCCGTCCCAACCGCAAAAATCGCCGGTTACCGAAACGCAACGGGCGTTGGGGGCCCAAACCGCGAACGACACCCCATCCACACCGTCAATCTGCCGGGGGTGTGCTCCCATCTGTTCCCACACCCGCAGGTGGCTACCCTCGTTAAAAAGGTGCAAATCCAGATCGCCGAGGGTCGGCGCGAAGCGGTACGGATCGCCACGTTCCCAGATGCTTCCGTCCGCGAAGTGGAATGCCAAGCGGTACGTCAGCGGGGGCCGGGCCTTCTCGACAAACGTCGCAAAGAGACCGCCCTCCTTCACGAGCTTGAGGGCGACCGCCTCGCCGCTATCAAGCAGGCACTCGATTCCGGTCGCATCAGGATGAAAAGCCCGAATGACAACCCCCTCCGACCCGCCCCAGGTGGCGGGGTGGGCGCCGAGAACGCGATGAGGCTCCGGATGATCGATTGCCCGGAGTCGTGCCCACTCGGATGAATCGATGCCAAGTGGTGACGGCGTCGCTTTCGTCGTCGTGGTGGTGCTGGTTTTCAGACTCTTCATGGAACCTTCTTGTACTCCAACAGTACCAACGAGCGAGGCGCGACGCGGATGGTCTTGGTCGTGATCGGCTCGGGCGGTGTCCGGGCCTGGGCTGTGTTCACCACCCACTTCCATGCGCCAAAGCCGGGCCCATCCGGCAGACGAAACCGCCGCGAACGGTCCTCCCCGCTCACGATCAGAAGGATGGTTTGGCCCGGCCCATGTGCACCGTGATCCCGCTCTCCATCATGATGTCCGTGGATGAGAGCTCCAAGGACACGCCGATCTCCCTCGTTCCAGTTATCAGCCGACATCTCCCCGCCATCGAGCCTTACCCAAGTAACATCCTTGATCGCGGCCTCACAGGCCGGCTTGCCGGCGAAAAACGTTCCCCGTCGCAAAAGCGCATACCGGCGGCGAAGGGCAAACACATGACGCGCGAAGACAAGCTGCCTTTCCTGTGGTTCGTCAAGGTTCCAATCGATCCAGGAAACCTCGTTGTCCTGGCAGTAGGCGTTGTTGTTGCCCTGCTGCGTCCGCCCCAGCTCATCGCCGGCTGCGATCATCGGTATGCCCAGCGAAAATGCAAGAGTTGCGATGAAATTCCGCTTCATCTGTTCGCGGAGGGCCGCGATCTCCATATCGGCTGTCGGCCCTTCAACTCCCCAATTGCAGGACAGGTTGTTGTCGTTTCCATCGCGGTTCTCTTCGCCGTTGGCTTCATTGTGCTTGCGTTCGTAGCAGACCAGGTCGTGCAGGGTGAATCCATCGTGGCAGGTGATGTAGTTGACGCTTGCGTAGGGGCCTCGTCTTGTTGGCCCGTACAGATCGCTGCTCCCGGCAAGGCGGCAGCTCACTTCACCAATAGGCACCCGGTCACCGCGCCAAAACGCCCGCATGGTAGCCTGGTATTTGTCGTTCCACTCAGCCCATCCCACTGGAAACCGGCCGACCTGATATCCGTCTTCACCCAGGTCCCACGGCTCGGCGATCAGCTTCACCCCGGCCAGAACTGGATCTTGAAGAACGGTGCTGAAGAAGGAGCCGTCATGCTCCACGCCCTGCTTCCCTCTGGCAAGTGCGGTGGCCAGATCAAACCGGAACCCGTCCACGTGCATTTCCTGCACCCAATACCGCAAGCTGTCCATGACGAGCTGCAGCGTCCGCGGATGGGGTGTGTTCAGGCTGTTGCCGCATCCCGCAAAATCATCGTAGTAGCGGCGATCCCCTGACCGGATACGGTAGTATGAGGCGTTGTCCATGCCGCGCAGCGAGAGCGTTGGCCCCAGATGACTCCCTTCACCGGTGTGGTTGTAGACTACGTCGAGGATCACCTCGATACCGGCGCGATGCAGGGCCTTGACCATTGATTTGAACTCGTGAACCTGCCGGCCGAGCGACACTGTGGCGTAACGCGCATCGGGAGCAAAATAGGCAATCGGATTATACCCCCAATAGTTGATCAATCCCTGCTCGATTAGAGCCCTCTCGTCGATACCGTGGTGGACTGGCAGCAGCTCGACCGCAGTTACCCCAAGACCTGTCAGGTGCTCGATAATCGGTTCAGAAGCCAGCCCAAGGAACGTACCTCGGAGTTGCTGCGGGACCGCTGGGTGGCGAGCGGTCAGACCCTTGACGTGACACTCATAGATGACCGTATCGCCCCAAGGGACGCACGGCGGCCGATCGTCCTCCCAGGCAAAGCTCGGGTCAATGACAATGCTCTTCGGCACGTGGGCAGCGCTGTCCCGCTCGTCAAAAGACAGATCCTCGCGTGGATCGTTGCAGATGTATCCATAGACCGCGTCGTTCCACGTAAGGCCGCCGCTAAGAGCCTTGGCGTAAGGGTCTATCAGCAGCTTGTTGGGATTGAACCGGTGTCCCTCCTCCGGCGCATAGGGTCCGTAAGCCCGATAGCCGTAGAGCTGTCCGGGACCCATATCCGGCAGGTATCCGTGCCATACGTGGTTCGTCTGTTCGGGGAGTCGGATCCGCGAGGATTCGATATCATCTTCGGCGCGGTCGAACATGCATAGCTCCACTGCTGTCGCATGTTCCGAGAAGACGGCGAAATTCACGCCCTTCCCATCCCACGTTGCCCCAAGTGGGTAGGGTTGGCCGGGCATGACCCTCATCTTACTGTTGGAACACGGCATGTACGCGAACCGCCAACCACCGTACCCAAGAAACACCAGGATGCCGCCGCCTTGCACGGCCGTTCCGAATGTCGCGGGAGTGTGGCACATACGCATGGAAAGCACAAGTATCTGTGACCCTTCGGACATTCCAACGTCAGCGTTCCCCCTGGACGATTGAAGGGACAAGCGCGGGGCTTGTGTCTCTCTCACTCGAACAGCGTACTGCAAGTGCACAGGGGCGCAGTGGGCGTACGGGGGAGCATTAGACCTTGGGGTGGGGCGTCTTGACGGCTCGGGTTCCGTCGGGGAGATCGATGAACTCGTAGTCGCCGAATATGCTGGGGGCCTCTCGCCGCAGGATCTCGAGTATCCGGGCGGCCACTTCGCGGATTTCAATCTCGGCGTGCTCACTACAGCGTAATTCGATGAAATGACGCCATGCCCGGGCGTTGGCCGTCACGAAGATCTTCGTCTCGGTCGCGTTGGGCAGCACGGAGCGGGCCGCCTGCCGAGCCATCTTACGGCGCAGCGTCTTGTCCTCGACCGAAGCGAACTTCTTCTGCAACCCCTCGACCAGCTTTACATAGGCCTCCTGGGCGCGCTCCATCGCTGCCTGCCAGGCCTGGTGCAGATCAGGGTCGTCTGCGATACAGGCCGGCTCCACGAACTCCGCCACCGATTCGTCTACGTATCGTTGCGACAATTGCGAGTAGCCAAATCCCGCCCGGTGGCGAACCAGCTCGTGCGTGAATGAACGCGACACGCCGGTAATGATGAAGTTGAACACCGTGTGTTCGAGCACGCTGCCGTGGCCGACTTCCTTGATGTGGCTTAGGTACGCCTCGTGGCCTCCGGGGCGCGGTTTGGCGAAGCTCATGTAACACAACCGCCCGGCCACCTCGGGAAGCACCTCCGCTGGAACCTCCGTGTCAGTGCTCCAATCGCCTATGTCATGGTCCTCGAGAAACCGCGCGATCTCGTCGTCATCGAGCACCTGCCGACCGACGAGATATATGGTGGGACAACGAATAACTCTCATCTAGAGTTTCCCTCTCATCTGTGAGCGCAACTTGTTTGGTTGCGCTCGCAGGAAGACTTCCAGGGCCCGGTACTCATGTCAAGTGCGATGCCGTGGGACAAACGCGCCCTCCGAATTCATGTGCAGTCTTCGCGGTGTCGTCGTCCATATTCGAGCAGCCGCAGGGCTTGTCGGCGGGCGGCGTCTGCTTTCCGGATCCGTTCCAAGGGAGTCAGTTTCAGGTTCTCGCGGATTAGCGAGAGATCAATACCGTTCTCGTCCTGCTCCCCGTAGTAGTCGGGGCCACAAAACCGTTTCCAGCCGGGCAGTTCGTCCGTCACGCTTATCATTATAACGATGCGCTCGTCGGGTTAAAGGCATTCCGCCAGCAAGGCTTGCCCAAGGACCGGCTACAGGCATGACGGATGAGTCGCGGGCTGTCTCTCTGGCTACGCCCGCAACCGTCGCGTTGCAGACTGTCACGGGGGCAATTAGACTCCACCATCCCTGGCGTGCGAGGAGTCGTTTCTAGGGCGTGTGCCGACGCCGAGGCGTTAGAAAGTCACATGGACAAACCGCCACAACCGAGATCCTCGGATGGGCCTGCCCAGCCTGGCGCCAGGCCTGTGGGAGCCGTGGCCCGGCGGATGCTGATCATCGGACTCGACGGGGCAACGTTCGACGTGCTCGATCCGTTGATGGCCGAGGGACGCATGCCACGGCTTCAGGCGGCGATCGCCTCGGGGGCATCCGGTATTCTTCGCTCAACCATACCGCCGATTACACCTGCCGCCTGGACAACGTTTCTGACCGGCAAGCAGCCGGGATCGCACGGTATCATCGATTTCGAGCGTTACGACGTCCACACCAACAAGCTTCAATTTAACAGCACCCGATGTCTCGACCATGTGCGAAACCTGTGGCAGATCGTGGGCGAGACCGGCTTAAAGGTGGGCAGTGTGAACGTGCCCATGACCTATCCACCGGTTCCGGTCAACGGTTTTCTGGTCAGCGGGTTCGAGACGCCGGGGCCTGACTGTGACTTCGTCTATCCGCCGGAACTGAAAAGCGAGATTCTCGAGCGTTGGCCCGATCCCACGCTACGGGCCAAATGGCGGCGGCGAACCTTCGATGGCGACGCCCTTTTCGAACGAAATATTGCCTACATTTCTCGCAGCTTTCATCAGGGCGCAGAGATGACCGTCTGGCTGGGCGACAGGCTCGGCTGGGACGTGCTGATGGTTGTGTTCAAGTTGCTCGACAATCTCCAGCATAAGAACTGGAGATACCTCGATCCGCGCTGGTCGGATCGCCATCCGGTTCGCCGTGATATGGCCAAGCGGGGCTTTGGGGAGGCGGACAAGGCCATCGGGGTTCTGCTGGACTATGCTCGGGCGAATGACGCAACGGTTCTGATGGTCTCGGATCACGGACACGGCAGTCTCGAAGGCAAGGTTCAGCCAAACCTACTTCTGAAGCAGTGGGGGTATCTGTCGCTATGCGGCTCCGGTGCTCAAAAGGCAACGCGTGGGCGACATCTGTGGGACCGTTTGCGCGGCAGGACCAAGCGGTTCAAACGGGTCGGCGACATCGAGCACGACCTGGCTGTGGACTTTTCAAAAACCAGGGCCTGCGTGATGCACGCCGGAATGGCCGGGTTCCTTTATATCAACCTCGAAGGACGACAGCCCACCGGCATCGTGAGGCAAGCTGACTATGAAGCATTGCGCGATGAGCTGAGGGATCGGTTTCTAGGAAAAGAGTGTCACGTCCGTGACCCCCAAGGCAATGGGGTCCAACTGTTTACGGAGGTGCATAAGCCCGAGGAGCTATACGGATGCTCCCGCAAGGATCAGCCCTGGATGCCCGATCTACTGCTCGTCCCACGCGAATCGCTGGCGGTGGTTCGCAAGATTCGCGGGCGGCGAGCGGTGCGTTGGCTTCCCTATCGTCGCCTGGAGGGTACACATCGACCGGACGGGATTCTCGTGGCGTCCGGGCCGGGTGTTCGGCAAGCGTCACCGTCACCGGTTGAAAACCGGTGCCACAGTCTCCGGGCACACATCGTGGACTGCGCCCCGACTATCCTGGCAGGGCTCGGATTGCGCATCCCGGATGACATGGAAGGACGGGTCATTAGGGAAATCTTTGAGCGACCGCCCGTGGTCGAAACCGAGGCGGCGCAGGTCGCCGCAGCCACCTCGCAAGGCGGAGAGGCTTACTCTGAAGCAGACCTCGAGCGGGTTACACAACGCCTATCCGATCTAGGGTATCTTGAATAGGTGGGATGGAATTACGAATAGCGAAGAACGAAGAAGCGGTGTTCACAGTTATTTTTGCTATTCGCCATTTTGCTTCTTCGTTCACTAATCGGTGATTCGTAGTGCCTCACGAGCGGCTTCGATTGTCCGGTCGATCTGTTCGTCCGTATGGGCAGCGGAGACGAACACGCACGAGAATGGGGAAGGCGACAGAAGGACACCTCGCTCGAGCAGGGTCTCGTGAAAGCGGGCGAATCGGGACCCATCGCAGCGCCGGGCTGATGTAGCCTGGGTAACGCGTTCGCGAGAGAAGAACATCCCAAGGATGCTCGCTACCCGGGTGTGATGCGTGGGCACACCGGTGGTCCGTGCTGTGGCACGCAGACCCTCGTCAAGCCGGGCGGCCTTCTCTTCCAGCGCTTCGTAGAAGCCGGGCTCGCCGATGGCCTGCAGCGTGGCAATCCCGGCGGCCATTCCCAAAAGATTCCCCGAAGTAGCACCCAATCGCCAGGCAGCGCCGCTTGCTTCGGCGCGCTTCATCACTTCCTTTGAGCCGCCACACGCCGCCAGGGGTAGGCCACCACCAAGCATGGACCCCAACACGGTCAGATCGGGTGTGACGCCATAGAGCCTAGCAGCCCCACCGGGGGCAACCCGCAGTCCGGTGAAGGCTTCGTCGAAGATGAGCAGAGCGCCGTGGGCGTCGCAAAGGGTGCGCAAGGTTTTCAAGAAGCGATCCGCGGGGGGTATGAGCCCGGTGCTGACTCCAACCGGCTCCACCACCACGGCGGCAATGCTCGAGCCGTGCTCACGAAAGATCCGCCGGGCGGCATCGATATCGTTGTAGGGTATCGTCAAGGTCGACGAGGGTTCGCCGCTGCTGTGGGGATACCCCTCGAAAATCGCGAGCACCTCTCGGCCCGTGTAGTCCCGAGCCACCGCCACGGCGCACTTCAGCGCGTCGGCGGGAGTATGGGCCAGCCGCACCATGTCGATCGACGGGAAACGCCCGGCGATCAGTTCGACAAGCCGAACCTCTGCTTCCGAGGGCACTCCGAATCCGCAACCCTTTGACGCGGCTTTGCTTATGGCAGCCACCACTCGCTCGTCAGCATGGCCGAGGATGAGCGCACCGTGGCCGCCGATGTAGTCGATGTACTCGTTACCATCCACGTCGGTAAGGATGGCCCCGTGGCCCTTGGTGAAGACAGGCGGCGAGCCTGTGAAAATCGGCCGATCGGTCGGATCATCCCACCGGCTGAATGACGGCAGCAGTCCGTCCGGCATAAGGGCGGAGGCAGCTCTGGCCAAGGCCTCGGACTTGGCCGCGATTCGCATTGTCTCAGTCGCTTCCATAGCGAAATCCTGGTCAAAAAAGCGCCCTTAAGGGGCGTCCTGTACATTTAACAATACGGTCAGCGAAGCGGGCGCCAGCCGACCGCGGATCCTATGAGGGCCAACGACCAAATTGCCCCAAAGATCGGCTTTCGGGTCAACTTGACTTTAATCTCAGCAAATACTCATTCGGTTAGGGAAGCCCAATACGTCACATTCCGCGTTTCCAGGCGGCAGCCGCTTTCGCTTAGGCAGACACTTGTTTGGCGGCCCGAGCCCTCCTTTTGCCGGTTTTTGGAGACCGGGCAGCGCCCCTCCTTGACACGTTCGCCGGCTTCTTTGCGGTCTTGGTACGCTCCTTTTTCACTCGTCTTGCGGTGCGACTTTTCTTGCTCTTACCGTCGAATACCAAGCCGAAGAGTTCGTCGATAGATCGGACCGGAATGAACTCGATTTGCCCGCGGACATCATCCGGGACTTCTTCAAGGTCCTGTTGGTTTCGTGCCGGGAGGATGACACGTTTAAGCCCGGCGCGGTAGGCGGCCAGCACCTTCTCGCGAATGCCGCCGACGGGTAGAACCCGCCCGCTTAGCGTGATCTCCCCGGTCATACCTGTGGCTGGATCGACACCGCGGCCCGTCAACACCGATGTTACGGCCGTCAGCATCGCCAAACCCGCAGAGGGCCCGTCCTTGGGCGTGGCCCCGGCGGGTACGTGAATGTGAATGTCCAACCTGCCGAAGTCCCGGGCTATTACATTCCACTTGCCGGACCGGCTGCGAACGATGGAGCTTGCCGCCACGGCGGATTCGCGCATGACGTCACCGAGTTGCCCGGTCAGTTTTAGCTGCCCCGTGCCGGGCATGGCGGCGGCCTCGACGAAGAGAATCTCACCCCCCGCCGGGGTGAAGGCGAGCCCGGTGACAACCCCTGGCACCGGGAGTGTGGCAGCGACTTCGGGCTCATACTTCCTCGGTCCGAGGATGTTCCGCAGGTCTTCAACGGTGATGGCCGGGTCCGGCGATTCACCACGCACGATGGCAGCCGCACGGGCGCGGCACACGGATCCAATGTTTCTTTCCAGTCCTCTGACACCGGCTTCGCGGGTGTATTCCGAAACGATAACTGACAGGACGTCGTCACCAAGGTGAAGTTGATCGGCGGTAAGTCCGTTTTCGTCGAGCTGCCTGGGCAGGAGGTGTCGCTTGGCGATCATGAGCTTTTCGTGGTGGGTGTAGCCGCTGATCTCGATGACCTCCATGCGGTCTCTAAGGGCCGGCTCGATAGCAGACATGTAATTGGCAGTTGTGATGAAGAAGACCTTCGACAGATCGAACGGCAGGCCGAGGTAATGGTCAGTAAAGGTGGCGTTCTGCGCCGGATCGAGCACCTCCAGCATTGCGGACATGGGGTCGCCGCGAAAGTCCTGCCCGATCTTGTCCACCTCATCGAGCATGAACAGCGGGTTATTGCTGTCGGCGCGTCGAATCTCGCGAATGATACGTCCGGGCATCGACCCGACATATGTGCGGCGATGGCCGCGGATGGTGGCTTCGTCCCGAATTCCGCCGAGGGAAATACGTATGAAATTGCGCCCCATGGCCCGGGCGATGCTCTGGCCAAGTGAAGTCTTGCCGACGCCCGGCGGCCCCGTGAAGCAGAGAATGGGCCCCCGCATCTCACTTTTGAGGGTGCGAACGGCCAGGAACTCGAGGATGCGCTTCTTGACCTTCTCCAGCCCGAAATGGTCCTCGTCGAGAATCTCCTGGGCCCGGTGAATGTCGAGGGAGTCCTCGGTGCTGACCGACCAGGGCAGCTCTACGAGCCACTCGACGTAATCCAGCGTCATACTGTACTCGGGCGAGGCCTGGGGGATATGCTCCAACCGCTCGACTTCGCGGTTCGCCTCGGCCTCAACGGCCTCGGGCATCTTGGCGGTGTTGATGCGTTCCCGCAATTTGTTCAGTGTGACCGATCGAGCGTCCTCCTCCCCGAGTTCCTGGCGGATGGCTTTCAGTTGCTCGCGGAGGTAGTACTCCCGCTGCGACTTGTCGACCTGCCCGCGCACCTGCTGCTGGATCTTGTTGGAGAGCTCGGCGACTTCGAGCTGGGCGGCGAGGGCAACGTTCACCTTCCGCAGGCGTTCAGTGACGTCGAAGGTCTCGAGCAACTCCTGCTTGTGCACCAGGCCCAAGGAGAGGTTGGCCGCCAGAAAATCCGCCAACCCACCGGGTCGTTCGATGCCGTCAAGCACTTGACGAGCTTCGTCGGGGATGTTGGGCGAGAGTTCAATGATCTTCTCAGCCGCCGTACGGATCAAGTGGGCCAGCGCCTGTTGCTCGGTGGTCACTTCCTTCGGATCGGTGTGGGCGTGGACTGTCCCCTCGAGATAGGCATCTTCCTTGGTGACGGCTTCGACGCCCACACGGCGGACTCCGTGAATGATGATGGTTTCCGAGCCGTCGGCCATCTTGAGCATCTTGAGAATGACGCAGGCGGTGCCTACGCGGTATAAGTCGTCAAGGCGAGGGTCTTCGGTTTCGGCGGATCGCTGAGCGATCACGGCGATCAGCCGCGATCCCGCCAGGGCCATGTCCAGTACGCGTTTCGACTTTTCACGGCTGATTTGCAGCGGCACCACGGTACCGGGGAAGGTACAAGTGTCCCGAACGGGGAGAATCGGAAGACGCTCGGGGATTTCGATGGCATCGGCGTCATCTGCCTGGCGGGCTCCGTCGGCCACCGCTACCGGTTCAAGGGAATCATCCGTATCGTCCGGCGCTTCGACGGGACAAGACGCGTCCGACTTGTCGGTTTCATTCTTCTCCGGCTGGGTGCCATCGTCTGTCATGGGTTATCCGATCCGGTCGACTCGACAAGTAGATCTTACGGGGTCGTTGCACGCGGCATCATGACCCAAAGATATCCCTGTCGGTAAGCGGCGGTGATTTCATCAATGACGACGTCCCGGGTAATAGGGACCTTGCAGTGGAACCGGCCCGAATCGATCTCCATCAAATGGACGCCGACATCTTCAGGATCACCCGGCGGGGTCGGTTTCTTTCGGAAACCGCTAATATGGAGCACGCCGTCGGCGGCCCGAACGTCGATCTTGTCGCGTGGCATCCCGGCAAGGTCGACGCAGACCACAAACCGATCCGCGGTCTCATAGACATTGAGACGCGGACGCCAGGAATCCGGGGCATGTGAGCGGAAATAATTCCGGCCCTCCATCTCGCTCATCATCGCCCAAAGTTGTTCGGCGAGGCGGTCAAAGCTGCTCCCCCAGGCATGAACGCGGACCGGCAAAACCTTGTTCGCCGGGTCCGATCCGATTGCAGCGGTTGTCTTAACGGGAGCGTGTGGCGGGGATGTAGCCCAAGATGGGCCGACCGTGTCGGTGGTGACGCGCATGGCTGGAACTCCTAAATGTCAACCCTCACCCGGCAGGGCACAAATGACTCTATAAGGGTTCCGAGGCTCGGTCAAACGGCCCGCAGGCGTGCTCCTGAGGCTTCCACAGGGGCCAGGCGTGGGGTTCTTGTCAACCGCGGAGTGATGCCCTATCCTGCGAAATGATGCCCAGCCGAAACAAAATCACAATCAGCACATTGCGGGCCCGGAAACGCGAGGGCCAAAAAATCACCATGCTGACGTGTTACGATTATGCAACGGCCAGGCTGATGGAAGAGGCCCAGATCGATTCTGTGCTCGTTGGTGATACATACGCGGAAGTTTGCCTGGGCCATCCCACGACGCTTCCGGCGACGATGGAGCACATGGTTACGGTGGCGGAAGCGGTGCGTCGCGGGGCTCCGACGGCGTACCTTGTCGGGGATATGCCGTTTCTAAGCTACCAGGTATGCCCGGAAGAGGCCATTCGCAACGCCGGCCTGTTTATGGCCAAGGCGGGTTGCGATTGCGTGAAACTGGAGGTCGATCGGCGCCTGGTCAGGACGGTTGAGGCGATGACCACCGCGATGATCCCCGTGATGGCCCATCTGGGTCTCAAACCCCAGTCCATCCAGCGCATCGGTGGGTACAAGATTCAGGGGAAGCAGGCATCGGCCGCGCTTCGGATCATCGAGGACGCCAAGATGATGGAGGATGCGGGCGCCGTAGCACTACTTCTAGAGGCTATACCGAAGGAGGTGGCGGCCAAGATCACCGAGTCTACCGCGCTTCCAGTGATTGGCTGCGTATCCGGTCCCCACTGTGATGGGCAGGTGGTGGTGCTTCATGATATGCTTGGCTATGGTGGTGGGCATCCCCCGCGGTCGGTGAAGCAATACGCACGGCTGCATGATCAACTTCTCGAGGCGTTTCAGGCCTACGCGAAGGACGTGGGGGAGGGAGCGTTTCCTGTGGCTACAGAGAGTGCTACGATGGACCCGGCGGAATTGAAGGAGCTTCGCCGGGCATTGGGTAAACCAGGTCCGTAGAGCGCACGGGTCGGTGACGAGACGTTAGGGACCGTCGTTCGGCTCTTGTCTGTCCGGCGATCCGTAACGCGTCATCTTGACATCGGCGCTCACTTCGGTAGGGTGAGTTTGGACCGGCTGGAAAGCTAATCATGCTCGTGAGGATGAATCTGGCACGCATTGTCATCGTCGATTCCGACGAAGAGAAGATGTCGATGATCGTGCTTAGCGAAGTCGAGGGCGATCGCGCCTTTCCGATCCTCATCGGCATACACGAAGCCTATGCGATTGACCGCCGCACCAAAGGCATCATGGTGCAACGACCGATGACGCACGATCTGATCGAGCGGATGATTAGCGAGCTGGATTGCACGCTCGATCAAATCATCATCAGCGAATTGCGTGATTCCACGTTTTATGCCAAGCTGGTCCTTCGCAGGGACGGAGAGATGGTAGAGATCGATTCGAGGCCGTCAGACGCCATTGCTGTCGGGGCGGGTACTGATACGCCCATATTCGTGGACGAATCGGTCTTGCAGGAGGTCTGCTGACCGTCAACGTCGGGGCACGACGGAATGAAGGTGGAACCGAAGAAGACCGATGTACGTTCCTTTCAGGCCCCAAGGGGCTCTGCGGTACTCGGCGGATTGGACTCGGACTGGACGAGTTCCCCAGCGGTTGTGGAGATACTCGAGCGGTTGCCCGATCAGCCGACTCGCTTCGTTGCTCAGGCGCCCGGCCGGCTCGACGTGATGGGTGGGCTGACCGATTACACCGGCTCACTTGTTCTGAATACGACGACCGGCGGTCATGTCTGTGTTGCCGTTCAGCGGCGCGCGGACAATGATCTTTCCATCGTGCCGTCCCGATCGCCGGGCGGGGAAGATGATACCTCGACCGTAATCGCCTTATCGCAACTGCATGAACCCAACGGCTCTTTGATTGATGCTAAGCGCGGCAGACCCCTCGCAGGGGAAAGGAACGCAGATGTGGCGCGATGCATCGTTGGCGGGCTGGTTGAGATGCTTCGTGCCGCAGGAGTGCCTCGATTCGACGGCGGTCTGTCGGTTGTGGTCGGCTCGACAATGCACGAGCCGGCCGACCCAGGGTGGGATGCCGCACTCGTGGCAGCGGTCCTGGTGGCGGCGGCCGAGGCATGTGACCTGACACTGGATCCGCTTGACCTGGCAGCCGTCTGCCAGCGCGTCGAGAACCAGTGGCTTTGCATCCCAGTCGGCATTGGCGACGCCGTTTGTGTGCTTCTGGGGGAGCCGAACACGCTGGCGGAGGTGAGATGCGAGCCCTGCGCACTTTCGGGTTCGATTCGATTGCCAGACGATCTTATGTTGATGGGGATTGATTGCGGGGTGACGCTTCCGGAAGCGAATCTCAAGTACGCACGGGTGCGCACGGCGGCGTTTATGGGTCGGGGCCTGATCGATCGGATCATTCGACATGACGGCTTGAGCCGATTGCAGTGGGAGGGACACCTGGCCCGCGTTTCTGTCACGGACTATGTCGAACGGTTCCGTGATCGCATCCCGACCAAATTGAAAGGTAGCGAATATCTCAAACGTTTTGGCGAGACTGGCGATCCGTTGACGCGTATCGATCCGGAGTATGTATACAAGATTCGCTCGCGCACCGAACATCACATATATGAGCACACCAGAGCCTGTCAGTTCGTCGAGTGCCTTTCCAGGGCGATTCGCAGCGGTGAGGACCGTGGGTTAATAGAGGCCGGTGAGCTGATGTATGCATCGCACTGGAGTTACGGCCAGCGGTGCGGGCTGGGCAGCGTCGAGACGGATATGCTCGTCAGTCTGGTCCGGGAGCACGGCGTCGATGCCGGCATTTACGGGGCGAAGGTCACAGGACGCGGGTGCGGCGGCAGCATTGCGGTACTGATGCGGGCAACTGAGAAGGCGGCGGCTGCCGTCGATGATGCCATAAAGCGATATCAGTCGAAGACGGGTCACATCGCCACGTTGCTCCGCGGTTCCCTACCCGGGGCGCTGGTAAGCGGGGCCCAACGAATGTAGATGTTGTGGTCGGTTCGCGGTGGGTATTCTCTGATTTCCCGGATACTACTACGAGCATCCGGCGGTTTTGCGTCGGTCGATCGTGATCCGTGGTTTCTTCATGGCCGGGCATACGACGCCGGCCGGCAACTTCCGCAGGTGAATGGGTTGTGCGACCTGGGCTGCCTCTCCGACTCATTGACTGGGTTCGCACCGAGGACAGCTCTGGGAGCTCCCGGCGTCAACTTCCGGTTCGTTGCTCCGATGACCAGGAGTCAATAGAATTCGGGCCAAGATTGGTGTCTCGCCGCTTTGGAGACGGTGATACTCAGGATGAAGCGCACCGCTGTGACGGGCAGGGATCGAAGGAGTGTGTGGAGTTGGAAAAACCAACCTTCTGGTCTCGGGTAGGGCACTGGTTCAAGAGGTCGCCTCGCCCGGTGGGATACGGCTTTGAGGACGCCCCGGCCGGGGCGCTCGAGCCCACCTCGGACGAGGATGGGGACATCCGAAGCGCTCCCGATGCAGCAAGCGCTACAGAAGCTAGGGGTTCTTTGTCGAGATTCCGATTCTCCCGGTCGGGTCCCAATCTGGAGCGGCTGGAAGAGGAGTATGCCCGCGTCGTGAATTTGATGGAGTCCATTCAAACGCATCTGGCAATGCAGGCTGAGCGTTCGGACATCATGGCCCGCTCTCTCGATCGGTTGGCGGAGGGGCTGGCGCAGGTGCCGGATGCTTCTCGGAAACATCTGGAACTCCTCTCCACTATGAGCGAAGCAGTAGCGGCCGGTGCGGCCAGCGCGAAACGAGTGGAAGAGAGCCTGATACAGCTTCCCCAGCTCGCCGACGCCCAGCGCGAAACGATGGTGTCAATCGGGCGGCAGTTGGACTTGTCGCGGCAGACGAGCGGACGGGTCGCGGACACGATGGATCAGTCTCGAGAGGCCATCACTAAGCTCAGTGAGGCAACGGAAGCGTCTACCAGGACGCTTCAAGAGATGCATCAGGAGGCCGGGATGCGCGATGAGCGGGCTGCCTCCCTTCTTCAGGTGCAAACCAGGCGGCTGACGATGTTCGCCTGGTCTGCAATCGGCTTGGCTGTTGTTGTGGCGGTGGTGGGCCTGATTGCCCTGTTTCGCTAGCATTGCCCCACCTCCGGGTGCCTGGCCACCACCCTCTGGAGCCAGTGAAGTGACGGATCCGTTACCACCCCCCAAAGAGGCGATCGAGAGATTACTTGGCAGCATGGGGCCGTTCGAGGCGTCCGATCTGCACCTGAAAGTCGGTTGTCCGCCGTATTTTCGCATTCAGGGGGCGCTTCGTGCTGCCAAGATGCCGCCGCTGCCTGATGCACAATTTGTCGAGGCGATGCTGCACGGTCTTATCCCTGAGGGGCGCCTGAACGATTATGAGGCGGTGGGCGCGCTGGACTTCGCAATACGGGGAGAGGCGGGGGAACGGTACCGTGTCAACGTGTTCCGCTCCGCGGGGGACATGCAAGCCTCGATCCGTCGGGTGCTGAGCGATATCCCATCATTTGAGACCCTCAACCTCCCGGACGTTTATCGCCAGACAGTTGGCAAGCACATCGATGGGTTGATCCTGGTCAGCGGCGTCACCGGGTGTGGCAAGAGTACGACCCTGGCGGCGATGCTGGAGTATGTCAATCAATTTCGCAGCATGCACATCATCACAATCGAAGACCCGATCGAATATGTGTTTACGCCCAAGAAATCGATCATCTCGCAGCGCGAGATCGGTATCGACGTCCCCAACTATCATGAAGCGCTCCGCTTTCTGGTCCGCCAGGACCCCAACTGCATCATGATCAGCGAGATGCGGGATCGGGAAACGATGCTCGCCGGAATACAGGCGGCGGAGACCGGACACCTGGTGTTCGGCTCGCTTCACATAGGGGACGTCCAACAGACATTCAGCCGCATACTGGAGTTTTTCCCGCGATCTGAGCATTCCTTTATCCGCTCTTCGCTGGCCATCAGCCTGCGGGCGATTATGTGCCAGAAGCTTTTGCCGGGCATCGATGAGGGCAGCCGCTACCCCGCTACGGAAGTACTTCTGAAAAACCCGGCTGTCAAGGACAAGATCCTCAACGAGAAGGACGGAGAACTCCCGGGAATCATCTCGCAGTGCCGAGAGGAAGGCATGAGGTCGTTTACACAATCCCTGTGCGAGCTGATCGAGACCGAAATTGTGCATTACGACACGGGCATCGAGTACGCACCGAACCGCGACGCGCTGGCCTCGGCGGTGAAGGGAATCACAGCTCGTTGAAGTAATCGTCAGTTGTCAGCCATCAGCTATCAGCCGTCAATTGTCAGGGTTTTACGCTTGAATACCTTCAGTATTCGGAGTCAGATGCATGCATGTGGCCGACCACCAATAGCTGAAGGCTGATGACTGATGACTTCCCAGTGCTATTCGCCAACCGATGTTTCGTGCTCGCAGAAAGCCTCGGGGAGGTACTCTACCAGGTCCGTTGCGGTCATTGAGCAGCGGCCCAGCTCTTCTGCGGCGAAGTCACCCGCCAGGCCGTGGAGATAGACGCCGAGAATCGCCGCCTCAAACGGTTCCAAGCCCTGGCCGATCAGTGCGGCCAGTATGCCGGTCAGCACGTCACCGGTCCCCCCGGTGGCCATGCCCGCGTTTCCCGTCTCGTTCAGGTAGAGGCGCTTGCCGTTAGTGACGATCGTACTCCGCCCCTTGAGGATCGCGGTACACCCATAGGCTTCGGCAAGCGCGCAGGCGGCCTCACGACGCGACGCGGCTGAATTATCAATGGGGCGATTCACACCGCGGGCAGCCAGGAGCCGGCTTATCTCCCCGGGATGGGGCGTCATGACAATGCGTTGGGAATCCGGGATCGTGAACCTTTCGGCGGCGGCGATCTGGTTCAGCCCATCGGCGTCGACGACCACTGGACCCGGGTAGCGGGTGAGGAAGTCGGCAACGACGGTGGAGGTTAGAGAATCGCCGAGTCCCGGCCCCAAGGCGACAACGTTGGCACGAAAGTCGTCCACGGCTTTAAGCACGGTCTCGGCATCTTCCGGCAAAGTCCGGGTCGTTGCACACGGCGCCAGCACAGCCACCGACGTGCGGATCGCTTCGGGAACCAGCAGTTGAACAAGTCCCGTACCGCTGCGAAATGCGGCGTTAGCTGCCAGCGCCGGAGCACCCACCATGACAACGTCATTGGCGCAGCCGCCGATGATGACCAGGCGGCCCACGTCGCCTTTGTGGGCGTCGTTCCTGCGTTCGGGGATGGGGACGATCTCGCGCGTGATAACCACATCGGACGACATCATTCGGCTCGCGTGGACGTCGGCTGACAGCGACGATTGATCAGCGCCGCGGTATACCCGGCTCCAAATCCGTTGTCGATGTTGACCACCGTGACGCCCGAAGCACAACTGTTGAGCATCCCCAGCAGGGCAGCCAGGCCTTGGAAGCTCGCTCCGTAACCGATACTGGTAGGCACGGCGATCACCGGACAATCCACAAGCCCACCGACGACACTGGCCAGTGCCCCCTCCATACCGGCCACCACAACGGCGACGCCGGCTGCCTGCAACGCTTCCGAATGGGCGAAAAGCCGGTGGATTCCAGCCACCCCAACGTCGTAGAATGTGGCCGTGGTTTGGTCCATCATCTCCGCAGTGACTCGTGCTTCCTCAGCCACGGGGAGGTCACTCGTTCCGGCTGAGACAATGGCGATGGTTCCTGGGGATGGCGTTTTCTCTTGCTGGCGCAGCGTGATCGAGCGGGCGGTTTCATTGTACTCGGCTTTAGGGTAAGTGCGTGCCACGGCGTCGTAGACGTCGCGCGATGCGCGCGTCGCGAGAATGTTGTTGCCGGCTTCAGCGCACCGGTCGAAGATAGCAGCCACCTGATCGGCCGACTTACCCTCACAATAAATGACCTCGGGGAACCCGCAACGGATCGATCGGTGGTGATCGATCTTGGCAAACCCGATGTCCTCGAAAGGCATGGCCCGAAGCCTGGTGATCGCCTCATCGATGGACTGCTCGCCCTTACGCACGGATTCCAACAACTTGCGGAGTGTCTGCTCGGTCATCGCCCATAGTGTATGACCAGCCCGTGAATACGGCAAACCGCGGATAGGTGGGCTCGCGTGGGTGCGCGGAGGATTTGCGCAATCACGTCCCGCCGGCTATACTACCGCCGGTTACGAGGGACGGGCGCAACGAGCTGACTTCCGAAGAGCGCAGCGCCGGATTCAGTCTCAGACAAGGCTCGCAGTGTGCGTACTGACGGTCTGGTAAGTGTTCCTAAGGCCCGTCGTCCCTCGGTGTTTCGACGTTTCGACGTTTTGACGTTTCGACGTTTAGACGTTTCGACGTTTCAACGTTTGGAGTTGACGCTATGGCCGGTGAAGGTGGTTGGTATTACGTCAAGGATGGGCAAACGATTGGACCGGTGGCCCGCGAGGAGTTGATCCGGGCGATTGCCTCGGCGGGAGGGCCGCAGACGCTTGTGTGGGGGCCCGGTGTGTCCGAGTGGACCGAGGCCAAACATGTCGTATGGCTCGGGACGGGGGCGAAGAATCCGGTTGCGCCGCCGCGGCCGCCCAAAACACGCCGGGCGGACGAGATTGACTACGAGCTTTCCGGGGACGACATGCAGTTTGTCGAGGTCACGCTCGACCCCGGCGAGGTGGTGGTGGCTGAGGCCGGGGCCATGATGTACATGACCGATGGCATTGAGATGCAGACCGTGTTCGGCGATCCGAGCAAGCAACAGGGCTTTTTGGGCAAGCTCGTCGACGCCGGAAAACGCATGGTGACGGGCGAGTCGCTGTTTCTGACCACGTTCGGTGCCGCTGGCAACCGGCGCGAGCAGGTGGCCTTCGCGGCGCCGTATCCCGGCAAGATCATCCCGATGCACCTCGACGAACTCGGCGGCGAACTGATCTGCCAGAAGGACGCGTTCCTCTGTGCCGCCCGCGGTGTCCATGTAGGCATCGCATTTCAGAAGAAGATTCTGGCGGGTCTGTTCGGCGGTGAGGGCTTTATTTTGCAACGGCTGACCGGTGACGGGATTGCCTTCGTCCACGCCGGGGGAACGATCCACCGGCGCGATCTGGCGGCCGGGGAGACCTTGCGGCTTGATACCGGCTGTTTGGTCGCGCTGCTGCCCTCGGTTGACTATGACATCCAGATGACAGGCGGGATCAAAAACGCGGTCTTCGGCGGCGAGGGACTGTTCCTGGCAACGCTGAGAGGCCCGGGAACGATCTGGGTGCAGTCGCTTCCGTTCACTCGACTTGCCGGTCGTATCCTGGCCAATGTCGGACCAAGGGGTAAGGGCGAGGGCTCCGTCCTGGGCGGGCTGTCAACCATATTCAAAAGCCGACATTAAGCCTCGAACCGGTCGGTCTTACGTCCGGACGGCGCCGGAAATGGGGCGATTAGACCTAAGAGACGGCCCGATCGGGCACCGAAGGATTGTGATCGGGGTACGGCTTCGTGTATGTTGTGGGATGGGGCTGCAGAAGCGGCGCCGACTATCGCCTCGGTTGCCAGGTTCCAGGCCGCCTTCAACGGCGAACCGTAGTCGAGCTACATCATCCACGACTCGCTATTTCTGGCTCGCCGCTTACTCGATACCGTCCATGTCCAGCACGTGGACCAGGAACGCCCATATATCGGTGGCCTCTTGGATGCGCATCTTTGTCGGCTTGCCGACGCCGTGACCCGTTTGGTCTGGACACGGATCAACACCGGAGCGAAGGTAGTGCGGCACGCCAAGCACGTGACGTTCCAGATAGTTGAGGTGCTCGTGACACGTGAGTTGTCCGCCGCAACCCTGTAGCACGTCCAGCGGCTCGGGGTGCCTCCGCCGCTGGTTCAACCCGGATGACCGCCAGGATCGAGCGAGAGATCTGACGATTCACGTGGGGCAGCGGGCGGGGTTGCCCAGAGACCTTCGTTCGACGGGCGGGCGACTCAGAATTAGCACGTTGGACCGAGCAAACCGGCAGGATTCACGGCGAGATACGCTTTTTTTCGCTTGCCCCGACCGGCTTGTTCTGGTAGGATCCTGGCTTAGGGTCGGGCAAATGGGAAGTTTCGGACAAGGGCTGTGTACTATCCAAACGTGGCGCGTCATGATTCAACGGCATCAGACGTCACCACAGGTTGTATTCTCGATCCTTTCTCCAGTCTTGCTGACCGGCTGTCCTGCTTCCCCCGAACCTTGCCGGGCGCACGGTGCGTTTGGGAAAGTAGGCAATACACTATAGGAAAAGCAGACATGAGAACCAGACAAAGCAGACTACGAGTCTTGGGACCTGTTGCCATTCTTGTTATCGGGCTTGGCGGCATCGCGCTTGCCGACCCAGTACCGGTAGACACGGCGGTTCAGGTCGCCGTCAACCATCTGAATGGCACGGGCTTGGCAACCTTGCGCACGACAAGCGTGCTTGAGGTCTTCACCGAGACCGAGGGCGGAACGGACCTCTACTACACCGTGGACTTCGATCCAAACGGCTGGGCCATCATCTCCGCTGATGATGCAGCCTACCCGGTCATCGCCTACTCCCCGACCGGATGGTACTCGGAGGAGAATCCCCCTCCCGCCTTCGTGGCCTGGATGGCAAACGTCAAGAGCGAGCTCGCTCACGCCGTCACCGTACGGATGGATCCGCTCCCTAAGGCCGTTGAGGCTTGGGACCGGCTCGATGTTTCGACCGAGGATTTCCTGGCCGTCAACGTAGGGCAATACCGTAGGTCGCGCGTCCGCCCGCTGGTCAAGTCGACTTGGGGACAGGGGAGAACGAAGGGCCGCAAGCCCTGGAGTATCCACACAGTCTTCAACTCCTATAACAAGTATTGCCCTTGGGAGTACACCAATGCGAGGCACACTAAGAGGTGCTACGCGCCCACGGGGTGTGTCGCCACCGCGGTGGCGCAGATCATGAAGCATCATAAATGGCCTCCCGAGACCAGCGGCGACATCGAGGGATATGAGGTGCCGTATGACTGTGCTGAAGAAGACTGTGAAGGGTACGGCTGGCGGGAGGTTGATTGCAGCGTCGACAACTGCTCGTACAACTGGTCTAACTGGTCCATGCCGTTGCACAGGTACGCCGACGAAACCGCACGCTTGATGGGGCACCTCGGCGTTGCCCTGCAGATGGACTACGAGTGCGAGGGGTCCGGCGCGAACGGAGATGACGTCGTCCACGCTCTTGTGCAGCACTTCCAGTACGCGTCAGACGTCTCGCTAAGGTATCGGTCGTCCTATCCGGATACTTGGACGGACGATCTTCGAGCCGAGTTGGATGCGGGGCGCCCTTTGTATTACGCTGGGAAACCCCCCGATGGCGGATTCGGGCACGCCTTTGTCTGCGATGGTTATGGCAGACGCAGTCCTGACCATTTCCACTTCAACTGGGGTTGGGATGGCCTTTTCAACGGTTATTTCTTACTGGAGGATCTGACTCCGTCAAGTTACGACTGGACCAGCAGCCAGCAGGCTGTGTTCAATATCAGACCGCCCGACTCGGCGGACGTGTGGATCGACGATGACTACCAGCGGAAACAAGGCCGGCTGGAGCGGCGAGATGTACTACGAGGGGGGCGGTAGCCCAACGGTGACCAACCGCACCTTCAGCGGAAACACGGCTGACTACGGCGGCGGGATGTACAGCCGCGTCTAAAGCCAGCGGACGGTGGCCAACTGCACGTTGAGTGGAAACTCGCCGACCATCGACGGCGGCGGGGTTTTGGGCATGCTCAGCAGCGTCTCGACGGTGGCCAACTGGATTCTCTGGAGCAACACCGGCGGCCAGTGTCTTATGCTGGTCGATACCGGTATGGCTGCCTTCACCGGCGAACCGTAGTCGGTCGAGCTACATCATCCACGACTCGCTATTTTTGGCTCGCCGCTTACTCGATACCGTCCATGTCCAGCACATGGACCAGGAACGCCCATATGTCGGTGGCCTCTTGGATGCGCATCTTTGTCGGCTTGCCGGCGCCGTGACCCGCTTTGGTCTGGACACGGATCAGCACCGGGGCCGGTCCGGAATGGGCTTCCTGCAAGGCAGCCGCAAACTTGAAGCTGTGCGCCGGTACGACGCGATCATCGTGATCGGCCGTGGTGATGAGCGTCGCCGGGTAGGCCGTACCGGGCTTGAGGTTGTGCAACGGCGAGTAAGCATACATGGCCTCGAACTCTTCCCGGTTTTCCGGCGAGCCGTAGTCCGACACCCACGCCCATCCAATGGTGTATTTGTTGAATCGCAGCATGTCCATCACACCGACGGCCGGCAGACATGCGGCGAACAAGTCGGGACGCTGTGTCATGCACGCCCCTACGAGAAGACCGCCGTTGCTGGCTCCACGAATCGCCAGCTTCCGGGTTGAGGTGTACTTATTGGCAATGAGCCACTCAGCGGCGGCGATGAAATCATCGAAGCAGTTCTGCTTTTCGAGCTTCATGCCCGCCTCGTGCCATTTCTTGCCATATTCGCCCCCTCCGCGGATGTTGGCCACCGCGTAGACTCCGCCCATCTCCATCCACACCAAGTTCTCTATACGGAAATACGGCGTCATCGAGGCGTTGAACCCGCCATACCCGTAGAGCAGCGTGGGATTGCTGCCGTCACGCTTGATGCCCTTCTTATGGGTGATGAACATCGGCACTTTGGTGCCGTCTTTGCTCTTGTAGAAGACCTGCCTGGTCTCGTACTCATCCGGATTAAAATCGACCTTGGGTCTGCGGAAGATCCCGCTCTTGCCCGTCACCATGTCGTACCGGTAGATCGTTCCCGGGTCCGTGAAGCCGGTGAACGTGTAGAAGGTCTCCGTCTCATGGCGCTTTCCACCGAAGCCATACGCTGTGCCCATACTTGGGAACGCAACGTCGCGCACGAACTTGCCGTTGACGTCGAACATCTTGACCTGCGTATGGGCATCCTTGAGATAGGTGGTCACGAACTTGTTGCCCACCAGATTGACCCTGCGAAGCGTCTCCCGAGCCTGCGGGATGGCCTCCTTCCAGTTGGCCCGATCCGGCTTGCGAGTGTCGATCGCGATGACACGGGAAAGCGGGGCATCCAGGTCGGTCCTGAACCAGAACAGCGGGCCGTCATTGTCGATAAACGAGTACTGTGCATCGAACTGCCGGATCAGCTCGACGACCTTTGGATCCTGCCCCTTGAGATCCTTGAAAAAGATCAGGTTATTGCGTTCGGTGCCCTTCCTGACACTGATGATCAAATATCGCCCGTCGTCGGAAACCTTTCCGCCAAAGCTCCATTCCTTCTGATCGGGGCGCTCGTAGATCAGAGTATCGGCGGATTGCGGCGTACCAAGACGGTGATAGCACAGTTTGTTGTAGTAGTTGGCCTGCTGAAGCTCCTGGCCCTCTTTCGGCTTGTCGTAGCGACTGTAATAAAAACCCTTCTTGTCCTTCGTCCATGATGCCCCGCTGAACTTGATCCACTCGAGGTGATCGTCCAAATCCTTTCCGGTCTCGACGTCCCGGACGAACCATTCGTCCCAGTCGGATCCTGCTGCCGACTTCGCATACGCCATCAGCATGCCGTCGTCGGTTGCGGCCAAGCCCGACAGCGAGGTTGTGCCGTCGGCAGAGAAGCTGTTCGGATCCAGCAGCATCCGCGGCTGACCATCCAGCGACTCGACAGTGTAGAGCACGCTGTGATTCTGCAGGCCGTCATTCTTCGTGAAGAAGTAGCGCCCGCCGCGCTTCCAAGGCATGCCGTACTTCTCGTAGTCCCAAAGCTTCGTCAGACGCTTATTGATCTTGGCCCGTTCCGGAATCCGCTCCAAGTAGGGAAGCGTGATACGGTTTTGAGCCTCGATCCAGGTGCGGGTCTCCGGCGAGTGCTCGTCTTCGAGCCAGCGGTACGGATCAGGCACCTTGACGCCGTGATAGGTGTCGACGACGTCTCCCTTACGGGCCTTCGGGTAGACCAGCGGCTTGGCCGACCCGGCGAGCACCTCGGCGAACGGGATCGCGGAGAACCCCAGGATAGCGACACTAGCGATCAGAAGGCGAATCAATCTCTTGCGTGCAGGCATTATCAACTCCTTATCCAGCCGGCGCGAAGCATCCCTCGAAGGAGCCCGCGGAACAGCGTGGTTCGCGGGACTCCCCAGGCAGGACAAACATAGCCGGGCCTCCCCAGCGAGCCCGGACATATGCCCTTTGTACTCCACTTCTACAACCTCGGCAAGGGTCACCACGCCAGCGACGATTTCCGAGCATTCAGGAAACACGCTTGAGGGCTGCTCACGCGGGCCGATATCCGTCTACAATAGAAGGCATGGACGACAAACGCATCGAGACCATTCGCAAACGCATCGCCGAGTTCCCCAAGACACCCGGCGTCTATCTGATGAAAGACGCCGAGGGGCGGGTGCTGTACGTCGGCAAGGCCAAGGACCTTCGCTCACGGATCAGCAGCTACTTCCAGCCCGGAGCCGACCTGCTCAACACCCGGGGGCCCGACATCTGCCGGATGGTCGATAAGGTCGTCGACATCGATTATCTGGAATGCGAGACCGAGGTCGATGCCCTGCTCAAAGAGGCCCGGCTGATCAAGGACATTCAGCCGCCGCACAACGCCCAGCTCAAGGACGGCAAGACCTTCCCCTACATCGAGATCACTACGCGGGACGACTTCCCCGGCGTGTATGTGACACGAACGCCGCGTCTTAAGGGCAGCAAGCTTTACGGTCCGTTCCTGAACGCGATGGGAATCCGCGATGCTGTCAACGCGCTGCAAAAGGTCTTCAAGTATCGCACGTGCGAGCTGGACATTCGCGAGGACGATCCTACGCGGCGCTACTTCCGTCCCTGCCTGCTGCACGCCATCAATCAGTGCACGGCACCCTGCGGCGACCTTATCAGCAGGGAGGAATACAAAAAGGACATCGACCGGCTCAGAAAGTTCATGGCTTCCAAACGCAGCGTCCTGGTCCGGCAAATGACCCGGGAGATGGAGGCGGCGGCCAAGGAGATGCGATTCGAAGAAGCGGCCAAGCTGCGCGATCGCGTCAAGGCCATCCAATCGCTCGATCTTTCCGGCGACGTACATGAAGACGTGCAGCCGGAGGTGTTCTATGTCGATCCGAAAAAGGGACTCGAAAGGCTGGCTGACCTGCTGGGGCTGGAGTCGCCGCCGCGCAATATGGAGTGCATTGACATTGCCCACCTGCACGGCGAGGAGATGGCCGGGGCGCTGGTGTGCTTCATCGACGGGAAACCGTTCAAGAACGGCTATCGACGATTCAAGATCGGCACGGTCGAAGGTATCGACGATTATGCGGCCATCCGCGAGGTGATCACCCGGCGCTACCGCTACGCGGCCGAGGGCGAAGAGCTTTACCCGGATGTCATTCTCATCGACGGCGGGCTCGGCCAGTTGCACGCCGGCCTGGAGGCTTTTAGCGAAATGAACCTCCGCCCGCCGATGGTGATCTCCCTGGCCAAGCGCGAAGAGGAAATCTACATCCAGGCCAAGACCGCTCCGGTCCGCCTGGCCCGCAACAACGAAGCCCTCCGCCTGTTACAGTCCATGCGCGACGAAGCCCACCGCTTCTCCCAACACTACCACCACATCCTGCGCAAAAAGAAGACCTTCGAAAGAGATGTAGCCGAAGGCCGACGACCGCCGAGACCCAAACGTGGTACGACCAACGCGTGACGATGCTAGCGGTCTTGGGAAGACGAACGGAGTGTGCGACTGCTCCTGGTCCCGGGAAAGAAACGTGCGGGAAGTGGTTCGCAGGCAAGAAGCGCACACAGCAGCACTGAGGTCCGCGTGTAGCATCCGTTGGCCAACTGCACGGGCGCGCATCACTGGCCTGGCTAAATCGGTGTGTGGACTTGTGCAACAGGTGGTTGTCATGTTTGCGAATCTCACGAATTCGACAGGTGATCTGACTCGGTCGATTCGCTCCGGCAAATGTCATGCGCGCACGCGGTCGTAGCGTGTCAGAAAGTGTCCTGTAGGTGTTAGCGATGTAAGAAGTTGTTATGGGCTAGCGAAACTCAATTGTGCGGGTTTTCCTGGACGAATAGAATAATGACATGTGACCAGAACGTCGGGTTGTGGGTCAGTTGCTTCGAACCGAGCGCTCGATTGCGCCTTTGCGTAAGGGAAACGAAACCATGAATACGAAAATGACCAGTTGGGCCACAGGATTAGCTGTTGTGCTTAGTGTCGGACTGCTGGCACCTAATGCGGCGGCAAAAGGGAAGTCTTCGCTTATCGGGGCTGTTCCGGACGACGTGTTTATTTGCGTGGCCGGGCGGCACAACCCGGAGCGCCAGTTTCTCTGCGACTACTGGGACGAGGTCATCGATGCGTTGAAGGAATCCGGGATCGGTTCCGACTTGATGGAGCTGATCGTATCCCAGCTCGGTGAGGAGCAGCGCGCCGAGGTGGATCGCTTCAAGGAGCTGGCCAAGAAACTCCTTGATGGTGTGGACTGGGACAAGTTGGGCGGCGGTGAGATGGTCTTTGCCGAGCGTATGTTAAAGCCTGTATACATTGGCAAGGGCGTCACCATGATGCCCGATATGGTGTGGATGTTTCGCGGAAGCGACGGTAGCGCATCGGAGAATTACGAGGGGCTTGTCGCGATCCTTCAAGCAATCGTCGCGGAGGTCAACAAGGCGGCCGGCGAGGAAGTGCTGACCGTGAACACAACCCCGCGTCTGGGCGCCAAGGTTGCAGCCGTGAACCTGCTGGCCAAGGTTCCCAACACCCCACCATTCAACCTGGCAATGGCTTTGCACCGCGACGTGATCGTGATTGCGGCGGGTGACAAGATTCTTGACGAGGTTCTCGGCCTGCTGGAGGGCAAAAGCTCCAAGAAGTCCCTCGCTGCCAGCCGACGCTTCAAGCAGGCGTTTGCCAATCTCCCGACGGCCGAAGACGAAATGACCTTCTTCGACGTGCCGGTCTTACTCGGCTCATTCCGAGCACTCGGTGATCTGGCCGTAGCCGAGGCGGCGAGCTCAGGATCGGGGGACGCCGTGACCAACGCACGGTTCTGCGATGAGGCCAACAAGCTTGCCGAAAAGGGCGTCGAAGCCTACCGCCAGAAGGACTACCAGAAGGCATTGGAATACACCAAGAAGGCCCATGAGGTGGCGTCGGCCGACTCTCGGATCATGTACAACCTGGCCTGCTTCCATGCTATGGTTGGGAACAAGGACGAAGCCTTGACCTGGCTGGAAAAAGCCGTGGACGGAGGCTTTTCCGCCCCCAAGCAGATTGCCAAGGATGCCGATCTGAAGATCGTTCGCGGTGACCCACGATATGAGGCGGCGCTGGCCAAGGCTACGAAGCAGGTGACCGCCAAGTCGCGTGCCGAGGCTGACAAATGGCAACAGGTGGCCGTACGCCTGTTCGATGTGCCGGGGATGATCGACTACATCGCAGCCGTCAAGTACACGGACGGGTACACGGTCCACGCCGAAGAGATCACGGCCCTGGTGCCGGGCGCTGCTGATAACCCGTTTTACCCGGTGTTCGGAAAGCGTAAGCCGTTGACGGACTTTGACCGTTACCTTCCGAAGGAAACCGTATCGTTCTCCGTGAGCGGCGGGATTGACCTTGGCGAACTGTACAGGTTCCTCGAAGACACGATTCGCGGATTGGGGCCGAAGGGTGAAGAGATGCTCGCCAAGTGGGCGGGCATGCAGAAGGAGCTGGGCTTCGACGTTCGCAAGGACATCCTGGGCTGGATTCAAGGCGACATTATCCAGCTCACGTTAAAGCAGCCTGTCGGTAGCGCGTGGGTGCTCATGCTCAAGGTTGCCGATGAGGCCGCTGCTCGCGAGAAGCTCGATTCCGCTGTGGCGTTCCTGTCGACGAATCTGCAGCAAGCAGCCCAAAAGAATCCAGCGTTGGCGATGCTGACCCCTCGTACCTCGCCGGTGACGCACGAGAAACTGTCCGGGTTCCACAACGTTGCTGTCGGCATGATGCCGCAGCCGGCGGTCTGCGGTGTAAGCGGCGGGTATCTTATCCTGGGTTCATCGGCAGACGCCGTAGCGTTGTGCCTGGCCACGGCGGCGGGTGATCACCCCAACATCCGGAAGAATAGCCAGTTCATGGCCGAGGCCGTGATTCCCAAGGGAGCGGTTCGGTCGATCTCCTTCACCGACAAGCGGAACTTCGGCACCGAGATCGCGCAGTTCATTGGTGTGCTATCCATGGTGGGTGGGATGAGCGCCATGATGATACCGGATCCCGAAGCTCAGCAGTTGATTACGAAGATACTCGGGCCGGTTGCGAAGCTGGGCCCCATCGCGCAGAAAATCGACTTTTATAAGTCCTCCGCGAAGTATACAACCTTTAACGGCAAGATGTGGCATACGCGGAGCGTAACCAACTATCGATCACCTGCCGAGCGCGGTGCGGGTAAGGGGGCTTATCCGGAGTAAGTAACCGGCGCGGGCGGGCGCACCGGCCGGCTTACGACTCGCACCCAATCAGGCAACGTGCTCTCGAAAGACACGGTGTGTCTGTTGCGCCTCCGCAGACTGGCAGCAAAGCGCCGAGTGACGCGACGGTTCAAGATGCGCCTAGTGTCACCAGCACGATGCCCACCATGGCCAGCGTGGCGGCGATCGCCTTCCGCAAGCCGAAGCTCTCCTTGAGAAACACCGCAGCCAGGATGATCGCGAAGATCACCGAGGTCTGGTTCAGGATGCCCGCAACGGCGGCCTTGGCATACTTGAAACCCGCCATCCACAAAATCAGGGCGAAATAAGCGCCCAGGATTGAGGCGGGAAGGCTGATCTTCCAGGTCGAGGTCAGCCGAAAGGCCGACCAGTGCTTCTTCCGCAGTGGTGAGGCCAGGGCAATTAGTGCAAGGGCCAACGTGCCAGCCAGCATCCGCAAGGCGGTGGCCAAAATGAGCGGGAAATCGTAGAACTCCAGGACGGGCTTGGCGATTACGATCCCGAAAGTCATAAATGCCATGGCCGAGGCACCCAATATGACCCCGAGCACGAGCTGGCCGCGAGTCCGGTCGGCCGGAGGGGTCAGTCGCGAAGTGATGAGCACACCTGCCAGAATCAGTCCGGTTCCGGCATAGTCGGAGAGCCCCAGCTCCTCCGACAGTATGAGGTACGCGAAGAGGATGATGAAAGGACCGTACAAACAGTCCACGATCGAGACGATTCCCACGCCAATGAGGTTGAGGGCGTGGAAGAACACCGTGTCCGCCAACGCGATGCCGAGCAGACCGCTTATAATCAAAATCACGATGTCCTCGCGAGGATACCTGTGTAAGGCTGCAAGGCTGTCCGGCATGAAACACAAGGTGGCCACGAGCAGGATCAGTCCGACGACGTTCTTGAAGAGATTCAGGGCTAGAGGTGGGATGTGCTCGCCGGTGCGCTTGAAAAGCACCAGCGCACAAGCCCAGGTTACCGCAGCCAGGAGCGCGCAAGTTTGCCCGAGGAGAGTATTTTCCATAGGGGGACTATAGTGAACGACTCTCGCCCGGCAAATGCGCGCATCAAATGCTGTGTGTCGGCGATTCGCCGACCTCGACACCCACGCCCCGGACCACGAAATACGTGGGCTGAGCATATACTCTGCACCGGCCGGGCAGACCGACAACCGCCACTACGTGAGTCTGCCTTCCCACCGCGGAGCCAGGTACCCAGACCAGTGAAAGCCGACGGCGGCATGCGAGTCACAGGTCAAGCGCACCGGTAGTGAGCAGCTCGCCGATCGTTTCGGTAACGACATCCGGCCGCTGTGACGCCGGGATCGTGTCGATCACCGACCGTTCCCGGTACTTGCCGGACAAGACGAAGGCCGCTTGCATACCCATCCGCTTCGCACCGGCCAGATCGCTGAGAGGGTCGTCCGACACTACCATGACGGATTCCGGAGGTAAGGCAAGATCATCCAGCGCCTGTTGGAAGTACGTTGGACTAGGCTTGCCAATCAAGGTGGGTTCAACTTGAGTCGCGTAGTGAATGGCTTCAACAACGGCGCCGACGCTCGGCGAGCACCGACCTTGGGCATCGACAAACAGGCGGTTGCGGTGAAGGGCGATCAAAGAAGCGCCTTTTCGGCTGACCGCGTCGCACGCCAGCCTAAGCCGCTCATAGGTCAAGTCCGTATCCAGGCCGACCACCACCGCGTCGACCTCACTGCCATCTACAACGGTAAGGCCTTCGTCGGCAAACATCTGTCGGAGAGCTGCGGTGCCCAAGATCAGGCACCTGGTGGCGCCGACGGTTCGCAAGTGGGTGACCGCCGCTCCAATGCAGGTGTGAAGCTCATCGATCGTGAAATCGAACCCCGCTCGCACAAGCTTATCCAACAGTGACGCTCTGGAATCCGTCGTGTTGTTGGTGATTAAACGAAGCGGTAAGCCGGCTTGGCGAAGCTGGCGAACAAACTCCGCGGCCCCCTCTATCGGCTGGTAGCGTTTGTCCTTCACCAGTGTGCCTTCTACGTCCAGCAAGAATCCCTTAATCCGCATGTTGTTCTCGCTCCTGAAGTCTCAAGAGCATATTGCACCCGTTTTAGTCTGGGGGCAAGCGATACTTACCACAGCGGCTCGATGTACCGATTTCGTCGGGACCGGGTTGCCGGCAACGCCTTCGAGTCGCGTAAGGCGCCCAGCCGGATGATCGGGACTATCACATCGTCCGTCGCAGGCACCATAACCCTGCGGCTCCTCCTCATTGCGAAAACCCTTCCGATTTGGCTACCCGACACCGATCGGGCCGCAGTGGTCCCGTAATCATCAGATCGAGCCGGCCCCGGCATCACGTCATCCAAGGACTTATAAAGAGCGGCGGTCGATGGCCCGATGCCTAGTGGACCGTCTCCCAAATGCCGGTAACTCGTGGACCTTAATCGCTTAGCGGATGAACGCTCACTGGGTCCGTAAATCGTATGCTTTGAAGCGGACATCTCCGGTTCGCCAAAGTTAAGCCGATTTGCCTCGCAAACGATAAGGATGACGTACGCCTCTCGTCTCGTGCTCTGAACAGACGGTGACCGTATGCGATCAGGACTGAAGGCATTAAGACGTTTCTTGACTGCGGAGGAGGTGCCGCGCTGGTTCGGCCTGTCAATTGTCCTGATTTATCTGGTCGGTCTCGGCTCAGTTGCGCACTTCGGGATCGTCCAGGCACGTCGGGAAGGTGCGGTGCACTTCCAGCGAGGCAGCCGCTACACCATCAAAGTGCTGGCGGAGCGACTCTCGGTGCTGAGAAGTAGCGGACCGTCTGATCCGAAGTTGATCGGTGCATACCAACGAGCGCTGCGCGAGTTCGCTGCCAACGTGCCGACGCGATGGCTGCGTGTGGTCGATGAGCAGGGGCGGGTCGTCGCATCAACGGATCCCACCCAGATCGATACGATTAGTGCCGACAATCCACCGAGGGCATCGAAGCAAGCGATATGGGAGGTCATACCCGTACGTGCAGCCGGACAGAATGCGCCTGATGTGTTCGTCCGTGCCCGGCTGACCTCAGATGACCCCACACTGACGAAATTGGGCGATGATCAGCCGGGTGACGGCGAGGCGGTGCTTTACCTGGAGGCGAGACTGCCGCCCGAGCCTTTGGATGTTTCGAGTCTAGCCGACCAGGCCCGAACGCTCGCCATCGTGTTGGTGGTATTGGGTGCCCTGTTTGTGGTGTACCGGTGTCTCCGTGAGCAGCTTCGGAGCGTATCTCGTATTGCGGACCGCTTGCAGTCGCACCAGGATCGCTTGAAAGAGGACATCGGCTCGCTCCACATTGCGGACACCATCGACAGCGTGACCAAGGCGTGGAACGATTTGATCGATTGGACCCAGCGACTTCACCAGGCAGTCCAGCGGTCCGAAGCTGACGAGGAGCTGTCACAAGTGCTGCAGCGTTCCGGGGGTGGGGCCCTCGCCGAAGCGATCAGCGCCATTCCCGTCGGCATCATCTACATCACCGACGAGGTCCGTTTTGAATACCTGAACTCCACCGCGTTGCGCCTGTTCGGCTGGAATGCCCATGAAGCCAAGCAGACTGCGCTCCCGGAAGCGAAGGCGGTGGGCGTAGGCGCGAAGATCCTCAATGTGTTGCGCGACGCGTTGCAGGTCGACGGTTCCTTTGAAGGGCGCACGGAGATGTTGGAGACGGACGAGGAGACCGATCATGACCGCAGCACATACCGCTTGCGGGTGATCCCGCTGCAGCGCGGTCATCACCAAGGTGAATGTGTGGTCGTGATTCGTGACGTTAGCCAGCAGATCCGCGCCGAGCGTGCCCGCGAAGAGTTCATCACCCAGGTGACACATGAGCTGCGCACGCCTCTTACCAATATTCGTGCGTACGCGGAGACGCTCTCCAGCGGGATGTTTGATGATCCCAGCGTCATAACCGACTGCTACAACGTCATCACCAAGGAGACCCGCCGCCTATCGCGCCTCGTGGAGGATGTTCTGAGTGTTTCTCAGTTGGAGGTCGGGACGATCGACCTCCAGGTCGGTGATGTCGACCTAAAGGCACTTCTTAGTGACGGCGTCCGCGATGTTCGGGGTCTGGCCGACGAGAAGAACATCGATATCCAGCTCGTGCTGCCCTCCAAGCTGGAGCCAATCGAAGCCGATCGGGACAAGTTGGCTGTAGTGGTCAACAACCTCCTCGGTAACGCGATCAAGTACACACCGCCGAATGGCAACGTGGTGGTCGGCTGTCAGCTAACCGCCGACGGGGTGACCCTATCCGTAAAAGACAACGGCATCGGCATCGACCCGGTTGATCACGGGCGGGTGTTTGAGAAGTTCCAGCGGGCCCCGGATCCGGAAGTTCAAAGCCAGGCCGGCAGCGGAATCGGACTGTACACCGCCCGGGAGATCGTGCGCCGCCATCGCGGCGAGATTGAGCTGATTAGTAAAAAGGCGCAAGGTTCGACTTTCTTGGTACGGCTGCCTCATCAAGAGACGCGGGCCGCCGCGCTGAGCACCACACAGGAGGCTTAAGCGCCGTGCCCAGCATTCTGATCGCAGAGGACGAAGCCCACATTCTACGTATCCTGTCCATGTGGCTGGGCCGCCACGGGTATGACGTCCTCGAGGCGGTGGACGGGGCCGCTGCCCTTGAGATCCTCGACCATCACACCGTCGACTTGATCATCTCCGACATGAATATGCCTGTTGTGGACGGGCTCGAACTGATCAAGGCTGTGCGCGAGCAGCACGGACTCGACGTTCCATTCTTGCTGCTGACCGCGCGATGTGACCAGGACAAGCTGGCCAAAAGGATGGAGCCGTACTCTGTTCATCTGTATCCAAAGCCGTTCGTGCCCTCGCGCCTGGTTACCGACATTGATCGCTTACTGGGTAGCGCTGCCACGCAGGGGTGAACAACGTGTCTGGGCCCGAGCTGCTTGAGCAATTGTCAACGGGATCTTGTGGAAGTGACGACGTGCGCCACCGGTTAAAGACACTGTCCGCCCGCGTAGCCGGCCTCGAGGATGGCAATGCCTTGGAGCCCTTGGTGTCGGAAGTGTCTGAGGCTGTGGAGCGTATCACCGTCGAAAACGCGGGCATGGCCGAGGAACTCCTGTCTGTCTACGAGCAACTGGGCATCGTCTTTGAGGTAACGCAAAAGCTTCCCACTTTGCAAAGCGAGTCGGAAGTAATCGATCTGTTCGTGGACAACCTTCGACGCAGCTTCCAGAAGCAAGAGGTCTTCGTTGTCCAGCCGCGCATGCCGGCCAATAGGTCACGTGAGGGGATGTACGGATCTCCCACCGACTGGTTCGATGGCCTCGTATGTCGCGCGCGCGATTCGAGAAGCGTCGTGGTGGAATCTCCGCCAGCCGGAGCTGCTCCTACTTGTGTGGCCGAGGTCACGGTCGGGCCGGTGTTCGCGGGCAAGTCTTTCGTATGTGCGATCGTCCTGACGCGCGGCTCGGAAGTGGAAAGCTTCCATGCCAGCGACATGCTTCTGCTTGACTCGCTCACCATGTTCTGCGGCGACCTGATCCGAAATCATCGGCTCCTCCACGAGCTGCGGGAAATGTCCGTGGCCATGGTGCGGTCACTGGTCAACGCGGTGGACCAGAAGGATCAGTACACCTCCGGCCATACCCTCAGGGTAGGATATTTTGCGTCGCTTTTGGGTAAAGCCCTGAACCTTACGGAAGAAGAATTGCAGATGCTCCAGTGGGGTGCACTGCTGCATGACGTCGGCAAGATCGGTATTCGCGATGACGTGCTAAAGAAAAAGGGCGGGCTCACGGAGGACGAATTCAACCATATCAAGGAGCATCCGGTTCGAAGCCATAGAGTAGTGCAAGAGGTACCGCAACTCGCCGGGGCGCTGGAAGGCGTACTTCACCATCATGAGCGATTCGACGGGGCTGGGTATCCTTCAGGGCTGACTGGGGAGGACATTCCCTTGCAGGCCCGGATCATCCAGATAGCGGACGTGTTCGATGCCTTGACGTCCGACCGTGCCTACCGTCCGGCGTACGATTGGGGCATGGCCCTCGATATTCTAAGGGAAGAGGCGGGCAAGACAGTTGATCCACAATTCCAGAAGATGTTCGACGGGCTGATTCGCGAGCAAATCGAAGACCATCCGGACGGTTGGAAAAGGACGGTCGAACGAGCCAATCGGTTCACGCAGGATCCCGACGAGCATCGCGATGCACCATGCGGAGGATGACGTGACTTTGACACTAATATTACCGTGGTTTCCAATCCTTCTAGGCGTGGGCGTCGGCGGACGCCTGCTGGGACGCACCCGTGGGCTTTTTCTGGGCATCTTGTCAGCGCTGTTTTGGGTGGTCCTGGTGCAGGCATCCGTCGGACCCGCCGTGTGGAAAGATCCGTGGACAGTGGCGACGATCGTAGCGGGCGCGGTGGCCATCGCCGCTATGGGCCGCTGGTCTGGTGAAAGACCGATTGACCAGCCTTTGCCGACCACATCGGCGGAGCCGCCTACAGACGTCAACATGATCATTCGGTCGGACGAATGCCTGGCCCCTCTTCAGCAGCTCTCCGCGGCGATGGATCAATTCGACGACTGGCTGGACGAACACCGCGACGACAGCGACCCCTGGCCCAAGTTTAACGAGCTTGTCCGCTCGGTGATGTACCAGTGCTGCAAGGCAACGCATATTAAGCCCTACCACCTGCGAAGCGAGGGCGAGGAGCTTGTCCCCTTAAACGAACCCGACCCGCTGGTGGACATTGAACCACTGTCGGCACGCCGGGGGATCGTAGGCCACGTTGTAACGACTGGTCGCTCCTACGTGGCTGGCGATATCACCCAAGGTGAGTTGGTCGAACAGCTTGCCCGGGAGTCGCAAAACACCATGGCCTGGTGCTTTGCGATCAGGCAGGGCACCAGCCCGCTGGGGGCGGTCGTGGTTGGTCAACTCGGTATCGCCCCGGACCGCAATACACCACTGTTGCGCGCCACGGAGCGACTGATCAGTCAGTTCTGGTGCACCCTGTGCGAGGCGATCCGTAGCAGAAGCGCGGTGCAGGATGATCCGGTGTCGGGGTTGCTCACCCGGCCGGCGTTTTTGCGCCGAGCCAAGGAGTCCCTGCGGGACTCGTATCAGGAGGGGGAACCGGTGGCGGTCGCAGTGATCGCCCTGGAAGGGCTTCGAGAATTAAGCGACTCGGGCCGGTGGGAAGTCGCCGATGAGGTGGTCCGCGAGGTCAGCAACGTGCTTCGTCGGAAGATGCGCATGGATGACCGGGTAGGAAGGTTCGACGGGTCCCGGTTTCTTCTGTTGCTGCGGCGTGTGGACTCCGAACTTGCTTCGCTGATTGTGGCGCAGCTCATGTCGCGACTGACCGGGGTGTGCCGCAACCACGGGCGATGGCACGGGGTGGTGGAGGTGCGGTGCGGAGTGGCCGGAAGCGGAACGGAGAGGCCCGACTTACGAACCTTGGTGTTTCGGGCGCTGGCCCAGTGCCGGCGGGCCCGCCTCGAGAATACGCCAATCGCCAGTGACCTTGGTCCTATATCTGTGATGAACGGAGCGGTTGTGTGAAGGTCGAGCAGCAACAGGTTGGCACCGTCGATGTAATTGCGCCTGTCGGCGCACTGGTGGATCAGGAAGCGGAGAGCTTTTCAAAGCTTCTGCTCGAACGAGTCAAGTTGCCTAGCCCGCGCCTGGTCATCTTGATGGAGGGAGTCTCCTATCTGGACAGTGTTGCCGTTGAAGGGTTGCTGGCGGCTACGGAACAATTGGCGGACCGGGCGACGAGTCTCAAGCTGGCCAGTGTGCCACCACTCTGTCGTGAGATTCTGGAGCTAACCGGCGTCTCGGGGCGCTTCAGCTTTTTCAAGGATGTCCAAGACGCCGTCAGGAGCTTTCTCTAATTGGGGATTGAAGATTGTCCATTGGGGATTGAGAGGTCCTCGATCGACAATCGACAAACGAGGTGATGCCGGATTTAACGATCGAGAACGCCGTTCGACTTGGGGACCAGCTGGTTCGAGACGGGCTGATCACCCCGGAGCAGCTTGCCGAGGCGCTGGCCCGGCAACAGCAGGCTGGTGGGCGGATCGGCGGTGCGCTCGTCGACGTCGGAGCCATATCTTCAGCAACTCTCGTACGGGCACTCTCGAAGCGTCTCGGCGTTAAAGGGTGCGTGCTGCGTCACGGGCTGATCGATCCGAAGGTGGCTAAGTGCATCCCCAAAGAGGAAGCGGAACGTTTGCATGTACTTCCACTGTTTCGAGTGGACGATGAGCTGACCGTGGCGATGGTCGAACCGCAGTCCCTGCCGGTTCAGGACCGCCTGCGCAACCTGACGGCTTGCTCCATCCGCCCCGTGCTGGTGCTCGGGGAGAATCTTCAGGAATACCAGCGCAAGTACCTGGCGGCGGAAGTCAGCGTGGATTCGTTCCTGGCGTCGATCGAGGAGAGTGACGTTCACATCTTCGAGACGGAGGCGATTGACGAAGGCCCGATGACCGATCTCGACAAGATGGTCGAGGGCAGCCCCATCGTCAACCTGGTCAACCTCGCCGTGTTAACGGCGTTGCGGGCCGGTGCCAGCGACGTACATATGGAGCCCAGCCGTGACGGCACGCACATTCGCTACCGAATCGACGGGCACCTGCGCGAGATGCTCAAGCCTCCGAAGGGAATGCATGCGGCCATCGTATCGCGCATCAAGGTCATCGGACACATGGACATCGCCGAGAAACGTCTTCCGCAGGAGGGGCGGGTCCACATCGTGGCCGACGGCCGCGAGGTCGACCTGCGGGTGTCCACCATGCCGACCGTGCTTGGCGAAAAGGCAGTCCTTCGCATACTTGACAAGGCCAATCTCAACTTTGAGCTTGAAGCCCTGGGCGTGAGGGCACAGGACCACGTAGCCATCGAATCGATGATCCGCAGTCCCTACGGCCTGATGCTGGTCACCGGTCCCACAGGGAGTGGCAAGACGACGACACTCTACTCGGCCCTGGATCTGCTGCGGAACGAGGCCACCAACATTGTGACTATCGAAGACCCCGTCGAGTACCAGCTTCCGCTGATCAATCAGATTCAGGTCAACGAGCGGACCGGTCTGACGTTTTTGCGTGCCCTGCGCTCCATGCTTCGCCAGGATCCGGACGTGATTATGGTGGGAGAGATTCGCGACGAGGACGCAGCCCGGGTGGCCATCCAGGCGGCCCTGACGGGTCACCTGGTCCTCTCCACCCTGCACACCAACGACTGTCCGGGTGGTGTCATGCGCTTGCTGGACATGGGTATCGAGCCGTATTTGATGTCCTCATCGGTGCTCGGGTTTGTCGCCCAGCGGCTTGCCCGGACCATCTGCCAGTCCTGCAAAACGTCGTACTATCCTCCTCCCGACCTGCTCAAGAATGTCGGCTGGGAGCATCGCACAAATGAGCTGTTCCAAAAAGGCGAAGGATGCCGCGACTGCAATAACACCGGCTTTCGAGGCCGCATCGGGATCTTCGAGGTCATGCTGCTGGATCCCGAGCTGAAGCGGATGATTCACAAGGGCACCTCGGAGGCGGAGATCCGCGTCTACCTGGCCCAGACAGGATGGCGCACGTTGCGGGAAAAAGCCCTGGACCTGGTTGATCGCGGCGAGTCGACGCTGGAAGAGGTGTTGCGCGTCACGCGCTCCGAAGCGCTGGAGGTGGGCGATCCCACCGGTACGGGGGCTGAGCTGCCGCCATGATTCTCACATATGACGCCATTAACGCCGACGGACACTCGGTAAATGACACGATCGAGGCACCTGGTCCCAAGGCAGCCGTCCAGGAACTCCGGCGTCGGGGACTTTATGTGACCCGGGTGTCCGAGAGATCTCATCGTAAGGCCGGCGGGGCGATCCGTTTGGATTCGTCAAGAGCATTGCGACTACCGCTCAAGACGCTGGTGTTGTTCACCCGGCAACTGGCAATGCTGTTGCGCGCAGGCAGCGGGATCGTACCGGCGATGACGGCCATCAAGCGGCAGATGAAGAAAGCAGGTCAAGCCGCCCTTCTCGGGAAGATCATCGAGGACCTGGAAGACGGTGCCAGATTGACCGACGCACTACGCAAGCATCCCCGGACGTTCGACCCGGTGTACTGCGCCATAATCTCCGCCGGAGAGGCCAGCGGAACGCTTACGGAAATGTTCGAGCGTCTGGCTTCGATAGTGGGCAAACGGCGGGCGCTTCGCAACAAGGTCGTCGGGGCCCTGACATACCCTGCCCTGCTGATTTTCATGTGCGGTAACATACTCCTTGTACTTCTCTTCTTTGTCCTGCCCCGTTTCAACAACATGTTCGTTCAACTCGGCGTGGATACCCCGGCAACTACGAAGTTCTTGCTCTCGATCGGCAGCTTTGTGGCTGGTTACTGGCCGGTCGTGTTGGGGGTGTTGATCGCGAGCGGGATGGGTATGGTGGCGATGTTGACCAGTGCCAATGGCCGACAATGGCTTAGCAACGTACAGATCCGCATTCCGGTAATCGGGCATATACGGTCACGACTCATCCAAGGGCAGGTGTTCCGTACCATGGGTACGCTGCTGGAAAGCGGCGTGGGTGTGCTCGACACCTTGGAGCTGGTGAGCGAGTCTACGCGAAACAACCGGTTTCAAAAGCTCTTCGGCGACCTGGAGGACGTGGTAACCTCAGGCGGCAGGCTAAGTAGCGCGTTCGAGGCATCGAGGTTGGTCGAGCCCTCCACTTGCCAGGCAATTCACACGGGGGAGGACAGCGGCAATCTGGGTGGGGCGCTTACTTACTGCGCTGAAATACTCGACGAAACGAACGCGGAATTGATCAATACGGTGATGCGGTTGATGGAGCCGGTCATCCTGATCGGCATGGGACTGGTGGTCGGCGGGGTTGCGGTTTCGCTGTTTTTGCCGCTGTTCGACCTGACGGCTGCGATACGTTGATTAAGGGAGCCGCTGGTGATGGTCTCGCTGCGAAGTCGACGTAAACGGACACCGATTGGCCTGGATATCGGCGCCAGCGGGATTCGCGCGGTGCAGCTCATGCACACCGGCGATCGGTCAATCGTTGCCAGCACCGCCTCTTGCGAGTGCCGGCCCAACGGCTCTGTGGACAGCGATGCCGTGCAGCAGCCGACCGGGTACATCATAAAGTGCCTACGAATGGGCGAGTTTCGAGGACGCCGGGCCGTGGTGGCGCTAAACCCACCGGCCGCAGAGTTTCATAGTCTCGAGCTGCCGCCGACGGTCCTGGCAAATCAAAACTCGGACGCGGCGCAAGTAGTCCGCTACGAAGTGGAGCGGTTGGCCAATTCCCCGAGCGACAGCGTAGAGACCAGCCATTGGGCTCTGCCTTCGACGCAGGTGTCGGCGCCGAACGCCATCGGTGTGGCTGCTCCGCGTGATATCCTGACCGGTATGCTCAAGACATGCTCTGACGCCGGTTTAGAGTGTGTTCGGATCGATACCGGGCCAACTGCCTTAGCCAGGTTCGCGGCGACCCTCACGTCTACCGTTACGCAGGCGGTGTGTGGGGTGCTGGATGTGGGATACGGTGAGGCGAGGCTGGTTTTGTGTGTGGGTGGCGTGCCCGTGCTGGTCCGGCGAGCCGGGCCGGGAGGTCGTGCCTGGACCGAGCGAATCGCGGACTCGCTACAGCTCAGTACAAGGGCCGCCGAAGTCCACAAACGGGAGCACGGCATCGCTCTGACCGGACGGGGCATCCGACGGGCGGCGGAAGCTGCACCCGGTAGCCAGATTGCATCGATCCTTTTAGGAGCGTTGCGCAGCCAGTTGAAGGAGCTCGCATCGGAAATCAAGAGGTCGTACGAGTACGTTCTTAGTTGCTATCCGGGTCGGGACGTCAGGGATCTGGTTCTGGTGGGTGGTGGCGCCGCGCTGGGCAATCTACCGGAGTTTCTAACCGGGGCGCTGGGTATAACGGTGCGGCGGGCCTCGGATTACCTGGACAGCGAGTCTTGCCGACTGTGTTACACCTCCGGCAACCGCCAACGGCTGGAGGTCCTCGCCTCGGCCGTCGGGCTTGCCGCCGAACCTTGAACGAAAGATCATCATGGTCGGTGTTAACCTAATTCCAGAAAATGTGCAGCTCGCCCAGACGCGGTGCCGCCGCCTTAAGGGGTGGGGCATTGCCATCCTGTTGGCAGTGGCGATCCTGGCCCTGCCGCTGACAATCGACTGGGTTCAGCGTGTCCAGGCGGCTGAGCTGCGCACCCAACATGACCGACTGCAAACCGAGCTGGCGACCATCCGCACCGAGCTAACAGCGCTTACCTCCCAGGCCAACGAGGCACTGATGCAGCTTGAACGTGCCCAGGCCTTGCGGTCCAAGCGGGCCTGGTCAGCAATGTTCGCGCTAATTGAAAAGTCAATGCCTGAAGGTACCTGGCTTATCTCGATCGCCACTGATCCGGCCACGCCGCCGCCTGGAGGCGGTCACAACACCGTGGTCCGTGACCGGGACACAGCCACGGATAAACAGCCGGCTATTGTGGTGATTGAGGCCCCTCGCAGGCTACGGGTGGCTGGCTATGCAATCGACGCGGCCCAACCCCACGAATTCGTAACGAACTTGAAGGACTCCAAGGTGTTCACGAACGTTACCCTGGGACTCCTGCGTAGTGAGCCCGTGTTGGACGGCTCCTATTTCCGGTTCGAGTTGATCTGCGAGTGGTAGTCATGCGTGACAGCGGTCAATTATTCTTGCGTATCATTGACCTGCTGTGCGGGTGCGCACTCGCACTCTGTCTGCTCGGCTTTATATGGTTAACCGTGATCCGCGAAAACCACACCAAAGCCGAGATTGGGGAACTGAACCAGTTCATTCGTGAGGCCCGGAAAGATCACCGGGTATTGCAGGCGGCGTCACACAAGCAAAGTGTACTCTTGACGAAGCGTCGCAGCGAGCTGGCCGAGACCGACGAGCTACCCGCTGACATGCCGGTCGAACAGTATTTTCAGACCCTCTCGAGCATAGCGTCGGACCACCGGCTGCGAGTAGTCCGACAAAATCCCTTGCCGTCCCGCCGCTATCCGGGATTGCTCGAGCAGCGATACGCCTACGAGGTGAGCGGTTCGTTCCCTGCGTTGGCGAGGTTCTTAAAGTCAATTGAAGATGCCGACTTTTGGGCGGACGTCAGCTACCTGAAAATAGATCGTGGTGGAGGGCCTAAGGACGTGGCACGCAACGAACGGGTCGCGGTGCTGACCCTCAGTCTGTTCTCGGCCCCGGAGCCAGACGGTCCTGATGACGGAGGGGATGGTACCTGATGTCGCCTCGCAAAAAGGGTGGATATCTCGCAGTGGTGATCTTGGGACTGGCAGCCATCGCTGTTGATCGATGCCTTTTATCGGGTGGGACGGGTGAGCCGACGGTTGCAGTTGCGCTCGAGCAGGGCCGGCCTGCGATGACGACGTCACCACTTTCCCCCAATGCCGCGCCCACGCTGTCGATACCGGAGCTGCCCTTCCCACGCGGTTTGGAAATGTCGGCTGCGCAGTCCCTCGTCCGCGACCTGTTCGCTCCACCAGCGGCGGTTCTTGGCTCGGATTCCCAGGGGGCCAAGGCCGATAAGGACCATCCGGGCACGGGCCGGGCACAGCGCCCAGAGCTGGCCAGTAGTGACGTCTTTCTGACCCGGCATCGTCTAAACGGTGTGCTGGTCGACCAGCGTCTGAAAATAGCGATTGTTGACGGGACGTGGACACGGATCGGCCAGACAATCGACGGATGTACGCTGAAGGGTGTCTCCGGTAACGAGGCTCGCTTTGAGTGTTGTGACGGGGAAGCGGTGCTCAAAGTGGTCAAGACCGATACCTTGAATCGCCGCTAAAGTGCCCTCCCACGGGCAACGATATGTACTGTACGTTGTGCGGCACGCGGAACGCGCGTAGCCCGAATCCGGTTAGTTGTCGAAACAAACACATAAGCGAGTGACTCATTATGAACACAAGATCGCAAGCCCGGGCGTTCAGCCTGGTCGAGTTGGTGATTGTGGTTGTCATCATTGGCGTGATCGCAGCTATCGCCGTACCCCGGATAAGCCGCGGGGCCCGAGGTGCCGGTGAGGCGGCGCTGCGAGGGAACCTGGCCAGTCTGCGAAACTCCATTGACATGTACGCCGCTGAGCACGGCGGTACGTGGCCCGGCGCGGACGGTATGACGGAGCAGGCGCTCATAGATCAGTTGACCAAGAAGACGAATGCCAGCGGTGCAACAACCGGGTCGAACCTGATTTATGGCCCCTATCTGCGCGGCGGCTTCCCACCCATTCCCGTGGGTCCGAACGTCGGTGAGAACGGCGTTATCATGACCACCGCAGCGGACATAACGACTGCCATCAATGAGGACCTCGATCCCACAAAGGCATGGGTCTATAACTACCAGACCGGCGATATCATCGCCAACACCAACGACCCGGATGAGAAGGGTGACGGGTTTGAGACCTATTAGCCGACCGACTGAGCCGGGCGACTGCCTGGAGCCAAGTGTCCCACACGAGTTTATCCGCGCCTGAATCCAGGTCCGTAAAAATAGCAAGCGAACACCAGATGAGGCCGCGTGGTCTGAGCAGGACTGCTCCCACGCGGCCTTTTTCTGGGCCAACCGGGTGTATCGTATGCTTCTTGTTGAGGAGACCATGCCATACGCTCGATTGCATTCATCGGCGCAACGTGCGCCATCAGCGTTCAGCTTGGTCGAGCTCGTGATGGTAGTGACGATTATCGGAATCCTTGCCGCCATCGCGGTTCCGCGTATGTCGACTGTCACCGCCCGCGCCTCCGCACACGCCCTGCACGCGACGCTCACCAATGTACGCAAGGCGATCGATTGCTACTATGCCGAGCACGGCAAGTATCCTGGCTATATCCCCGGCACCGACACACCCGACGGAGATTACTTCGCTGACCAGCTCCTGATGTACACCAATGCCAGAGGCGACACGAACGCGACGTATGGTAATCCCTATCTCTACGGCCCCTACCTGCGGGCGCCGTTTCCCACCAACCCGACCAACAATCTGGATACGGTTCATGTAAAGGCGACACCTGTGGACGCCGACCCGGCCGAGGGTTCCGTCGGGTGGGTGGCAGTCCTCTCGCACGGCTACTTCGGGATCAGTGCAACGGATTCGGACCTTGATGACGTCGGTGTCGAGGATCCGAAGCTCAAGGACGGACTCCGGGGGTTCGCGAGCGCTAATTGATCGGCTGAGCGTTCCTGACCCGGCTGGACCTACCCGCGTGAGCTGACTGCGTATGGAAGTGGCATGAGCGGCGACCATCACAGACACTGCGATGCTCAGCACCGGTACCGGGCGTTTACATACCTCGAGTTGATCCTTGTGATCGCTATTCTCGGCATCGTTGCCGGCATCGCAGTGCCGCGCTTCGGTAACTTCGTAGCACACCGGCATATAGATGCCGCTGCAACACGGATCGCCACAGACTTGGCCTTCGCCCAACGGGAAGCCAAGTTTTCTAGTACCACGCAGACTGTCAGTTTCAACGTCGGTACCGATTCCTACACTCTGGTCGGGATGGAGGATCCCGACCATGCGGGGCGCGAGTACGCCGTGCCGCTCACGGAGGAGCCCTATAACGCCACGATCATTTCGGCGGACTTTGGCGGGGATGTCGAGGTCGTCTTTGATGGCTACGGTGTTCCCGACAGCGGCGGAACTCTTGTGGTTACGGTGGGCAACTATCGAAAAACGCTCACCCTGGATGCCCAGACCGGTCGAGTCACTGTCTCAGACCTGTCCGTAGAGATCACAGAGCCCCCGGAACTACCGCCTGAGCTGCCAGAATGATGTTGAACCGGACGCCCCAACGCCGCCGTGCTGTCACACTGCTCGAACTCACCGTGAGCACGGCCGTGGCGGTCGTGCTGATCGGCGGGCTGGCGTCAGCCGTTGTCATCGCCAGCCGGGCCATTCCCGATGACCAGAGTCCAAGCAGCGTCACCATCGACGGCTACTACGCCACCGAGCAGATCGCCGGTGAGTTGCTGTGCGCCCAGTCGTTCACGGAACGCTCTGCCACGACCGTTGAATTCACGGTCTCGAACCGTGATAAGCCCTGCGATTGTGACACAAACCCAACATGTCATCCCGACTGTGCTCCCGAGACGATCCGCTACGACTGGTCCGGAATACCCGGCGACGCGCTGACTCGACAATACAACGGTGGCTCGATCGTCGAGGTAGTGAAGGACGTACACGAATTCGACCTGACCTACGGTATCAAAACCAAGAGCGAAACGTCAATCGAGGAAGATACGACCTGGAGTGATGAGATCGAGCTGGCCTACTTCGACGGCTGGCCGGGTGTCACACCGACCCCTGAGCCACGTGGTGTTAACTCGGCCTACTGGCTTTCGCAGTACTTTGAGATCGCACCTCAAGAGGGTGCCGAGGAACTTGATATCACCCTTGCCGAAGTCCGGGTGCGGCGCGGTAGCACGCCCCCGGCGAGCGTTATTGTCGGCATACACCGTTCCAAGGGCGACGGCAGTTTCGAGCCCGACGCGACACCGATCGGAACGCCGTTCACAATCCCCGGAACCGATCTCGAAACCTCGTTTAAGCAGATTCCCGCGACTTTCTCAAACGTCAGGATAAGTGACATAAGCAGAACCGACTACTGCCTCATGATCCAGGGAGGTGACAGCGTCGCAACCTGGGCGGACGTCTATTACGCGAAAAGCGCCCCGGACAACGGAACGGTATTGCGCTGGACCGAAGATGGCGGCGCTAGCTGGGACCCCAGGAGCAACGAGTTCAATAAACGTGACCTTCGCTTTTCCGTCTGGGGCAGGTACGCCACCACGGGACAACTGGAAATCACCGTAGACCGATACTTCGTTACTTCGACAAGAATCGCCCTCCGCGTCGGACCGAATCCGTCGACACGGGTCGAGACCTCAGTGCAGGTCCTCAACACCCCGGAGGTAGCTTCACCGTGAACGTGCCACACTACGTGTACTCTCGCACCGCTCGAGTTCGGCACCAGCCGAAGACCAACACCGCCTTTAGTCTGGCAGAGACCGCGATTGCCACGATGCTGGTCGCTGGGTTGTTGGTTGTGGCGTTAAACACGGTGGGCGACACAACGCTCGGCCACCAGAAAACCGGCGACCGTGGTTTAGGTCACCTCTTGGGGCATGATCTGATGGCCGAGGTTCTTGCCCAGAACTACGAGGAGCCCGTCGACACCCCTGCGTACGGGTGCGAGCCCGGTGAATCGTCCACTTCACGCGCCGAACACGATGACGTGGACGACTATCACGGATGGCAACGCTCCCCACCGCAGTATCGAGATGGGACCGTGATCCTGAATCTTGATGGGTGGGAACGCTCGGTGCAGGTACACAGAGTAAGCCCCACCGACCTTGACCAGATCCTCGGAGCTGAGTCCGGCGTCAAGCGAATCACCGTCACGGTTAGCCATAATGAGATGATCGTTGCGAAACTCGTCGCTATTCGGACTCCCGGGCTCCCGCCGCCGAAGCTGGGGCCCAGGATCCTTCTCGTCGTAGGCGATCCCGCGAACCTGACCACCCAGGAGTCTGCCAGGGTCACGCTGATGGAATCGTGGGACTGTATCGTGGAGTTGATGGACGATTCCGACTCCCAGAGCAACTTCGACGCGGCTGCCGCAAACGCCGACGTAGCGTACATCTCCGCGGAGATCAGTGCTCTGGAGCTGAACACGAAACTGCGCGCGGCGACCATCGGTCTTGTCAACGAGAGAATCGAGCTGACCGTTGTGTTCGGCTTCGGAGAGATCTTCGACTCGGGAACCAGGGACGTAGTTGAGGTCGTTGACAACACGCACTACATCACAGCCCCGTTTAGCGTCGGGTTCCTGACACTGTTCAGCCCAAGCCAGCCCGTCCACTGGCGGGAGAGTGTTGGGACTTCGGACGCCTTGACGTTGTGCGAGACCAATTCCATGGGAGGTGTCTATAAACCTTCCCTCGCGACCCTGAAGCCGGGCGACCTTCTTTGGGATGGAGGGACCGCGTCGGGACGACGTGTTCAACTCCCGTGGGGGGCGGACGGCTTCGATTTCAATTCCCTCAACTCCGAGGGGCTAACCTTGATGAAGCGGGCCATTGAATGGGCGGCGAGTCAGGAGCAGCCGTAAATGCGGCGACGTGTGAGGTCAGAAGCCCGATGAATGGTGCCAAACAGCTTTGCACAAGGACGGCCAATACCAGCAATCGCAACCGGCGTCGTCGCGGCTCCGTCTATGTTGTTGTCCTGGGTGTCGCGATGATCGTAACCGTGATCGGGCTATCGGCGCTGGCTGCGGTGCGGATCGAAAGACGCTCACTAGTTGGCGGCACCGATTTCGGCCAAGCCCGTTTGTACGCCTACTCAGCGATCGAGATGGGGTTTTTCTGGATCCGTGACGACCCCACCTGGCGAGATGACCGCCCAAGTGGCGTATGGGTCGAAGACCAGCTCATTGGCGACGGAAAGTTTACGTTGGAGGTGAAAGACCCCGACGACAACAACCTTAAGAGCGAGCCGAACAACTTCATTGTCCTGACCGGGACCGGTATGCTGGGCGATACCCGGTTCAAGCTGCAGGTGACGGTTGTGCCGGACAGGGGTGGCTACGAGATCTCCCCCGGCACCTGGCGACAGGTCGTCGACTGAGCGAGTCCAGCCGCAAGATCACTGGACATACGAAGCGAGCACAGGCCTTTTTCAGCCCGTGCCCGCTTGAGTTCTCTCTGACAACCGAATCACCCCGAGCGCCGTCCACGCAGCCGGAGTGACCAGGCGGATAATCAGTTCGTGGAGCCGATAGCCCGGATCTCGCCCTCGGTCACGTCCCAAATGCTGTTCAGATCCCCATCCCAGCGATAGATCGTGATCACCGGGGCCTCGGAGCAATCATAGGGGACGCTGTGATGATAGTGCCCATTCCCGTTTGCATTGCTCATGAACGCTTCCGGATTGGAGAACCCACCGCAGAACCCACCGGCCTCGAGCTTCACGCCATAGACGGTGTCCGGGAGGAAATCGGTGACCGCAACCTGGACTTCCGTTGCATTGTTACCGGGGTGGTAGTTTAGGACAGCCATCCCGTCACAATTGAAGTTCTCCGCAAGACCGTTCACGCCCTCGGGAGTAAAGGCCTTGATCTTCACAGCCGCGGCAAAAGCGACCCCAACGCAAGTCCCAACCAACAATACGCAAACCAATCTGTTGAACTTGAACATCTCCACACCTCCGCAAAAGAAAGGGGTGACTGTGCCGGACCAGGGCCACGCGGCCCGCCGACACGTCCCATAACTCCTTCGACCGCGTAGCTATCTTAACCGCTTCGCAACAGGATGGGAAGAAAAAAATCGGAACACTTTCTCCGTCCATTTTCGCGGTGATCGCCGGCCAGCGACCTAGAGCAGACTGCGATTTTGTGTAGCGTTACCCCTTGTGGGTGACGAACGAATCGTCGCGGCGCCGCCCACAAGGGACGGCGCTACAACCGCCTCACAAAAGCGGAGATTGCTCTAGGCGATACCCGGTGGAGCGAGGCGCACATCGCCGGTGACGCTCAGTTTTCCCAGGCCAATGTCGATCGCACGGCAGGACTCGCTCATCAGAAGCCCTAGCTTAAACAGTTGGACCGGCAGTACTACGCCGGGCGTTCCGTCTTTCTCCCGTTCTCCCCAGTACTCGCTTGGGTTTTGCGCGTTGACCGTGCACGTACGCCAGCCCGAGAAATCGACGCTGCCGAAGGAATAGGTGAATCCCCAGCCGTGAGTATCACCGGCTTCAGCGAAGATGCGACAGCCGCTCGCATCGCCCAACAAGTCCAGCAGGAATTCCTCCAGCTTTCCGTCGACCGCCAGTAGCGGTAAGGCGAAGACCACGGTGATCTCGGGAGGGTCATCCTCTTGTCGCGTCAAGGTAACGCGCAAAAACATGTCATTGTCCTGGCAGTCTACGCGGACCGTGACCGGGCCTCGCGCGGTGGTCTGGCTTTTCAGAAGCGCGAAAGCTTCGGCATCGTCAAATCGGTAAAGCAGCGTACGCATTGCATAGCACAACCAGAGGGAATTACGAATTACAAGTTACGAATTATGATGAAACCACCGGGAAATCGCCCCCTTTTTTCGTAATTCGTGATTTAGAATTCCTAGGGAATCAGTACCACCTTACCACGTACGACCCGCGAGTCGATGTAGCGATGGGCCTTGGCCGCCTCACTCACAGGATAAGTCCGATCCACGAAAGCCCTGATCTTCCCCTCGGCCAGCCACGCAAGACCGCGCTTAAGCTCCTCCATACCGCCCATAAACGATCCGCGTAGCTGGTGCTGCCGGAAAAACAGGTTGCGAAAGTCGAGCGTCGCTTTCATCCCGCCGACCAAACCGAAGTTTACAAAGACTCCGCCCAGCCGAAGAGCCCGCAGCTTGTCTTCGAATACGCTTACGCTCCCACCCACATTGTCGATGACCACGTCGACACCGACGCCGTCGGTCCAGTCCAGAACGGCATCAGCGTGCAGACAAGCCGCCTTCATGGTTCGATTCACCTTTCCAAACCCCTCCGATGGACTAAGCCACGAGCATCCCGACACAGAGGCCCGTACCACAAGGCGGGGCATTTGACAACGTCAGCCGCACAGGTCGTAAACCCGGCGTAACTGATACAAGGAAGTTATTCGGGCCCAACCGTTAGGCGGGCCCTCTCGGGCAACGCCTAGGACCTCTGCAAAGAAGGATAATATTGGAGCCACACCGTCGACTCACCCATCGATCCTCCGCCCCGCAGGGCCCGTTTGCCGCCACGCCCGAACATGCCAGGTTAAGAACCGCGGAAGCCGCCGGCTTCCGGTAGGCCTTTTATCGGCCCCGACGTGCCTTTCACAGGGGAAACCGGAGGGGGGAAGCATTGACCGAGATAGCTGGAGGCGCAAGCGTTGCCGCCCGCGACCTCACCGCCCTCGACCAACGTGCGCGCGGGCTGTCACTCAGGTGGCCGATCGGCTTGACTGCCGCCGTCCTGTACGGCTCCCTGCTTCCGTTTGACATGGATTGGACAGCCTATCAGGCCTCCAACGGTTTTGGCCTGTTTGAGCTTACGTTGCGAGGCGGCACCCGCGAGGACATTCTCACCAACATCCTCGTCTACGCTCCCATTGGTCTGGCCCTTGTACTTTGTGGCGGCCCACGGACGTTGGCACGTTGGGGCCGCGTGCCGCTCGCAGTGCTCGTGGGTGTAGTTGTCAGTCTTGTCGCTGAGACTCTGCAAGCGGGGATCGCCGGGCGCGTCGCGTCCTGGATGGACGTTGCACTCAACACACTCGGAACCATCACCGGTGCCGTACTCGGGGCCACCCTGTATGGAGCCGGGCATGGAGTCACGCGGTGGGCGCGGCGTGAACTCTCCGAACGGCCCTTCACGACCACGGCCTCGATTCTGACTCTTGGGCTGTTTCTGTACAACTTGGTCCCCTTCGATTTCATCACCGACACCACCGGCCTGCATGCATCATTCGGACGTGCCCGATGGGACTTAACCGGCGTGCGTCCGAGCGCTTTCGGCACCCCACCTTATTATGGGCCGATGATCGGGCAACTCGGTGGAGCCGCCTGGTTTGCGGCATTGGGTTATCTGTTGGTCCTCGCAGCGGGAGAGTCGGGGCGAGATCGCTTTTCGGCCGTGGGTTCAGCGATCAAACACGGTTTCATCCTGGCGAGCCTGGTCGAGTTCATGCAGCTATTTACGGTCTCCCACTGCTTCGACCTTACGGTGATCGCGCTCAGAACACTGGCCGTGATATTCGGCGCGTGGTGCGCCGTGTTTCTGGTGGTTGGCCGAGGCGATTCGAGTTGGAGGTGGCGACCGGGACTGGCAATCCCAACCGTGCTCCTACTGCTGCTTGCGGTGTTCCAGGTCCTTGCCAGGTTGATGTCGTCTTTCGATCCGAGCCTGTGGTCGGTTCAGGGCATCGACCTCGCCCACGTCCGATGGGTACCGTTTGAAGGGCTGTGGCATCAGCCGATGGCCAAAGCGGCATCCGACGCCCTCTCCACGCTCATGACATACGGCACTCTGGCCCTGACGTTGGCGATGATCCTGGGGCGCGTGCGCGCGGGCCTAATCTGGGTGATCGCCGGGGCTGTCGTCACGCTGGTCGCGTTGGGCGTCGAGGCCCTGCAGTGCTGCTCCGCCTTGGGCACGCCGGACCTGACGGGACCGGCACTTGCGGTGATCGCCGTGATCGGTTCCTCGCACCTATACCGGCCGCTCTCAGCGGCGTTCTTAGTCCCTACGGCTGCCACCACGTCTGGCGTTCGGCGAGACGCCGCCCTCCGCTGAAGGCGGCCGTCCTGCAAACGAACACATCGGGCGACTCATCGATCTATACATCTTCCCGTCCCGCGGTGTTGTCCCACGCCGGCGAAGCGCTATAATCCGCCTTCACTGCCTCCCAGCGGGCGAGCAGGAGGCTTGGTTACTAGGTTTACACAGACTTAGGGCAAGGAGCGTTAGCATGGCTGAGTCCAACGCAGAATTCCCCACCACCGTCGGGGCCGATGCCGTTTTCAAGGGCGAGCTGCACTTCGAAAAGGGTGTTCGTCTGCTGGGAAAGTTTGAAGGCGAGATTGGCGGCGGTGGCCAGTTGGTGGTCGCTGAGGGGGCCACGTTGATTGGCGACGTCAAGGCCGGGACCATCCGCATCGAAGGTCAGGTCAAAGGGAATCTCCAGGCTAGCACCAAGGTCCACCTGACATCATCCGCCAGACTGGAGGGCGACGTGCAGGCGGGACGCCTGGAAGTGGCCGAAGGGGCGATCTTGATTGGAAGGTGCGTGATTGGGGTCGACGGCCAGGGTAAGACACCGGTCACAACCAAAACCGCCGCCGCACCTGTCGGCGCGGTCACTCCAGGCCGGCCCAAGGCCGGTGAACCGGTGGGAGTGAAGAAGTAGCCGGCGCGCCGTCGCCCGATACGTGCCCTAGCCCGGTTGGAATATTGATCCACGTGGGCGGGTGAATCCTGCCATGCCCGTGACTATTAAACAGCGGGAAGCTGCGGTCAAGCGGGTGGTCTGCACCCATTGCGAACACTCCAGCGACGTCGCGCTTAGGGCGATGTCGGTCTTCTGTCCACACTGCAAGCAGCGCCTGATCCTCGAAGACTTCAAAATCCGAAGCTACTACGCTGTCCGCGACTTCTCCACCTGCGGGGATATTATCGTCGAGCGTAAGGGCCACGTTGTCGCACCGATCAAGGTGGGCAATCTGATCGTCAAGGGGAAAGTGCAAGGCCATGTCACCGCACGCGGAAAGGTCAGCATCAGCAAGACCGGCTCTTTCAAGGGCGACCTCGAGGCGCCCAGCATACACATCGAGAACGGTGCGGTTGTGGATGCTTTTCTGCGCATCGGAGATCGATCGCATTAACGCAACGGTATCCGGACGTAGCCCCGGCACTGCGAAGGGAGCCCAGTGAATCGGCCAGCGCCACGGGTACCAGCGCTTGTTTAGGAATACTGTTGGCACTTCACGACCACTCCCGCCAGGGACCGATAGCAAGCTGCCTTGCCGATCGGGTCGTGGATTTGCATTTGCCCGCGCGGTACGATGATGGGTGGACTTCCGGCACGTCTTGCCGCTGGGGGATGGGGTAACGGACTCCGTGATGGCGAACGGTCAAACTACAGAATGTGAGACGCTTCCTGACAGTGCGCGTACGGCCACGTTTGTCGTGATCGCCGCGTACAACGAGAGCACTTGCATCGAGCAGGTGGTAAGCGAGGTCCGTGCGGAGTATCCGAACGTCGTCGTAGTGGACGACGGCTCGACCGATGGCACCTTCGAGGCGGCCAAACGCAGCGCTACCCACGTACTTCGTCACGTTATCAATCGGGGACAGGGTGCGGCCTTGCAGACCGGCATCGGATTCGCCCTGTCGCGCGGGGCCCGGGTGGTGGTGACCTTCGACGCCGACGGGCAGCATCGTGCTGAGGACATCAAGGCGATGATCGCCCCAATCTGGTGTGGGGAATGCGAAATCACCCTGGGCTCGCGGTTCCTGGGAGGAACGGAGAACATCCCGGCGTCGCGCCGCAAGATGCTCCGGATGGCCGTGCTGTTTACGCGGATTGTTAACCGGGTGAACGTCACCGACGCCCACAACGGGCTGCGTGCGTTCTCCGACAGGGCGGCCCGAGAGATCGACATCACCCTCGACCGAATGGCCCATGCCACCGAGCTGATCGACCAGATCCGGCTCTCCGGGTTGCCTTTCAAGGAGATACCGGTTCAGATTCGCTATACCGACTACTCGTTGAAGAAAGGGCAATCGTCCCGTAACGCCATTCAGATTGCGTTGCACTATTTGCTCGGGAGAGTTCTGCGGTGAACCTGTTTCAGACGCTCGCGCTTATAGCCATTGCCGCTTTGTTCGTATTGACATTGATTGCCGCGGTCCGGGGTTGGGCGACACGACGTGACGCTCTGCTGTGGGCGTTGCTCTGGCTGGTCGCGGGCGTGACCATCATGTGGCCCGGCGTGACCAAGGTCATCGCCAACGCCCTGGGCATAGGCCGCGGCGCCGATCTGGTGCTCTACTGCGCCGTCGTAGTCATGATGATCGGCTTCCTTATGGTATACGTACGCCTGCGCCGCATCCGACGAGAGATGACCCTTCTGGTCCGAGAGCTGGCCATCCGCGACGCTATTAGCGAAAGGAAGCCACCGAGCGACGAAGCGATAAGCCACGAAGCAACGAAGGAGGGACATTTCGACGTTTAGACGTTTCGACGTTTAGAAGCTCATCCTTCATCCTTCCGCCTTCATCCTTATCTTCTCTTCCCCCGTGTAGTAGATTTTCATACCCGTCAGGAGCTTCGTAAACTGGGCCTCGAAGTCGTCGTCCGACTCCCATTGGGAGAAGTCCAAGACGTTCTTCTTGGCCAGATGCATCCAGTCGGCGTCGGCCTCTGCCATCTCGGTAAGCGACTTGGTCTGGCCGACCTTTTTCTTCCAGGCGTCGTCCAGGGCGATGGGGCAGAGCACCTCGCGCTTCTCCTCCTTCTCCTTGACACGGGCCGCTCGAACCTCGTCGTCGACCCAATCGCTGCCGACTGACACTTCGGAGAGGACCAGCACGACCACGTCCATCATGCGGATGCCTTGGATGACCTGTCGCTGGAGGGGACCGGCCACAAGATCATGCCGATCGAGCCAGACCCTGATCTTCTCTTTTTTGAATCGGTCGTAGAGCTTGTCAACCAGGCCGGTGTCGGCGTGCGAGTAGGAGATAAAGACCCCACCGATATACAGCGGCCCTTCGGTCCGGAGCCGAAAAATCTCTGCCTGAAGGTCGGCGATCTCGAGTGGCGCGAGCGCCGGATCGTACATCTTGGCCCAGAGAATCTCCCACGGAATGAAAACCGCAGCCTTCCAAGAATACGTCGGGGATTCGCCCTTTCGAGGCCACAAGAACGTACTGCCCCACGGTACACGGTCCCTGGGACTTGACGGCTTTCAGGTTGTGCGCGGAAGACAGATCGGTGGTCCCACCGAACGTCGCCCAGCCACAGTCCGCTTCGGAAAGATCGGCGTTCATGAGGTCGGCACTGCCGAGGTTGGCATGTCTGAGGTCGGCGCCGGCGAGGTCGGCACCGAAGAGGCAAGCAAGGCTGAGGTCGGCAAGGGTAAGGTTGGCAACGTTCAGGCAGGCACGGCTGAGGTTGGCAACCCAGAGGTTGGCAAGGACGAGCCTGGCATCGCTGAGGTTGGCATGGCTGAGGTCGGCGCCGCTGAGGTTGGCAAGGGTAAGGTTGGCACGGTTGAGGTTGACACCGCTGAGGTTGGCATCGCGGAGGTTGGCATCGCGGAGGTCGGCACCGCTGAGGTCGGGTATCGCCTCTCCCGCCTCACGGCGGCGGTTCCATTCGACGACGCCCTCTCTCCCGCCCTTGAGCAGCTTAATGGCCTCGTCGCGATCCATGCGAGCATTGTACCGTACCGATCGCGGATCGTGCATGGAGCAAGGATGAAATATGAAGGATGAAGGATGAATCCGCAGTCCGCAATCCTGAATCTTCTGTGGTAGTGTCGGTGGTAGCGTCGAACGTGCGAAGTGGTTAACCACTGCATCCACCGGCTCAGGTCGCCCTCGTTGAGTGGCTGCAACCGCTGACCAGTCCAAACCGTAAGAGCCTATCCCATTGACCCCTGTGGCACCGGTTTCCAACCGGTGAAGTACACGGTTTGCAAACCCGTACCACACTTTTTGGGATAGGCTCTAAGCCGAAGAGCATGCACGAGCGTTAGACGTTGGGAAGGGATCGTTGCGGCGACACGTCCGAAAACACCTGTACAGGAAGCAGCGCAACTTATGGTCAATCTGTGTTGCAGACTCTTTTTCCTAATGCGGGCAGGCCCGCAACCCAAGTAGCGGCCGGCGCCCCCGCAGGCCGCCGTGACCCTCGGCCGGCGAGACGTCGGCCGCTACCCAAGGCGCGCCTACGCCGCCGCTTTGATGAATGGCTGCAAGAGCAATCTCGTTGACCCGGCTCAAGATATGCAGTAATATGGCATATTGCGTTTGGAAGCGGGTTCGGGTCTACATGATTGCCTCGAAAGAGGAGGAAAATCCGCCTCGAAGGAGGAGTGAAATGAGGAATACGAGTGTGATTTTGGCGATTGCGGGTGGGATGCTCATCATGGTTGCGGTGGCTGCCGGGCCTGACGGTGGTAAGCGTGCCGAACGTCCCCTTGGGACGGCCCAAGAATCTATCGGACGTACGTCTACGGCTTTGGGCCAGGAGCTTGATACGATCGGCCCCGGTTTCCTTGCCGAGAAGCAGGCCATTGACAGGAAGGCGGCACGCAAGGCACCAACCCTGGTGGGCGCGTCGCAGGTTCAGGATGCCCCGCTCCCGGCCCTGGACACTAGCAGTGGACAGGTAAGTGCGCGATCAGCCGGGGTCCCCTTCGTGCAGGCCGAAAGTGTCGACGGACCCCTGCCACGGTTTCAGATTGCCGCCGACGGACTTCTCCTTCGTCCGAACCACCCGCCGCTGGATCAGATCCCACCGGCACCGATGCCTATGACTGTCGATCAGCGCGCCCTCGCTGATCCCGGGGCACCGCTGTTTCACGACGCAATCACCGGCGAGACCATCGTGCTGCCGATCGACAGAGCCCTGTCAGATAAGCTCGGGGAGATACCCGGCTACGACGGCGCGGATGGAGGCCTCGGCGGTGAAGACCGCACCAGGACCTTCTGGGACATGTATCGGATCACCAATACCGAGGACTTCCCGTGGCGGATGAACGTCAAGCTGGTGATGCACTTCGTGGACGAGATCGGGGACGATCGATGGTTTGGCTGCTCCGGCAGCATGATAGATGCCGAGACCGTGCTTTGTGCGGGGCACTGCGTCTTCCTGCGGGCGGTCAACGGTCCGGACATCTACGACTGGGCTGAAGAAATCTGGGTCTACCCAGGGCGGGATGGAGATGAATACCCGTACGGCTACGGACACGGCACCCATTTCGGTGCCTGGACGGGTTGGACGGACGGCGGGAGCTTCGACTACGACGCCGGGCTGATCGAGATCACCCGCGCCGTCGGCATGCTGACCGGCTGGTTCGGCAAGGCTTGGGACGGAAGTTGTAGCGGGGTGCTGGGCCAGACGTACAACAACGCCAGCTATCCCGGTGAGAACTGTCCGGATCCCGGGCTGCATACCGGTGTGCACATGTATTACTGGTACGGCCACTTCGATTCCTGCCCCGGCAACCAGCTCCAGATCAATACTGGTGGTGGTCACTGTTTCGACACCGTGTGGGGCGGAATGAGCGGCAGTGGTGCGTATTATATCGACAATGGCTCTCGCTATGTCCACGCCGTCTGCTCCAACTCGAACCGCACCACGTCCGGCCGCTACTGTAAGCTCTGGGGAAACTGGGCCAGCTTCATGAACGGAACGTTCATCCCCGGCGCTCGCGGGGGCTCCTTTGACCTGCAGGCTCTGGACGCAAACGCCGAACCTGCGACAGTTCCGGCGGGCAGCGAACTTTCTCTGGCGAACTTCCTGGCCACCAACCCTACCAACGCCAGCGCAAGCAGCACGTGGACCGTGCGCACCTATCTGTCGGCCAACGACGATATCTCCAGCGGCGATACTCTGCTGGGCACGGGATTCTTCAACTGGAACTTCGGGATGATGAGCTCGGTCCGGATCGGCTTGGGTAACCCCACCATCCCGATCAACACACCGCCCGGCGACTACTGGTTCGGCGTGGAACTTGATCCCGCGACGGACGGCAACAGCTCCAACAACAGCACGGACGGGTGGGACGCCGTTCCGCTCACAGTTACGCCGGCGCCGCCGCCCAACGACGATTGCGGAAGTGCCATCACAATCCCCAATACTCCGATAGCGCCTTACGATCCACCTCTATTGGATACCCGTGGGGCGACCAGTGCGGCAAGCGATCCGCTTCAAACCTGCACCTACAACGGGCCAAACCGGAACTCCAACACTGTATGGTACGTGTACACACCGCCGTGTGACGGACTGGTGAACGTCAGCACGTGCGGCAGCAGCTATGACACTGTTGTGTCAGTATTTACGGGTTCATGCGGATCACTCACCGAAATCGGCTGCAACGACGACAGTTGCGGTTACCAGTCGGAGATAACCGGCCTGGCGGTGACCGGGCTCCAGCCGATCTACATCGAAGTATCCGACTACAACCTACCCGGCGGCGGCGACCTGGATTTCCATCTCGATTTTGTTCCAACGGGCATACCATCCAACGATGATTGCGCGAATGCCCAGTTCGTCGGTATTCCATCCAGCACGATAGGCACGACGAATTGTGCTTCTGTGGATAATGCTCCCGAGTGCGAGATGTCGATCACCGCTCCCGGGGTGTGGTATCGGGTTATTGGTACCGGGCGGATGCTGACCGCAACGACCTGCAACGAGTTCTCCATTTACGACACCAAGATCAGCGTTTACTGCAACAGTTGTGACACTCTGACATGTGTTGCCGGCAACGACGACGACTGCACTGGGTACTCGCCAGTGCGCTCCACCGTCTCCTGGTGTTCGCAATACGGGGCCGAATACCTGATTCTGGTGCACGGTTTCGGCGGTCAGACTGGTGGATTCCTGCTCGATGTCTACCAGGGTGATGCTCCCTGCAGCGACGCGGTCGAGTGCGGCGGCGAACCTATCGGGGCTTGCTGCGCCCCGTACGCCTGCACGGAAGGCGGCACCTGTGGGACCGGGTTCAACTGGTGCGGCGGCAGTTTCGATTGTCTCTGTGTCGAGACGGCCGAGGGAAGCGCGAGCTGCACAAACGATCGGGCTTGTGCAGGGCTCACGAGCTGTCCGAACGGCACCAGTGACTGCGCCGCGGGTGAGGTCTGCTACGTGAACACCTGCTGCGGCGGACCGGTTTGCGCTCCCGCCGTTTGCGAGATAGCCGGGAGTTCCGCCGCAGCGACGCCTGATGGAGCAACCATGGGCGGAAGGTCGTCGGACAGACGCGGCTTCCTGGAATGTGAGGACCGCCTACAGAGTAGTTGCGAGGCGCGCGGCGGGCTGTACCAGGGCGACGGCGTGAGTTGTGCGCAGACCTACTGTCCGGGGCCGACCGGTGCCTGCTGCGTCGATGGCACCTGCGTCGGGACCATGGAGGAACCCTATTGCCTGCGTCAGGGCGGTGAATGGTTCCCCGGGGAAGACTGTCAGACGTTCAACTGTCCGCAGCCAACCCCGCTGGGTGCCTGCTGCGCCCCGTGGGTCTGCAGCGAAGGATTTGTATGCGACGGCGACAACTTGCCGGTCTGCAACGGGACGTTTGGGCCGTGCTTCTGCTTCAATACCGCCGAGGGAGGGCTGGCCTGTCTCGACGCGTGGAACCAGGGCTGCGGTGAGCCGTGCGACGCAACAATGAACTGCCCGGTAGGGTATGTGTGTGTGGTCGATACCTGCTGCGAAGTGGACGGGGAGCGGGTACCGGTGTGTCTGAAGGAGGGATGTCCACTGTCCGATCCTACAGGGCAGATATCAGCACTTGGCGAACCCGGACCACTCGGCGAGCTTTCCATTGAACAGCCCGCAACCGAGCGGGGTGTTGAACAACAGGATTGTATCGACGTGGAGCAAGCGCAGTGTGATTCCCTGGTCGGGCTGTACCAGGGTGATGACACTATTTGTGAAGATATGGTATGCCCGGGACCGCCCCATGCGTGCTGCCTGCCCGACGGTCGGTGCGCCGAAGCCAGTCATCGCAAGTGCGTTGAGCACGGTGGTGATCCCCAAGGTCCCGGTACGACCTGTGACATGATTGTGTGTCAGCCTCTGAAATGGTCCCAGCCGCCTGTATTCGGGATGACTCCCCAGTTCACCGAATGTTTCCTGGGTTGGGATGAGCAGTCGATCTACCGCAGTCAGCAGATCGTCGCCGACGATTGGCTGTGCAGCAATGACCAACCCGTCACCGACGTTCACTGGTGGGGATCATACTTGCAGTGGAGCCAGACCGAGCCTCCGCAAGAAGGAGCGCCCAAGGGGTTCCACATTGGCATTTGGACGGACGACCCTACCGGTGGCCAGTTACCCTTCAGTCATCCCGGCAAGATGATCCACGAGTGGGTCGTTGAACGAAGAGAGCTAAACGAGCGAGCCGTTGGATGCGATTACTATCCGGAGCATTCCGTGGACACGTGCTTCCGGTACGACTTCGTTATTCCGACAAGGGACCAGTGGTTCTCCCAGGAATCGGCATGCGAGATTTACTGGGTCAGCATCGCCGCAATATACGCGGATGTTCCGAGCCAGAATCCGTGGGGCTGGAAAACCCGGGAGCACTTCTTCAACGATGCTGCCGTGCGCATCTTCTCGCCGACAGATCCGACGGTTCCTGCTGAATTCCGTGAGGGTAAGCCGATTGAAGACCCGCCGGGCGTCCGCTGGGACATGGCCTTCGTACTGACGACCACCCTTCCGGAACAGGGTTGCTGCCTTAACGACGGGGACTGTATCGACGTACCACCGCACGCGTGCCTCCGGCTCCAAGGCGTACCGCAAGGAGAAGGGACAAGATGTACCCAGTCGCAGGCCTGCTGTCTGGATGACAGCACATGCATCGACGTCGACCCGCTGTGCTGCGACGATTTAGGCGGGATACCCCAGGGCGTCGGGACGCAGTGCACCGTCGAGGAGGCATGCTGCCTGCCTGATGGCACCTGCCGGATGCTTGATCCATTGTGCTGTGGAGCGCTGAATGGCACGCCACAGGGCGCGGGGACGACCTGCACGGAGCCGGAGGGGTGCTGCCTGGGCAATGGCACATGTTTGGACCTAGACCCGTTGTGCTGCGACGAGTTCGGCGGCACACCGCAGGGATCGGGAACGGCTTGCGTTGATACGACCATTGCCTGCTGTAACCCCGTGGGCGCCAGTTGCGTTAAAACGGATCCGCTGTGCTGCGACGAAATGGGTGGTGTTCCCTCGCCGATTGGCTCGGCTGTCTGCCTGGGTGATGGAGACGGCAACGGGGTCGACGATGCGTGCGAAGTGCCACCGCAGGCCTGCTGTCTGCGGGACGGGAGCTGCGTCGACACCGACCATGATGACTGCGTCGACCAGGGCGGTGACCCACAAGGACCGCGTACAAGGTGCGACGGCGTCACATGTCAACCGCTGAAGTGGTCTCAGCCGCCTATGTTTAATCCCGATTCCCAGTACCCTGACTGTTTCTGGGGTTGGGATGAGATGTCCATATACCGCGGTCAACAGATCGTGGCCGATGATTGGCTTTGCGACGACACGCAACCCATTACGGACATTCATTGGTGGGGGTCATATTATCGCTGGAACTCGCCCGAACCGCCTCAGGATGGGCCAAAGGGATTCCACATCGGCGTTTGGACGGATGTACCGGCCGGCGCCCACGGACTACTCTTCAGTCATCCCGGTAAGATGATCCAAGAATGGGTTGTTGACCGAAGGGCGTTGAGAGAGCGGGTGGTAGGATGCGACTTCTACCCGGAGCGTCCACGGGACACCTGCTTCCGGTACGATTTCATAATCCCGCGGGAGAAATGGTTCTATCAGGAAGCTGCGTGTGAGATCTATTGGATCAGCATAGCGGCCATATACCCGGACGACTATTTCGGCCGGAGCTTCTGGGGTTGGAAGACACGCAAATATCGCTTCGGTGATACTGCGGTACGCATTTTCTCGCCCACAGGCCCGACCGTTCCCGGATTCGAGTTCCAAGATGGTCAGCCAATTGAAGATCCGCCGCATGTCCCTTGGGACATGGCCTTTGTACTGACGACTACCCACGCTACGGAAGCTTGCTGTCTAGTGGATCAGAGCTGCCTGGATGTTGTCCGCGAGGTATGCATGGAGATGGGCGGTAAACCGCAGGGGAGGGACACAGAGTGCACCCAGCCGCAAGCGTGCTGCCTGGACGACGACACCTGCATCGATATTGACCCGCTGTGCTGCGACGAGTTTGGCGGGATACCCCAGGGCGTCGGGACGCAGTGCACCGTCGAACAGGCATGCTGCCTGCCTGACGCCGCTTGCAAAATGCTAGATCCGTTGTGCTGTCGCAATATGGGCGGCAGACCACAGGGAGCGGGAACAGACTGTACTGAACCGGAGGCCTGCTGCCTGCGCGACGGCCAGTGCATGGATGTCGACCCGTTGTGCTGTGATGAGTTTGGCGGAGAACCGCAAGGTTCAGGCACCGCGTGCGAGGGTGACCTCGACGGAAACGGCATCGACGAGGCATGCGAGCTTGACGATGTTTGTGAGGACTGTGCTCCGGGTGATCACTGGGTGGACCAATGCGCCGCCGGCAGCGACGACATGCCCAGCGGTGCCCTGGTCGGGATTGACCTGGATCTGGACTGCCAGGTAGATGTCAGCATGGTGCTCTCCGGTGCGGTGAAGATTCTGCGATCCGATCCGTTGGACGTTTCTGCGCAGTTCGCGAATGTCGGTACCCTGGATGATCACACAGACGTAATTGATACGGAGATCGTGTCGATGAGTCTGGCCAACTTGGCGACCGGTGTGACCCTCACTGCTGGTGCCGGCACCGGTCAAGGCGGAGTTCTTGGTCCCTCGCTGGGAGCCATAGTAGAACAGGCGGGTGATCCCGCGTTGGCCGACAGCTTCTTTGATATTCTCTTTGAGGTGGATCTTGATGACGATCTTTACGTCTACAACCATACGCCGCTTCGCGTGGACACTAAGATCATCTGTGTGCCGCCCGATGCAACGTATATCCATCCGGTTGGCTGCATCCCGTTGTACGACACACCGCTTCCGGATCAGGGAACGGTGGTGGCCAATCTGGTGACGGCGGATCACTCTTCCTACCCCGGATGCGGGGACCCGACGACCGGTGATTGTTTCAACCCGAATAACGGCACTCCGTATTGTGACGACGCAGAGTGCTGTGACGCGGTCTGCCAGCAACTGCCGCACTGCTGTGAGCTGATATGGGACACAGATTGCACGGGCGTCGCTGTTGAGGTCTGCCATCCGCGCGAGGCCTGCTGCCTGCCGGACGGTACTTGCATCGATATTGACCCGGCAAGTTGCCAGGATGAAGGCGGCACGCCCCAAGGACCGGGTACGAAGTGTGCCGACGTGCAGTGCCCGCAGCCGGAGTGCGAGCCGATGCCCGACGGGTCAGCTTGTTGGGATGCACCTTGCGCCGGCGCGAACGACGTATGTCAGCCAAGATGCATGTTGCTCGGCCCGACTACGGGGCAGGCGACCATTACCGACTGCGAGTGCCGCG
>JAUWWQ010000025.1 GCA_030616775.1 Planctomycetota bacterium
GCCTCAGCCGCTCGCGTTGCCTGGGCGTCAGCTTGGGCTTCGGGCCGAGGTTCGGCCTGGCTCTCAAGGCGTCCGGCCCCGCACGCTGATACCTTTTCTTCCACTGCGACACGGCCCCGGGGGTTACGCCAAGCATCTCGGCCACCTCGACACCGGACATTCCCTTGTCCAGCAGCATCATGGCCCGAAGCCGACGCCGCTCCAACTCCTTCGGTGTGCCTTTGGGTCTCATACATGACGATATCGGCTCATGCGACCCGATATATTTACCCGATCAAGGATCAATAAGATCAGCGACTACGCTCAGCGAGCTGCTGATCTGGGTGTAGATGCCCAACTCGCCCGCGCCGAACCCGCGGAATGCAACGTCCCCGCCGTCCAGCGACACAGCATCGAAGAAGGAAAACGTGCCGCTTCCACCGGGAATTGTTGTGCCGCGATCTGCGACGACATTCAATGTTCCGCCAATGTCCGTATAGACGCCACTCTGGCTGGACGCGCCGGAGCCGACGAATGCCACGTTTCCACCGTCGATTGACGGCTCATTGGTGTCGAAGTCCGTAAAGTTGCCGGTGCCACCCGGGATGGCGGTGCCAGTGTCGGCCACGACGCCAAGCACACCACCGATACGGGCGTAGACACCGACCTCGGTGCTGCCGGCTCCGCGAAAGGCGACGTCCGTTCCGGAAAGCGATGCGTTGCTGAAGGAGATGAAGTTTTCGGTTCCTCCGGGGATGGACGTACTCGTGTCGGCTATGACGCTAAGCACTGCGGAAACGTCAAGGTATATACCCGAGTCATCTGCAGAATCTGTGCCAAGAAACGCGACGTTGGCTCCGCTGAGCGAGGGCGTCTTCCCGAACCCCGAGAACGTGCCGGTACCGCCGGGAACTGACGTATCAGTGTCGGTGATCTTGCGGAAAGTTACGACCTGACCGGGGGCCGTGTCCCCGGCCAGAAGAATTCCGCCCATGATGATAACGACCGTCTTGTATAGATTGTGTCTTCGCATCTCGAGACCTCCTTATGTCAAAACATGACCTTCTTACCCGACGGGATAGAAGCGATATAGAGCAGGCAGAAGGGCGTCTCAGTCGGCGTCAGGATGACATCGCCCGGAACCACTTCCATCCTCCGCTGATCAACAGAAACGAGTCTCTCGGACGGGGAACGCCGTAAGACGGCGATTCCTTAGACCCACCTCGTTGTACGTGCCCTTAGTCTACCGCAAAGGCCGATCAATTGCAACGGGAAATGGAGTGAAAACGGGGGAACCAAGCCTGTTTTCTTAACTAGTGTGCTTCCACCGAGTGCCGTGTGGCCGTGCCTCGGGCCACACGGGTGGTGGCTCCCGGTCTTCCTCGTGACGCTACACAAAGGAGGCAATCGCAGGTCGGAGAAGAACGTGCGCGCCAAAAAGCCCTCAAAAGCATCGTCAACCTCTACGGCGCCTGGGGCAAGCCCGACAAGGCGGCTACGTACCGGGCGATGCTGCCGGCCGCGGGGGCGGCCGCACCCGCGGGTCCGTGAGTCGCCGGGGCACCTGCTCCAGGCAATTCGCCTTTACAGTTAAGGCGTTTGACTTTGGGAGCGGGCGTCGATTACACTGCAAGCTGGTGAAGAGGCTCTGAGGCGGGTTGGCGAGTGCGCCAACAGGCTTGTGGCAGTGTGTTCATTTTCCAGGAGGGCTGTTGCCATGTCACGCTATACGAAAAACTGTGGGCGGCCGGGACGTATTATCACCGTGGTTTTATGCGTCGCGGCGCTATCGGCCGGCGGTGCCCAGAAGACCTTTGGGGCACCGGCCTTCGGCGAAGTGTTCACCTTGCGGCAGCCGGATGATACGCACATCAACGTCCGCATCTGGGGCGATGAGTTCTACGGCGTAACCGAATCGCTCGACGGCTATACGCTTGTGCGCGACCCGAAAACCCAGGCATTTTGCTACGCGCGACTCTCCGCCGATGGGAATGAACTGCTTTCAACCGGGGTGCCGGTCGGCTCGACCCTGCCGGCGGGGCTCAACCTGAAGCAGCACATCCGCATCAATCGCGCCTCGGCCAGGGCGAAGATTGCTGCGGCCCGCGCTCGTTTCGCCAAAGGCAGTGCAGAGATACTGGCAACCCTTGGACGCGGACCTCGACTCGATCCGCCGAACAACGGATTGGTCAAGGGCATTACGCTTCTTGTAGACTTCTCGGATGATCCGGGTACGATCTTGCCCTCGGAGGTTGACAGTTACTGCAACCAAGTCGGCTATAACGGTAACGGCAACAACGGTTCGATTCGTGATTACTTCTACGACGTTTCCGACGGGAATCTTACTTACACCAATTTTGTACCCACCGCCTACTACCGCGCCGTGCACCCAAAGACCTATTACGAGGACCCTCTGATAGAGTACGGCATCCGGGCTCGGGAGCTCATAATCGAAGCCCTGACCGACCTGGAAAACAACGACTTCGATTTCAGTCAATATGACTCCAACAGCGACGGCCTGATCGACGGGGTCAACTGTTTCTATGCGGGATACACTAATAATAACTGGGCCGAGGGGCTCTGGCCCCATTCCTGGACGATCTCGTTCAGTGCTGACGGCGTCTCCACCTACAAGTACCAGATTACCGACATGGGCGACAGTCTGCTGCTGGGGACCTTCTGCCACGAAAACGGGCACATGATCTGCTACTGGCCGGACCTGTATGATTACGGTTATGAGTCTGCCGGGGTGGGCCGGTTCTGCCTGATGTGTTCCTCTGGTCCCGGAACCAATCCGGTCGAGCCGTGTGCATACTTGAAATACATTGCGGGCTGGTCCACAACCACTGTTTTGACGACCCCGCAGGCAGGCCTGACCGTGCCGTCGGGTGTCAACACTTCATACAAGTTCGAACACCCCCTCAACCCCAACGAGTATTACATGATTGAGAACCGCCAGCGGGCCGGCCGAGACAGTTCCATTCCCGACGTCGGACTGGCCATCTGGCACATCGACACGGAAGGCAGCAACGGTAACGAGCAAATGACACACCAGTTGCACTACGAAGCGACCCTCGTACAGGCTGACGGAAACTGGGATCTCGAATACCGCAACAATTACGGTGATTCCACCGATCTTTGGAAGGACCCTGCGTACACTGAGTGCCGCCCGTATACCCATCCCAACACGGACTGGTGGGACGGCAGCGGGTCGCATTTGTCAATTGGCAGCATCAGTCCGTCGGCCCCGACCATGACTTTCGACTTCGATATCCTCGTGGACTGCAACAGCAACGCGGTCCCCGACAGCCAGGACATCTCTATGAGCACCAGCGAGGATTGTAACAGCAACGTCGTTCCCGACGAATGCGATCTGAGAACGTCGTTTGTCTCCCAGTCGGGCGACCTTTCGCCAATCGGATACGGATCGCCTCAAAGTTATACGGTCGTTTCACCGCCGCCGGGACTGCGGCACGTCACGCTCTACTTCGAGACCTTCGGCGATTTCAACGGCCCGGATCGAAGTCTAGACGTGGACATCAACGGCACGCCGGTCGGCAGCGTGTTCCAGACCGGCGCCGTCGGATGTCCATACACGCTCGATCGCGATGGCATTGTAGTGCCGTGTGGCGCCTTCAACGCCGCTGTTGCGGGCGGCGACGCCGTCATCAACATGGTGGCAACCAGCAACGTCGATCCCTACGCGTGCGACTCCTATATCCGCATGACCGTCAGATACACGGCTGTGGGCGCCAGTTGCAACGGGAACGGGATACCAGATGACTGTGACATCGCAACCGAGACCAGCGACGACTGCAACACCAACGCCGTTCCCGACGATTGCGACACCACCGGTGGCGGCACACTATTGGACGAGGATTTCGAAAGCGGCCTGCCAACCGGCTGGTCCGTCACCGGAGGGTTCCAGATCACCGGCCAATGCGGCGCCGCCCACTCCTATTGCGGCGGAAGCTTGTGGGCCTACGCCGGCGACACCACAACCTGTACCTACGGCGACTACGAGTTTCGTGAACTGATCGCTCCACCGGTCACCCTCGGGTATGGGCTCTCCGAGCTGCGCTTCTGCTCGCGTATCGAGACCGAGGCGGACTGGGACCTCGGGAAGGTACGGGTCAACGACACGCCGGTCTGGGAAGACAGCGGAGGGACGGGTGTGTGGCAGCAGCAGGTCGTCGACCTGCGCGCCTTCGCCGGGCAGACCGTCACCATCACCTTCGAATTCACCAGCGACTCAAACACGAGCGGCTGGCTCGGATGGCAGGTGGACAACGTCTATGTCGTCTCCGGATCGCCGGATGAGGATGGCGACGGCGTCCCCGACGAGTGCCAAGCGGTAATCCCGACCCTCTCCGAATGGGGCATGCTTGCCATGGGCCTTCTGCTGATCGCCGCAGGCACGTTGGTGCTTGCCCAACGTCACACCTCCGCAAACACCCGAGTCAACTGACCGTTGCGGGCACTGCCGGTTTTGGACTGACGGTTGGGGATTTGGAGATGCCCACCCGGCCTTTGATCCCCAGTCGGCGGGAATCATCTGTTCCTTGCCGCAAGTACTTCTGCCGAGTGTCGTGTGGCCGTACCTCGGGTCGCTCGGGTAATGACGCCTAGTCTTCCTTATCACCCTACACAACGGGGCAATCGCAGGTCGGAGAACAACGTGCGCGCCAAAAAGCCCTCAAAAGCATCGTCAACCTCTACGGCGCCTGGGGCAGGCCTCCCAAGGCGGCTGGGTACCGGGCGGTGCTGCCGGCCGCGGGGCCGGCCGCACCCGCGCACGCTAACATAACGAGTCGTACAAACATCAGGGGATCGGGTCAGCGCATTGGGGCGGCTCGGCCAAGATCTCTCTGATCAAATCGGCCTGGGCTTGAATCACCAACTCATCTTCTACTGCCTGTCGCAGGATGATCTGGCGCGTGTTCTGCGTGGTTGCCCATACCTCGGCCAGGTCCAGGCCCCGGGCCTCGACAATCTGGCAGAATGTCTGTCCACCGGCAACGGTAGCCGTCAGCTCCTCAACACTAATTCCCAAGGTGGCGGCCGCTACCTTGGTAAAGGTTTCGGTAATCTGCTCCTGGTTCGCATGTAAGGCCTGCAAATCGAAAGTCCCGCAGGTGTCACAAGGCTCCGCCCCGTCATTTGTTATAGTTGCGTAGGACTCATCTTCACACCAGGCGTTCCAGTTGCTCTGCTCTTGCTCTGTGATGTCCGCCCACTGGTCTTTGTCGCAACCGTCGATCTTGCACGATGCGAAACACCAATCTTCCTCGCCGTTCGAGCCGACTGGTGGTACTAGCGTGGGGTGCGTGCCGGACGCTGTCATTTCTCTATGTTTCCAGCAAATCCCGAGCAGATAGAAGCTACAGCCTTTGACGGGCGGGCCCCAAACCCAGCGTTCAGTTGCCCCGGGGGGAAGATCCGCACTTTCTGCCGCCATCCAGGATTCCCCTTCCCCCCTCAGACTCACCAGGTTCGCGTCTGTGAACCACCAATCGTCTCTACTCGCGGGGTCCCTGCGATCATTAAAATATCCGCAAGCCAGCGAAAAGCCAGGGATATAGCGTCGCGTTTCGGAATCGAAGTAGGTGCCATGGCTGAACCTGCCCACGTACACCACGGGGCGCTGTGCTTCGAGTGCGTACCCGCCGAATTCAGTCTCAACGCCGCCCACCGAGCTCCACCGCGTGTAATAACCATAGTGCTGAAAATAACTGACTGCTTCGATTGTCGATCTGTCCGGGCTTGTGGTAATCATAACATGTTCCCAGTCGCCAACATGCTCACCGTTACTCACTGGACGATCCGTGAACAGCCGGGCTAACTCATACTTCATGCTCCACTCGCACGGAAACTGGTATCCGTAGTACCGAAAGTACTTGATCCGAAGCGCTCCTGTTTCCTTGTTATTCATGACCTTGAAGTATGTCGGAACGTTGGGGCCCCCTTGTGGCCCATTGGTACCCCACGACCAATCCGGACCCAGTACCGGATCCTCGAAATCCTCTACGTCCATCATAGCCTCTGCGGACGAAGATTCCTCAGGCAGCCTGCCATATGGCGGAGGGTTGCCCCACACTTCTCTGTCATTAGGAAACCGATAGTCGTGGGAATCCGAATCCCAGTCGGCGCATCGGTCGTAACGATACTCGCCGTCTTCGAATGGAGGTCCTCCCTGCTTGCCGCACAGCATTCGGTCAAACCATCTCTGTGCTGACATGGGTAACTGCCATACGTCGCGATCGAACCTCACGACGGGAGCAAATTGCTCCACACTCTCCCGTGCGGTAAACTCGAGGTATTCCTCCGGTGGATAAGCGTTGGCGCGCAAGATTCGCTCAGCCAGAATGACATCGTCAACTTCGTAGACCAGTGCTAACACATCGTACGCTTCCTTTGCGCTACAGCCGGCATTCTTCAGGGTTTCCACTACGCGCCACTCATCCTGGTCGAAGACATGCTTCAGCACTAGACCGATCCTAACCGCGGAGAACCCGGCATCCTTCAGAATCCGGGCCACACCCTGGGCATCCTGGGCAAATGCATCGCCCAGCGCCCGCCCAACCTCAACGGAAGAATAGCCAATCTCTTTCAGGATTTGGGCGATTTGTGCTGCGTCTACTGAGAGTACGTCTCGCATCGCCTTGGCAATTACGACCGGCTCATATTCTTCATCGGACAATATCCGTGCCGTTTCTAGTGCACCTAGGCCAAACTCATCTCTCAACACCTCAGCAACTTCTGCGGCCGAGTAACCCTGCTGGTGTAGCGCCCGGGCTCGTATCACAGGGTGCTTCGCGATGTAACGTTCGCGCGATCGATGACGCGTCGTTTCCTGAGGCGATCGATCAACAGCGGACAGCCGCGTCGTGGCGCTGACGGCGATCAGCGCGGCCACGGCCCAGAACGTCAGGTTCAGAAAGCTTCGCGTTTCTTCTCTACGTACCATTTCTTAACCTCCTCCGCCTTCTCCGCAAGGTAATACTCGCAAAGAGTCTGTTTACCCGTGTACTGCTCAACGCCCGTGCCGGCAACGTGACATCGCCCGCCCTGCGTCCGAGAATGATCTACTCTACACCCTCTCAGACTCTCTTCGAGACTGCTTTCTCGCTCGCGGGTGACCTCCAGAACTCGTGCTACTCACGATTTCCCATCTCGCGCCTCCGTGACCGCCATTCTATAGGTTTAACCCACTCCCCTGCAAGCGAAGAGCGGGATCCCGCCCGCCATCCCTGAGTCGACGGTTGCCTTGGACCTGGGCTTGGATGACACCGTCTCCTAAACGCAGTGTGCATACCGCCCAACCAGCACGTGGCCCGCTTCGTCGCAGACGCGGTCTATTCCTGTAGCGAACGGCCCAGTGCCATCAGGCCGAAGGCGACGCCGTACGGCCGATCGTAGCGGTGCATGTCGTAATCCCATACGGAGCCGTTCTTCTGCTGGATGTTCATGATCTCACGTTGCAGCTTAGCCCAATAGACTGGCTGATTCGCAGGGGGGAGTCGCTCGATCACAAGTGCCGCGTAGTAGTGGCCGAACAAGTAGAAGTAGCCCGAGTTGTAATAGAAGGCCTCATGAGGAACCGGTTTGTGCATGGCAATCTCGAGGAATCTGTGGTCCCGGAAGAAGTGGGCCAAGCCGAACAAGCGGTCCTCAAGCGGGACCTCCTCCCCGGCAAGCAACAACGCCGCCTGGCACACCTGAATCCGCGATAGCGAGCCCTTCACCTGATCGATGTACTCAGGATGTAGGTTCGGGATCGTACGCACCCGATAGGTGTATGCGCCGTTGGGCAGGCGACAGCGGTGGATCACACGGACCGCCCGGTCGATCACCTTCCGATCAACGTCGAATCCCTGGTGTTTGGCGGTTTCCAGCGCAACGACGGCAGCGGCGGTCATGAAGCTGGTCGCCCATTGTGGCCGACGCGTCCGCGGTACATCAAACTCGAGGTATCCCCATCCACCGTTGATCGATTGCGACCGCGCAAGGTCGTCCAGGTACTCTGGCACAGCGTGGCCTATTTCGGCCCGGAGCGGCGAGTCAGCGTAGCGGGAGTGTCCGTAAGCGGTGGCAAGTCCTTGGAGCCCGTAGATGTATGCCCAGTTGTTCATGGTGTCCCATTCATTGGGACGTTTCACGTCGGCGTTGTCGATCAGGTACGTCAGAGCGTGGTCAGCGGCTGCGCCGGCCGCATCTGAGGTTCCCACTTCGAGCAAGGCCGCGCAGCATAGCCCGGTCGTCGCCACCTTCCATGCGCGGTGGGTCTCGGGATTGGACCACATCTCCCCGCTCCAGGTCGTGATCGAGTCCTGAGGTCCGCCCCACGAGCCGTTCTTGTTTTGATCCTTAACGAGAAAGTCGATCCCCTGCTCGATGGCGGCACGAACCTGCTGGGATGTAAACCGGTCAGCCTGGTCGATGCCAGAGGCAGAGCCGAGGCAGACTGCCAGCCCGAAGACTGCCGTGACCACGTTCATGTTTACTGCTCCTTCTCGTCCGCCTACTTCTCACGTTCTTTGCGCCGTTTTTCCATTTTCTGCTCGAGGGCGTCGATCTCGGCTTCGAGGCGTGCGACCTCAGCCTCGGCGCTCATCAATTCGATCTGTTTGTCGAGTTGTGAAGCTTCAGCCTCGCGGCGGGCCTTGTCCACCTCCCGAGTCTTCTGTTCAAACCGTAAGGTGTGTTCCGCGGTTTCAAGAGGAATGGTCTTTTCCGTTAGGGTGGCGAAGCCTTCGCGTCGTATCTCCAGGCCCCGTTGCGTGCGTTCGAGCCGGCGTCGGCCCCGTTCCAACACGATCTCCTTGGTCTGGTCGGCGAACTCTTCTTCCGCATACATCATTTCGAGCTGCTTGAGCTCCTCCTTGGCCTCTTTGACGCGGTCCTCTGCCCGCCTCAACTCAAGCCGGGATTCCTCGATCCGGTTCGGCGCGGACCGCTCGGTGAAGATCTGCAACCGCTCCGTTTCCAGATGCAGCTCTTTCTCGGCTTTCGTCCAGGCGACGGCATACTGGATCTTGGCGTGCGCCTGGGCCATCCGCGCCTTGACCACGCTCTGCTTCGCAATAGCGAGATCTCGCTGGAGCTTGGCATGCTGCCGGGTATCCTTGGCTTCTTCCTCCTCTTGTTTTTCTTTTTTCTCTGCTGCCTCCTTTTCCGCCCCCTCTGTTTGCTCGGTAGGCTTCTCTATCGAACCCTTCTCAACAGCGGATACGTCGGGACTCACAGCAGGGCCTGCCCGTTGTCCAGATGTGGCGCAGCCGGCAAATACGGCTGTGAAGACAACAGTGGCCAACAGTTCAACAACACAGAGAGTTCTAGTATGCATGATTTCTGGGCTCCTTACCTGAAGACCATACGCACCGAGATACGTGGGTGGTGAGCTTACGCCGGGGCTCCTGCCGCCAAGTCCACGATCCACTGCTCTAGGGCGCAGCCTACCATGGATCCGCTCGCTGCGGTAGTGTAACCGGCCAGCCGAACCGCGTAAGAGGTGCTTTGCGAATCTTGAGAAGGCTCAGCTAACCACTTAGGCGATTCGGCCTGTTCGAGAGCGGTTTCCGACCGCGAACAATTGCCGTCTGGCAGCCTGAAAGCTCGACGGGAGTTGACTTACCCGCTGCCCCCCCAAACTGCGACACTTGTACCGTGTTTCACAAATACTACGACTATAGATCACGCGCCGAGCCGCAGGCTTTAGCCAGCGCGGAGCACCGCGCGGGCAAAAGCCCGCGGATCAGGTAGTCGCGGAGCTTATGAAACACGGTACGAGTTCCCGAGCAATCGCGGTGCTACTATCAGGGCTCATGCAACTCTTCTATAAGACATCGCACGCAAGCCGGGGGGGGCGCAGAAGACTGCGGGGAGGTTCATGTGTGCATATTGCGCATATACAGAAGTACATACCGGACTGTACAAGGGTGGCCGTCCCGTTGCTCCTATAGATTTCCGTTGGGACAGTGGTCCCTCTCTCTGTGGGTAGTCATTGTCGCTCGTTTCGACGCAGATCTCCCTCAGGGCGTCGTTCTCTAGTTCAGAATTCGTGAGAGTGATAGCAGCATTGCTATGGACAGCCCGCTCAGTCCCTATCAACCCCATAGACTGTGCAGAACGAAGACACGTCACGAGTCTACTCAGATGGCGAGAGCCGGTTATGCAATTGCACCCCGGTATTACTTGACATTCGACGCTGAGGGCAGACCACCACCTGAATCCAAAGCCATCTTGCACAGACCATCGACGAGTTCGGCCGACAGTATGACCCGATCCGCCTCGTGCAGGCGCCAAGGGCGAAGATTGTCGTGGTTCCTGCAGTACTCGATGAGCGACTCGAGGCTGTGGAAATCGCGGTGTTCGAGGATTAATCGCATGAGATGGTACACGGGATCGTGGACTTGCTGTCCGCCCCCGGGGGTGGCCCTCTCCCGGAAGTGGGTGAGTATCGCTTCGTTAGATATCTGCAACTTGGAGTATTCTTTTGTATCTTGGTGCTTCATCTCGGCTACTGAGTATTCTTCCTGGACTTTCGCATGCAGAGCGAGCCCGGTACGGCCCTGGGGGCAGTCAGGAAGCCACAACCGGACAATCCTGCGTCAAAGGGTACAGAACAAAACGCCTCGGCGTATGTTCCGGCTAAGAGCGGGGAATCGAACAGGCTGATGACGATCCCGATGATCGCGAATCTTGCGGCCATATTATGGCTCCGCCATTTTTCGAAAAGGCCCTCCAATAGATTGAGTTGATCGGCTGACCAACGCTGCTCAATACGCGCGCGAGTCGGAGTCTCATACACAAAGGCAACCTGTCGAGGGCCCAGGTGGGCGAATGATCTCTCGAGCCACCGGACCTTAGAGTTAGTCATGCCGTTCAGCCATTCCCGGCCAACGTGTGTGCGTAGGGTACTCACTTCTACGCCGACACCTCCCTTCTTGCGCCCGGCCGCAGTTGCTTGATGCGGCAGCAACGGTCTGCTCGCGTCTATTGGGCGCCGGGTCAGACACGATGGAGGGTCAATAGCCGTCGTGCACCCGGCCGCTCACACCGAATCCCGCGCTAGCCGATAAGCGACGTATTGGAATCCTTGCATCTGTAAATATTGTTGCCACTCGATCCGCGTTAAGATATGGCGTTTCCATGCCATTTGCGCGCGTACCGTTGTTGATGAACGATTGACTTACTCCCTCAGCAACACTGGTACCCATGAGTCGATCGGCGACGAGCAGCGTGGGCGCTCCCGGTGGTCGAGAGTGACGTATCCAGACCGTTTGACAGATCGTTTGCCCGTAAACATCGCGTAAAGACCTCGCATTGCGTCTGCGCGAGTCCTTGGCGAATTGCGTGCCGATTCAAACGGATCGTGGGTAGAAAGCCTAGCCTGGTGGGATTTCACGCAGCTCGGGGTAGGCTAGCTCCGGCCGGCCTGAACACGGTTGTGATTGTGCTGGTTGCGTCACCTGCGCTCGGGCAGTCCGTGCTAAACATGAATGCAAACGCCGCCGGGCCGGTCTCTGCGGGGCTGGTTCGTACCTACGTCAGGCTTGTAGACGTCATCGCCCACTGCCCACGCACTACCGCAGCCCTACCGCGACTGTGACAAGTCGAAGAACCACTCCTCGTTGTCGGCCCGAAGCTCGAACCGTCCCGACAGGCGGCCACCGCGCAACACGAAGATGCACCGCGTAGCTGTGATTTCGAGAATATCCACCGTGCCGGCGTCGACACGGCGGACGTGGCCGCGGTTGCCGCTGAGGGGCCCCTCGTAGGTCAAATAGGCCTTGCGATGGTCGCCGATCCGCTTCGCGGGAATGGGCAGGCAGGACCGGTCGACCGGCTCGAGCACGAGCTGCCAAGTCAGCAGAACCTCGCCCCGCTCCAGCATCAGGTCCCAGTGCTCGCCATCATCAGCCTGGTGATGTAGAATGACGAACCTGCTGGGCATGGGACGTAACGCTCCGCCTAGTAGCGTGGCCAAGCCCGGGGAGCTAACGCCGGCTTGTCCGCAACGCAGAATAACGAAAAACGTTGAACAGCGGCAGACTAGCTCCGCGCGGGGGTGTTGTATCGTCTTATGAACGCTAACGAGGTTACAACCATGAACGACCTGCAAAGAAGGGTCCGATCCGTTTTCAATGTCGTTCTTGCAGCCGTGCTGGTGGTGTCAGTCCTTCTGCCCGGATGCGGCCCTGGTTATCGTGAGCTGCGTCGAGATGGGCAGGTGGCCATGCTGCACGGTATGTATGGCCCGGCCCGCAGATTCTTCCTTGACGCAGAGCAAGCCAGACCGCGGCGCATCGAGAATCTTCACGATCTGGGGGCTTGCAGCGTCATGTTGGCCCGCCAAAAGTTCGAGCAGATGAACCACGCCGCGGCGATGCGCGAGCTGGATGATGCCACTGCGTACTATTCCCGGGCGCTTGAAGTATTTCCAGGCCATCAGGCCTCGATCGAGGGCAAAAACGTCGCCTTGGAGCTTAAAGGGCAGTTCGACGAGGCGCTCGAGCACGCTGAGTGGGTGGCCAAGTTCGTCGGACCCTCCGCCAAGCAGTACATCTTCCTTGCCGGTGAACTCGAGGAACGTGGCGACGTGGACGGTGCCTTGCTGCGCCATCGGCAGGCCGTCGCGATGGAGCCCGACTACCCCGAGGCCCACGTGGCCTTCGCCAAGTTTCTGCTGCGTCATAAAAACGAGCAGGCGGCCATTCATCACCTTCAGATAGCGTACCGCCTCAACCCCCAGGATGAATGGGTGCTCGATCAGTTGGTGGCCCGGAGTGCTCTTCCGCCGCTGGCTTCACCGGGTGATAAAGCGCCCTGATCCAGGTGTGGGTCTCACCGGCAGGCCTCAAGTCCCGCCGGACCCTCTCTCACTGCGTGCAAGCACAAAGGTGGGTGTTGCCGATGACCCATTGGGTCAGCCCCGCCCTCCAGCGGCCTCCCCTCCGGCTGCGTCATCTTGACGCGAGCAGGTCCTTCTGATAGGAATCTAGTGCGCCGTCAGGTCCGAATCTGCGGGCTTTTGAATGAGTGGCATGGGCAAACTTGTTTGCCCGTGCCGCAGTCTGCACGGGCAAGCTGACGCCTGCCCACGCCACCCGCGAGTTCACGCGTGACGTAGCACTAGGAGTTGGCGTGACGTCCTAAGGAGCACGCGGTCGTTACAACGCCCAGCTCCGGGTGGGCGGTAGGAAGTAGTACGTGCCCAGGGGCCGTAGCTCAATTGGATAGAGTACCGGACTGTCGATCCGGATGTTGCGGGTTCGAGTCCCGTCGGCCTCGATGTGATAAACCGTTGTAGGTGTAAAGCTTATGACGGTTTTCTCTTGTGTTGACATTGACCAAAACCCGTCGCGCGCTGTGCGCTGCGCAGGCGAGCGACTCTAGCCGCAATTTCTCACCACGCCGGTAGAAAAAGGCCGCCAAAGGAAAGAAGAGGAGAAGAAGCCTGTCATAGGAACAGGCCCGGGGATCTCGTACCGTTCATACGGACGAGGTGACTACGGAACGACACCGGGAAGCCGGGTCGGTCCATGTGGGGTATCAGTTCTGGAAGCCGTTGGGGCTGGATGACATTCTGTCGGAGGCAGGGATGACGGGGCGGGTTGGGGCGCTGACCTGTGTGATGACCATGAGCCGGCTGGTGCGTCCGTCGAGTGAGCTGGCCATGCCCGACCGGATCCGCCGCACCGCTCTGGACGACCTGATGGGGATCGATTTCGGGCTTTTGGGTGAGGATTCGCTCTATGGCAACCTCGACCGGCTGCACTCGCGCCGCCGAGTTACTCATAGCCGAACGTCGCTTACTACCTTCGAACCGCGCCGCTCGTCTATGACTAACGTCGGAAAGTATATCAGGGACGGTGCTACAACCGCCACACAAAAGCGGAGATTGCTCTAGCGGTCACGCCAATCCGTCTACGACGTTGAAGCACTACGACAAGGTGAGCGAGGACGACCTGCGGGACGCCGTGTGGCGGCTATCGGCTGGATGAACTGCCAGCCTCGCGCCGACCGAATGCCTACCGAATGGTAAAGGTGCGATAATAACACTGTTTTCACCGCGCCGGGTAGGAATCGAACCTACGGCCACCGGATTAGAAATCCGGTGCTCTATCCGCTGAGCTACCGGCGCCGGGGATTGCCCTTCAATGGCTTAACACGATGAGGGTGTTGCTGCAACAGCTCGAATCGCCCAGCGGCTTTGCGATGGACCCTCTCGTCGCCCGCCGTGTCGCACAAGGCAACATCTGACCATATCGGGGCCTCGTCGAGGTCAGAGCAACAGACAGGAGGCGTAATAATCAAGTGCGGTCGGGATGTTAAGGGTGTACGATCGGCCCTGTGCGACGGCCGACGAGGCGGGGTGGATATCGCCGCTTCAGATGCCCGCTGCCATCACGCCGATCTTGTATGGAATGCACTCCGGCCTGTCTTCAGAGCCATCGGAATCTCAGGTGCCAGAGGACCGAGAAGGGATTCTCGGTCCAGCGTTGGCAGGAATCCGTGTCACATCGCGTATCCAAATCATGGCTACCGGTGGCGGGCGGCAATGGGCATCCGTCGCCCGGTCCCAAACGCCCGGCTGGTGACCTTCAAGCCCACCGGGGCCTGCTTACGCTTATACTCGCTCCGATCAACCATACGGGCCACCTGCTCCACGATCTTGCGGTCAAACCCCTCGCCGACAATATCATCGACGGCCTGTTCGCGCTCCACGTAGCGTTCCAGGATCGCGTCCAGGATGTCATAGGGTGGCAGCGTATCTTGATCGGTTTGATTCTCGCGCAGCTCGGCCGAAGGTACTTTCGCGATGGTGCGCTGGGGTATTCGGGGGTATCCGGCTGATTCATTGATGTGCCGCGCCAGCTCATACACGACTGTCTTGGGCACGTCACTCAAGACGGCCAGCCCGCCACACATGTCTCCGTATAAGGTGCAGTAGCCTACCGCGAGCTCGCTCTTATTGCCGGTGGTCACCAACAGTAATCCCAACTTGTTCGACAGGGCCATCAATATGTTGCCACGGATTCGTGCCTGAATATTCTCCTCCGTGGTGGTGAACGTGTCCCGGGTAGCCACTGGGAAGTGCGGTGTGACTGCCTCCTCCATCGCACGGTGCACGCCCTCGATTGGGACGATCATGAAGTCGATTCCCAGATCCTCTGCAAGCTGTCGCGCGTCTTCGACGCTGTGGCTACTGCTGAACCGTGACGGCATCGCGACGCCCTGGACGCGCTCAGGCCCGACGGCTTCGACCGCCAGAGCAGCGGTTACCGCGGAGTCTATACCTCCTGATAACCCAATCACCACCTTCTCGAAGCCGCATTTTCGAATGTAATCCCGCATCCCGAGCACCAGGGCCTCTCGAATGCTACCGACACGATCGGGATAGGTTTCGACACGGGCTCCGCGAGGCTTGGCAAGGTCAACAATCACAAGATCCTCGGCGAAGGCTTTGGCCCGGGCGAGGACTTCGCCCTTGGCACCAAGCACGAGACTTGCACCGTCAAAGATCAGATCGTCATTGCCACCGACCTGATTGACGTAGACCAGAGTCACGCCGCGGGCTCGGATCTGGGCGGCGAAGAGGGGCTCGCGCTCCTGTTGGACCCCGGCTCGATAGGGAGATGCGGAGAGATTGATCAGCAGGTCGGCTCCGGCGGCGACGTTGCGCTCGACCGGATCAATCCCGTAGACCCGACGTCCTTCAAACTGTCGGTCATTCCAGAGATCCTCGCAGATCGTCAGCCCGGCGCAAACCTGATCCTTACCTGTCGCAAGCAAAAACGTTTGCACCTCCGTGCCGGCGTTAAAGTAACGCGTCTCGTCGAACACGTCATATGTGGGGAGCAGCATCTTGGCATAAGTTGCCTGGATTACGCCGTCTGCGCACACAGCCGCTGCGTTGAAGTTGCCTTTGCCTTCCCCGCTTGGATCCGGCTGGATATATCCGACCACAGCCGTTATGGGGGTGCATTTCGAGGCGATGCGTTCGACAGCGGCGACGTTCTTGCGTACCAGGTCCTTCCGAAGCACCAAGTCCTTGGGCGGATAGCCGAATACTACCAGTTCGGGAAACACGATCAGTTGCGCGCCGGCTGACCGGGCTTGCTCGATGTGGTCCAAGACGCGCGCGGCGTTGCCTTCAATCTCTCCCACGGTCGGATTGACCTGAGCGAGCGCGACCTTCATTTGGCTTCGGCTCCAGGGTCGATTTGAAAGAACTCAGACAAGCCTTCAGGCTGCCGGACTAGCAATCAACAACAGAAAGCGAGACCAGCAGCGCTCTTCGTTGTTCGGGCCGGAGAGAGGATGATTGAAGAGCTGGGTTACCGCTGGCCTCGCTATATCATTATGGAACCAGGTGTACCGGTTCTCAATCGCAAAAAACTCCCGTTTCACTTAACCGGAAAGTCGCGGACGGAAACGCCCTCCAATCCGACCGCTATGCCCGATGCCCGATAACAAACAAGCCGTGGACAGCAGCCTTAGCACAACGCATCCACTGCCTCCAACACAGCAGCAATCCCGGTGCCATCTTATCGCACGTTCCACCGCTGGGCCGGATCCTTGCCCCGTCCTATCGTGACGCCGGCCGAACGCGCAGTCAAGTCCAGGCTGGCGTTTGCAGCTTGGGTGAGGAAGATGCCCCACCGCTGTGCGGTCAATTCCACAAATCGCCGCTCTCGGCGCCTCCACGGCGCATTAAAACCCCATCCTGCGCCGGATCGAGCATGGCTTGCCGTGCCAATCAGCCAACCCGGCCGGCCCAGCCGCTGGTATTATCCACAGTTCCCTGAAATCGTGCAAGAGGGCCAACGCTTGCGGCTCGACTGAAACGGCAACCGTGAAGTTAAGGACCTTTATGGCTGGTTTGTCTTGCGATTGGCGTGCGGGCCGTTGAAACCGCTCTTGTCAGGCTAACTGGCGTCCGCTAGAGCGCCCGATTGGAGGTTGCGGTTCGCTACACACTATGGCTAGTGTTCGTGTCCCGGTCAGGAGTAAACCTACAGGGTTGTTGGGCTGGGTTATGGTTCTCATTCATCATTGGGCGCCAAAAAAGGAGGACGTTGTGATCCCGATGGGCCTGTCGGTGGCGTTTGCGGTAGACGTTGCAGGCCCTGTGACAGCCGATCAGCACCACGCCCACCTTCACGCGCTGGCGTGCAGGGCATCAAATAGAGCGCGTTTCGCACCCTTATCTGTAGACTGATTGCCCTACGATTAGCGCGTCTTTGAAGAGCCCCACACCGGCTGGCGATCGCAGCGGTGGTGGTGTTGTCGATCAGCATCACGTTGAATTCGCTCCGGCCCCAGAGGCGCGAGGATGAGATCGACCGGGCTGGCTCAGTGGCTATAACCTCTGGAGGTCAGTCCCGAAAAGATCGTTGTGCTCCAGAGACATCGCCTGCTTACTGGATTGGGAATCCACGTGTCGGATGATCAATCGTACAAGATTACACACATGGAAATGATGATCGCGACACGCAGCGCAGTCTTCATCGTGCTGCCGCCTGCGGCGTGTGGCATGGGCAAGCGGTGCAGCACTACGCTGGCGGCGGCAGCCCGGAAATGCCTACGAGGAATCCGGCAAGCGGACATGAAGAGGGAGCTTGCCCGTGCAGATGTCGGCTTTGCGCTGCCCATGGGCAAGGGTCGCTCCGGATGGATGCTCGACTGGTGGGAGGTTTTATGGGGGGCGGTCCTTGCTCATGCCACCCAACGCCGTGAACTCAAGAAGCCAGTGAGCTCCCACAAGCATTGCATTTGCAAGGACTTACAGCATGCTATCGCGCCTGCAAAGGCGCGCGGTTCCAAAATGGGGACATCCGCGTCCCCGTGCTGGAAACCATGTGGAGCCGTGTGAGTTTCGGCGTCAAGTTCACGGCGTTGTATGCCACCCGGACGCATAAACGGTCATACACCGCGCGGATCGCTTGTGGGCGTGCGGGCGATCGCGTATGCTGGTCGTATGAGAGGCAAACTCCCATTTGCAGGCCGTGTCTTCTGGAAGGTCCTGGTTGTAGTGGCTGTCCTGATCGTGGTCGCTTGGGCGGTGATCGTTCGCGTGACTGAATACAAGATGACATCAGCCGATTACGGCGGCTCAATCATCAGCGGTATCATCTTCGCCTACCTGGTGCATCTGTGGTTGCTGCCGGAAGAGGACTCCCCGTCAAAGGAGGAGTAGGACCCGATCCGGCTTGAGAATCACGATCGGTTCGTCCCGAGGGCCGGGCCCAAGGGTGGGTTTTACAGGCCCAGGACTGATGCCCAACGTTTGATCTAGACGCGCGATCGGCGAAGCCGTCCTGTCACCGGGATAAGGAACACAGTCGGCAACTGCGCAGCGAACCGATCAGTTCCACGCGGGGACAGGAAATCTCACGCCGGCTCCCGGAGGGTGCAGTAATACCGTACAAGAATAATGAACGTTACGGGTGACATCCAGGTCAGGGTACCTCCGCCTGGACAGCCTCTAACGGAAGACCTGAAATGTACCCGGTGCGGCTATAACCTGCGCGGCTTGACGCTCGACAAGTTGTGCCCTGAATGCGCAACTCTCATTGCCCGATCAATCCACGGGAACCTGCTTCGATACGCTGACCCGGAGTGGCTGGATAAGCTTCGCCTGGGTGCCGAGCTGATGTTGTGGAATATCCTCATAGTAGGAGTGGTGCTTGGAGTTGCCGCTGGCCTTTTTATGACGGTCGGACTGCCGCAGGTTGTTGTGAGTATCGTATTCATGCTTGCAGGCGTCTTGGCCCTATGGGCGATGTTCCTGATCACCACGCCGGAACCCGCCATCGCCTTTGACGAAGACCCGGTGACGCTCCGGAAAGTCGTTCGGTGGTGTGCGGTGGTCAACCTCCTGGGTTGGGCAGCTCAGCAGGCCGCACAGACCGGCGGCCTAGGCACCACAGTGCTGGTTGCTGGACGTGTTCTGGCATTGATCGGTCTTGTCGCGTACATCGGACAGTTCATATACCTTCGGCGTCTTGCCATGCGCATCCCCGACGAGAAGCTGGCCAGACAGACTACGGTCGTAATGTGGGGTTACGTTGGCGCCTCTGGCGTATTCCTACTGGGAGGCGTTGTCACCATCCTTGCAATAGGTGGTTTGGCGGCCGTCGGCGGGGCCGGAACTGGCCCGGCCCCCGTCCCCGGTACCACTGCCGGGTCTATTATGGGCCCTTTTATGTGCCTCGGGGGCCTGGGCTCGCTCGTTTTCGGAATCTGGTCCGTAGTTCTGTTGCTCCGTTATCATGGAGCCTTCAAGAATGCGGTGGCTCAAGCCCGACAGAGCCTCTTGAACGGCTCTGCGGCGTTCACTCCCGAGCCCTGAACGATCCGACGCGGCAGACCGAGGAAGCGGCTGACACCCAGTTGTCGCCCACGATCGCTATTCCCCTCTTTGATGGAGGTGCGGTGACCCGGCCTGCGAGGCCAGCCGCTCAGAACGCGTTGGCCGGCTTGTCGATGCGCTCGTCGACGTGCTGCTGGGTGGACTGCTCACCGTCGAATGTAAACAGGATCGGCTCGTCGTCGATGCGCCCATTGAGATGCACCGGGCGCTTCCAAATCTTGTGCAACCGCTTGAGGGTCTCCACAGCGTATTTAATGTCGATGTCGGCGCCGGTATGCCGATGGGCCAGGTACAGCTCGCCGCGGTTGCGATAGTTCCCGTCCATCACGTAGATATAGGGCTTGCTCAGGTTGGTGAGCATGAACAGGATCTGTTCTTTGATTTTGTTGAAATCACGGTTCACCACCACGATTCGCCCGCTGCTCGGGTCGTAGCGGTAGTGATAGAGCTTCTGATCGTCCACAAACTCCGGGGTGAGGAATTCGTCGAGAAAGGTCACGTCATTGTACAGTGCGCGAACCTCGAAGATTCTCTGGCGCCCGGGCGATCCCTGGCCAACAACAGGTCCCTTGGGCTCTTCCTCCTTACCCCATTCGCGCCGACGGGCCATATCGTCGCAGGCATCATACTCCGGGCCGTACCGTCCGGTGTTCCAGCGCCTTTCGATGTCGCGCAACAGCTCCACACCCAGCTTGTAGGGATTCAGGCGGCCGGGCGAGGTGGCCAAGGTCCCGGCGTTGTGCTCGCAATAGTCGATCAACTCATCGTCCCTCAGGGCGTAACGGGTCATGATTACGGAGTGCCAGTAGCTGGCCCATCCCTCGTTCATGATCTTGGTGTGGGCCTGTGGTGCGAAGTAATATGCTTCCTCGCGTATTATGGAAAGGATGTCCGCCTCCCAGTCTTCCAGGGTGGCGTGCTGCAACAGAAACAAAAGCACGTCGCGCACCTGTTTCTCAGGGAAGCGTTCCTTGGCTCGCTCCGCTTCCTGCCGGCGTGCAGCTCGATCACTGGCCAGCATATCAGGCGGATTGATGTATCGATCCATATAGCCCTTGGCCGGGAAGCGGGTCACCTCGACGATGCGCTCGTCCTCCTTCTTGTGGCGTGGGGTTGCCTTGGGTTCACGCTGCATGAGCGCGGAATGGGGATCAATCAGATCCTCAAGTGACAAGAACGTGTCAAGGAGCCGTTCGACGCGTTGGACCCCGTACCGTTCTATGTATCGCCGGACCCTGGTGGCGTGATTGGCCATCTCGTCAATCATCCGGCGGTTGGTTTTGCTAAACCATACGTTGTTTTTGAAGAAGTCGCAGTGGGCAAAGACGTGGGCCATCACAGTTTTGTGGTCGACCATCATGTTGTCACTGAGCAGATAGGTGTAGCAGGGATCGTTGTTGATCACCATCTCATAGATTCTGCCCAGCCCGTACTTGTGTTGCTTTCGGAGCCGTTCGTACTCCATTCCGAAGCGCCAGTGCGGATACCGTTGGGGGAACCCGCCGTAGGCCGCGAACTGCGCCATCTGCTCGAAGGTCAGCATTTCAAAAACGATAGGGTAGAAATCAAGCTCCTCCTGACGCGCGTAGTCAGCGATGATTTCCGCTTGCTCGACAACCTTTTTGGGAAGCGAACCGTCCATACGGATTCCCCGACACAAGCCGCGTCCACTTATCTCCCAGCGGCAAAGAACGTCTTAATGCTGTCGTAAATGTCATCCTTTGTATTCACCCGGCTTGTGACGACAGCCTCAATGTCCCCTAGATGTTCGTGCACCACATTGATGAAGTTGCCGCTGCCGTAGGCGCTGGCCACCTGGCAATAGCCGAACATGTTGAAAGAGGGAATCAGATGCTCGCGCAGCAGGGCACAACACTCCCGGCTGTCCGATTCGCTGCTGTTGTCGCCGTCGGAGAAGTGAAACAGATAGATGTTCCATTCGGATGGAGCGTAGCTGTTCTCAATCAGCTCACGGGCCAGACGAAATGCACTGCTGATCCGTGTACCCCCGTCCTCACGGATGCGGAAGAAGGTCTCGCGGTCAACTTCACCGGCGCGTACGTCGTGTACAATGTAGCGGCTCTCGATCCCCTGGTAGTTCTTGCGCAACCACGTATCGATCCAGAACGCCTCCAAGCGGACAAGCTCCTTTTGCTCGTCGCCCATGGAGCCGGAAACGTCCATCATATAAATGATGACGGCGTTGGATTGCGGCTGGAGGATGGTTTTCCAACTGCGATATAGCTTGTCGCGCCGCTCAAAAATGATGCGCGGTGCGTCCGGATTGTACAGGCCGGACATGATCTGACGGCGTAGTGCCCGACGGAATGTCCGTTTGAAATGCCTGAGTGATTCCGGTCCGGACTGCCGGATACCACTGTATCGGTCGCGTTCCGCTGTTATACGATGTTTCCCCTTGGGCTTGATGCGCGGCAGTTGCAGCTCTTCACCTAGAATCTCCGCGAGTTCGTCCAGACTGACATCGACCTCGAGAATGTGGTGCCCCTCCTGCTCACCGCCCGGCCCCAGGCCTCCTTCACCGCTGACCGAGTCGCCGGCCTTCCCCTCACCCTTGCCGACGCCGGAGTCGCTGTTGTCTCCGTAGCGAAAGCGAGGGATGTCAATCCCGCGAACGGGGATGCTAACGTAGTGTTTGCCCTCCCGGCCAAGCAGCTCCCCGCGCGTCAGGAACTTGCGAAGATCCTTCCGGATTCTGCCCTTGACGATCTTGCGAAAGCGCTGATGGTCGTTGTCGATCTGTAAGATCATGACAAAAAAACATCAAAACGTCGAAAAATCCAAACGTCAAAAATCAAAACGTCGGAGAGTCCCAACGCCAAAACATCGACATTTCGCAAGCATCGACGGCACAGGACCACTGGATCACCGCTCGGATCCCTGTTCCAATTATGACCTTTTGACTCTTCGACGTTTCGAGGTTTCCCTTACTCCTCCTTTTTCTTGGTGTCGCCTCGTGCGAAGATGCTGGCCACGTAGTTCAGTACGTCGGTTGCGCTGGTCTCGTTGTAGCCGAAGTACTTGATCAGGCGCTGCTTGACCACATCGATCTTGGCCTGTGTCTCGTCATCGACGACGCCGGAGACCACGTTCTTGAGCTTGATGGTGTCCCGCTGATCCTCGAAGAGCTTCAGTTCGAGCGCCTTGAGAAGACGTGCATTGGTGTGGTAGTCGAACTTCTTGCCGTCCAGGGCCAGTGCCCCGATGTAGTTCATGATCTCCTGGCGGAAATCGTCTTTGCGGCTTTCGGGAATGTCGATTTTCTCTTCGATCGAGCGCATCAGGCGCTCGTCCGGCTCCTCGTCCTTGCCCGTATAACGGTTGCGCACTTTTTCATGCTGCGTATAGGCTCGAACGTTCTCGATGTAGTTGGAGCAGAGCCGGGCGATGGCATCTTCATCGGCGCTGATAGCCCGCTGGACCTCCGACTTGAGGGTGTCTTCATATTCCTCACGGACCATGCCGAGCAATTCGCGATAGCGGGCCTTGAGCTCCTCATCAGTGATCAGGCTGTGGTGGGCCATCCCGGCCTCCAGCTCGTTCATGAGCATGAACGGGTTGATGCACTTTTCCTGGATGGCCTGGTCGGAGACCAGCGAGTTGGAGAGTTTATCCTGAATGTACCGCGGGCTGATCCCCACCATACCCTCGCGCGGGGCCTCATCGCGCAGCTCGCGCACCGAGTCTTCAGTGAAATTAGGAATGCTCTTGCCGTTGTACAGCTTGAGCTTCTGGGTGAGCGTCAGACCGGCCTTTTTAGGCTCCTCGAGGCGGGTCAGCACAGCCCACATTGCGGCCGTCTCAATGGTATGCGGCGCGATGTGAATGCCCCGGATGCGCTCCTTGTTGAAGTCCTTCTCGTAGATGGCGATCTCGTCGTCCAGTTTGATGTTATAGGGGATGTCGATTTTGATGGTGCGGTCCCGGAAGGCCTCCATCAGCTCGTTGGACTGCAGCTTCTTATACTCCGGTTCGTTGGTGTGCCCGACAATCACCTCGTCGATGTGGGTTTGGGCGAACTTCTTCGGCTTGATGACGTGCTCTTGTGAGGCACCGAGCAGATCGTAGAGGAAGGCCACGTCCAGCTTGAGCACCTCGATGAACTCGATCATACCGCGGTTGGCGATGTTCAACTCACCGTCGAAGTTGAACGCCCGCGGATCGCTGTCGCTGCCGTATTCGGCTATTTTCCGGTAGTTGATGTCCCCGGTCAGCTCGGTGGAATCCTGGTTCTTCTCGTCCTTGGGCTGGAAGGTCCCGATGCCGACCCGGTCTTTTTCACTCAGGATAAGCCGCCGGATGCGGATGTGATCCAAGACCTTACGCCAGTTGCCGTCGTAACGGATCAGCAGGTCCTCGAACATCCTGCGACAGAACGGATCGAGGGCACCGTCGATGACCACCTGGGCCCCCTCGCTGAGGTCTTCGTTGATCTTGGCAAGCACGTCCCGGCGTGCCTCGATGGGGATCAGCTTGAGCGGTTCCTCGTGCATCGGGCAAGGATGCGAGATAACCTTGCCGTTTGCATCCGGGATCTCCCACGAGAACGTATACAGGGCCCCCTCATCCAGCTTGGAATAGTACTCCAATCCTTTCTTGAGCAGGCGGGCGATCGTGCTCTTCGACGACCCTACCGGACCGTGCAGCAACAGGATGCGCCGTTCGGTGCCATACTGTTGGGCCGCCGACTTGAAGAAATCGACAAGATTCATCAGCCCCCGATCGAGCCCGAAGATCGCATCGACCCCATGGTCGATCGGGTCGTCGAAGAAATGGTAGCGGACCAGCTCTTGGCGCATCCACGTGTAGCGCTTGCACCCGAAGTGCATGATCATGTCGTAGATGCGCTGGAAAGCGTTGCGCACCGTGCGAGGGTTCTGCATGACGATCGTGAGGTAATCCTGGAACGATCCCTCCCAGTGCTGCTCGCGGAAACGATCCGGGCTCACATGCTTATCAACAACCGATAGGATTTCTTCTGAGCTTGCCATGGCCACAGCTCTCCTTGCAGACGCGGTAGCCTAAGCGTCCTTCGTTAACACCGAACTAATCCAGACTTCCCAATGGACGCGCGGGACTTAATCTGGGCGCGCCCATCCACCCATCGACACGCCGTCCCCTCCTGTTCAACCGGCCCTGACGAACCCCATTCCGATAAGCCGTAAAATCGTAGGACCGCACAAATGCGAAGTCAACGAATGACAAACGTAAGTCCTTGTGAAGTAATAGGTAACGCACTTTTCCCTGCGCGCAAACCGGACATTTCGGCGACACACCACCAACATATCGGTGGTGTGACCGACCCCCGTTCGCAAAAATCCGTGCGAACAAATGGACCACGATGCTCTCAGCACGAACGGTGACGATGACCGCAGGGATTATAGGTCAGGCGGTGTTGGCCGGCGTTATTGGCCGCTCGTCGGCCCGGCTGTAGCCTGATCAACGACCGCGCGAAGGCGAGCCGCCGCTTTGACCGTGTCCGCCTGAGCAATCACGGACGTGCAGACGCAAAGGCAGTTCGCCCCTGCGGAGAGGACCTCGGCGGCGTTGTGCTCGTCGATACCACCGATCGCGGCTAGCGGTAGCGATGTGAGCCTCCGGGCCGCCGCCAGCGTCTGCGGGCCGGCGATGTGATCCTGTGGTTTTGTGGCTGTTGCGAACATCGGCCCGACCGCGATGTAGTCCGGTGCCTCGCCTGCGGCAGCTTCCACCTGCTCTATGTCGTGCGTGCTGACACCGACCAGGAAGGTTGACGGAACGATTCTCCGGACGGCCGCGATGGATAGATCATCCTGGCCGAGGTGAACGCCATCCGCACCGGAAAGTGCGGCGATGTCCGGCCGGTCGTTGACCATGAACATGGTGTCATGATCGTGGCATAGTATGCTCAGCCGTTTCGCCCGATCCAGCAGCTCGCGATCCGACAGATCCTTTTCACGAAGCTGCAGGCAATCGGCTCCGCCGCGAATCGCGGCCTCCGCCGTCGCCAACCACTCCCCACAGCACGCCGATTCCGTCAGGATCACATAAAGGCGAACATGGCCGAATCGCTGCGGCGCAGTTGCGGTCAGGCTGAGCCGCCGTTCCAGCTCATAGCCACGGTAACGGATCTTCTCAACCGCAGCCGCAAAGCCCGGGTCGATCGTCTTGCCATATTCCTCAACGGCCCGCAAGGCCTCGCTCAGCCGCTTCCCGGCTGCCAGAGCCACGTGCAGCGCATCTGCCCGTTGATACTCCGCAGGCGTCCCAACTTCACAGCCGACGTCACCCACGATGTCACGGGCGCGAAGCAGAGAATCTCCGAAATCACCCGAGCCGCGGGCTTTAGCCCGCGCGGACTTACCGCCCGAGCCGCGGGCTTTAGCCCGCGCGGACTCGCCCGGTGCCTCGGGTCCTGAGCGCCCCACAAACTCCGAAACCGCCTGCCCCAGCGCGTGCCGAATCTCTTTGATCGCAGCCGAAAGACTCGCATCATCAAGCCCCAACCGGGCATACTCCTCCATCACCCGCAGCGCCTCCCGCGCACGGTTCAAATTGGCATCGATGATGCGTATGGCGGTGTGGTCAGGCGTGGGCATCATTTCATCTCTTTTGATTCGCCCGGGTAGTGTCTCGCGGAATTGTACCGTGTGGGCATGCCGCCGTCACCGGGCAGGTTGCACGTCCGAGCGAAGCACGGACATGCGAGAGGGCGGGCCATGCTCGCCTGCGTCGAGCATGCCACCCATCGTGGCTTGGTGAGGTCGCCTGCGCCGCGCTGGCTGAAGCCCGCGGCTCGGTGCAGTGTTGGCTCCTTTTTTGGGAACTACGGCCATGCCGACCTGAAAAGCAAGATTGAATGCCCCTGCGGCGTTCTCCGAAGCGAAACAGAACCGCACGATGGCCCGGTCCAGCTCTCTCGCGCAACGGAACGCAATGTCAAAGCCTACGAGCCCGGCGTGGCGTAGAAGGTCTGCCAGATGGCCTCGGCGAAGAGCCTGTTGGCGTGTTCGTTGGGATGGGCATCGTGGCCGTTGACCATCAGGTCCGACGGGTCGAGGCCGGTGATGGTCGGGAGTAGATCCACCACCGGCACCTGATTAGCTTCGAAAAATCGCTTCACCATAGCGTAAATCCGCTGTGGCTCGAACTTTTCGCCGCTCGTGCGGATAAACGGCAGCAGCACGACGTGGAAGGCAACGCCACGATCTTGGCAGTGCTGGATGATGTCATGGAGCTGTTGCTGATGTTGTCTCCAAATAGCGGGGTCGGCAAATCCCTCAGCCAGCCAGTCGTGATAGCCGCTTACGGTGTCAACCCGCGGCACCCAAATCCTATGGTAGTAATAATCGACCAGACATGAGGTGCTCGGATTGAGCAGCTTCGGCGTTGGCGGGCGGATGGGGTCGAAGTCGTCCGTTCTGGACAGCAGCTTCTCGATGTCATTGGCTATGTAGCACAGCACGACCTCATCCAGGCCGTAGATCGCGATCATGTCCTTGATCGGCTGAAGCTGGGCCCCGGTGTCCCAACCGGGCTTGGCGACGTTCATCACCTCCACCTTGCCCGGGGACTCCCGGTCGAACATGGCCTCGAGCAAGTCGGGGAAGCGGTCCTCCTCGCGCTCGATCCCCCAACCGTAGGAGAAGGAATCACCCACAAAGGCGATGCGTCGCACACCGGCCGGTTTGTCAACCGTCCACTCGTCGTCGCGACAGCCGAGCGAATTTAACCTGGTATGCAAGGCGAACCATCGCCGGGCCGGAAGTGACATACCGAAGGCATCGGTCTCGACGCAGATGAAGCGAAAGTAGCTCTCCGCCACCAGGCCCACCACACCCAGCATGCACACCAGGACAAGCCCGTTGCCGATGACAAGACCGCTCTTGCGGCACCTTTTCCTGGGAAAAAACCGAAAGAAGCACCAGGTGTGCACAAGCAGCGACAGATAGAGCACCCACCACAGGACGTAGTCGGCCATGTACCCGAACGCCCCGCTGGTGAGCATCAGATGCGCTCCATCGACAGATCGAGCGCCGTGGCGGAATGCGTGATCGCCCCTACGGAGATCCGCTCCACCCCCGTTTCGGCGACGGCCCGGACGTTCTGCAGCGTAATACCACCGGAGGCTTCCAGTGACACCTTCCCGCGCAAACCGAGGTCATCCCGAAGTGCAACGGCTTTGCGCAGATCGTCGAGCGAGAAGTTGTCGAGCAGAATCGCATCAAGACCGACGACCTTGAGCAGCTCTTCCACTTGAGCCAGGGTATCCGCTTCGACCTCGACGAACGTGGGCTTGGCACCGGCTGCATCCCGACGGTTCAACATTTCAAAGACGATAGCGGCGAGCTGCGGAGTCTCTACGCCGGCCAGGTGGTTGTCCTTAAGCAATACTGCGTCGAAGAGACCTTCGCGGTGATTGCATCCGCCGCCGCAGCGCACGGCGTATTTTTCCAGCTTGCGCCAGCCGGGCGTCGTCTTGCGGGTATCGAAAATGGCCGCACCGGTTCCTGCGACCGCGTCGACAAACGTCTTTGTCAGTGTGGCGACACCGCAGAGGCGCTGAAGAAAATTGAGCAGGACGCGCTCGGCCGACAGGATCGCACCAAGTGGTCCGCGAATCGTCGCCAACTCCGCCGGAACGGAGCCGATGACCTGCGCGGCAAGCTGGATATCCCCACCAGCGGCCCCCGTCGTCACCGGGACTACACGGATCGCCCGCCCGTCACATCCCCAGTGGGTCCAGTTGATTTGAGTGGCTGCGTCGTAAGCCCTCAGAATAGCCGGAGCAATCTCCCGTCCTGCGAAAACGCCCGGCTGTTTCGCGATGAGCCGGAACGACGCCGGGGCATCAGGATCAGCCATCAGGCCCGTCGACAGATCGCCCGCACCAAGGTCTTCATCCTTGGCCAGCTCGATAAGCCGGACCACACTGTCGACGTCCACGATGCTCATCCGAGCGCCTCGCGACCAAACCACGATCTGAGCCTGCTCTTCAGCTTAAGAAACCCCGGGTCATTGCAGCGCTCAAGGCTGACAGTAGACGCCAGTTGGCCGTAAATGGCGGATGACCTGGGAATACGCGCCTCGCGCAGGGCACGCTCTACAGCGCGCTTGGGGTCATAAGGTTTGACAGCCTCTGCCTTAAGAAGGTCGTGCGACCGAAGCCATTCGCGCAAACCCGGACTGCGCCCCTCCCAGCACAACACAATGTCAACTTCCGGCGAGTCACTCCAGACCCACGCTTCCAGTTCGGGGACAATAACGACCACTGCGGCTCGGTCGTGCCAGCCGCTGTTAGCCAGCCGCCTGTTCAGCTCGGCTTCTACATCTTCAGGGCTCCGATTCTCTTGTCCCGAGCCCGCGTGGTCGAACAGTACGAGGGCGTGGTCGGCCTTAGCTTGATAAGGTTGAAGAAGATCCGCAGCTTCAAGGAAACACCCCGGATCGCGACGGGGGTGCACAAGTATCCTATAGGCTACCTCGCGAATTCTCAGGCTTTGACGTCTCATCGATAGCAGCGTGGCCATCGTTGCCTCTTCGTCCTTGCCTGGAACCAGGATGACGAGATCCAGCAGGCTTGCGCCAGCGCTCATCCCAGCACTCCTGCCGCGAACAGTGTGCCGAGATCTGCGCCGCGCTGCCAGTCGCGGAGAACAGGATGCTCATGGCCGCGAATAACGGCGGTCTCGCCCTGCTCCGTCTTCGTGAAACACAATAGCTGCTCCGGCTCCGCGCGGCTGAGCACGACCGGCGAATGGCTGGCACAGAGCACCTGCACATCATAAGCCGATGAAAGTGACTGATAGACTGTTTCCACGGCAGCGGGATGTATACCGTTTTCCGGTTCTTCAATGACATAGACGCGCTCTCCGCCACCGAGATAGGCAAGGAGCGTCAGCGCCAGAAGACGCAGCGTACCGTCGGACGTCGTCCAGGATGGAACAGAAAGCCCCGTTGCGTAGCGGATGGAAAGATACCGATGGCGGTCCTCAGGGCGTTCGATCGTCTCAATGTCCTGGAGATCCGGAAGCGCCGTGGCCACATGTGCAACCCATCGCTTAAAGCGCTCGGGAGCATCCTTTTGCAATTGATGGACAGCCCAAGGAAGATTGGATCCGTCAGGTTGAAATGCGCGTGGGCCCCCCGGTGCGGCGGGTCGGCGCATTGCCTCACTGTTGAGCACCAAGCGCTGGATACCGTCCATTAGGACCCGTTTCACCCAGGTTGCAACGGGGAAACGCTCCTCATCCTCCGGGAGATTCGCCAACGCAAGCTTCTGAGGTCCAAACCGGAAAGGTATATTCCACTTAGTGGTCTCTGAAGAGAGATAATCAATGCCCGATTCGGCCTTCTTTCTCACCACCTTTTTCCACCCAAGCGGGGCATGTTTGCCTTCCCCGATGACGACCGAATCAGGCGGCGGCGCCGACTCCGGGAATAGGCTTAGCTGTGTTTGCTTAGGACCTCTGTGCGGTTTAAGCCAAAGCGTTTCATCGAGTATCGTCAACTCCCCACGCGCATTTTCCCCGATGGCGACCTCATAGCGCGCTCGTTTGTAAGCGTTCTGCGGAAGTTTGGATCTCCGCTCACCCGGAATCACCAGCTCGACAGCCAGCTCGATCCGGTCACTCTGCCCCATCCAAGCCAATGTCCGCAGGTCAGGCGAACGTTGATGGATGGCCTCGACCAATCCGTTGCAGAGCAAATCACCCAGAAGGGTTATGACATCCAGGAACGTCGACTTTCCACTGGCATTCGGTCCCACGAGAACCTGGAACGGGCCAAGTTCCTGGCGAACATAGCGGAGACAACGATAGTTGAGCGCTTCCACGCAGGCGATCACGGACTCAGCTCCGTACGAGCAGCGGAATGATACAACCCAGTCCCCGACCTTCGGGGCCGCGTCGTACCTTGCTTATATCACTCGGCACACGTTCGAGCAAAGCACGGTCACACGACCGGTCAGATGCTGCCGAGCCTGCGATTGGCTAAACCAGAATGACCGTCTCTGCTGAACGGGGCCGGACTCTCCCGACGACCGCCGCGCAACGAGCACGATGCTTCCTCAACCGTTCAACAAGCCGTTCCGCGTGATCCGGCGGTACGGCAATCAGCAGGCCGCCGGAGGTCTGGGCGTCGGCCAGCACCTTAACGAGCGTCTCGTCGACACCCTTCGCGGTGAAGCGGTCGCCGAGGTATTCGAGGTTGTCCTTATGGATGCGCGTTACAATGCCATCGCCGGCCAGTCGTAGTGTACCCTCCAGCAGAGGTACACTGGCGGCCTCGATCTCGATGGTGACACCGCTGGCATCAGCCATTTCGTGGGCGTGACCGACCAGACCGAAGCCGGTGACATCGGTCACCCCGCGCACGCCGACTTCCAGCATGGCCTCGCAAGCCCCGGCGTTCAGATCGGTCATAACGTCAATTACCTCGGCCAGATCGGACTCGCCGATTTTGCCCACCTTAGCAGCCGTGGTCAGGACTCCGGTTCCAATCGGCTTTGTTAAGACCAGGACGTCGCCGACCTTCGCCGCACCGTTGGTGTGAATGCGATCCGGATGCACCAGGCCGGTTACGGATAATCCATATTTGATTTCGCTGTCGCGGACGCTGTGCCCGCCCGCCACAACCGCCCCGGCGGCCAAGACTCGCTCCGCACCCCCGCGGAGAATCTCGACGAGGAGCCCCACCGGCAGGTCCTTGTCGGGGAAGCCGACGATGTTCAGGACGCAGAGCGGACGGGCACCCATCGCATATATGTCCGACAGGCTGTTGGCTGCGGCGATTCGGCCAAAGGTGTAGGCGTCGTCCACTAGCGGCGGGAAGAAGTCGAGCGTGGTCACCACAGCCGTGGATGCGTCCAGCTTGTAGACGCCGGCGTCGTCGAAATGGTCCACCCCCACAAGCAGGTTCGGATCCGTCACGTTCGGTAGTCCGCGCAGCACCTGCGCCGTTGCTCCGATGGGGAGCTTGCCTGCTCAGCCGGCGCAACTGGCGTAGTCGGTCAGGCGAGTCTTGTAGGGTTCATTCATGGCCCGTGGAGTATAGCCCACCCGCGATGCCTGGTCATTCCAGGGATTCGAGAGTCAAGCTTTCAAATACATAAGACCGATTCAGGAATGTGCGAGCAGCCTGCAACCGGTACGGCGTCACGGAGGGCGGCCCCGGTTGCCCCGAGCCAACGGCCGCGTGATTCAGCCGGTCCTTCCGGGCACTCGGACTGCAACTTGGCGAGGCCCGGTGGGTAAAACTGCCGGGAGGACTTCAACAGTTGGCCCGCGCCCTGTTTGCCCTGAGGCTGGACAACCAGGCAGGGGGCAGGAGAATGGCGCACCGAACGGGTGACAGGCACGGCGTTTCGTAGGATTGTCGACAGTCGATGCGATTAAGTGCGATCTGCACAACCACGGCCTTGATTACCTGCTCGGTACCGGTTTGGGGCCAGCCAATAAGCTTCATCCCGGAGATCCGGGCGGAATTGCGACCGGTCTCACCCCAGGTTCCCACCGGTCAGCCCGTTTGGGTGCGATTCTCCATCGAGAATATCAGCAACGAACCAGTCACGCTTACGGTACCGGGTACGGAGCCCGAGATTCCATCCCCGGAGGCAGGTCTTCCGCTGGCGCATGTTTTCAGTGGGAGTTCAGCAAGTCCTGTGACAGTTACCACGGAGGTTGGGCGGCGGTGGGAGCAGCCCATGGGCTACAAGGCTAGTTCGCACGCGCCGATTCTGCTCATTGCCCCGCATAGCACCGTTGGCATCACGCTTAATCTGCGAGACTATTATCCAGCCCTCCGGGGGGCCGGTCAGTACCGTGTGACCTGGCAGCCCTACGGCGGTGCGGTCAACACTGAGACGGTGCTTCTCACCATTGCTCCGCTGAAACGGGTGGAGATTATCACCGACGAGGGGGCAATGACGTTCCGCCTCTTTTACGCTGTTGCCCCGCAGCACGTGGCCAACTTCATCGAGTTGGCGTCCTCCGGCTTCTACACCGGCAGAACGTTCCATCGTTTGGAACCGGGTCATCTTATACAAGGTGGCTGTCCTCGCGGCGACGGGACCGGGATCCGCCCGAATGGCAAGCGTATCCGGGCGGAGTTCAGCGGCCACCCCATGCGAAAAGGCACCGTGGCGATGGCTCTTCTCGAGGACGATCCCGATTCGGCCAGTTGTCAGTTCTTCATCTGTAATACCCGACAAAAAGAGTGGGACGGGCGCTATACCGCTTTTGGCGAGCTGGTCGGTGACGAATCATTCGACACGCTCGACCGCCTGATGGCCACCCCTGTCGACGAAAACGGCCGCCCGGTCCGACCTCTGTACATGCGCAACGTGCGCGTCATGGACGCCCCACCTGACGAATTGCCATAGCCTCTTCGGCACCCGTCCGAACCGTTCAGAGACGACAAAGGTCAGCTTTTTTTGGTCTGACAGTTGCGTTGCGGCCTGTACCTATTGTGGAATCGCGTCAAGGAGGTTGTCCACAAAACGCTCGCAGCCTTCGTTTGTCAGGTGGCAAAGGTCATTAAAGTGTCGCCCGTCCTTGGGAATCAACCTGTCTTGATCGACGAAAATCACCTCGGGATACTGCCGTGCCAGCTCCGCGGCGACCTCGTTGTGGGCCGTGATTGCTGCAACGACGCACTCTGGTTTACCCCACAATTCCACCGGGAAAGTATGCACCGTATAGTCGAGTTTCCTGTTCTCGAAGTGCTCTTTGGTGTAATCCTCCGGCAAATAGAAGGCAAACGACATCAACAGCACGGGCTCTTTCCTTTCGGAGGCAATCTCGAGAATTCCCTCCAGATTGCGCCGGAACGAGGCCTTGGTCTTGACGTCGCAACCGTACTCCAGTGACTCAGGCTCGGGTTCATGGGTGGGAAGGAAGCCCGACCATCCCAGGCGGCCGGCAACCTTCAACACGACGAACTCCACGGTATATGGAAAGACCAGCCACCGAGAGTCGGCCTTGCGCTCAAAATCGTTGATCAGCTTGTACCATGAAAGGTGCGAATAGTCCTCTTGGAAATCGGAGGGCTTGCAATTGTTGGCTCGGACTTCGTTCACACCGTGGTACACCATTACCAGATCGAAGCGCTTACCGGAGAGGTGCTTGTACTTGTAATAGCTGTCCAGCGACGTGTGGGCCGCCGCTGACGTATTATGGACCCGTACGCATTGTCCACGGGTGCGGGTCAGCCTCTCCCGTAAGACGTGCTCGATACCACCGTACTCGGTGTGCAATACCGAACCGCCAAGCATCAAGACATCGAAACACTCTTCGTCCTTGTCGAGAGGCCTGCGCTCGAGCGACGAGACCGTTGGGTAGAACGACCGGTAGATTTTCCTGTGGGCCGTGAAGAACGGCACACCACGGGCCTTCCAGAATGCCCGGGCACCCGACTCTACGAGTAAGACCAGGAACAGCGCATAGAGAGCATAGAATAAGAACCGTTTGGCTCTCAGGTTCAACTTCACCAGCCAGCCACCTCGCCCAACGCTTCTGTCCATTGCACCTATGCAGGAACCATTTGCGATAGTATAGCACAGATGCCGCCGTCTTTCGCTGCTGGCGTATTCAGCGGGTCGGGTTCGGGTTGCCTAACCTGCATTATTCACTGGTTCTCCCGCACGTTTGGTGATTGGCGTGGGAAGAGGCCGATCGTCGTCGCCTTCGCACAACCTCTACCACAGTCGCTCTCCTGGAAACCGCGTCACGAAATACGCGCCTGCTGCCGACGAATCGCTCCGCATACCTCGAAATGAGGTGGGCTACCCAGGCTCGTCACCTTACGCGATCCATTGTCAGCCTCCGCGCGGACGCTTCGCTATTAAGCATTCCTTAAAGCTTGTCCGGTTTACCAGACGAGACTTACAAGAGCGATCACGATCGCGGCAATCGAGAGCCATAGTGTCTTCATCCCTAGCGCCATCTGACGGGCCGAATCCGAGTCGATCTTCGCTATCCAGCAGATGCGGTTCCATTCTGCGAAATGCTCTTCCCGGCAGGCGAGCATCTCCCCGGTTATCTTCTCGCGCCATGTGGCCGGGTGCAGGCGGCGTTGCCCACCGTCTTCGGGATCGTTCAGAATCTCGTACACCTCGTCCTCCAAGACGATAATGTCCGAGCCGAGCTTGCCAACGAAGCGAATGAAGTCGTCCTCCGGTAACGCCTCTAAGTGCCGCCGCATCTGTTGGTAATCATTCATGACCATGCATCCGTTGTGTTGCTGGCATCGTCCCTAGTTCTGCGCGCTCGACCCAATTCGAGCTTCCGGGAAGAAAGTCAGTATTGGGTTGTCGTTAGACACCCCATCGGTTAGAGCTTGACGGACATGGTTGGCAATCTCCGAACGATAGGTGTCGATCCGTGCCACAAGGTCATACTTGCAGGCCATGTCAATCTTGATAGTGCGAAAGTTCCCAATATCGAAAGGAATCCTGTCTTCCGCCCGAATGAGGTGAACGGTCGGCTTGCCCGTGACATGCCGGAGTGCTAGCTCGTAAAATACATTCGGGTTTTGGAAAGACAAGTCTGCAACGACCAGCCCGCTCCGTAGGATGTATTCGATCACTTGCTTTGAGATCATTCCAGCTTTGTCGATCTTGTCCGCACGGATGACCCTTAGGTTCTGATCCTCGATCGAGCGTTCTACGAACGACGAAAGAAGCATATCGGAGTGCTTCCTTTCTTCGTCGCCTTCCTTCCCTATTGGTGCGATGAAAAAGCAAATACGATCAAAGTCTGCATCAGTCGTGAGCGACTCTTCGGTTGAGGATTCCCCGCCTTCTTCATGTTCGTCTGTGGGCTGTGAGGCTGATGGAAGCTCGTCGAGTAGCTTCTCAAGCGAAAGCAATCGTTCCGCGCCGGAAATCGTTTTGAGCAGTCCGACGGTTTTCGCGTTGCTGATGAAGATGTCAACGCACTGTTGCCTGTCGCCTTCATGCAAGTCTTCGAGCGCATCGCGCATGACTTCGCGCGCGGGAAGCTTGTTCGCTTTGAATCTTTCGTACAAGTTGGCGAATTGCTCAACACTCTCTATACCCAGCTTGAAGCGAGCCTCCGCGCATTTGCGGTGTGACCCGTCTCCCGAAACAGCCGCGCGTCCGAGATCAGTCAGTTTGATCTCTTCTGCCGCATAGCTGCCCTGCGTCAGGCCATACTTATTCGAGTTGGTAATCAGATTCCGCGCCGCGAGCGTTCCGGAATCAAGCTTGAGCTTTTTCAACAGTGTCAGCCGCTTGATGGGATGGCCGGCAGCATGCTCCATGATGCCCTGCGCCAATGGCAGCACTTCATCAAAAGTCATCACCGGATACGGCTTTCGACCGCGCTTCCGCCCACCGTTACTCTGCGATGCTGCCTTGCGCTTTGCTTTTTTCCTTGTTGTCTTTTTCTTCGCCATCTCAGGTTCCTTATCTTGCATTCTCCGTGTCGGGCTTATGCACCCCTGTACATCTCCGCGAAACACGCCGCCTCGGCGCGCACAATTGTCATCAAACCGTCGGCGCTATCCGGCGCGGTGAACAAATTGCCGTGGCGGACATCCAACACACAGAAGCGGGGCGGATTGCGCTTTCCCGGCGCGAGGACGAAATCCATCAGATGCGTGATGATGTCGGCGTTGGCTTTCTTGAGCTTGGGCTTCTCGCGCATGTAGAGCTTGATCGCGTGTCGCTCGCCGTTGATGACGAGGCCCACCTCCGGGTGGAGACGCACCGCCAGCCCGGCGTGCGTCCAATCATCCTTCGGTGGATGGAACCACCAGACCTTCTTCCTGCCGAGGAATCGTTTGTACCCGGCGATGATCGTTGCGTACGCGCGCTGCTTGCGTTTGTCCGAAAGCCCGTCGAGGATCGCGTCCAGCGCCGACTTGGGTTGAGCCTTCTTGTGCATGTCCACGATGCCCTCGCGGACGGCCTTGTAGAAGTCGGCATAGACCTCGTAGTCCTCCGTGTTCTCCTTCCTCTGCTTGCGCACTACGGTCAGCTTCTGCGTCGTCGTCTTGCACACGAAATCCAGGAAATTCGTCAAACGGACAGGTACATCGTTCATTGCGGGTCCTCCCTGACGGCTCGAACGTCCAGTGTCATAAAAGTGGCGCTCAATCACGAAGGCGCCATGCGCGCACTTGCGCCCTGCGGCGCCCGTGCCCTAAATCCGCCGACTCATGCTTGCCGGCAGTCACGAAGGGGCCAAGTGGACTTGGCGGCAAGGCAGCACCAGAGGCAATCGCCCATTCGAGCATTCAACGGACACTGCGAGCACCTCGTATACCACGCTGGCACTTCGCGCACTGAAATGCTGTAAACCTTTACTGGCGCAGGGTTTGCGCGGGGAGGATAGCACAACTAGTTGCATATCTGGTACGGGTGACCACTAGATCTGCCTGCCAATCTGACAGCGCTGGTCCATGCACACTGCCTGTTTGGCAGGTGTTTGGGTACCGTGGGTCACGTCTGTACGGCTCGCGGTTTGCGATTGCTCAGACGTGGTGTAGAAGCCCGAAGTAACGCCAAACGTATTGGGCCACAGAGCGACGCGTTCGCGATGCGCGATGCATCGCTAGCCACGCCGCCTTGAGACGGTTCAGCCTTTGTATGAGACGATAATCGGCCGAGAGGAACGGGTGGCAGGGTGCCCAGTACTCTCGCCACGGTAAGGATATGAGCTCGAGCTGACCTGCACTTATCGCCAACTTGATCGGAACTTCCATCCGCCACGCAGCAGCGGCTAGGCGTCGTCGGTTCTTGGCCCTCGGTGTTGCGGACATTAGCAGCATGGTTCAGACTTCACCGGTGATTACGTTCGAGCCGCCTACCGCCCAGCCTAACAAGAACCGAACCAGAGTCAAGGTCGGCCGCAGGCCAATGCGAGGGAGGACGCAATACACAGCTTCCCAAGCCAGGAACTCCGCGCCCGATCGTTCAAGCGTTGGCCTGGGCGGAGCAGTGGGGCGTCGCGCGAGAGACATCTGTGACGGACACCGTGATGATTCAGGATCAGATCGGAGGCGTGGGGAGGAGCCGCCGGGCTCGAGGCAGGCACGAATCAGTGGGGACTGACCGGGGACGCGATTTCGTGTGGGCGTAAGTCTATGGCAGAAAGGAGGTTAGCGCGCCCCAGGCGGGGGGAGCCGCACCCCCAGCCTACAGAGACGTAAGTCCTTGCAAGACAGAGACTTACGTTTAACCCGAATTGGAGGCGGGGGGAATCGAACCCCCGTCCCGCGACGGCTCCGGAAGCGCTTCTACGTGCGTAGTCGGTCTTTTGCATCTCGGGTCGGTGAACGCCGGCCGACAGGCTTTGGCCTTCCCCAGCCCGACTTTTGTTTCGCCCGTGTGCGGTCAGACATCACGCACGGGCTAGCCCACTAGTCGGCGCTTCGCAGGATAGCGGGCATCTCCTGGTCAGCGGGCTACCTACTTTTAGGCAGCCATGGCATACGAGTAGTTGCCATTTGTGGTTTCGTCAGGTGTTTTACGAGGCCTCCTGACAACCTCGGCACGCCGCACCTCCTTCAACTCGCCCGGTCGAATCCATTCGCCCCCGGAGACAACAGACCCACAGCAGATCAAGAACCCGACGCCGGAAAGCTGACCAGCCGGCCTTCTGACCGACTGGAAAGTCGGTTCCACAGGTTCTTGTGAGGTCGGCCCCACAGGTTCTTATGCGATTGGCCCCACAGTTCCTGAAACCGCCTCTTCGGCCTTACCTCTATCAGATGCTAACCACGACATCGGCCAAGTCAACAGTCGCGGTCAGGTGTAAGCTATCAGCCGGCAGCCGTGAGGCCAGGGCGCGTCGCGCGACTGGGTGGCACCGTCTGGCGAAGCCAGGCCGTGGCTTACCGGCGTGCAGCTCGCTTGGCCATCCACACTGGCGGATCCCGATGTACCCCAACGAGCCGGGACGAAGACGCATCGGGACCAGTGGCACCTGCGCGTCGGTCCTCCAAGACCACACTGCGGGTCACTACGCCGGGCGAACGCCATACTATGAGCGGCGGAGGGTGTACTGATCGGAACGGGCTATGCGAATGCGAAGGCGCTCATGGTTGGCCTTGGCGCCCATCGCGACGACCTGGACGACGAACGAGGATCCCTCCTCGTAGCAGGAGCGTTTGCGGATGCTCAAGTCGGCATCTGCGAACATGGCACCTATGCAGTTGAGCGCGTCGTCCGTGTTGGGTGCGACTATGTTGTAATCCTGAATATCGCGCCGCTCGCCGACCCAATGCTCTATGAAATCGAAGACCAGAAGTGCCACGAGGATCACCAGAGTACCGAGCGTCGCCAGAGCCAACTCGCCGAAGCCCACTGCCATACCAATGGCAGCGACAGCCCAGATGGTTGCGGCTGTTGTCAGGCCGAAGACGGCTTGGCGGTCGCGGATAATCGCACCGGCCCCCAAAAAGCCGATACCGGTCACGATCTGGGCGGCGATGCGCGTACTATTCCAATCGGGCCCGCCGATCATCTCCGAGAGGATCGTAAAGACGCACGCCCCCACACAGATGAGGATGATGGTTCGCAAGCCGGCAGGTTTGTCGCGCAGCTCACGTTCGAACCCGATCAGCCCACCGAGCAGTACGGCGACAATGAGTCGCACAACATACGTCATCTCGGGCATGTCTGTCTCCGCATCGAGCCGCAGGCTTTAGCCTGCGCGGACTTCCCCGCGTCCTGAGCGTCGCGGGTGAGTCATTGGCCAGCCAATGACAAACGTCGTGCACCTATGGGTTGAAAACCCGTGCTACATTCGCTATTCGCAATTCAGTTGCTTACCAGCGTTCCGCAATGCTCTTTGCCTGCATGAAGAGCTGTAGATAGTCGCGACCGCCGGCTTTGGAATCGGTACCCGACATATTGAATCCTCCGAACGGCTGTACATCGACCAGGGCCCCGGTGCACTTGCGATTGAAGTAGAGGTTACCCACGTGGAACTCATGACGGGCCCGCTCCAACCGCAGGCGGTCGTTGGAGTAAAGGGCGCCGGTCAGGCCGTACTCCGTTCCGTTGGCAATCGCCAGCCCGTCGTCGAAATCCTTGAACTTGATCACCGCGAGTACCGGGCCGAAGATCTCCTCCTGAGCAATTCGCGCGTCGGGGGCGACGTCGGCAATGATCGTCGGGGGCACGAAGTAACCCTTGCTCGGGACCTTTCCCCCGCCGAGGACGGTCCGACCCTCAGCTTGGCCGACCTTGATGTATTCGTTCATTTTCTTGTAAGCAGGCTGATCAATGACCGCACCCATGAAGAGGTTATCCGGTGTTACAGTGTCACCGATTGTCAGTTCGCGGGCACGGGCGACCACCCGATCGATAAGCTCGTCGTAGATGTCCTTATGAGCGATGAGCCGGCTGCACGCCGAGCATTTTTGTCCCTGAAACCCGAACGCCGAGGCGACCACGCCCTCCGTCGCGGCGGCGATGTCAGCAGTCTCGTCGACCACGATGCAATCCTTACCGCCCATCTCGAGCACCGTGCGCTTCAGCCAGATCTGCCCCGGCCGGACCTTGGCGGCTTTTTCAAAAATACCCACCCCCACCTCACGCGAACCGGTAAAGGAGATGAATCGTGTCAGTGGATGGCACACCAGGGCGTCGCCGACCGTACCTCCGGGCCCAGGTAGGAAGTTGAGGACGTTCTTCGGTAGCCCTGCTTGGTGCATTATCTCGACGAGCTTGGCCGCCACCACGGGTGCGGTGCTGGCCGGCTTGAGCACCACGGCGTTGCCCGCCGCCAGGGCCGCCGTGGTCATGCCTGCGCAGATCGCCAGGGGAAAGTTCCATGGCGGAATCACCACACCGACACCGAGCGGAATGTATCTAAGCTCGTTTTCTTCACCGGGGAAGGGTGTTACCGGATGCGAGCCGGCGAGGCGCATCATTTCCCGGCCGTAGAAGTCCAGGAAATCGATGGCCTCGCACACATCAGCGTAGGCTTCGATCCAACTCTTGCTTTCCTCATAACACTGCCAGGCGGCCAGCTCGTACAGCCGCCGGCGCATGATGCGCCCGCCTTTAATGAGAATACGGGCCCGGGCATCGGGGTCCCAGCGGGACCACTCTTTGAACGCCTCAGCCGCGCAACGGACGGCCTTGTCCGCCAGGTCGGTATTCGACTTGGCCATAATGCCCACAACGCGATCAGGGTCGGCGGGGCTGACCGAGTCGAAAGTCGCACCGGGCGTCACCGCTTGACCGTCAATCCACAGCGGATAGCTGCGGCCCAGTTCGCTGGCGACCTTCTCCAGGGCGGCGAGCATCTTCGAACGAGGTTCATCCTGGCTGAAGTCGACGTACGGTTCAGGAGCAAAGGGAGGCAGCATCGATTCATTCCTTCCAAAGGTCGGGGCGATCCACGTTCCTTGTTGGACCGCACCGGACCGCGCCGCGAGTCGTCTGACGGTCCATTCCGCAAAACCTCTTCAGGCCGCTTTTCTACACCAAGCAGACCTGCTTGACCAGAGTGGTTTTGGGGCTTCCGCGATGAGGGTGGAATTACGGGAGTGTTGCGTTCAGGAAAGGTTCATAGGTGCCCGCGCCGTTGAGCAGATCTATTACGCGCAGGATGTCGGCCGGAGTCGCTTCACCGGAGCGGTCCACGTCGATCGACCAGATGGGCAGCTCGACAATCCCATTGAGTGCATCGATGATACGGAGGATGTCGGCCGGGGCGCTGGTACCGTCAGCATTGACGTCGCCGGGCAGGTAGCCCAGGTAAACGAAAGTACCGCTGTCGACGTGCGTCAGGATGGTCCAGGCCTTCGCCGAGATCTTGTAACCCAGAATCACCCTGACTACCCGCTCTTGGCCTTCAACCGGTAGGACAGCCACCACAGGAGGGGCCAGGGCAACGCCACCCTCCTGTGTTACCGCAAAATCCTCAATCGCCAACTCGGCGATCTGGGATACCTCGCCGCCGAAGGTCAGGTCAACCCATTGCCACCCGGCCGGACTCGAGCCGTCCGGTGCCGAGGGCTGACGGGCGTCGATCGCCCCATCCGGCGGTGAACTGGAGATGATCTGCGTCGGGCCGGCGACCACTAAGGCCCTGTAAGCATTGATCCGGCCGTAGCCGTACTGCTCGTCCCACCCTTCCGGGCCTAAATCATCCGCCGTCTCCGTGATAATCGCGCGGATCTCGTCGTGGGTCAGCTCCGGCGTGTAGGATTTGATCAGGGCTGCCAGACCGGTGACGTATGCGGTGGCCATCGAAGTTCCATTCATCTTATCGAAGCCACTGATCCACAAGGTCGAGTAAATGGCGTCGCCGGGTGCGCAGACATCAATCTCGTCACCGTAGTTGCTGCTCCAATACGGGTAGGTTGTGTTGGAGTGGGTGGCGAACTCGTCATCGTCGGTCGTCCCACTGACGGCCATGCTGTTGGTGAACCGCGCCGGGGCACACACGACGCCCGCACCGCAAAAGTCATTGTTGCCTGCGGCAGCGATGACTAGCAGACCTTTGTCATGGGCGTAGTTGACTGCATTTCGGAACGTGGTTGACCCGGTGGGGTACTGCAGGCTCATGTTGATGATGTCGGCACCATGATCGACTGCCCAGACAACGCCCTGGGCGGCAGCCAGCTCATAGCCCCAGCATCCGTTAAAGACACGCACGGGCATGATCTTGGCTCCCCATGTCACGCCTGCGCCACAGACGCCGTTGTTGCCCTCTGCCGCAACGATGCCCGCAATATGGGTGCCGTGTGGACATCCGTCGGTGGTCAGATCGGGATTGGAAGGATCGTCCGTGTTAATGCCCGGGACCATGCGGTCCCGGTATTCGACGTGCCTGTTCACACCGCTGTCGACGATCGCAACGGTCACGGTTCCCGGGTCCCCGGTATGGATGTCCCACGCTTCGGGGGCGTCGATGTCCGCGTCGACCAGGCCGCCAGTCTCCCCTATGTTGTGCAATCCGTATTGGCGCCAGAACCGTTCGTCGTCGGGAATGAATTCTGCCACGCCGCCGAGGGCATCTACCTCGGCGTACTCGATCTGATCGTTCAAGGCTGCGAAGGCTGCGGCCATTGCCGCGGTGTCTGTGCCCGCCGGAACCTCGAGAACGAAAGTGCGGTCCAGGCCGTAGCGTGCAGCCACTTCCGGGCTGCCGAACTCGTGCGGGTAGGCTCGGCGCATCCCGGCTACCCCCCACCGGTTCCACGCCGCCCTTAGGACAGCGCTCGCTCCGGCTGGTGCGGCCGATTTCACGGCAGGTTGAGAGTCAGAGTCAGCCACCGCATGAGTAGGGCGAGCGACATGGGCATCAGAAACACCGGGAGCGAACTGCACGATGATGCGCGTGTCGGAATGTCCGCCCAAGGGCCCAGGTCGACGCCCAGGATCCACCACGGGCACCGCACCTCGGGCCGGGGGGACAACCGCCATTGCAACCAGCAGAACGCTGTACAGAACCCGGATTCGATCGACCTCCGACATTCCACCTCCCAGCTATTCGATGGTCAGCGTTACCGGCGCGTTCCGGACAGACAACTTCACCGGTTGATTGACGCGGCAGCGAACCTCTCACGGTCAGTCTGGCGGACGATGTATTAGGACCTAAGAGCACACCCCGTTTGTCAACAGCGCATCATAGTAGCGCAGCTCGCCGGGATCAACCCTCGTGCATAAGACCCAACCGTGCGAATTGAGCCCGCAGTCACTATGTGTTCCACGTGGGGCGCGTGCCGCTAAGGAAACGAAGGCGTTGGAAGAGATGGTGACGCACGGTGATCAGGTCCCGTAAGCGTCGGAGGGTGGCCTCATCAATTCGTCCACCGTAGCGCCAGGACAGGAGATCCTCTTCGAGTTCCAGCCATCGGCGAGTACCGCCGAGCTTACGTTTTCGCTTGGGGTCCCTTCCCTCGAGCAGCTTGCGAACCTCGGCTTCGACCCGTTTGAGCTCCACGACGATCTTGTGTGCCGACACCTCATTGGCCCAGTTCGGTGGTTTGGGTGCCTCGGCGGTTTCGGCGGGTGCCTCGGGCTCAGCCACAATAGCCTCGGTGTCGGACGTGTCGTTGCTGTCCGCGGGTGCCGCCGCCTCAGTGGCAGGCGTCGCCACGACCTCGTCCGCGTCGTCACCTTCCAGGGCCCGTATGGCCGGGTCGAGAAGCTGCAGATCATCTTCATCCACCACCTGCTCGGGCGATTCGTCGGGGGAGTACGCGTCCTCGATCGCAGGTAGATCACTGGGCGGCGGTCGTGAACCTGGTTGGTCCGAAGTAGGTGTATCTTCAGGTGCCATCGTTAACCCCGGGCAGTTGTCTCCACGCCGAACGAGACTTTCACTGCCTGCTCGCCCCAGCGATCCCAAGTATAGACTGCCGTGTACCTCAACGGGCCGTCATCCGCAAGCGGTCACGTGAATCTCCCAAGGTCACGGAGAGAGCGCCGCTTGGAGCGCTAACACTGCGTAGGCGGTGACCAGATGAGGATTGCCTTCGTACCAGCGGTCCTCTTTGTTGATCCAACTCCCGTCCTCGCCCTGGAGTGAAATCAGCTTCTCGCACAGCTCGGCTCGCCAGGCGTGTGGCACTCCATCTGCGTCGCGGACGGTCTCCTCACCCCAGGCGTGCATGGCCCTGGCAAACACGTGATAGAAGTAGTAAAGGCCCTGCTTGGATTGGGCGTGCGGCATGTTGGGGTTGTGGTCGAGAGTGTAGTGGCGGCGTATCCACTCGATGGCCCGTTGCACTCGCGCATCGTTGCGATCCACCCTGGCATAGAGCATGCTCTTGAAACCCGCGTAGGTCATCGAGCCGTAGCTGCGCAGGCGCGGCTTTCCGTCAACGAGTTGCGTGCCCGCCTTGGATTCACCGCCGTTGACCGGTGTATAGACGAATCCACCGTCCTCGCTGCCGCCTGCGAAGGACTGATCGTTGGTCGTGCCGAGCATCTGGCACCGCGACACGAACACCATGGCCTTCTGATACACCGGATCGTCAGGAGGCAAACCGCTTTGCTGAAGGGCTTCGAGCATTAGCTGGGTGTTGGACAGGTCCGGGCGCTTGTGCTGCCCATAGCCCTGCCCACCGAAAAAGGTGCTCGACGCCTCGTGTCCCTCGCCGTCGTCCCATTGCAGTTTCTTGAGGAATCGCTGTGCCTTCTTAATGGCCCCGGCATGTGCGGAGTCTTTGGTTGCAGCCAGGGCCATTAGCGCCACGCTAGTGTGATAATTCCGCATGCCCTCGCCGGGCACGTAAATGCCGCCGTCTGGCTGAACATAGCGAAGGGTGAAATCGAGCCCGCGCCTGGCGGCCGCATGTTTCGCACCGTAGTCCTTGTCCTGGATCAGACACTTGACGACCAGAGCGGTGATGGCCGGATGCGACTTCCCGAACGCCTCCCACCCACCGTCGGCCTGCTGAGATGCAGCGAGATAGCCAAGGGCCTTGTCGATAGCCTCCTGCGTCCTGATCCGAAGGCTCAGATCAACCGGGACCTCATCGGCCGCCGCGCCCCCAGCCAAGCAGGCCACACTCAACAGGCTGCACAACGACGTCAATCGTGGATGCTTCATTGACGAATGCTCCCAAACTCCAAATAGCGCCCCGTCCTCTAAGTAGCGCGCTTTGTCGCGTTTATTATAGGTGGTCTGCAGGCAAATACGTAGTGGCTCGGTACGTGCAACATTGTCAGGCACTATGTCGTGCGAATGCCGGAACGTTACGGAGCATCACTCCTCTCCTTCGGATCACGCCTGTCGCCGGTACTTTGTGGAATCTTTACTTCCGCCATACGCTCTGAATCTGCCGTGGGTTCTCCGTCTGCCGTGGGTCTGGTATCACCTGGAGGCGCATGGGGTTGCGGCTCGGGCGGTTTGCCGTCAGGAGGCGTGCCTGCCTTACGAACGATCACCGCGTCACCGTGGGCGCTGCACTTGCCTGAAGGGTCGCGTTTTTGGCGCACGTTGGCAACCGCGGTTGCGCCCTTCAAGGCTGCGGCCGCTTTGAGACCTTCCAGGGCATCTTCCGGTCGGCGGAAGCCATCGACGAAGACGGCTTCGACCTGCTCGACGATCTCGTAGCCGGCTACCACGGCGGTGCTAGAGGTGGCCAGGATACGGGCCGCCTCCGCCCGGCGCTTGGCAAGGAACGCCTCATCCGGCTCAGTTTGGCTCTCACCGTATTTCTGCAACAGCGGATGGGTGGTCGGCTCCTCGATCCCTTTGGCGGCCGCGGGCTCGGAAAGCGATCCGACGGCGTCTTGGCCTTCGAGCTGATGGCCCCGATAAGTCGTACCTCGCCAGGTGGTCGGTCTCGCTCCCACCGCCTTGAACATGGCGTTGATGAGCATCCCAAAAACTACGAACGCACCGAGGACGTAAGTCAACGACCAAGCGCGTCCCGTTCGCAGAATGCCATATACCCGCCACATGACCAACTGCATGAGCGCAACCGCCGCACCCCACAGACAAGCGGCCAGGCCCCACTCCGTCGCGCTGCCTACGTGCGACCCTTGCAGACCCGCAAGTGCGATAACCAGACTCACCCACGGCACGATGCACAGAAGTGCCAGCAGCAAGGCAGCGGCTGACAAGCGCCTCAGCGACACCAGGCAGCCGTAGAAAAGGCGGCTCCACCCGCGCCAGGCCGCCGGAAGGGAATCGTACATCCGCGTACGGTACAGATCGTCGTTCTCCACCACGCGTAAGCCCAGCCCCATTTGCTTGGCCAATCGGGCCATCTGGACATCTTCATTCAATTCGTTTCGGACCCGTTCATAGCCGCCGATCGCCTCATAGCAGCTCCGCTGCATCAAGATGAACGCACCGTTGGCGTAGGCTGCCTTCCGCCACGGCTTGTTCACCCGATGAGGCAAAAACCAGGTCATAAGCGCAAGTGTGCAAACCGGTTGAATAATACGCTCCCACACCGTGTGCGTTTCAAGCACCGGAGTTACCGAAAGGAAGTCGATCTCGTGGGCAGCCGCTTCACGCATGGCCATCGAGAGCGTGCGGCGCGAGGTCTGCCGGCAGTCCGCATCAGTGAACAGAAGCCATTCGCCATCGGCAACGGCCACACCCTCGCGCATCGCGTTGCTCTTTCCGAACCATCCTTTGCGAAGAGCCTTGACGGTGATGACCCGGAGACGACCACCGGCCTGCCGTTCGAGTCGGCGCAAGATGACCGGCGTGCGGTCGTGGCTGCGGTCGTCGACGACGATCAGCTCGTAGCCGGGATAGTCCTGATCGAGCAGGCCCGTCACGCAGGTCTCGATGTTGTCTTCCTCGTCTTTAGCCGCAACGATGATCGAGACCTTCGGAGCGTCTGGTGGTGGTCCGGGATGGGAACGCGAGCTGAGTATCTGGCGCTGGCGCGTAATCCGCCCTATGTTGGCATATCGGATAAGCCAGACAATCCCGGCCATACCGGCCAAGGCAAGCCATAAGGTAAACCATGCGGACATCGATGACATCCAGTGCAATTCGCTCCGCGCCGCGACGGATTATGGCCCAAGCGGTGCTCTGCGGCAACTTGGCGCGATTTGCGGCGTCCCATGCGGTTGGCTGGCTCGTGGTTGGAACGCGCGGTGCTAAGGAGGCGTGGAGGAGTATGCCCTGCAATCCCTATGCGGCCCTCCACCGCTGAAGAATAGCTCAGTCGAGTAGGTCGGGTCAACAGACCCGGCATTTGACGCCGTTACCTTCCAGACGGCTGAATTCGATGCAACGGGACGCCGGATCAAGAAGAGCGTTACAAATTCCGGCGACTTTGACGCCGTGACCCGGTATTATTATGATGGTCACAAGATCGTGGAGACGCGAGTCGGGGACAGTCCGACCACGTACCATCAGCAGTTCATCCACGGCACGCAGTACATCGACGAGCTGGTCATGATCCGGGTGAAGGACAAAGGCGACCTATACGTCCATCAGGACGCCAACTGGAACGTCATCGGCCTGACCGACCTGGGCGGCCACCTCGTGGAGCGCTACGTCCTCACCCCTTACGGTGAAGTGACCGTCTACCAGGAAACGGGCTACGGGGACCGCGACGGTGACGGTGACGTGGACGCCACGGACAAGGGCACACCGGGCACGACCTGCACTGGCACGGTCTCAGGCGCTTGCCGAATCCTGGACCTGGATTTCGACGGCGATTACGACTCAACCGATGCAGGACTGTTCGATTCGCTCCCGGGGGCCATAGTGCGCGCACCCTGCGCTCTACTTCGTTTGCTGCTTTCACGTCCACTTCTTCCTACGCTGAGCCTTCCTGTCGGCCGTAGGTCTCCCCAATCCGGGTGGGCAGGCAACCGAGCGGGGAAACGTTAGGGCGGAAGTGCAATGAGCGACGGTTTGCAGACGCAAGTAGAACAGACGTTGGCATTCGCACGCTATTTGTCCTGGGCAGATCTGCTGAGGAACCTGTTCGAAGCAGAGATGAGCAGGGAAGTCGATGCGCCAGACGCCACTACATTGAGGGAACACGAATGGCGGTGGTTCGGCCTGATGTGCTACTGGTACGCGAGTCTTCACGTAGTTATCGAAGCTTGGAGGAAGCTTGGGTTCTCCGATCCTGTCATCGATCGCCTCTTGGCCCATCCAAAGGAGCTTCGAAGGCTGCTGCGGCGATATCGCAATGCGGTCTTCCATTATCAGGAATCTCTACTCGACCCACGGTTCATTGAGCTGCCCGCACAAGGCGCTGTGCACGTTTACTGGGTCTGGGCCTTGCACGATGAGTTCATGCGCTTTTTGGCCGAGCACCTGTCCGCTCAGGTGATGACAGATGCCCAGCGAGCAGAGCTTCGTGAGAATATCGAGGCGGTCATCCACTGGTACCCGTACCGCGAGGTACCACAGGTCGAGTCAATTGAGCGCAGTGTGGCCCACGGGCGGGAGTTGCTGGGCAGGTACCCCGACGATCGGTCTGAGGAGCGCCAAGAATTTGAGCGTAGTGTGGAATTCGCAGAGGCGACTCTGCGCGAAGGACGGCAAGAGTGGGCAGCACTGCGCGCTGACAGACTCCGTGAGGCCGGGGTTGAACAGGACGAAGCATCCTAACACGCGCTTGTAGCCGACGGTGCCTCCTGCGAATATGAAGTGCCGCCGCAAGGCCTTGCCCGCCACCGGCGGCTCTTTCATTCTACCGCAATCCAACCCGCCAGTGGCTGCCCCATCCTTCTCGAAGATGACGGTGGGGACGCCGTTTTCCTCTTATCCCTCCATCTACGAAGTATCGGGCCAGGCCCGCCCGCGACAGATATATCGTATTATGTGAAAGCAGGTCTCTCGTCTGCGGGAAAGACCTATAACAGATCAGGGGGGAGATGCCGAAATGAAGCCTCAGGAAAAGCAATTCACTTGTGTGGCGCAGATCCAAAGCAGTCTTGCGAAAGTGGTTGACCTTGGGCACGGCAATGACGAGTGCGAGCATGGAATGCTGGTCATGTTCGAGGACGTTGTCCGTCAAGCTGTACCGCGTGAAGAGCTTCGCAATCTAACCTTCCAATTGCCCGTAAGACTGCCCGAAAAGGAGAACACCTACGTCCATCTGCTCGGGCTGGCGACGGAAGTCCAGCATTACTTCGAAGGCGAAGTCGCCGTCGTCGACCGGGAACCTCGCAGGGGCCCGGTGGTTTTCCCGTTTATAACGACGCTGGGCATATCAGGCGGTATATTCATGATTGCCTTCCACGTCGCTCGCCTTGCGCCGATGGTAGTCTAGCGCCCGATCAGGCACTGCACACAGGCTGACGGCGCCGTCGCGCCGGCGTCCCGTCCTTCTCCAAGACGGGCACGGAAGACGGACATTTGTCCGATTAGTGCCTCACCGGCCGCTATGGACGCTCTCCACTTTCGCTGCCAGGCCCAGAGTGCAGCCTGCCAAACGGAGCGCTGAACCGGGTCATCGAATATCAGTGGAGACATACCGATCACCCACCAGCCGGCGTGCCGGCAAGTCCACCCCCTCGTTGAACAATTACGGGTCGGGCCGCTCGGCGATGACCTGCCGGCTAAGCCCACCGTAATCGAAGTATACCAGCTCCGACTTGCACCAATCGAGGTGGTCTTGTGGCTCTGTCCCGGATACCGGTACGATGCCGTCTGCGGACCGGTCGGGCGTAACGCCGTCCGCACAGTCGGGCGACCTGGCTGGGCGCTATCGTCTGGTTCAGTCAGGTCGAAGCCGCACGTGTAGGTCATCATGGCGAGTGACGCGACATCAGTCGAAGGCAAACGCATGCCGGGTCGGACGCGCAGACCGTGGTGGAGCCGGCCGGAGCTGGTATCTGCGGCGGCCGCGATCGTCTGCTTTGTCAACGTACTGCCCAACGGGTTCTGCTACGATGACGATCCGATCGTCCGCTTCAACCCGAAGGTAAACGACCCCGGCCAGTGGCGTGCGATCTGGACTACTGATTACCGGCCCGAAACAAAAGAAGCCTCGCCCAACCGTGATCTTCTCTATCGTCCGGTATCTCTTTCGTCCTATCGCCTGCTCAGGACCATCGGCGGTGACAATCCCTTTCCGCACCACGCAGTAAACGTGATTCTCCACGCGCTAATCTGCGTTCTGGTTGCACGATTATGCCGGACCGTAGGCGGATCGGAAGCGGCGGCGCTGGTGGCGGGCGTCCTCTTCGCGGTCCTGCCGATCCACAGTGAGGTCGTCGCGTCGATTGTCGGCCGGGCCGATTTGCTGGCCACAATGGGCGTCCTACTTACTCTTCAGGCTCATCGACGATCCATGTTGGCTACCACGCCCTGGCGCACCGCATGGTGGCGTGCGGCTGGGGCGCTGGCGGCGCTGGGTGCAATGGGCTCGAAGGAAGTCGGCATAAGTGTCGTGGTGCTGACGCTGCTGTTCGATGGGTTTGTATATCACCGCTCCCGAGAAGCGAGCACCGATCGGCATTGGTGGACTTGGCGCACACTTATGCGACTTGTGTACCTTACGGTCCCCTTGGCCTTTTACCTTATCCTTCGTTACCACGCCCTTGGAGGCTGTCTTTATCAGCAGCCTCCGCTGACCAAGAGCGTGAACGTGCTTGTGCATGCGCCGTCGTGGCAGCATGTGCTCGGTGTCTTTCAGAGCTGGGGGATGTACTGGGCGAAAACCGTCTGGCCCGCGGTTCTCAGCGTGAAGTATTCCATCAACGCGATCCGTCTAGCCACGGCCCCGACGGATCCACATGTGCTGATCGGTGTTTCGGCTCTGCTGGGGCTTGTGATCGCTTCGGCGGCGGCCTGGCGAAAGGGCGTACGCAGTGTCGCGTTTCTGTCAGCCGCAATGGTACTTACTTATGTACCCACTTCCAACGCGCTGGTGCTGATTCAAGTGTTCTTCGCCGAGCGAATCTGGTACTTGCCGTCGGTGTGGATCGTGATTCTGGCGGCGTTTGCGATTAATCCTGTGGTAAATCGTCGCACCTGGCGGGCGGCGTTCGGCGTACTTCTACTGGCCATGATGTTGCGTTGCTGGTACAGGAATGCGGAGTGGCAAGACAATGGAACGTTGTATGCAGCGGCCCACCGCGATCAGCCCAACGGCGTCGGTCCGCTTCATTTGTACGGCCGGTGGCTGGTCAACCGTGGTCAGTATGAACGTGGAGTTGAACTGCTGAACCGAGCGATCGAGATCGACCTGGGATTGACCAATGCCCATCGAGCCCTCGGCGAAGCGCATCTCATGGCGGGCAACGTGGAAGCGGCCTTGCGGCATCTGCAAATCGCCGACATGCAGGTGCCCGATCATCCACCGACGGCGGCAGCACTTTTACAGGTGAGTCGGCAGCTTGTTGACGCCGACGAAGAGCTGAAACGCCTGATGCAGCAAGTTGGCGACAGCCCCGAAGATGTTGATGCGGAGATCGCCATGGTGCGCAGGCTGCGCGAATTGGGACTTGTAACCGAAGCCCTGGCCCGCCTGGAGCGGCGGGAACGCCGATTCGCCGATCGGGTCTCCTGGCAGACGGAGTATGCCGTAACGTTGGTGTATCTCAACGAGCTTGATCAGGCCATCGAGCGCTATCGGAAATGCCTGGAACTTGCTCCCGACGATTCCCAGCTTATGGTCGAGCTGTGCATGCTTCTTTTGGAACGCCGCCATGGAGACGATTTAGACGAGGCGCAGCGCTGGGCAATGCGTGCTTCGACGTTGGCACCTGGGGCACCGTCTGTGCTGGCCTGTCGTGCCGAGCTGCTTGCCTTGCGTGGAGACCTTGCCACCGCCGCCGCCCTGTATGAACAGGCTATCCGGGCATTGCCACCCGACAGCGAGCGGCGCAGAGTCTTCGAGCAACGAGCCAAGACGCTGGGAGGATAACCCTATTGCACCACACTGAATACTCCATCGGGTACCATCGGAGGTGCCGCTGTGGTTAGCGAGTTGAAAGCCTGTGGACCACAGACGCTGGTGAAGGTACGCGATCTTCGTACCTACTTTCCAGTTCGTCGCGGCCCGCTGGGCCGCACTGTCGCGTACGTCCGCGCCGTCGACGGTGTAAGCTTCGACATCGAAGGAGGAACAACATTGGGGCTGGTAGGCGAGAGCGGCTGCGGGAAGACGACGGTCGGGAGGACGATCCTGCGGCTGGTTCACGCGACCGGCGGGCGCGTTTGGTTCGACGCTTCTGACGTACTGGCGGCGTCACGGACAACCCTTCGCCGGCTCCGGCGCAATATGCAAATCGTGTTTCAGGACGCCTCAGGTAGTTTGAACCCACGAATGACCGTAGGGCGGATCGTCGGAGAGCCTCTGACGCTGCACCGCGTTGCCCGCGGACCGAAGTGGCGGGAGTGTGTCGCGACGCTTCTGGAGCGGGTAGGACTTCGCACTGCCGATGCGGACCGATATCCGCACGAATTGTCGGGCGGTCAGAGACAACGCCTTGGCATCGCCCGCGCAATTGCCCTGAATCCGAAGTTCGTGATCTGCGACGAGCCGGTAAGTGCGCTTGATGTATCGATCCAGGCTCAGATTCTCAACCTGCTAAATGATCTCAAGCGTGAGCTGGGTTTGACCTATCTGTTCATCGCCCACGATCTTTCCGTCGTCGAGCATTTCAGTGACCGTGTTGCTGTCATGTACCTGGGAAAGATTGTCGAAATCGCCGATGCGGCCGAGTTGTACGAGAGGCCGAAACACCCATACACAATCGCGTTGCTCTCGGCAGTGCCGAACCCCGATCCGCACCGGCGGCCCAAGCACATCGTGGTCACCGGCGACGTGCCCAGCCCGATTGATCCGCCGCACGGCTGCGCCTTTCACCCCCGATGCCCCATCGCGACGGACGAGTGTCGCCGTGTAACACCATCGCTCCAAGGACACACCGACCTGCCGTCTGGGCATCTTGTCGCGTGTCATCACGTTGACAAGACCGGTTCATCCAGTCTCCCAGGCCGGTGATCATAGGGTCTTGGGCCTCTTCCAGGTGGATCCTCGCTGCCTTTGAGCGAACTTCGTTATTGTGTATCGCTCACACCCCTGTTGTCCCCCCTTCAAGGGGGGACTGGGCCGGTGGATCGTTCTTGCCCGATGGTGTACCATCGCTCCGGCCATGAACCGAAACCAGTGATCGAGGAACGGTCTTATGATTCACTTCCTGTTTGTGTTCGTGCTTACAGTGTCGGGGGTCACTGCTGCTCGAGATGCGCTGTCATCTACGGACAATCCACCGACAGTTGAACGACACCAAGAGAGGCCGGTTGCGGATCAGGCGACAGCGCCGGCCGACGAAGAACCCGAGGGGCAACCGAAGCGGACCCTTGATCTGAGTAATCCGCGGGCTGCCATGCGTACGTTTCTCGTGGCGATCCAGGACGCAGCCGGCGATCACCCGGAGCGTATAGACGACGCAGTGAGATGTCTGGACACGTCCCAGCTCGAAGGCGAGGGCGAGGACCGAACCAAACTCGCCCGCTCGCTCGCTCAAAGATTATATGACATTATTGACAAGAGAGGCGTCAGACTCGACGACGTCCCCGAAAAAGAGGACGGGGCGGATCATCTCTTCCACCAGCTCAAAGTCGAAGAGGGCATCACCCCTGTGCCCGAGATCAGGCTGGCACGCAACCGAGTGACGGGAGAGTGGCAGTTTACTGTGCTGACCCTTGCGTCGATCCCGGCGCTGGAAGAAGCCGTCGAAGGGCAAGCGGAATCGGCGAAGCCGACCGAGAGCGACGTGCCGGCGGGGCGCCGATCTCCCCGGGCGACCATGATCACCTTCCTGGAAGCCATGAACGCCGACCCGCGCAATTTTGATGAGGCCCTCAAGTGCCTCGATCCCACTGGGAAAGATCCGGGGGTGTGGAACGTTCGCGGCAAGGATCTTGCGGTCAAGCTCAAAAACGTGATGGACAAGATCGAAGAGGTGGTCTTTCCCGAGATTCCCGACGATCCGGTCGGGGAACCATACGTCTGGTACACCAGCAAGACGGGGAACATCGTCATCGGACGAGTCGAGGAGGAACCGGCGGAGGAGACCGAATGGCAATTCGCGCCGCAGAAAGGTGAATGGCGATTTACACCCAAGACCCTCGACAAACTCGATGCCCTGTATCAAGAGTTCGAAGACCGGCCAATCGTTCAGGAACTCCAGGAGGCCGGTATCAAGGAGGAGCTCCCGTTTGGCCTGTGGCTGCAACGCCAAATGCCGCAGTGGCTACGCACGGAGTTCTGGCAGTTGCAGGGGTGGCAGTGGGTGGTACTTGCGGTGCTGCTGCTGTTGGGATGGTTGGTCAAGGCGGTGGCCGCAGCGATTGCGGCAGTGATACTGCGCACCTGGCTCACTCGACGAAAGATCGACATAGATCGCGAGGCCCAACGAAGAGTGGTGCACTCGGTTGGTGTCGCGGTGGCCGTGCTCTTCTGGTTCTACGCCATCAAGAATCTGGGATTGCCTGAAGGTTGGCTGGGGTTCTTGCTGCCCGCAACCAAACTCGTGTTGGGTGTGACTGCTGTATGGGTCGGCTATCGCTCCGTCGATATTTTGGGCGGACACATCGCGGCCAACAAGGAGGTCCAGATCACCCATTTCGACGACGTGCTGATACCCTTGCTGCGCACGATTCTCCGCATGTTCGTCGTTTTGGTCGCGGTGCTCCTGGTGCTTGATCTGATGGGCTACAAGCCCTTGGCCGTGCTGGGCGTGTTGGGAATCGGTGGTATCGCCCTGGCATTTGCCGCCCAGGATACGCTGGGCAACTTTTTCGGCTCCATCACGGTGCTGTTCGATCGGCCCTTCGGGATCGGGGATTGGATCGTAGTCGGCGATGTTGAAGGCATGGTCGAGCGCGTCGGTTTCAGGTCCACCCGGGTGCGCACCTTTTACAACTCTGTGATCACTATTCCCAATTCCAAGATGGTCAACACCCAGGTGGACAACTACGGTGTCCGGCAGTATCGGCGGGCCAAGATCATGCTATCCATCACCTACTCCACACCTCCTGAAAAGATCGACGCGTTCTGCGAGGGTATTCGCGAGCTGATCCGGCTGCACCCCTATACGCGAAAGGATTATTACCACGTGTATTTCAACAAGTTCGGCGCCTCGTCGTTGGATATTCTGCTGTATCTGTTCTTCGAGGTTCCTGACTGGTCGACGGAACTTCGCGAGCGGCACCGCCTTTTCGTGGATATCTTGCGATTGGCGGACAGGATTGGCGTCGAGTTCGCGTTCCCCACGCAAACCCTCTGGCTGGAACGAATGGGTAAAGCCGGTCCACCTGCGGAGCGGGTCACGGTTGCGCCCCCCAAGGAAGACCCCGAGAAGATCGGGATCGAGGAAGCCGCCAAGATGTTTGAGAATGTCTACGGTCCGGCCCCGACGCCTCTCGGCCAGGTTGTGATCGAAGCCAAACCGCGATCCAAAGACCGCAAACCCAACCCCGATGATGTACCGCCGAGGTAGAGCGGTTTCCGAAAACACGTAGCGGGCCCCCCACGCTGTGCCGAGAATCCTTTCTCGGCACCTGCCAGAGGACCGAGAAGGGATTCTCAGTCCAGCGATGATAGTCGCCCTGAAGCAGTGCTTCCCCTGGATTTTGAGCGGCGACGGGCATTTTTTGCTTGCATTTGCACTGCGAATGTAGTAACGTGTTGGTGTTATCGGCCGGGCCGGAGAGCAGAATATCGGGTCGTCCGGTGAATCGGCGTCAATTCAGTTTCGCAGATAGGCAGGGGGCGGCTACTTATGCAGTCCCGAGCGGGAAAACGCAGCGTCGGCTTTCTTCTCTTTTTCCAGTGGAGGTGTGCAATGAACCGAAGCATTGCAACGATGGCACTCGTCTGTCCGGCCATGGTCCTGCTCGGCGTCAGTCAGCTCGCTCATGGCGAAGGTGGGTCGATCGTGGGTTGGGGGTCTCAGGTCGTCGTCGCCCAGGAGGATCTGACCGATCTTGTCGCAGTCGCGGGCGGCAAGGAGCATAGTCTGGCTTTGAAGGCCGACGGGTCGATCGTGGCGTGGGGGAGCAACGTTAACGGGCAATGCAGCGTCCCGGTGCCGAATACCGATTTCATCACCGTCGCTGCGGGCGGGTACCACAGTCTCGGGCTGAAGGCCGACGGGTCGATAGTGGCATGGGGAACGAACAACCACGGGCCATGTGACGTCCCGGCGCCCAATGGCGACTTCATCACCGTAGCGGCGGGTTGGTACCACAGCCTCGGCCTGAAGGTTGACGGCTCGATCGTGGCGTGGGGAGACAACGGCGTCGGCCAGTGCAACGTCCCGGCGCCGAATGCCGACTTCGTGGCCGTCGCGGCGGGCACGTCCCACAGTCTCGGTCTGAAGGCCGACGGCTCGGTCGTGGCATGGGGATCGAACATCCAGGGGCAATGCGACGTCCCGGCGCCCAATGGCGACTTCATCGCCGTTGCGGGCGGCGGGGGGCACAGTCTCGGGCTGAAGGCCGACGGGTCGATCGTGGCGTGGGGATTGAACATGTACGGCCAATGCAACGTACCGGGGCCGAACACGGACTTCGTGGCGGTTGCGGGGAGCGGCGGGTACCACAGTCTCGGCCTGAAGGACGACGGCTCAATCGTGGCGTGGGGATCGAACTACTACAGTCAGTGCAACGTCCCGGCGCCAAATATCGGGTTCGTCGCTGTGACGACTGGCGGGTACCACAGTCTCGGCCTTAAAGACGACGGCTCGATCGTGGCGTGGGGAAAGAAATCCTACGGCGAATGCGACGTCCCGGCCCCCAACGCCGACTTCGTCGCCGTCGCGGTGGGGCTATTCCACAGTCTCGGCCTGAAGGCCGACGCCTCGATCGTGGCTTGGGGATGGAACGGGTACGGGCAATGCAACGTCCCGGCGCCCAACAGCGATTTCGTCGCCGTTGCGGCCCACGCGCACCATAGTCTGGGCCTCAAGGCTGACGGTTCGATCGTGGCGTGGGGATGGAACAGCGACGGCCAATGCGACGTCCCGATCCCCAATGCCGGATTTGTCGCTGTGACGACGGGCGGGTACCACAGTCTCGGGGTGAAGGCCGATGGCTCGATCGTGGCGTGGGGGTGCGGATACTACGACTACGGGCAATGCAATGTCCCGGTGCCCAATGACGACTTCACCGCCGTGGCGGCGGGCAGTTACCACAGTCTTGGTCTCAAGGCCGACGGCTCCATCGTGGCGTGGGGTCGGAACGACCACCGCTAATGCAATGTACCGGCACCCAACAACGGTTTTATTGCCGTCGCGGCGGGCGGGCGGCACAGTCTCGGGCTGAAGGCCGATGGGTCGATCGTGGCATGGGGATCGAACACCTACGACCAATGCGGCGTCCCGACGGCGAGTCCCTGTTTCACTGCCGTCGCGGCTGGGCCGTCCTATAGTCTGGGCCTCAAGCCCGTTGGCAGCCCGGACATCGACGGCGACGGCATGGTCGATGCCTGCGACAACTGCCCGCAGGACGATAATCCCGATCAGGCAGACTCCGACGGCGACCGTCTCGGCGATGCCTGCGATCCTTGCTTCAATGCCTCTCCACCCATCATGCCCTCACGGGGGGAAGGCTATCCGAAGATTCGCTATATCTCCCTGGTACCGCCCAATCCGGGGTGGCAGACGGCTTTGAGGGTCACCCTAACCAATTTACCGGCGCCGTTTGACGGACTTGACGGCACCAGGATGTGGGTCGGCGAGCCGCGGCAAGTCAGCGAGAACGCCGGCAAGATTGTGCACACACCAGGGTTCCTTGACTTTATGGGTGCCAACCTGCAATGCACACCACACTGCATGGATTGGGGAGCTGTGGGGCCCCTTCACGTGACCGATGACGAGATCATTCCCGGCGCCCTTTACGAGATCGAGGCCATCGGCTGCCAGTGCGACTTCGGTGTCGAGAACAGTTACTCGGCGCCGTTTACGATAACCGCCAGCATTTGGGGCGATCTGGTGAGGACATGTGCGGTCATTCCGTGCACACCGCCGGATGGAGTCGTGAACGTCACCACCGATGTCACGGCGTGCGTGGACAAGTTCAGGAACTTGGAGGGCGCGGTGCTAAAGTCCAGGGCAGACATCGAGCCCAACTTCCCGGACTGGCTGGTGAACATTGCAGACGTGACCTATGTCCTGGATGCGTTCCGCGGGTTCGCCTATCCGGCGGCGCAAACGCCTCCGCCACCCGGCTGGTCCGGCCCGACCGGATGTCCATAACGACGTAGGGTGGGTTGTTTCGACCCACCTTCTCTTGCATCCAACAACCGAAATGGTGGGTCCACAGGACCCACCCGCCTACGCCTCCTTTGCAGCAGCAAGATCAGGCGTCCTGGCCACCCACTTGAACTCGATCGCCTGGTCTGGTAACATGATGTTCCAAACTCAGGCAGCCGGGTGATTCCGGCAGAGCGCAGCCGTGCGGAACGCGTTTCCACACGCAAGGGAGAGAAAGATGCTCCCCGTGCGAACTCAGCTCGCTCACAAACCTGGCGGCGACTTATGGCCTGAGCTATCTTGCCACGGTAGCGGCAGCAATGATCAATCTGCCAACAGCCTGTCAATGGGGCCAAGGGGTTATCCCGCCGGATATCGACGGAGATACTTAAAATGAGGCAAAGCAAAATCTGTCTGCACTTTTATCTGCTTGTTAGTCTTCTGATCATCGGGGGTGCCTCGGCGGATGGCCGGGACGATCTCCTCAAAGCCTACGAGACGGGCGAAAGGGAATTCACCAAAGTCCAGATCGGGGACACAACGGTCTATTCCCACCAGAGGACGCTTAACGGCGCCATCGTAGAGAAGGACTTCATTGTGTACCAGTTTGATCGGGATAGTGAAAAACTTCTGGACAAAAGGACCCATTGGCGCCCCGACTTGCCAGAGGAGGTAGTGCCCGTAGTGCCTAGGGATCAGGCGGAGTCCATGGCCGAGGGAGCGGTCCAGTTTTCCGAGCTGTACATCATATCTCCTAAGTCTGACGTATTCCCTCTTGATCCGACGCCCGAGAATCCCTGCTGGGTCGTAAGGAGCATTAAGGACGGCGAGCCAATCGTCACTGTCATTGACGCGGTGACTGGTCGTCACTTGGGCTTCGGCGTTCCGCCGCCGCAGATCACCGGCTTCGCAATGTCAGGGGCCCAGTTCTCCGAGCCCTGCGGCGGGGCATGGACCAGTTGGTACACGCACGCCAGGGATTGGTTTGTGTACATGGGATATCCCACTGCGACTGCACAATGGCCCACCGATGCCGAGATCATCAGCCATGTTTCAAGCAACGAGACAGCAGTGTTCTATGAGATTGGACACAGCCATCTCACTCACGGCCTGCTGTTCTGCAGCGGGTGCCAGGACGGCTACTGGTGTGTAGATACAACGGCAGAGGAAATCGAGAGCTGGATCAGCGGCTACTGCAAGATGCCCTTCGCTTTTCTGGCGAGCTGTTACGGACTGTGCGATGTGGGCCCGGGCACGCTCTCATACGCGTTTCGAAAAGGCTCAGACACGGACACCGCCACGGTGGGCTACTGCGATATGTCTGAGAGTTACCCCCCACGTTGCATAAAACCCAGCTCGTAGCGGGCGGAAGTCTTGAAATCTCCCGACGAATCGCAGTCGTTTGCGCTCCATCAACCGGTGTTGACAAACCCCACGTTCAGTGAGTTCTGCCGACC